>JBFMGV010000107.1:0-19255 GCA_040752615.1 Pseudomonadota bacterium | reverse complement strand
AGCTGGCCGGAGCCGCCAGCGACGGCCTGCGCGCGCGTCAGGTGATCCAGGAGGCCCGGCCTGACCTCGTCGTGCTGGATATCGAGATGCCGGGGTGCAGCGGTCTCGACCTGGCCGGGCTGCTCAGCGGCCAGGACGCGCCCGAGATTGTCTTCCTCACAGCGTTCGGCCAGTACGCCCATCAGGCGTTCGAGGTGGAGGCGGCCGACTATCTGCTGAAGCCGGTGACGCCGGAGCGCCTGATCCAGGCCGTGCAGCGCGTGCGACGTCGGCTGGCCGCCCGGAACGCCAGCGCCGCTGTCCATCCGGCCGCCCCGGCGACCGGCGACGCCCCCTCCGACGACGGCCGGCCCAACGCGCTGTGGGCGCCGGTCAAGGGCGGGGAGGCCAAGCTGCGGGTCGAGGACATCGTGTGGATCGAGGGCGCCGGCGACTATGTGGTGGTGCACACCGTCACGCGCAGCCACCTTCTCCGGGCGACGCTCAACAGCATCGAGACGCAGTTCAGCCCGGCGCGCCTGCGCCGGGTCCACCGGTCGGCGATGGTGAACCTGGCGACGGTGGAACAGATCCGCCGGCCCGCCCGCGGGGTCACCACCCTGCTGCTGCGCGACGACATCGAGATCACGGTCGGTCCCAGCTACGTCTCCGGCGTGGTCGCGGCGCTGAAGCCCGGCGGAGCCTGAAGCGTCGAGCGGCTGGCGCTTGCGTTGGCCATTCAGGCGAGTAGCATACCCGGAATACGAAAAATTTCCGTGAGGGAAAGCGCCGCATGGCCTGGGATTTCGAGACCGATCCGGAGTTCCAGAAGAAGCTCGACTGGATCGAGGACTTCATGCGTGAGGAGGTGGAACCCCTCTCGCATCTCGGGCTGGCCGTGTACTCCACCGAGGGACGCGCCAGGTTCATCAAGCCCCTGCAGCAGCAGGTGAAGGATCAGGGCCTCTGGGCCTGCCACCTGGGTCCGGACCTGGGCGGCCAGGGCTTTGGTCAGCTCAAGCTGGCGCTGATGAACGAGAAGCTGGGGCGCAACAGCCTGGCCCCCACGATCTTCGGCTGCCAGGCGCCCGACAGCGGCAACGCCGAGATCATCGCCCATTACGGCAGCGAGAAGCAGAAGGCGGAGTATCTCTGGCCCCTGCTGAACGGAGATATCCGCTCGGCCTTCTCCATGAGCGAGCCGACCGGCGGGTCGGATCCGCTGACGTTCCAGACGCGCGCGGTGCTGGACGGAAACGAGTGGGTCATCAACGGCGAGAAGTGGTTCTCGACCAACGCCAAGTACGCCAAGGTCCTGGTGCTGTACGCGATCACCGATCCCGACGCGAAGGACCCCTACCGACGCACTTCGATCTTCCTGGTGCCGACCGACACCCCGGGGGTGGAGATCGTGCGCAACGTGGCCGTGGGCGCCGGGGGCGAGATCGGCGGCGGCAACGAGGGCTACGTCCGCTACACCGACGTCCGCCTGCCCTATGACGCCCTGCTGGGCGAGCGGGGCGCGGCCTTCGTGATCGCCCAGGTGCGCCTGGGGGGAGGGCGCGTGCACCACGCCATGCGCACCGTCGGCGCCTGTCGCCACGCCCTGGACCTGATGTGCCAGCGCGCCGTGTCGCGGACGACCCGCGACGGCAGGCTGTCGGACCTGCAGATGGTGCAGGAGCAGATCGCCGACAGCTGGATCGCGGTGGAGAGCTTCCGCTTGCTGGTGCTGCGCACGGCCTGGCTGATCGACAAGCACAAGGACTACCAGAAGGTCCGCAAGGACATCGCCGCAATCAAGGTGGCCATGCCCAAGGTCTATCACGACGTGGCGACCAAGGCGGCGCACCTGCACGGCGCCCTGGGCGTCTCGAACGAGATGCCCTTCATGCACATGGTCAATTCCAGCCTGGTCATGGGCATCGCTGACGGCCCGACCGAGGTTCACAAGGTCACCCTGGCGAAGCAGATCCTCAAGGACTACCAGCCCGACAACGACCTCTTCCCGAGCTACCACATCCCCAAATTGCGGGAGGAGGCGCAGAAGCGCTTCGCCAGGGAGTTGGGCGAGATCCGCGATCACTACGCCGCCCGCCGGCAGGCACAGAAGACCTGAAGGCCCGGGGCAAGCCATGCCCCGGCGATCGCCGAATCCCCTCTGGATTTGAACGTTTGTTTCGCCCATGTAGCCGTGCAGAGACACGGCTGCCCGCTGCCGCTCGTACGGGACAGTCCAACGAGATCGACGTTCGCGTGAGCCCGCTGGGCTGACGCAGGGTCCGGTAGGTAGGAAGGCGCCCGAGATGACCGACTCTTCAAAAGCGTGGCCGGTGATGTCCGTGGCCGACGCCCACGCCAGGCTCACCGGACCGGGCTCGCCGTTCGAGATCGAGGAAAAGGTGATCCGGGGCGTGCCGACGCGCACCTGGAAGAACGCGCCGCCGACCCTGCGCGACGTGTTCGTCAACGGCATGCGCTTCAAGGACCGCGAGTTCCTGGTCTATGAGAACGACCGCGCGACGTTCGACAGCTTTGGCCGCGCGACCATCGCCCTCGCCCACCGGCTGATCGCCGACGGCGTGAGGAAGGGCGACCGGGTGGCAGTGATCATGCGCAACCTGCCGGAATGGCCCGTGGCCTTCTGGGCCGGCCAGCTGGTGGGCGCGATCGTCACGCCGCTGAACGCGTGGTGGACCGGCGCCGAGCTGGAGTACGGCCTGGCCGACTCCGGGACCAAGGTGGCCTTCGTCGACGACGAGCGCCTGGAGCGCATCGCCGAGTTCCTGGACAAGCTGCCCTCGCTCGAGAAGGTCTATGTGACCCGGCACGCGGCGGGCGACCTGCCGGCGCGTACCGAGCGGTTGGAAGACGTGATCGGCGTCGTCAACTCGTGGGGCGGTCTGCCCGAGCGGGCGATGCCCGACGTGCCGCTGGAGCCCGAGGATGACGCCACGATCCTCTACACCTCCGGCACCACGGGGAAGCCCAAGGGCGCCCTCGGCACCCACCGCAACATGACCTCCAACGTCGCCGCCGGCGGCATCTCGGCGGCGCGCAATTTCCTGCGGGCGGGCGAGCCGCTGCCGGAGCTGGACGCGACGAAGCTGCCGCAGCGGGTCGCGCTGCTGGTGGTGCCCATGTTCCACGCCACCGGCCTGTCCTCGACCATGGGGCCGACGCTGAACTCGGGCGGCAAGCTGGTGCTGATGCGTCGTTGGGACGCCGAGCCGGCCATGAAGCTCATCCAGGACGAGAAGGTGAGCTCCACGGGAGGGGTCCCGACCATCGCCTGGCAGCTGATCGAGCACCCGGCGCGGGCCAAGTACGACCTCTCGTCGCTGCTGTCGGTGGCCTATGGCGGCGCGCCGTCGGCGCCCGAACTGGTGCGCAAGATCGCCGAGACTTTCCCGGGCAGCCAGCCGGGCAACGGCTGGGGCATGACCGAGACCACGGCCACCTTCACCAGCCACCTCGGCAAGGACTATGAGAACCGCCCCGACAGCGCCGGCCCCGCCGCGCCGGTGGGCGAGATGCATGTGCGCGACCCCGCCGACGGCAAGACGATCCTGCCCGTGGGGTCGGTGGGCGAGCTGTGGGTCAAGGGCCCGCAGGTGGTGAAGCTGTACTGGAACAAGCCCGAGGCCACGGCGGAGACTTTCCAGGACGGCTGGCTGCGCACCGGCGACCTGGCGCGGATCGACGAGGAGGGCTTCCTCTTCATCATTGACCGGGCCAAGGACATGCTGATCCGGGGCGGCGAGAACATCTACTGCGTCGAGGTCGAGAACGTCCTCTACGACCACCCGGACGTGATGGACGCCGCCATCGTCGGCATCCCGCACAAGACCCTGGGCGAGGAGCCGGGCGCGGTGGTGCACCTGAAGCCGGGCGGCACGGCCACCGAGGCCGAGCTGCGCGCCTTCGTCCGCGAGCGGCTGGCGGCGTTCAAGGTCCCGGTGAAGGTCGCCTTCTGGCCCGAGACCCTGCCGCGCAACGCCAACGGCAAGATCCTGAAGACCGAACTGAAGAAGGTCTTCGCCGAGGAAAGCGAGCCGGCCTGAACCCGCGGCGGCGCGCGGCGCCGCCAGGGCGCCCTCACGGGAACTGGCGTTCCGGGGGCGGGCGGCCTAGAGGTCTAGCATGAGCAGACGCCCCCTTATCCTCGGCCTCGGCGGCACCATTCGCGCCGGCTCGTCCAGCGAGCGCGCGCTGATCTGCGCGCTGAAGCGGGCCGAGGAGCTGGGCTGCGAGACCCGGCTGCTCGGCGGGACGTTCCTGGGCGAGCTGCCGATCTTCGATCCGCGCCCCAGCGACCCGACCGAGCACCAGACCCAGCTGGCCGACGCCGTGCGGGCGGCGGACGGGATCATCGTGGCGAGCCCCGGCTATCACGGCTCGATCTCGGGGGTGATCAAGAACGCCCTCGACACCCTGGAGCTGACCCGGGCCGACGCCTCGCCCTATCTGTCGCAGAAGCCGGTGGGCACGATCATCACCGCCGACGGCTGGCAGGCGGCCGGCACCACCTTGATGGCGCTGCGGGCCATCATACATGCGCTGAGGGGCTGGCCGACGCCGTTCGGCGCGGCCCTCAACTCGGGCGCGGGCCTCTTCGACGAGGCCGGCGCCTGCAAGGACCAGAAAGACGCCTGGCAGCTCGCTACCGTCGCCGAACAGGTGGTGGAGTTCGCCCAGATGAAGGCTGCGACCCGATGAAACGACCCTATCTCGTTCCGCCCTCGAACCAGGAGCCGGACAACGTGTCGAGCGCCATCAGCCCCATCGAGGACATCATCGAGGACGCCCGCAACGGGCGGCCCTACATCCTGGTCGACGCCGAGGACCGCGAGAACGAGGGTGACGTGATCATCCCGGCGCAGTTCGCGACGCCGGAACAGATCAACTTCATGGCCAAGCACGCGCGTGGCCTGATCTGCCTCAGCATCACCGCCGAACGGGCGCGCCAGTTGCGCCTGCCGCCGATGGCGCATGAGAACGGCTCGGGGCACGGCACGGCCTTCACCGTCTCGATCGAGGCGCGTGAGGGCGTGACAACGGGCATCTCGGCCCACGACCGCGCCCATACCATCGCCGTCGCCGTCGATCCGACCAAGGGCGTGGACGACATCGTCTCGCCAGGCCACGTCTTCCCGCTGGTCGCCAAGGACGGCGGTGTGCTGGTCCGCGCCGGCCATACCGAGGCGGCGGTCGACATCAGCCGCATGGCGGGCCTGAACCCGGCCGGGGTGATCTGCGAGATCATGAAGGACGACGGGTCGATGGCGCGTCTTCCTGATCTCGTCGCCTTTGCACAACTGCACGGCCTGAAGATCGGCACCATCGCCGACCTGATCGCCTACCGCCGCCGCACCGAGCGGCAGGTGGAGCGGGTGCTGGAGACGCCGTTCGAGAGCGCCTATGGCGGCAAGTTCCGGATGGTCATCTACCGCAACAGCCTGGACCAGACCGAGCATGTGGTCCTGACCAAGGGCCGGATCGATCCGGACAAGGCGACGCTGGTGCGGATGCACCGCGTGGACCTGGCCACCGACATGCTGGGCGCGGTGGAAACGCGGCGTGACTATGTGCCGGCGGCGCTGAAGGCCCTGGCGGCCTACGACGGCGCGGGGGTGGCGGTGTTCATCCGCGACTCCAACCCGCACTGGCTGTCCGAGCGCTATGGCCAGTCGCAGGCCGACCATTCGCAGAACGTGCTGCGTGACTACGGCATCGGCGCCCAGATCCTGCTGGACCTGGGCGTCCGGGACATGACCCTGCTGACCAGCTCCCAGACCCTCCTGCCGGGTTCGGCGGGATATGGCCTGAAGATCGTCGGCCGGATGCCGCTGGAATAGGAAAGGGCGGCCCCGCGAGGAGCCGCCCTGCCTGAAGTTCCGGTGGAAGGGCTTACTTCTTCAGCATGCCCTTGATCTCGGCCTGGGTCGCATTGACCGTGGCCGCGCCGTTCGCGACGGCGAGGGCGCTGGTGTCCACCGCGAAGGTGTCGGCGCCCATCTTGATGGTGGCTGTCTTCTTTCCGTCGGCGCCGGTCTTCACTTCGCTGACCTGACCGATGGTGGCTCCGGTGTTGTCCTTCACGGACATGCCGGTGGTGACGGCGGTGTCGGTCGCCGTGCCGGTGCTGGCGGCGGGCGCTTCGGCGGCCGTGTCGTCAGCCGGGGGCGTGGCGCTGGTGGCCGGCGCGTCCGACGGCGGGGTCGCCTGGGTCGCCGGGCTCGCGGAGGACGGCGCCGCCGGGGCGCTCGTGCTCGGGGTTTGAGCCAGGGCCGGGGCGGCCAGCAGGGCCAGGGTCGCGGCGGCGGCGAAGGCGAATTGCTTGGTCATAGGCAGTTGTTCCCTTTTGGCGTTCCCCCACGCCCATCGGGACCCTCAACTCGCCGGGCAGCGGAGTTGTTCCGTCGTTGTCCCTACGGCACTGCGTCTATAGGTTGGGCCCCTTTCCGGAATTGGCCCCAGGGGCGGGGCAGGAGCACCATGGATCAGGTCGAGAAACGCACCTTCACCGACGAAGAGGCGCTGAGCTTCCACCGCTATCCCACGCCGGGGAAGATCGGCGTGACGGCGACGAAGCCAATGGGCACCCAGCGCGACCTGTCGCTGGCCTATTCGCCGGGCGTGGCCGTGCCGGTGCTGGCGATCGCGAAGGACCCGGAAACGGTCTACGACTACACGTCGAAGGGCAACCTGGTGGCCGTGATCTCGAACGGCACGGCGATCCTGGGCCTGGGCAACCTGGGCCCCATGGCCTCGAAGCCGGTGATGGAAGGCAAGGGGGTGCTGTTCAAGCGCTTCGCCGACGTCGACGCCATCGATATCGAGATGACCGCCACCGACCCCGACGAGATCATCACGGTGGTCAAGAACATCGGCGTGACCTTCGGCGGCATCAACCTGGAAGACATCCGCAGCCCCGACTGCTTCCGGATCGAGACCGAGCTGCAGGAGCTGCTCGACATCCCCGTCTTCCACGACGACCAGCACGGCACGGCGATCATCACCGCGGCGGGCCTGATCAACGCCTGTGAGATCACCGGCCGGAAGATCAGCGAAGTGAAGGTGGTGCTGAACGGGCCGGGCGCGGCGGGCATCGCCACCCTGGGCCTGATCAAGGCCATGGGCGTCCGCCACGAGAACGTCATCGCGGTCGACCGCAAGGGCGTGCTGTACCGCGGCCGCGCCGAGGACATGAACCAGTGGAAGTCGGCCCACGCCGTGGAGACCGACAAGCGCACCCTGGCCGAGGCCATCGAGGGCGCCGACGTCTTCATCGGCGTTTCGGCCAAGGGCGCGCTGACCCAGGACCATGTGAAGTCGATGGCCCCGCAGCCCATCATCTTCGCCATGGCCAACCCGGACCCGGAGATCACGCCGGAGGAGGTCCATGCCGTCCGCCCCGACGCCATCGTGGCCACCGGGCGCAGCGACTATCCGAACCAGGTCAACAACGTCCTGGCCTTCCCCTACCTGTTCCGCGGCGCGCTCGACGTGCGGGCCCGCCGGGTGAACATGGAGATGAAGATCGCTTGCGCGAACGCCCTGGCCCAGCTCGCCCGCGAGGACGTGCCGGACGAGGTGATCGCCGCCTATCACGGGGCGCAGCTCAAGTTCGGGCCGAACTACATCATCCCCACGCCCTTCGATCCGCGCCTGCTGTCGTACATCCCGCCGTTCATCGCCCAGGCGGCGCAGGACACGGGCGTGGCGCGCAAGCCGATCGAGGACATGGACGCCTACCGCGCGTCGCTGGCGCAGCGCCTCGATCCCACCGCCGCCTTCCTGCAGAAGCTGCAGGGCGCCGTGCTGTCGGGTCCGCAGAAGCGCATCGTCTTCGCCGAGGGCGAGGAGCAGAGCGTGATCCGCGCCGCCTACGCCTTCCAGACCCAGGGCCTGGGCAAGGCGATCCTGGTGGGTCGCGAGGAGCTCGTGCACGAGAACATGCGCGCGGCGGGCATCGACCCGGCCGAGGCGAACCTCGAGGTGCTGAACGCCCGGATCTCGCACTGGAACGAGGCGTCGGTCGACTACCTCTACAGCCGCCTGCAGCGCGAAGGGTACCTGCGCCGCGACGTCCAGCGCCTGATCAACCAGGACCGCAACGCCTTCGGCGCGGCGCTGGTTGCCCTGGGCCACGCGGACGGGCTGGTGACCGGTGTGACCCGCAACTTCGACCAGGTGCTGGAAGAGGTGCTGAACGTCATCGACCCGGCGCCCGACGGCCGGGTGATCGGCATGAGCGTCGTGCTGGCCAAGGGCCACACCCTGTTCATCGCCGACACCAACGTCACCGAGATGCCCGACGCCGAGGAACTGGTGGAGATCTCGATCGAGGCGGCCCGCGCCGTCCGCACGCTGGGCTTCGAGCCCCGGCTGGCGTTCATGAGCTACACCACCTTCGGCAACCCGATGAGCGAGCGCTCGGAGCGGCTGCGCGAGGCGGTCCGGATGCTCGATGAGATGGACGGCATCGACTTCGAGTACGAGGGCGAGATGCCGCCGGAACTGGCGCTCAACCCCGAGAGCCGCGGCGCCTATCCGTTCATGCGCCTGTCCGGCCCGGCCAATGTGCTGATCATGCCGGCCATCCACTCGGCGGCGATCTCGACCCAGCTGGTCAAGTCGCTGGGCGGGGCCGAGGTGCTGGGGCCGATCCTGCTGGGCCTCTCCAAGCCGGTGCAGATCTGCCCGCTGGGCGCCTCGGTGTCGAAGATCCTCAACCACGCCACGGTCTGCGCCTACGACCGGCCGCTGGTGGAGATCGAAGCGTAATGCGGGCGGCCTCGCAGCCCTTCTAGGATCGCGCGCCTCACGGGGGAGCGGGCGATCCGTCGTCCCTCCCCGACAGTAAGGAACGCGGCCCATGGCCGGCTACAGTCTCGGCATCGACTTCGGCACCACCAACACCGTCCTGGCGCTCGCCGACGAGTCGGGGCCGGCGCATCTGGTGAAGTTCCCCAGCTCGGCCGGGGAGCTGTTCGCCTTCCGCTCGTGCCTGTCGTTCTATGCCCCGCCGGATCTGCCCAGCGAGCGGCAGATCGCGGCTGGGCCGGCGGCGATCGACATGTACGTCGAGGATCCGGCCGAGACGCGGTTCATCCAGAGCTTCAAGAGCTTCGCGGCGCAGGAGAGCTTCAGCGAGACCCAGATCCTGGGGCGCCGCTACAAGTTCGAGGACCTGCTCTCGACCTTCCTGCTGAAGGTCCGTGACTACGCCGATGGCGTGCTCGGCGAGTTGCCCGAGCGGGTGATCGTCGGCCGGCCGGTGAAGTTCGTGGGCGGCAGCCCCAACGAGCAGCTCGCGCTTTCCCGCTATGAGACGGCCTTCCACCGCATGGGCGTCAAGGAGGTGCTGTACGCCTACGAACCCGTGGGCGCGGCGTTCTTCTTCGCGCGCGAGCTGGACCACGACGCCACCGTGCTGGTGGGCGACTTCGGTGGCGGCACCTCGGACTTCTCCATCATCCGGTTCGAGCGGCATGCGGGCGCGATGCGCGCCGTGCCCCTGGGGCGGGCGGGTGTGGGCGTGGCGGGCGACGCGTTCGACTATCGCATCATCGACAACCTGGTCTCGCCCGAGCTGGGCAAGGGCGGCGACTACGTCTCGTTCGGCAAGACCCTGCCCATTCCCTACAAGTACTACGCCGCCTTCGCCCGCTGGGATCAGCTGGCGCTGCTGCGGGCGAGCCGCGAGATGCGCGAGATCCGCGCCCTTGAGCGTGAGGCGGCCGAACCCGAGAAGATCGCTCGCCTGATCGAGACGCTGGACGAGAACTACGGCTACGCCCTCTACCGGTCGGTCTCGAAGCTCAAGGAGACCTTGTCGTCGGAGGCCGAGGCCGAGTTCCGCTTCGAAGCCGGCTCGATCTCGATCGTCCGCGATGTGCGGCGGGCGGACTTCGAGGGCTGGATCAGCCCGGAGCTCGGCCAGATCGAGACCGCGGTCGATGCGGCCCTGTCCGACGCGGGGCTGGGCTCCGGCGATATCGACCGGGTCTTCCTCACCGGCGGCTCGTCCCTGGTGCCGGCCGTGCGCGAGGTGTTCCACCGACGCTTCGCCCGCGATCGCATCGAAACCGGGGCGGAGCTGGAGTCGATCGCGTCAGGCCTCGCCCTCATGGCCCGGGAAGGCGAGTTGAGCCGTTGGACTTCCCGTGTGGGTTGAAGTCATACATGGGATGATCAAAACAACTGTCTGATCGCGCGAAAGTTTCATCGCGAAAATTTCAACAGTCGGATCAAGCTGAGCCAGGGAACGCGACGCGGGGCTGGCACGTCTCAGCGTCAGCATGGCTCACGCATGGCGCAGTTTGCTGGTCGGTGTCTTCGCCACGGCCCTGGTTGTTCCGGCCGCAGCTGCCGAAGACTGCGTCGAGACCGTCAGCCGTGTGCCGATGATGTCGCCGGTCGGCGGCGCGCCGGGGGCGGCTCCGCCCCGGATGAGCCGCCTGGGCGAGGTCCTGAGGCCGGCGCCCGCAAAGGCGCCACGCGTCCGAGCGGCGCGGGCTCAGATCCGAAAGGCCCACAAGCCGAAGGCCGTGGCCCACAAGTCCGCCCGGCCCGCCAAGCGAAAGCTCGCGCGTCGGCCCGCGGCTCCGGTCCGGGTCGCGGCGCTGACGGCGCCCAGGGGCTATCCGGACGCGCGCCTGATGATGACGCGGATCGCGCCGCCCGTGGCCGCGCCGGAGTACGCCCTGATCCGGACCACCACCTGCACGACGGGCGCGCCGGTCGGCGCGCGGCTGATGCCCCTGATCATCGTGCCGGACGAAGTTCCGGGGCCGGGCGAGACCTTCCTCGACGGCGAGGGGCCGGTGATCGTCGTGCCGCCGCCGCCGGGGCCGCCCTTTGTGGACGACGGCTTCACCGAAGTGGTTCTGCCGCCGGGCTCCCCGCCAGGGCCGCCCACGACCGAGCCCCCGCCGGATACGTCGACGGCGGTCCCTGAGCCGTCGACCTGGGCGCTGATGATCCTCGGGTTCGGTGTGACGGGCGCCGGCCTTCGCCGCCGGCGCGCCCTCACTTCCTGAGCGACGGGCTGTCCAGATCGAGCTGGTCGGTCGGGATGACCTCGAGCGCGGGCAGCTTGGCCTTCAGGTCTCCCGAGAACGTCTTGGCGTCGCCGACGACCAGGACATTGACCTGGGCGGGGTCGAACACGCGTCGCGCCACGGCCTGAACCTGGGCGGCGTCCACCGCCTCGACCTTGGCGGTGTAGCGGGACAGCTCCTCCAGCGGGATGCCGTAGAGCGCGAAGTTGCCCAGGGTGTCCGCGAGGCCCTCGGAGGTCGCCAGGCCGCGGCCGTAGCCGCCGACGATGTTGGACTTGCGGGCCTTGGGCTCGTCGGCGCCCGCGGGCTGGGCGGCCAACCGCTCCAGTTCGGCCTTGATGAGGTCCAGCACCTGGCCGGCGGACTCGTTCTTGGTCTGGGCGGACGCGCGGAACGATCCGGTCGTGCGCGCCGCCGACAGCCCGGCGGAAGCCCCGTACGAGAGGCCGCGCTTGATGCGGATCTCCTGGTTCAGGCGGGCCGAGTAGCCGCCGCCCAGGATGTTGGCCGCCACGACCGCCGGATAGTAGTCGGCATCGCCACGCGCGATACCGGGCTTCAGCACATTGACCGAGGCCTGGCCCGTGCCGGGGATGTCGATGGCCAGGGCGCGGGTCGGCGCCTTGGGCTGGATCGCCGGAGCGGGCGGGAGCGGTGTAGCCGGCCGCTTCCAGTCGCCGAACGCCTTCTCGGCCAGGGCGAAGCCCTGCTCGGCCGAGATGTCGCCCGTGAGGACCAGGATCGCGTTGTCAGGCCGGAAGGCGGCGGTGTGCAGCGCCGACAGGTCGGCGGGCTTCAGCCTGGCCAGGCTGGCCGGCGTGCCCTGGACGACGTGTCCGAACGCAGTGCCGCCGTAGACGATGGGCGCCGCCGCGAGCCCGGCGAGGCTGCCGGGCTGCTGATAGGCGATCCGCAGGCCATCCAGGGCCTGCTCGCGCTGGCGTTCCAGTTCCTCGGCCGAGAAGGCGGGGTTCCGCGCCACGTCGGCCATGATCGACAGGGCCTGGGGCAGGTTGTCGGGCATGGCCGTCAGGGTCACGGACCCGGACTCCAGGCCGCCGCCCGAACTCAGCGAGGCGCCCAGGCTTTCGATCTGGCTGGCGATCTCCTGGGCCGAGCGGGTCCGGGTGCCCTCGGTCAGCATCCCCGTCATCATCGCCGAGGCGCCCGCGAGGCCGGCCGGGTCGGCCCAGGCGCCGGCCTTCACCGTCAGGTCGGCGGTCACCAGCGGCAGGTCGGACGACCGGGCCACGATCACCCGCAGGCCGTTTGCCAGGGTCTTCTCGGAGGGCGTCGGCAGCACCGGCTGCACCGGCTCGCCCACCGGCGGCGGCTTCATGCGCTCGGCTTCCGGCGCCAGGGTGAAGACCGGCCCGCTGTAGGTGGCCACCTGCTTGGGCGGCGTCGGCGTGGCGGGCGGCGTCTCGCCCTTCGGCCGTTCGCTCTCGGGCCGGTAGCGGATCGCCATTCGGCCGTTGTCGGCGAGGTACTTGCGCGCCACCCGCTGCACGTCGGCGGCGGTCACGGCCTGCAACTGGCCGAGCTCGGTGTTGACAGCGTTGGGATCGCCCGAGACGGCGATGGCGTAGCCGATCGCGCTGGCCCGCCCCTCGATGGTCTCGCGTTCCTTCAGCGCGCCGGCCAGCAGCTCGTTCTTGGCCTCCGCCAGCTCGGCCGCGGTTGGCGGGGCGTCGCGCAGGCGCTTCACCTCGGCCAGCAACGCCTTCTCGCCCTCGGCGATGGTGTGGCCGCTGGCCAGGATCGCCCCGACCATGAACATGCCCGGGTCCTCGGGCAGGTCGGCGCTGGAATAGGCCTCGGCGGCGATCTGCTTGTCGTAGACGAGGCTGTTGTAGAGGCGCGAGGACTTGCCGCCCGACAGGATGGCGTCCAGCACCTTCAGCGCCGGGGCGTCGGGATCGGACGCCTTGGGCCCCTGCCAGGACAGCACCACGGCGGGGAGCGGCACGTTCGGGCCATAGCCGTCGAACACCCCGGGTGTGGTCCGCGCCGGCTCCTTGGCCGTCACCTGCGGGATCGCCTGGGCGGGGTTCTTCAGCGGGCCGAGGTACTTGTCGATCCAGGCGTCGAGCTTGGCCTCGTCGAAGTTGCCGACCACGATCAGCGAGGCGTTGTCCGGCCGGTAATAGGTCTGGTGGAAGGCCCGCACGTCGTCGATGGTCGCGGCGTCCAGCTCCTCGATCGAGCCGATGCCCGGACGCTTGTACGGATGGGTCGTGTAGCTGGCCTGCGGCAGGTAGAGGGCGAACAGCCGCCCGTAAGGCGAGGCCAGGACCCGCTGGCGCAGTTCCTCCTTCACGACGTCCCGCTCGGACTTGAACACCGCCTCGTCGACCACCAGCGAGCCCATGCGCTCGGCCTCGGCCCAGATCAGGCGCTCCAGGTGATTGGCGGGCACCACTTCGTAGTAGTCGGTGAAGTCGTCGGCGGTGGAGGCGTTGTTGAAGCCGCCCACGTCCTCGGTCATGCGGTCCAGGGTTTCCGACGGCATGTTCCGCGTCGCCTTGAACATCAGGTGTTCGAAGAGGTGCGCGAAGCCCGAACGGCCCTGCGGGTCGTCCTTGGATCCGACGCCGTACCAGACCTGCACGGCCACGTTCGGCGTGGCGCGGTCGACCGAGGTGAACACCTTCAGTCCGTTGGGCAGCGTGCGCTCCTTGAACCGGATCGGCGGGGCCTCGGCCGCGGCGGCGGAGGTGGCGATCGCGGCGGGCGCGAGCGCCGTGGTGGCCAGCAGGAAGGCGAGGCCGGCGGCGCGGGCGGTTCGAAGCATGGATCATCCCGATCGTGGGCGCGAAGGGGTGATCCTTACCACTCAGTCCCGGCGTGGGAAGCGGGCGCGGGGAAAGCTTACGAGGATGTCATGTGCCCGCCCCCTCCCGCATCGGGGAACGCGGAAGGGGCGCGGACGATGACCCGCCGCCGCTGGGGACAGCGGCAGGTCGGGGCGGGGCGACGTGGGGCATGGCGCCCGCCCGGGCGTCCGGCCGTCAGGGAGGAGACCGGACGATTTGGGGTCGTGTCAGGCGGCCTGGGCCTGACTGCGGGCGAAGCCGACCAGGGCCTCGAACCCGGCATAGGTCGGCACGAACGCCGGGCGGGCCTTCATGCGGGCGATCCAGGTCTGGATGTTGGGATAGCCGCCGAAATCGTAGGCGATGAGGTCGCCCAGCAGCACGTACGACAGGCCCAGGTAGTCGGCGAGGCTGACCTGGTCGCCGCACACATAGGGCCGGCCCGCCAGCATGTGCTGGTCCAGCACCTTCAGCCAGCGCGGGGCGTGTTCGTTGCCGTAGGCCATCAGGGCGGCCAGCAGCTCTGGCGGCGCGCCCTTCGGAACGCCGAGGGCCGGGTAGCAGGACATCAGGCAGAAGACCTCGTGGAACTGGGTCGCGAACCACGACATCGCCTCGTCCACCCGCATCTGCGCCTTCAGGCTCTCGGGGTAGGCGGTCGAGTGGCTGCGGATGGCGAGGTACTTCAGGATCGCGGCGCTCTCGCCGAGCTGGAAGTCGCCGTCCACGAGGAAGGGAACGATGCCGTTGGGGTTCAGGGCCAGGTACTCGGGGTCCTGGTTGCCGCCGGCCATCAGGTCGACCTTGACGATATCGACCGACAGGCCTTGTTCCGCCAGGAACATCAGCACGGGCCGGGACGTCGTCGAGATCGGGTCACAGTAGAGCTTCATCACGCACACACACCTTCAAGTCCTGCTCAAAAGCGGTCGCCGGGCTCGGGGGAGGAACAGGGGCGTCACCGCTGGGGGCGGGGAAGATACGGTTAAGGCCGGCCGTTCGGCGATCTGCGCTCTTGCAGTTCAGCTCTGCGCAACCGCAGAATGCCCGTCATGTTCGACTGGAATGACCTCAAGGCGTTCCTGGCCGTGGCCAGAGGCGGGTCGACCCTGGCCGCCTCCAAGGCGCTGGGCGTCAACCAGACCACCGTCGCGCGGCGGATCGAGAGCCTGGAGCACGACCTGGGCTTCAAGCTGTTCGAACGCGGCCAGACCGGCAGCCGCCTGACCGAGGCCGGCGAGGCGCTGATCCCCGAGGCCGAGAACGTGGAGCGCGCGGCGATCCGCTTCGCCAACTACGCCGAGGGCCAGAAGCGCGGCGTGGCCGGCGCGCTGCGGCTGACCACCAACGAGCTGGTGGCCAACACCATGATCATCCCGGCTCTGGCCGAGTTCCGGAAGCTGCATCCCGACGTGCAGGTGGACCTCGTCATCACCGACCGCTCGCTGGACCTGCAGAGCGGCGAGGCCGACCTCGCCATCCGCACGGCGGTCGAGCTGGCGGCCTCCGATCTGGTGGCGCGGAAGATCACCGAGCATCCGATGGCGCTGTATTGCAGCCGCGACTACGCGAACCGGCGCGGCACGCCCGCGTCGCTCGACGACCTCAAGGAACACGACCTCATCGACGTGACCCCCGAGACGGGTGAGATCCCGGCGGCCACCTGGATGATGCGCTACGCCGGCGGCAAGCCGCCGATCACCCGCAGCAACAGCATGGGCAGCCTGGTCTATGCGGTGAAGGCGGGCCTGGGCATCGGGGCGCTGCCGTGCTCGGTGGCCGATCCCGACCGCGACATGGTCCGATGCTCTGACGACATCCCCGAGGGTCGCGCCAGTTCATGGATCGTGACGCGGCGCGAGTTGAAGGACACGCCGCGCGTGCGGGCCTTCATCGACTTCCTGGTGCCGCACCTGCAGGAGTTCCTGCGCGCCACCGAGGAACGCGCCCGCCAGCGCCGGGCCGAGGACGCCGCGGTGGTGGTGCCCTTCCCCACCCAGCAGGCCGGCTGACGGCTCAGGCCGCCACGGCCTGGGGCGGGGTCGCCGGGGCCCACAGCATCGGGCGATGGCACGGGACGGGCTGGCGCAGGAGGCGCTCGATCTCGACGCGGTTCGCCGCTTCCCGGTCGTAGGCCGCGCGCAGCTCGACGGCGCGGGCGACCACGGGCGGCGCGAGGCGCTCCTCGGGCGTGACCAGCAGGCCGATCCGGCGGAAGGCCGACCCGGCGTCGATCCGTGACATCACCAGCGACAGCGGCGCCGAGAGGAATAGGCCCAGCGACACCGGGCTGGTCCACCAGAAGATCGCCGGGTCCAGCAGCCAGGCGATCCCGGCCCCCAGCACGCCGATCAGGACATGACCCCGGTGCGAACGCCACGCTTCGCGCCGCGAGAGGCGGCCGGCGTCGCGCTGTTGCGCATTCCAGCCGGAGTCGCGGCCGAGCAGCACGTCGAACAGGCCCGCGCTCTGCATCAGCATCAGGACGGGCGCCACCAGCGCGCTGAGCACCGTCTCCACCGCGATGCTGGTCCAGAGGCCGATCGTGCGGCCCGGGCCGGTGACGGTGCGCTGGCGCATGGCCAGCACGCCGGCCAGCAGCTTCGGCGCGATCAACAGGCCCAGCGTCACCGAGAACAGCGCGACCGCCGCCTTGCCGTCGACCCGCACCGGCTCGCCGATCTGGTCCAGCCAGGCCGTGGCGCCGAACGCCAGCAGCAGCAGCCAGAGCGGCGAGGTGGCGTAGCTGAGGATGCCTCGCAGCATGTGGAAGCGGTTGACCCAGTGCAGGCCGGCCGCGCCCAGGACGCCTGCGTGCTGCAGGTTGCCCTGGCACCAGCGGCGGTCGCGCCGGGCCATGTCGACCACGGTGGGCGGCGCCTCCTCGTAGCTGCCCGACAGGTGCGGCGCGAGGCGCACGGCCCAGCCGCCCCGCCGCAGCAGCGCCGCCTCGACGAAGTCGTGGCTGAGGATGTGGCCGCCGAACGGCTGGCGGCCGGGCAGGTGCGGCAGGCCCGCGCAGGCGGCGAACGCGCGGACGCGGACGATGGCGTTGTGGCCCCAGTAGTTGCCCTCGGCGCCCGACCACAGGTTCTGCCCTGCCGCCAGCATCCCGCCATAGGCCCGGGCGGCGAATTGCTGGACCCGCGCGAACAGGGTCTCGGCGCCGACCAGGGTGGGCGAGGTCTGCAGCAGGCCGAGGCGCGGATCGGCCTCCATCGCCGCGGTCAGGCGAACGATCGTGTCGGCGCTCATCAGGCTGTCGGCGTCGAGGATGATCATCGACTCGTAGGCGCCCCCGTGCCGCTGCACCCAGTCGGCGACGTTGCCGGCCTTGCGCTCCACGTTCTGGGGCCGGCGGCGGTAGTACAGCCGCGCCTCGGCGCCCAGGCGGGAACGCACGCGGATCACCCCCACCACCTCGGCGCGGGCGATGGCCTCGTCGCGCGTGTCGCTGAGCAGGAAGATGTCGTACAGCGGCGAGACGCCGGCGCGGATCAGGTCCTCGCGCATCGCCTGGACGGCGGCCAGCACCCGGCCGGGGTCCTCGTTGTAGGTGGGCATCAGCAGGGCTGTGCGGGTGCGGACCACCGGCTGCGGTTCGCGCCCCGCGTCGGGGCCGTCCACCCAGCTCGCCACGAAGCCGGCGGCGGCGCTGGCGAAGCCGAAGGCCGTCCAGCCGAACAGCACCAGGAAGAGCACGAACGCCCCGGCGTCGAGGGCGGTGAACCCGCCGGCCGCCAGCAGGTCGGCCATCACCAGGGCGGCAACGACCGTCACCGCCGCCGACCCGCCGAACACCGCCGTCCTGCGCAAGCCCGCTTTCTCGAGCACGCCGGTCGGCCCGGCCCAGCGGGTCAGGTCCTGGCGCGGCATCTCGAGCGGCCGGTCGGCGGTGACGCAACTGTAGAAGGGCTCGGGCCGACGCTTGGGGCCGGCCTTGGCGGGGGCCCGGTCGAGCGCGCGATCCAGGGTCCGCCAGATCATGCGATCCATCGATAAATCCAACTCTCCGAGGCGCGAACGGCGCCGCGGACCAACGCCAGACTCAGCTCGGCGGTCGAGGCGCCGGCCGGGTCGAACTCCAAACTTGCCCGGGCGCCGCCGATTGAGGCGTTCGGCTGCACGCTTTCTACGCGGATGCGCCCCGCGGAGGCGCCGACCTGGGCGGAGAGGCCCTCGACGGCGGCCGGATCGACGCCGGCGAAGTCCACCAGGAACCGGCGCCGGCCAGGATCGTGTCCTCGGCCGGACCGCCAGGCGACCGCGCGCGCCAGCCGCGTGGGAGGCTCGGGCTGGGCGCCCCAGCTCAGCCGGTAGCGGAAACGATGCTCGCGGCCAGCCGCCAGCGGGGCGGCCGGGCGCCAGAAGGCGACGATGTTGTCCTCGGCCTCGCTGCGCGCGCCCAGTTCCACCAGCCGCACCGCGCCGCGACCGAAGCCGGACAGCGGCTCGACCCAGGCGCCGGGACGCTGATGATAGTTGGCCTCCAGGTCCTGGTAGGCCGACAGGTCGCGCTGGCGCTGCAGCAGGCCGAAGCCGCGCGGCGCGCCGACGTCGAGGTCAGAGATCCGGGTCGCAGGCGCGTGGACGAGGGGGCGCCAGATCCGGTTTCCGGCTCCGTCGTCGGTCAGCAGGCCGTCGCTGTCGTGGACCTCCGGTCGGAAATCGTCGAAGCGCCGAGGTTGCTCCGGCCCGAACAGGTACATGCTGGTGAGGGGCGCGAGACCCACCGACTTCAAGGGCCGTCGTGGGAAGAGGCTGACGTCGACCAGCATGCTGGTGACGACGCCCGGGGTGATGTCGAAGCGGAAGGCCCCGGTCGTGGACGGGCTGTCCAGCAGGGCGTGCAGGACGAGGTCGCGGGCGCCGGGCCTGGGCCGTTCGATCCAGAACGCGCGGAAAGCCGGGAATTCCTCGCCCGGCTCGCCGGCCCCCAGCGCCAGGCCCCGGGCCGAGAGTCCGTATAGGACGCCCTTCGCGACCGCCCGGAAGTAGGAAGCGCCGAGGAACGCGGCCAGTTCGTCGAAGCGCGCGGGGTCGTTCACCGGCGCGTGGATACGGAAGCCGGCGAAGCCGAGGTCGGGCGGCAGGTCGCCGACGTCCTGGGCGCCATAGGTGAACTGGTCGCGAGAGAACGGGAGCGGACGGGCGGCGCCGTCGGCCATCTCGTTGAGCTCGACGGGATCGCGGAACAAGCCGCCGCGGTGGAACATCTGCAGCTGGAACGGCAGGCGCTCGCCGCGCCAAACGGCGCGGTCGGGCCGGAAGCGCAGGTCGCGGTAGGCGTCATAGCCCAGGCCGGCCAGCTTCGCCGGAAGGGCTGGTTCAGGCTGGCGGAACGGCGCGCGCGCCAGGGCGCGCGCACGGTTTGTCGCGGGCGAGGCCTCG
>JBFMGV010000106.1:0-44378 GCA_040752615.1 Pseudomonadota bacterium | reverse complement strand
ACCAGCCCCCGGACACCCGCAAGATCCGCATCCGCGCCTACGAGGGCTGACCGCCGAACCTCGTGGGCAGACGCCGCAGAGACGGCATCGGCCTCCACACCCCACCCACGTCGTCCCGGCGCACGCCAGGATCCAGCCGCAGCCATCAAACCCGCCCCGGATGAGCTCAGTCGCTCATGGCCGGCGCCTCGGCGCGTCCCATCCCTGGCTGCACAGCGCGGAGAACGCCTCAGGCGTTCAGCGCCGCCTCGGTGGCTTCCATCTCGTCCCGGATCCAGTCGTGCCCGGTGGCGACCATCACGCCCTCGATGGCGCTGATGTGGCCTTTCAGCCGCTCGCGGATGTCCTGCGGCACGTCGGATCGGGCGGCGATCCAGCGCGAGATCTGGTGCACGGCGAAGGCGGTGTGGAGGGCGAGGCGGTCGCGGTCCTCGTCGGAGAGCTTCATGCGCGGGCTCCGTTCTTGACGCGCCACCATAGCAGTCGCCGCCGGTGGATGGCAGGGTGGCCGCAACGAACACAAACGGAGGAAACATGGCGGGCGATCCCGACGCGCGCGCTGCGGCGCTGCTGGACCAGATGAGCGTCGAGGAGCAGATCGGCCTGCTGCACGGCCATATGCCACTGGTGATGAAGCCCCGGCCCGAGGGCGTGCAGAAGTGCGCCGGCTGGGTGCCGGGCCTGGAGCGGCTGGGCATCCCCGCTCTGCACGAGACCGACGCCAGCCTGGGAATCTCGGCCGCCCACCGCCGCGACGACAACGCCACCGCCCTGCCCGGCTCCCTGTCCCTGGCCGCGACCTGGAGCGTCGAGCTGGCCGAGGAAGCGGGCGACATGATCGGCGGCGAGGCCCGGGACAAGGGCTTCAACGTCCTGCTGGCCGGCGGCGTCAACCTGACCCGCGAGCCGCGCAACGGCCGCAACTTCGAATACCTGGGCGAGGACCCGCTGCTGGCGGGGGTGCTGTGCGGCGCCTCGATCCGCGGTATCCAGGGCCGCCACATCGTCTCGACCATCAAACACTTCGCCCTGAACAGCCAGGAGACGGGGCGGATGGTGCTGTCGGCCAACATCGAAGAGGCGGCATTCAGGGAGTCGGATCTCCTGGCCTTCCGCATCGCCATCCAGATCGGCGATCCCGGCTCGGTGATGTGCGCGTACAACCGCGTCGGCGGGACCTATGCCTCCGAGCATCACTGGCTGTTGACCGACGTGCTGCGCGGCGACTGGGGCTATCGCGGCTGGGTGATGTCGGACTGGGGCGCGGTCCACAGCCTCTCCGCCGCCAACGCCGGCCTCGACCAGCAGTCGGGCCAGGAGTTCGACCCGGAGGTCTTCTTCGACGAGCCCCTGAAGGACGCCGTCGCCAAGGGCGAGGTTTCCACCGCCCGGGTCCGCGAGATGGCGCACCGCAGCCTGCGCGCGATGTTCGCCTGCGGCCTCTTCGATCATCCGGTCAGCGTGGGCGAGCCCGACCTCGCCCACGGCGCGGCGGTGGCGCGCAGGGCGGCCGAGGCGGGCATGGTGCTGCTGAAGAACGCCGGCGGCCTGCTGCCCCTGTCCGGCCAGCGCCGCATCGCCGTGATCGGCGGCCACGCCGACGTCGGCGTGATCTCGGGCGGCGGCTCGTCCCAGGTGATCCCGGCCGGCTCGACCCGGTTCGATCCCCCCGAGAACGCCCCGCGCTGGACCTCGGGCGTCATCTATCACCCTGACCCGCCGCTGGCGGCCATCCAGGCGCGGACCGACGCCCAGGTCATCTTCGACGACGGGACCGACCCGGCGCGCGCGGCGGCCCTGGCGGCGGGCTGCGACGTGGCGATCGTCTTCGCCGTGGAGTGGGCCACCGAGGCGCTGGACACCACCCTCGTCCTGCCCGACGGCCAGGACGCCCTGATCGCCGCCGTCGCCGCCGCCCAGCCCGCGACGGTGCTGGTGCTGGAGACGGGCAATCCGGTCTTCATGCCGTGGCTCGGCGCCGTCCCGGCGGCGCTGGAGGCCTGGTATCCCGGCTCTGAGGGCGGCAAGGCCATCGCCGCTGTGCTGTTCGGCGACGTGAACCCGTCGGGCCGGCTGCCGATCACCTTCCCCGCCTCCGTGGACCAGCTGGCCCACCCCAGGCTGCCGGGCTCGGACCTGCCGATCGTCAACGAGCGCGGCGACACCCCGCCCTTCGACATCAACTATGTGGAGGGCTCGGACGTCGGCTACCGCTGGTTCGCCCGCACGGGCTCCAGGCCGCTGTTCCCCTTCGGCTTCGGCCTCTCTTACACGAGCTTCGCCTATTCAGGCCTGGAGACGCGCGGCCGCGAGATCAGCTTCGAGGTGCGCAACACCGGCTCGCGGGCGGGCATCGAGGTCGCCCAGGCCTATCTCCTGGCCTCGCCGGGCCGCACGCAGCAGCGGCTCATCGGCTGGGCCCGCGTGGCGCTGGAGGCCGGCGAGCGGCGCCGGGTGACGGTCACCGCCGACCCGCGTCTGCTGGCCGACTGGGACCTGGAGGCCCGCGCCTACCTGATCCGCGGCGGCGGCTACGGCGTTGCCGTCGGCCCCGACGCCCAGACCTTCGCCCTGGAAGGCCGCCTGGACCTGGAGGCGCAGAATCTCGGGGCGTGATCCTCGGCTCTCCCTCCCCTCACCCGTTTGGGGAGGAGGGCGCACAGCCTAGGCCACCGCCGTCAGCTTCGGCGGCGTCGGCAGGCCAAGCCGCTCGGCGATGCGGTCCTGGAACCAGGCGACGCCCTGTTCGTGCTTCGGCGACAGGACGCCGCCCTGGTAGACGCCGACCTCGAGGTTGCGCTGCACCTCCTCACAGACCTGCAGGTCCTGGGCGGTGACGAGATCCGAGAACTTCAGCATGTCGGCCAGCTCGGCCTGCCGGTCGGCCTCGTAGAAGTAGAAGTAGTCCAGCCGGGTCTGTGACGGCCCCAGCGCCGTCATCCGCTCCATCATGTAGCCGTGGCGGTAGACGTTCACCCCGAGGTTCGGCCACAGCCAGCCCCAGACGCCCCCATAGACGCTGGCGTCACGCGGCGGCGCGGCGGCGAAGACCACCTCGCCGACCACCTCGGTCCGGTACTCGGCCACGACCACGTCGCTGTCGAACTCCGGGTGGACCTTCTGGATGTGATACCCCTCGAGGTAGTTCTCGACATAGGTCTTCCAGTTGCAGCCGATCACGTGGCTGCGGCGCTCGACCAGCGGCAGGGCGGACTGGTCGTCCGGCCAGCGGGCGGCCAGCGGTCCGACCAGCCCGGCCAGCGGCTCGGCGGCCAGGTCCATGTTGACGAAGACCAGGCCGCGCCAGGTCTCCACGCGGATCGGGAACAGGCCGTACTGGCGCGGATCGAACCCGGGCGCCTTGCCGAAGTCGACCGCGCTGCGCAGCCGGCCGTCCAGCGTGTAGCGCCAGCCGTGATAGCGGCAGGTGAAGCCCTCGGCGCAGTTGCCCTGGCCGTCCGCGACCAGCGCGCCGGCCCGGTGACGGCAGACGTTGTGGAACGCGGCCAGCTCACCATCTTCCTTGCGGACCACCACCACCGGCGCGCCCCCGACCACGTCGGCCAGGTAGTCGCCGGCGCCTGGGAGTTGCTGCACGTGGCCGACGAACTGCCAGCTCTTGCGCAGCACCGCCTCGCGGTCGCGCCGCAGGGCGTCCTCGCCCCGGTAGAGATCGACGGGCAGCATCAGGTCCTCCGCTGGTCCGGGGCGGAAACTACCGCCGACGGAGCTGGAGATACAGCACCGCCGCCAACGCCAGCGGCGCCAGCGACAGCAGCAGCTCGTGCGGATTGGCCTGGGCGATCAGGATCACCGAGAAGACGATGGCGGCGAGCGCCGTGGCGATCGCGAACACCCGCGCCCGGGGCGAGAACACCTTGGACAGCCGGATCAGCGACAGCGCCGAGAGGCAGTAGCAGTAGAGCGCCAGCACCACCGCCATGTTCACCAGCGCCCCGAACTGCTCGCCCAGGGTCGGGGTCACGGTCATGACCGCCGACAGGCTCATCAGAACGCCGGCCACGATCAGGTTGGGCGGCGAGACGTGCTCGCCCGGCTTGGTGCGGAAGAAGGCGGGGAAGGCGCCGACGTCGGCCGCGCTGCGCGTGGTCTCGGCCGTCACGAGCGTCCAGCCGGTCATGCAGCCCAGGGCGCGCAGCAGGGCGCAGAGGGCGATGGCGGCGCCCAGGCCGACCCCCAGCGTGATGCGGACCGCGTCGGCGAACGGCGCCGTGGACTTCGCCAGTTCCGCCCCGGGCGTCAGGCCCATCACGACGGAGGTCGCGGCGATGTACAGCAGCCCGACGCCCAGCACCCCGCCGAGGGTGGCGATGGGCACGTTGCGGGCCGGATTGCGCACCACCCCCGCCGCCGCCGCGGCGCACTCCAGGCCCAGGAAGGCCCAGAACGCGGTGAGCGCCGTTCCGCCCACGGCCTCGCCCAGGCCCAGGCCGCCCGGGTTCCACGAGGCCTGGAACAGCTCGGGCTTGAACCAGAACCAGCCCACCACCGCGGTCAGCACCACCGGCAGCAGGCCAATCCCCAGGGTCAGGCCCTCGACCCGCGCGACCGTCTTGGGCCCGATCCAGCTCACCACCACCGAGAACCAGATCACCGCCAGCGTGGCGATCAGCCGGGGCGCGGGCTCGGTGAGGCCCGGAACGAGGAAGCCGGCGGCGCCGACCACCGCCACGGCGACCGCGACATTGCCGACCCAGCACAGGGTCCAGAACGCCACGGTGGTCTGCACGCCGAAGAACCGACCGAGCCCGGTCTGCACATAATCGCCCAGGCCGTTCGCCGACGGCGCGGCGCGGCTCAGCCAGGAGAACATCCCCGCGATCGCGAGCGCCGCGAGCAGGGCGGCGATCCAGCCGAGAATGGAGATCGACCCGGTCGCCCCGAAGGTCGCCGGCAGGAGGTAGACGCCGGAGCCGACCATCGATCCCGCGACGAGGGCGCTGGCCCCGAGGACCCCGACGGTGTCGTGGCGCCCCTTGGCGGGACCTGCCGTCGCTGCCGTGTCCGCCATGTTTCCCCCGCTCTCGACGGGCACGCTGCCTTACTCCTGCCGCACGGCGCAACTCCCATGCTCACGGCGGCGCTTGACTCGTGATTTTACAGTCGTAGCCTAATGTGTCTGCCACGGGTGGAAGATGTCGAAGATCTCAGGCGCTGAAAGCCAGATCATGGAGGCCCTCTGGGGCCGCAGTCCGCTGACGGCGGAAGAACTGGTGCAGGCGGTCGGGCCGGCGCAGGGCTGGGGCGAGGCCACGGTCAAGACGCTGATCAACCGGCTCCTGAAGAAGAAGGCGATCGCGTCCGAGCGGACCGGCGGCCGGGCGCTGTACCGCCCCCTGGTTACCCGCGAGGAGTACGTCACCGGCGAGAGCCAGGGTCTGCTGGACCGGCTGTTCGGCGGCCAGGTGGCGCCTCTGGTCGCCCACTACGCCCGCCACCGCGCGCTCTCGCCAGACGAGGTCGAGCGCCTGAAGAAGCTCATCGCCGAGTTCGAGTCCGATGATGGCTGAGGTCCTGGCGGCGCTGCTGCGCGTGAACCTGGTCGGGGCCGCGGCGATCGTCGCGGTGCTGGCGCTCAGGGTTCCGGCGCGACGCCTGTTCGGACCCGAGGTCGCCTATTGGCTGTGGGCCGCCCCGCCCCTGGCCGCCTTCGCCACCCTGTTGCCGCCCCGCACCGAGGACGGCGCCGCCGCGCGCGACGCCCTGGCCGCGGCGATGCATGACGTCTCGGCCGTCGTCCTGTCCGGCTGGATCGCCGGCTTCCTGCTGATCTCCGCCCTGCTGGTTCGCCACCAGCTCCGCTTCATGGCTGAGGTCCGGGCCGGACGCGGCGGACCGGCCGTCGTCGGGGTGATCTCGCCGCGCATCGTCATGCCCGGCGACGACGGAGCCTACACCGCCGAGGAGCGCGCCCTGATCCGCGCCCACGAGCGCCAGCACGTGACCCGCCAGGACCCCCGCGCCGGCGCCTTCGCCTCGCTGCTGCAGGCGCTGTTCTGGTTCAATCCGCTGGTCCACCTGGCCGTCCGCGCCATGCGGCTGGACCAGGAGTTGGCCTGCGACGCGGCCGTGCTGCGCCATCGGCCGGCGGACCGGGCGCTCTATGCCCGCACGCTGCTCAAGGCGCAGCTGGCCAGCCAGCCCTTGCCGTTCGGCTGCTACTGGCCCTCGCGCGGGCTCCACCCGCTGGAGGTGCGCGTGAGCCTGCTGCGCGACAAGGCCCGACACGACGGCCTCGTCGGTCCCGTCCTGATGGCCTCCGCGCTCGCGGCCTGCGCCTGGGCCGGATGGCGTGTCCAGCCCCCTGCCCCGCGCCCGAGCGAGCTGGTGGAGCACTACCGCGCCAACGCCCGCGCCGACGTCTCCGGCGGCCCGACGATGTCGGTCATGCTGATCAGCGTGCCGCGCGAGAACGCCGGATGAGCCGACCCGGCTTGACAGGTTATTTTACGCACGTAATCTTTTGATCGTGGCGGCGACGTTCCGCTCGCAGGCGCCCAGCGATCCCGCCGGGCGAGGGTCAGGTTGGCGAGGGGCTCGCACGGCATGAACGACCTTCCTTACGCGATCCTGGGCGACCAGCCCGCCGCCACCGCCGTCGCGGCGCTGGGCTTGGCCAACCTGGCTGCCGGCGCGGCGGTCGTCGCCGTCGCCGGCCTGCGCCCGCCGGTCCGCAGGCTCTTCGGCGCCGCCACAGCCTACGGACTCTGGCGGATCCCGTTCGTCGTCCTCGCTGGGGCGCTGCTGGTGGTGCTGGCCCCGCGCGACGCCGAGAGCCTGTCGGCCGCCGCCGCCCTCGCCGACCGCGTTCCAGGCCTGGAGCTCGTGGCCCTGGCCTGGCTGGCCGGCTTCGCGGTGATGGCCGCGCGGGTCGGCATCGCCCAGTCCCGCTTCATGGCCGAGGTGCGCGCCGGCCGCGCCGGCCCGGCCGTGGTCGGCCTGATCTCGCCGCGCATCGTCATGCCGGCGGACGAGGCGGGCTACACCGCCGAGGAGCGTGACCTGATCCGCGCCCACGAGCGCGCCCACATCGCCCGCAAGGACCCGCGCGCCGCCGCGCTCGCCGCCTTCTTCCAGTGCGTCTGCTGGTTCAACCCGCTGGCCCACCTCGCGGCGTTCCTCGTCCGCCTCGATCAGGAACTGGCCTGCGACGCCGCCGTGATCATGAGCCGGCCGCACGCCCGCTCGCTCTATGCCCGGACGCTGCTGAAGACCCAGCTCGCCGCCACGCCCCTGCCCCTCGGCTGCTACTGGCCGGCCCGCGGCCAGCATCCGCTCGAGGTGCGCATCGGCCTGCTGAAACCGCGCCCCGGCCACGTCCCGCCCCGGGCCGAGGGCGGCATCGTGGTCGCGGCCTCCATCGACGCCATCCGTCCCTAGTTCCACCGAGAGGGAACACCCCAATGCCCTCCCCGCTCGTCCGGGCGCGACGGCTCGCGCCCGCCCTGATGCTGCTCGCCCTCGCCGGCTGCACGGGCGAGACGCGGGAACAGCGTATCGCCGCCCACCAGCAGGCGGTGGATCCGCCTGCCCTCTGGCGTGTCGAGAGCCATGACCACGAGGGCCGCGTCTCAGGCGCGCTCGAGGTCTGCGCCGACACCACCATCCGCACCGGCCTGGGCCGCGTCGGCCCCGAGGTGAACGGTCAGCCGTGCGTCAACCTGAAGGGCGGCGTGGACCGACCCGGTCTCTACGCCGTCCGATGCCAGATCGCCGGTCGCCGCTACGGCGTGACGGTCAACAAGGTCGGCGATCCGGACCGCGACTTCACCGCCACCATCGCCGTGATGGCCCTGGACGGCTCGGACGTCGGCGCGCGCCAGGTCCGGAGGTTCATGCGCCTGGGGCCTTGTCCGGCGGGCTGGGCGATCGGCGACCAGGCGCGGGTGGACGCTCCACGCGGGGTCAACGCGCTGGCCGGAACCTGGGGCGAGATGCGTTAGGCGGGTTGAGCGCCGCATGGTCAGCCCGCTAGCGTGGCCCCCAACGAAAAGAGGGAACGCCATGCCGGAAGCCATTCTCGAGCCCGAACTGCCGATCGTCGACCCGCACCATCACCTCTGGGACCGGCGCGGCTATGTCTCGCCATCGGGCGTCGAGCATCCGTTCATGACGGCGATCGAGCCGGCCAAGCGCTACCTGCTGGACGAGTTGATGGCCGACACGGGCAGCGGCCACAACGTGGTCGCCACGGTGTTCGTGGAGTGCGGCGCCTTCTACAGGGCCGACGGCCCCGTCGAGCTGCGCCCCGTCGGAGAGACCGAGTTCGTGAACGGCGTGGCCGCGATGAGCGCCAGCGGGCTCTACGGGCCGTTCCGCGCCTGCGCCGGCATCGTCAGCCGCGCCGACCTCCTGCTGGGCGACGCCGTCAAGCCGGTGCTGGAAGCGCACATCTCCGCCGGCGGCGGTCGGTTCCGCGGCATCCGCAACAGCGCCTCGTGGGACGCCGACGTCGAGGTGCTGGGCCCGCTGCATCGCGTCGAGCCGGGCCTCTACCTGCGCGATGACTTCAGAGCCGGGTTCCGGCATCTCGCGCCCCTGGGTCTTTCATTCGACGCCTGGTTGCTCGAGCCGCAGTTGGGCGACGTGATCGACCTGGCCCGCGCCTTCCCGGACACCACGATCGTTCTCGACCACGTCGGCACGCCGCTGGGACGGGCCAGCTACGCAGGGATGCGGGACGAGCGCTTCGCCGGGTGGCGGGACAACATCCGCGAGCTGGCCAGGTCGCCGAACGTGGCCGTGAAGCTCGGCGGCCTCGCCATGGCGTTCTGCAACTTCCCTTCGTTCCTGAAGGAGCCGCGCGCGCCGTCCGAACAGTTGGCCGCCGAGTGGAAGCCCTACATCGAGACCTGCATCGAGGCCTTCGGCGCCGAGCGCTGCATGTTCGAGTCCAACTTCCCGGTCGACATGGGAAGCTGCGACTACGCCACGCTCTGGAACGCCTTCAAGCGCCTCGCGGCCGGGGCCTCCAGCGCCGAGAAGACGGCGCTGTTCTCCGGAACGGCGACCAAGGTGTACCGCCTGCAGCTCTAGGGCTTGTTGGTGGACCACTTCGGCGGCGGGGCGACGTAGGCGCGGAAACGCTCCAGCGCCTCGTCCGTGCTGTCGGCATAGACCAGCATGTCGACGTAGGTCTGGCCGATGAACCCGTTGTCGGCCATGTGCTGGATCGTCTGGCGCATCAGGTCGTAGTAGCCGCCCACGTTCACGAAGCCGCACGGCTTGGCGTGGATGCCCAGCAGGGCCCAGGTCCACTGTTCGAAGATTTCCTCGAACGTGCCCGGCCCGCCGGGAAGGCAGAGGAAAGCGTCCGACAGCTCGGCCATGGCCAGCTTGCGCTCGTGCATGGAGTTCACGACGCGCAGGTCGGTCAGGCCGCGATGGGCGATCTCCTGGTCGACGAGATCCTGGGGCATGACGCCGGTGACCTTGCCGCCGGCCGCCAGCGCCGCATCGGCCACCGCCCCCATCAGGCCGACCTTTCCGCCGCCGTAGACCAGGGTGATGCCCGCCTCGGCGAGGCGCGTTCCGCAGCGGATCGCCTCTTCCATGAACCTGGGATCGACGCCGGGAGACGAGCCGCAATAGATGCAAACGCTCTTCAACGGGACCTCTTGCTCTGCAAGGCTTCGGGGGTCGGTCCCATAGTCTCAAGCGGCTCGCGTGTCACGGGCGCTGGCCTTGTGAGATTTCCCTGCTACAACTTCGAACACGGCTCGTCAGGGAGATTGGCCGGGCGCCTGTCTGTGGGCGGCGCATGACTTCGACTCTCGGTTAGGTTGCGACGATATGGCGAGCGGCACGGTTAAGTGGTTCAATACGGCTAAGGGCTTTGGTTTCATTCAACCCGACGATGGCGGCTCTGACGTCTTCGTTCACATTTCGGCCCTGAACCAAGCGGGGCTCGACGCCCTGGGCGAAGGCGACAAGGTCGACTACGAGCTGGAGCAGGATCGTCGCTCCGGCAAGCTGGCGGCGACGCAGATCGTCGTCACCGAACAAGGCGTTCCGCAACCGCGTCGCGCTGGCGGCGGCGGTTTCGACCGCGGTGATCGCGGCGGCTACGGCGGTGGCGGCGGCTACGGCGGCGGCGGCGGCGGTGGCTACGGCGGCGGTCGTGACCGCGGCTTCGGCGGCGGCGGCGGCGGCGATCGTCCGCGCGGCGTCGTGGCGGGCGCTGGTTCCGGCACCGTGAAGTGGTTCAACCCGACCAAGGGCTTCGGCTTCATCAAGCCGGATGACGGCGGTCAGGACATCTTCGTCCACATCTCGGCCGTCGAGCAGGCTGGCATGTCGGGCCTCAACGAGGGCCAGACGGTCAACTTCGACCTCGAGCAGGACCGTCGCAGCGGCAAGACTTCGGCGACCAACCTGAAGATCACCGGCTAAGACATTCAAAGGGCCCGCTTCGGCGGGCCCTTTTCCTTATCAAGGCAACCGCAGACGCACGGACCGCGTTGAAGGCGCTCTAGCGAGGGAGTTCCTCGAGGAGCGTTCCAGATGCGTGCCTTCTCCTGTCTGTTGGCTTTCGGCCTCGTCGTGACGCCCATCGCCGCCCTGGCGCAGGCCCCCGCCACGGCGCCCAACGTGCTGGACCTGGCCGCTCACACAGGCGCACCCCCGGCTCCTGCCCTGGCCCCTCTTCCCACGGTCGAGCCGACGGCGCCCGCCCCCGATCCCGCCGTCGTCAAACCCGCGCCGGCCCCGGTCACTGATGTCTCCACGCCCGCCGCGACCTCGGCGCCGATCAGCGTCGCGCCCGATATCGTCGAGAAGCCCGACAAGGACGGTTTGGGCGACAAGCTGGGGACCGTGGTCGGCGGTGTGGCAGGCGGCGCGGCCGGCGCCGCGGTCGCCGGACCGGTGGGCAAGTTCGCGGGCGGCTTCCTGGGCCGGAAACTGGTGCAGGGCGTCTTCGGCGACAAGAAGGACGACATTCCGCAGGTCACGGCCGTCGCACGCGCCCCCTCCGCCGACGGAGCCGCCCAGCCGGCGGTCGCCGCGCCCGCTACCGCGCCACCGCTGAAGCAGGCGCGCAACGACGAGGCCGACGCCCTCTAGCGTCCGGGCACGACCGGCGAGAGCCGGGCGGTCGCGCCGCCCGGCAACTCCACCGAATAGGGCCCGAACCGGCGATCGGGCCGCATGTAGTCGGTCGAGACGTACTGCGCGCCCGAGGCGAAGGCCGCCGCCTGCCGGCTCGTATCGTTGGCGCGGGCTTCTTGGGTGTCGGCGTCGGCGCGCGTGCGGACGATGAGCCCCGCCTTCACCGCGGCCGCGATGCGGGCCGCCTGCTCCTTCGGCTCGTTCAAGGTGATGTAGCCGGCAGCGGGCGAGGCTTCCTCGATGTTCACGAAGGCGACCCGCCCCTCCAGGGTTCGCCGCGCGCCGCGATATCGCGCCACCTGGTCCGGCGTGCAGTCGCACGCGAACATCACGCGGCCGCGGGCCGCCTTCAGGTCGGGCCACCCGCCGGCCGCCACCGCCTCGCGCAGCGTCGCGCGCCGTCCCTGGACCTGGTCGGGCGTGATCAGCGCGGCCTCGGGAAAGACCGAACGGATCTCCCGGTCCAGGCCGTCCAGGGCGGCGGCGTCGAACGGCGGCGGCGTGACGGCGCCCGGCAGCTTCACGCCGTCTTCCTTGAGGTTCATCAGGATGAGGATCGGCAAGTGGTGAGGCCGGGCCGTCGACCAGTCGCGGACCCACGCAGGCAAGCGACGAACGTCGGGCAGGTCGAGCGATAGTCCACGTCCGGCACGTGGATCACCTTCAGCCCCGGCCCCTTCAACGGCGCGAAGTCGTAGGGAACGGCGGCGGCCCCAGCCATCCGGTAGCCCAGCGGGTTCGCGTAGAGCCCACCGGCCGGATCGTTCACGACGTCGATCTCGAGCTGACGCGCGCCGGCCTCCAGCTGTTCGAGGAGCGGCGAATGCGCATAGTCCAGAGTAATGGCCGCGGCCGGGTTCACGGCCTTCAGCGTCGCCATCTCGTTCGGCGCGATGGCGGCCTTGTAGCTGTTGTGGGTGCCGACGACCTGCAAGCGGTTCATGGGCAGGGCGTCGACGGCCTCGCGCTTGCAGCCCGGCTCACCGGACGGCTTCTCCAGATCGCAGGCTGCGGAGACGACGGCGGCGGCGAGCAGTGCGGCGAGCATGGGCGATATCTAGGTTGTGGCGGCGACGGGGGGGATGACGGCTCAGGTCCAGGGGATCGGTTCAGGCTCCACCGGCAGCCGCCCGGCGAGGATCGGCGGCAGGCGTTGGGCCAGGCCCGGCGGGAAGACGCGATCGGTGGTCAGGGTCAGGTCGCCCACGGTCCACCAGCGGATGTCGTCGATCAGGTCCCGCTCCAGCGGTTGCCACCCCCTCCGGTCGGGCTCGCCTCCCTGGCAGCGGGCCAGGATGTAGCACTCCTTGAGCAGCGTCGGCTCGGGAAGGCGCATGACGCCTTCACGGACCCAGACCACCGGGCCCAGCACGAAATCGACGATGCCCGTCTCCTCGCGGATCTCCCGGGCGGCGGCCTCGGCGAAGGTCTCGCCCGGCTCAACCCCGCCCCCGACCGTGAACCACGCGCCAGGCCCGTCGCGCGACGTCGGCAGCCGGCCCTTCATCAGCAGGATGCGGTCCTGGTGGTCCAGCAGGATCACCCGCGCCGTCGGTCGTTCGGGATGCATGTCATGGTGGTAGCCTGCACACGTCGCGGTCACCAGCGTCATTCTGCCACGCGGATAAACCCACAAATCGGGTAGCCAACCCCGGCAAGCCTTTCGATGCACACGGCTTTTTAAGAGCGATCGGCCGATGTTCTCCGTCTGGGAGAAGGACAGCTCTTGTCGCCACACAGGTTCCTCGGGTTCGGGTTCGCCGCCTCTGATCTGCTGCTGGAGATCGGCGCGGACGGCCGCATCACCTTTGCGCTGGGCGCAGGGGAAAGCGTGCTCGGACGTCCAGACACCAGCCTCTCCAAGCAACCTTGGCAGACTCTGATCGACGCCGAGGACCAGCCGATGGTCGAGGCGATGTTCCGCGGTCTGGAAGACGGCGCCCGTGCGGGGCCCGTGGTCTGCCGGCTTGCCGGCGGCGACCGCTTCGCCAGCCTCTCGGCGATCCGCCTCGGCCAGAACTCGGGCGCGATCTCCTGCGCCATGGCGCGCGCCGCCGCTCGCGGCAGCGCCGGCCTCCAGAGCCACGAGGACTTCGAATCCCGCGCGACCGAACTGCTGGCGGGCGCTACGCAGGAACTCGAGCTCGCGTTCGTCGAGTTGGCGGGCCTATCCCGCAGCCCCGCCGCCACGACCGATCCGCAGGGCCTCCAGGCCATGCTCGCTGGCGTGCTGCGCGCACAGTCCTACCGTGGCGAGGCGCCCACCGAGGTCGGCCCCGACCGCTACGCCCTGATCCGCGCCGCCGAGGAGCCGCGCGACGCGCTGGTCGACCGCGTGGCGCGCGTCCTGTCCGAAGCCGGCATCGAGAACGTCACCCCCGCCTCCGCCGCCATGCCCATGACCGGCGGCGGCCGCCCCAAACAGGTGGTGCAGGCCCTGCGCTACGCCCTGGGGCAGGTGTTGCGCGAGGGATTGAAGGCCCAGTTGCCCACCAGCCTGGGCGACGCGCTGGAACAGGCCCTGCAGTCGACGCTCAGCAACGCGGGCGTCCTCGGCGCCGCGATCCAGCAACGCCGCTTCACCCTGGCCTTCCAGCCGGTGGTCTCCCTCGCCGACGGCTCGCTGCATCACCACGAGGTGCTGGTCCGGTTCGGCGCCCAGGGCAGTCCGTTCCCCACGATCCGCATGGCCGAGGAACTGGACCTCATCCAGCCCCTGGACCTGGCCGTGCTGGAGGAAAGCATCAAGGTGCTGGCGCGCGACAAACGGCTGACGCTGGCCGTGAACGTGTCGGGCCGCAGCATCATGAGCGACGGCTACATCAACCGCGTCGTCGAGATTCTGCGCAGCAGCCCCTCGATCCAGGGCCGGCTCATGCTGGAACTCACCGAGAGCGCCGCGGTGGAGGACCTGGCCCTCGCCGACCGTCATATCCAGGCGCTGCGGGTCTTGGGCTGCGAGGTCTGCCTGGACGACTTCGGCGCCGGCGCTGCGTCGCTGGCCTACCTGCAGCAATTGACCCTCGACCTCCTGAAGATCGACGGCCGCTACATCCGCGACCTGCAGCATGGCGGCCGCGAGGCCACCTTCGTGAAGCACCTCGTCAACATGTGCGGTGAGCTTAACGTGCGCACCCTGGCCGAGATGGTCGAGACGCCCGAGGCCGAGGAGGCCGTCACCCGCGCCGGCGTGCACTATGCCCAGGGCTGGCTCTACGGCCGGGCGACCGAGACGCCCACGACGGAGATCGAGGGGGCCGCGGCGCGATCCGGCAAGTTCCGCGAGGGCCGCCTGGCCATGCGCACCGCCCGCGAGAAGCAGGCCGACTGGGGCTGACGTCCCGCTCACGACTTCTTGAGGATCGCCCCGAGATTTCCCGGGCGTAGGGTTTTCCCAGATGGGCGGCGTGGACCGGCCCTGTACTGGTCCCTGACCACCCGCAACCGCGCGCAAGGGCGCACGAACTCCCGTCAGCACGGGCGCCCTCGGCGCCCACGGCGATGGGAGAAGACCAGATGGCAATCCGAGATGCGGGGTCGGTTCGGGCTCTTGCGCTCGTCGGCCCCACGAGCGCCGGCAAGACCGCCCTCATGGAGGCCCTGCTGGAAGCCGCCACCGGCCACGCGGTGCGCCCGGGCGAGGTCGGCGACTCCAGCCCCGAGGCCAAGGCGCGCGGCCATTCGGTGGAACTGAACATCGCCGGCTTCGACTTCATGAACGACCGCTATGTGGTCGTGGACTGCCCCGGATCCCTGGAATTCTGCGCTGAGATCGACCCGGTTCTGCCGGCGGTCGATCTCGCCATCGTGGTGGCCGATCCCGATCCGGCCAAGGCCACGCTGTTGCAGCCGACCCTGCGCGAACTGGAGCGCCTGGGCGTGCCGCACGCGCTCTTCATCAACAAGATGGACCAGGCTCACGGCAGCCTGAGCGACCTGCTGGCCGCCCTGGCTCCCGTCTCGTCCGCGCCGCTGGTGGCGCGCCAGATCCCCACGTGGAGCGGCGACAAGGTCTCGGGCTACATCGACCTGGCGCTGGAGCGCTGCTTCGTCTACCGGCCGGGCAAGCCCTCGGAGCAGATCGATATCCCCGGCGAGCTCCGGCAGGAGGAGGCCGACGCACGCTTCCACATGCTGGAGCAGATGGCGGACTTCGACGACGCGCTCATGGAGCAGTTGCTCTCTGACGTCACGCCCAACCGCGACGCGGTCTTCTCCGACCTGGTGCAGGAGATGAACGACGGCCTCATCGTGCCGGTGTTCTTCGGCTCGGCGCAGAACGGGTTCGGCATCCGCCGCCTGTTGAAGGCGCTGCGGCACGAAGCGCCGCCGGTATCCCGCGCCGCCGAGCGGCTGGGAGTCACCCAGGGCGCCTACGTCCTGAAGACCGCCTATGCGGGTCAGTCGGGTAAACTGGCCTATGCGCGCGTGTTCGGCGGCAAGCTGACCGACGGCGCCGACTTCGTGCTGCCGGACGGCGCCAGGAGCCGGGCCAGCGGCCTCAGCCAGGTGCAGGGCTCCGCGCTCAAGAAGATCACCGAGGCCCCAGTGGGCGACATCTGCGCCATCGGCAAGGTCGATGCGGCCAGCGCCGGCCAGATCGTTTCCACCACCGGCCAGCCGCAGGCGGTGAAGGCCGCCGCCCGGCCCAGGCGGCCGCTGTTCGCCGTGGCGCTTTCCGCCCGCAACCGCAACGACGATGTCCGCCTCTCGGGCGCTCTCAGCAAGCTGGTGGAGGAGGACCTCGGCCTGTCGCTGACCCACGACGCCGAACAGCGGCAGGTGCTGCTGGCCGGCCAGGGCGAAGGGCACGTGAGGTTGGCCCTGGAGCGGCTGAAGCGGCGCTTCGGCGTCGACATCGACGCGGTGCAGCCCAAGACGCCGTATCGCGAAACCCTGGCGCGGGGCGTGCAGCAGCGCTCTCGCCACAAGAAGCAATCAGGCGGGCACGGGCAGTTCGCCGACATCACCGTGGAGGTGAAGCCCCTGCCCCGCGGCTCCGGCTTCGTCTTCAACTCGAAGGTGGTCGGCGGCGCGGTGCCGCGGCAGTGGATTCCCGCCGTGGAGGCCGGCGTGCGCGACGGCCTGCTGAAGGGGCCGAAGGGCTTCCCGGTCACCGACCTGGAGGTCACCCTCTTGGATGGCCAGACCCACAGCGTGGACTCCTCCGAAATGGCTTTCCGCACCGTGGGGCGCATGGCGATCGAGGAAGCCCTGGCGCAGGCGGGCGCCGTCCTGCTGGAACCGATCGAGAAGCTGACGGTCTTCTCGCCCTCGCCCAGCGCCTCGAACGTCACCTCGGCGCTCACGGCCCGGCGCGGTCAGATCCTGGGCCTCGGCCCGCGTGAGGACTGGCGCGGCTGGGAGCGCATCGAAGCGTATCTGCCCCAGAGCGAGCGTCAGGATCTCATCGCCGAGATCCGCGGCCTCACCCAGGGCCTGGGCGCCTTCGAAGCCGACTTCGACCACATGAGCGAGCTTCACGGCCGCCTCGCGGACGAGGCCGCGCAGGAGGCTCGGGCTTAGGAGGCGGGCCACCGCCACCTTCATCACGTCGCGATCTCCTTCCCCCTCACGGGGGAGGGAGACGGGAAGAGAGGCGGAAGCGGCGCTCCAGGCTCGGCGCCGCCGAAGGCTCGCGCTACCACCACGGCATGACCCAGCGACTCGCACTCACCGCCCTGCTCGTCCGCGACTACGATGCGGCCATCGACTTCTATGTCGGCAAGGTCGGGTTCGATCTCGTCGAGGACAACGACATGGGCGGGGGCAAGCGCTGGGTGGTCGTCCGGCCTCCCGGCTCGCAAGGCGGGCTGCTGCTGGCCCAGGCGAAGGCGGATCAGGCCGAAGCCGTCGGCCGGCAAGGCGCGGGGCGCGTCTGGCTGTTCCTGGAGACCGACGACTTCGGCCGCGATCACGCGAGGATGACCGCGGCCGGCGTCGGCTTCCTAGAAGCTCCCCGCCACGAAGCCTACGGCTCGGTGGCGGTGTTCGAGGACCTCTATGGCAATCGCTGGGACCTCATCCAGCGCAAGTGATCAGGCCGGGATCGGCGGGCGCTGGTCGGCCGGGATCAGCGCGTCGTCGATCTCCACGGCCCGCACCGAGGCCGGCCGGGCGTCCATCCGCTTCACATAGTCCTCGAAGACCGGACGCTTGCCGATCGTGCCGAACTGCATGCCCCAGCCGAGGTGCGAGGCGAGGTAGAGATCGGCGGCCGTGAAGCTGTCGCCCACCAGGTACTCCCGCCCCTTCAGCGCCGTCTCGATCGCATCGAACACGTGCTCGACCGTGCCGAAGCCCAGGCTGCGCTCGCCGTCCGGCGGCACCTGCCAGCCCATCGCCTTCACGCCCACCGCCTGCTCGATCGGGCCGGCGCCGAAGAACAGCCAGCGATAGTAGGGGCCGCGCAGCTTGCTGGTCGGCGGCGGGGCCAGCTTCTTCTCCGGGAAGGCGTCGGCGAGGTAGGCGCAGATGGCCGCGCACTCGGTGACCACGGTGTCGCCGTGGACGATGGCCGGCACCTTGCCCATGGGGTTGATGGCCAGGTACTCGGGCTGCTTGGCCGCGCCGCTGGCCCAGTCCAGGATCACGGTGCGGTACGGCTGGCCCACCTCCTCCAGCATCCAGCGGATGATGCGGCCGCGCGACATGGGGTTGGTGTAGAAGACGAGTTCTTCGGACATCTGGGATTCCTCCGCGGGTTTCGGACATAGAACGCCCAGCCTGCTGACAGGCTCATGTCAGCAGGGTTGCAGCAGTCACGCGGCCAGCTGGCGCGGCGCGCGCAGCCCCCGTCGCAGGTAGAGCTCGGCCAGCGCGAGGTTCGGGACCCAGCAGAGCCAGGCGATCGCGCGGTAGGCCAGTTGCCCGTCGATCCCCGCCATGGCTCCCGCCGGCAGATAGAGCCGCAGGGTGACCGCCGCGAAGGTCAGGGCGAAGGAGCGGATCATCCACCGGCGATGCTCGTCGAAGCGCCTGGCCCGGCCGGTGAGCCACCCTTGGGCGGTCGTGTAGATCCAGGCCACCGCCAGCAGGCCGAAGCCCCAGCCGGCGATCGGCCCGGCGGTCGAGCCAAACGCCAGGGTGAGCCCCGCGAAGCCCCCCACGATACAGCCGGTGGCGTAGACCCGCCCGAGCCAGCGATGCAGGGCCCGCCTGCGCCGCAGCGCCGGGATGAGTTGGAAGCCGCCCACCAGCAGCGCCGTGGCCGCGCCACCCGCATGGATGGCCAGCCAGGGCCGCGCGAACAGGTTGCCCAGGATGTCCGGAGGTCCGAACAGGTTCGTCGGGCTGAGATAGCGATATGAGACCAGCGCGACACCGACACTCAGGACGATGGCGAGGCCGGACAGGCCCGCGGTGATCCGGTTGTTGATTGCCCTGGCGTTCATCGGGGTCGGCTCCGTTCGTCGAGGCGCCGAGATGGACGGCGCCGCATCGGCCCGCCTAGGCCCCGATCCGCGAACGGCGCCGATCCTGCGCGAACGGATGCATGGAAATCGCCAGTCGTGGCAGTCTCGCGCGAACGACTCGACCCTCGTCCCGCGACCAGGATCTCATGCCTGAACTTGCCGCCCCGCCCTGGGTTCGCCGCCTGCTGGCCGACATCGCGCTATGGACCACCATCGGCGTGGTGATGGCCTTCCTCGGCCCTTATGGGACGGCCGAACAGTCGCTGGCCTCGCGACTGGTCTACTGGCTTCTCTGCATGGTCGGCGGCGGCATGATCGGTGTGGCGGTCGACGAGCCGCTGCGCCGCCGCGTTGATCATTTCTGGCTGCGGCTGATCACGGCCAGTGTGCTGATGACCCCGCCCGTGACGGTCCTGGTCGGCCTGGTGAACCACTTCATGTTCGGCCAGTGGTTAGGGTGGCGGAATCTGTGGCAGCCGACCTTCCAGGTCTTCATCATCTGCATCGCCAGCATGTGTCTGCGCCAGCTCGCCTGGGCCCAGGCCGTGATGCCGGCGGGCGCGATCGAGCCCCCACCCGGTGACCCGACGGCCGCGTTTCGCCAGCGGCTGTCGGCCAAGCGGCGGACGGCCGCGCTGTGGGCGGTCGAGGCCGAGGACCACTACCTGCGGGTCCACACCGACGCCGGCGAGGAACTGGTCACCGCCCGCTTCGGCGACGCGCTGGCGGAACTGACCGGCGCTGCGGGCTTCCAGACGCACCGGTCCTGGTGGGTGGCCGCCGACGCGATCGACGAGGTGAAGTGGCTGCGCGGGCGCGGCGAGGCGCGCCTCAAGTGCGGCCTCGTGGTCCCGGTGAGCCGCGGACAGGCCGCTGCGCTGAAGGCGGCGGGATGGTTTTGAGCAATTGCTCCCCATCCGGGGGAGCTATCCGCGTAGCGGACTGAGGGGGTCCTCAACGCCTGAGCGGCCCCCCTCCGTCGCCAGCGGCGACACCTCCCCCAACGGGGGAGGAACTTGCCTAAGCCTGCGATGCGGCCCAGTCGGCCACGTGGCGTTCCAGCACGGTCAACGGCATGGCGCCCGAGAGCAGCACCGCGTCGTGATAGGCTTTGAGGTCGAACTTCGGGCCGAGCTTCTTCTTGGCGTCCTCGCGGACCTTGGCCCAGACGGTGTGGCCGACCTTGTAGCTGTTGGCCTGCCCCGGCGAGGAGAAGTAGCGCTCGACCTCGCGCTGGGCGCGGGCCGGCGTGTTGCCGATGGTGTCGACCATGTACTGGGTCGCCTTCGCGCGGCCCCAGCGCTTGTAGTGGATGCCCGTGTCGGTCACGAGGCGCGCGGCGCGGAAGAGCAGCGACTGCAGATAGCCCGCCTGGCCCAGCGGATCGCCCTGATAGGCGCCGATCTCGTCGGCCAGTTGCTCGGCGTACAGCGCCCAGCCCTCCGAGAAAGCCGAGAAGCCGAAGCCGGCCCGGCGCAGCATGGGAATGCGGGTGCTTTCCTGCGCGAGCGCGATCTGCAGGTGGTGCCCCGGGATCGTCTCGTGGACGGCCAGGGTCTTGAGGTTGTAGCGCGGCCAGTCGGCCGTCTCTTTCAGGTTGATGTAGAAGGCCGCCGGACGCGAGCCGTCCAGGGCGGCCGAGTTGTAGTAGCCATTGGCGGCGCCGTCCTGGATGAACACCGGCACCCGCCGCACCTCGACCTTGGCCTTCGGCAGCGTGCGGAACGCCTGCGGCAGCACGGTGTAGAGATCGGCCACATCCTTGTTCAGGTCGGCGATGATCCTGGCCCGGGCCTCGTCGGTCTCGGGATAGGCCTGCTGCGGGTCGACGTTCAGCTTGGCCAGTCGCTGGGCGACCGTGCCCTGGGTCAGTCCCTGCGCCTTCAGGATCGTATCCAGGCGCGCCGAGATATCGGCCACCTGGTCGAGCCCCATCTGGTGGACCTGCTGTGGGGTATAGTTGGTGGTCGTGGAGGCCTTCACGGCGTCGGCGTAGTAGGCGTCGCCGTTCGGCAGCGACCAGACGCCGGTGTCCGGCTTGGCCTTGGCCCGCACCGCCTGCATGGCGGCGATCTGGCGATCCAGCGCCGGGTAGACCTCGGTCTCGACGATCTTCTGCGCACGGCCGGCCCAGTCGCCGTCCAGCTTGGCGGCGGCCGCCTTGCGGGCGATCGAGGCGGTGAGGATCACCTTGTCGGCCGGCTGGTCGCGGAGAGCCTTCATCTGGCCCAGCGACAGGTCGCAGACGAAGTCGGGCGGGATCACGCCCGCGGCCACGTCCGCCTTCTGCCGGGCGACGTCGTTGTCCATGGCGACCGCGAACGCCGAGAGGCGCGAGAGGTAGGCCTCGGCGTCGGCCGCGTCGGCGATCCGGTGCTGGCTGTCGAGGAAATCGGGGATGTTGGCGTAGGCCCCGCCCCGCTGGCTGATCACATAGGGGCTGAAGTTGCCGCCCACGTCGCCGAACTTGTAGCGGTCGCCGTTCTTCACGGCCTGCTCGTTCGAATAGAGCACCACGTCGAGGTCAACTTTCGACGGCGCGGAGAGCTTGGCGCGGTCGATGGCCTTCAGGTCCGAGACATAGCCGCGGGCCTGTTCCAGGCGCTTGGTCTTCCCGGCGGCGGAGTTGTCGTCCAGCTTCGACTTCAGGGCGGCGCGGGCGCCCTTGTCGAGGCCCAGCGAGGTGGCGAAGCGCGGGCTCTCGTCGACGCGTTGCTCGAACATCTTGTCCAGCAGGGTGCGGAGCTTAGCGTCCTCGGCGCTCTCCTGCGCGATCGCGGGCGCCGCGGTGGCCAGCGCGGCCCCGGCGGTGGTGACGAGGAAGCTGCGGCGGTCGATGTTGCTCATGGGACTCCTCAGGCCTTGGTGGCCGCGACCCAACGGTCGATCACGCCTTCCAGCACGGTGAGCGGCATCGCGCCCCCGAGCAAGCCGGCGTCGTGGAACTGGCGGATGTCGAACTTCGGCCCCAGCGCGGCCTGGGCCTTAGCCCGCAGACGCAGCCAGGTCAGCTTGCCGACCATGTAGGCGCAGGCCTGCCCCGGGCGGACGCAATAGCGCTCGATCTCGGTGGTGGCCGACGAGACCGGGCTGCCGTCGATGGACACCATGGTCTCGATCGCCTTCTCACGGCTCCAGCGCATGGCGTGCAGCCCGGTATCGACCACCAGGCGCGCCGAGCGGAACAGCGAAGCCTGGATCTGCCCCAGTTCTCCCAGCGGATCGCCCTTGTACATGTCCATCTCGAGGGCGACCTGCTCGGCGTAGAGCGCCCAGCCCTCGGCGAAGGCGGGGAAGCCGGCCATGCGGCGCAGCATCGGCAGGTCGGCCTCCTGCTGCAACGAGCGCTGCAGGTGATGGCCCGGAATGGACTCGTGGTAGGTCAGGGTCTTCAGGGTCCAGCGCGGGTTCTCGGCGGAATTGCGCAGGTTGATCCAGTAGATGCCGGGCCGCGAACCATCCAGGGCGGGGCGGTTGTAGTAGCCGCCAGGCGCCCCGGCCTCGATGAACTTCGGCACCCGCCGGATCTCGACATTGGCCTTGGGCAGGGCGTGGAACTTCTCGGGCAGCCGCGGCCGGATCTCCTCGACCAGCTTGTTGAGGTCCGCGATCAGCTGTTCCTTGGCCTCGTCGGTATTGGCGTAATGGTACTGCGGGTCCGCGAAGAGCGCGGCGATCCGCTCGCCCACCGTGCCCTTGGTCAGCCCCTGCCCCTTCAGGATCACCTCGGCCCGCGCGCCCAGCGCCTTGGCCTGTTCGAGACCCATCTGATGGATCTCCTTGGGCGACAGGGTGGTGGTCGTGAAGTTGCGCAGGGCGTCGCGGTAGTAGGCCTCGCCGTCCGGCAGGCGCCACACGCCCGCGTCGTGCGTGGCCTTGGGTTGGAGTTCCTTCAGCAGGGCGATCTGGCGGTCGAGGGCCGGGTAGACCTTCTCGGCGACGATCTTCCCGGAGGCCGCCGCATAGTCGCCCGCGATCCCCTTGGCCGAGGCCCGACCGGTGAGCTGGGTGACCAGCGGCGAGGCGGCCGGCGCCGAGGCTCGCAGGGCCGAGAGCTGACCGATGGCCCGCTCCAGCACGAAGTCCGGCGGCGTCACGCCCAGACCCACGTCGCGGCGAACGCGGGCGACCTCCTCGTCCATCACCGTAGCGAAGGCCGAGAGGCGTTCGACATAGGCGTCGGCGTCCGACTTCACCTCGATCCCGTGCTGGGAGCCCAGGAAGTCGGGGATGTCCTGATAGGCGCCGGTGAGCTGCGAGAGGACATAAGGCTGGCCGGCGCTCTCGTAGCCGTAGGCGTAGCGCTTGCCGGCCTCGGCATCGCCTTCAAGCGTGAAGCGGACCGCGTCGTAGTTGGGCTGGTCGGTCGGGCTGAGCTTGGCGCGATCGACCGTCTTGAGATCGGCCAGATGCTTCAGCGTCCGGGCCTTGGCCTCGTCCAGCGAGCCGATGGAGGCGCTGTCCAGCTTCGACTTGGCCGCCGCGCGCGGCCCCTTGTCGAGGCCGAGCCGCGTCACCGCCTCCGGGGAGTCGTCGAGGTTGTCCTCGTACATCCGGTCGAAGATCGCGCGGAGCCTGGCGTCCTCCGGAGTGGCCGCGCGAGCGGCCGGCGCGAGCGCGAGGGCGGCACCCGTCGCCAGGAACGTGCGGCGGTCCATCAGCCCTTCGCCTTCTCGATGTAGAGGTCGACCACGTTCTCCAGCGCCGTCAGCGGCATCGAGCCCGACAGCAGGATCGCGTCGTGGAACTTGCGGGGATCGTACTTGGCGCCCAGGGCCTTCCGGGCCTTCTCACGCAGACGCAGGATCGTGACCTTGCCGACCATGTAGCTGCACGCCTGGCCGGGCCAGACCGAGTAGCGCTCGATCTCCTGGGCGGCCAGGGGCTCGGGGTCGCCCTCGATGCCGCGCATCTCGGCGATAGCCTTCTCACGGGTCCAGCGCAGGTGATGCAGGCCGCTGTCGGTGACGAGGCGGGCCGAACGCAGCAGGGCGTCGTGGATGTAGCCCAGCTCGCCCAGCGGATCGCCCTTGTAGACGCCCATTTCCTGCACAACCTGCTCAGAGTAGAGCGCCCAGCCCTCGGCATAGGCGCCGAAGCCCATGACCCGCCGGATCATCGGCAGGTCGGCCTCGAGCTGCAGGGCGATCTGCATGTGATGGCCCGGGTTGGCCTCGTGGTAGGTCGTGGTCGGCAGGAACCACCAGGGGCTCTCGGCCGTGTCTCGCAGGTTCAGCCAGTAGACGCCCGGCCGGCTGCCATCGAGGCTGGGGCTCTCGTAGTGGGTGGACGAGCCGCCCTCGGTCGCCGCCGGAATGCGGCGGATCTCCACCGGCGCCTTCGGCAGCGTGCCGAACTGCTCGGGCAGGCGCTTCTGCATCGCCTGAACCACCTTGGTCAGGTCCGCGAGGATCTGGGCCTTGCCGGCGTCGGTGTTGGGATAGACGCCCTTCTTGCTGTCGTAGAGCGCGATGTAACGCTCGCCCACGGAACCCTTGGTGAAGCCCAGTTCCTTGAACAGGACCTCGGCGCGGGCCGACAGCTCGCGGGTCACGTCCCAGCCCAGCTTGTGAACCTCGTCGGGAGAGATCCGGCTGGTGGTCTGCCCGTGCAGGGCGTGGGCGTAGTACTCCTGGCCGTCAGGCAGGCGCCAGCAGCCGGCGTCGTGGACCGCCTTGGGCTGCAGCTCCTTCAGCAGGGCCATCTGCCGGTCCAGGGCGGGCAGCACCTTGCCGTCGTAGATCCTGGCGGCCTCGGCGGCCCAGTCGCCCGCGACGCCCTTGTCCTTGGCCTTCTTCGCGAGGGCGGTGACGATGCCGGCCTTGTCGGCGGGCTGACGCAGCACGCCCATGCCCTTCAGCGCGCCGGCGATCGCGAAGTCGGGCGGGATCACGCCCAGGCCGACGTCATGGCGCACGTGCTCCACCTCGTCGTTCATCATCTGGGCGAAGGCTTCCATGCGCGACAGCCAGGCCTGGGCGTCGGCGCGGGTCTCGACCGAGTGCTGGCTTTCCAGGAAGTCGGGGACCTCCTGCCAGGCGCCGCAGATCTGGGCCAGCACATAGGGCTGGCCGGCGCCCGCGCCGCCGTAGTTGAAGCGCTTGTTGGCCGCGTCGCTGGTCTCAAGCTCAAAAGCCAGGGTGTCGTAGTTCACCGCCGCCATGCCGGTGAGCTGCTTGCGGTCGATCGCCTTGAGGCGACGAAGCTGATCGGCGGTCCGGGCCTTCCGCCTGGCCAGTCCGGCCAGCGAGGCGTCGTGCAGCTTGGATTTGGCGTCGGCCCGATCGCCCTTGTCGAGGCCGAGCGAGGTGACCAGCTCGGGGCTGTCGTCCATCGCCTCCTTGAAGACCTGGTCCAGGAAGACCGCGAGCTGGGCCTCGGCGCCGGTGGCGGGCTGGGCCCGGACCTGGCTGGCGAGGGCGGCCATGGCGGCGGCCGTGAACATCACTTGGCGACGATTCTGCACGCGCGCCCTCCCCGTTACATCTGCGTGACGTGAAGGCTTAGAGGGCGGTTATGGGGCGCGGCAAGGTTGGGGGGTTGGAAGCTCGCATTAAATCCGCGTAATGCGGAACAACATGCCCGTCCGCCCTGGTGAAGCGCGGTCGGATCGGATGAAATGACCCCGCTCGGACGCAAGGATTCCATCACGATGTTACGTGTTTCGCGGCTCACCCTCGCCGCCGCCCTGACCCTCAGCCTCGCCGGCGCCGCCTCGGCTCAGACGACCCCGGCACAGGCCGACAAGGCGGTGCAGAAGGTGCGCGGCAGCGCCGGCTTCAAGGCCGCCGTCGCCACCCTGGACCGCGAGCACGACCGCATCGTCGCCGACACCATCACCCTGACAGAGATCCCGGCGCCGCCCTTCAAGGAGGAGGCGCGCGCCAAGGCCTACATGGAGATGCTGAAGGCCCATGGCCTGACCGACGTCGAGATGGACGCCGAGGGCAACGTCATGGGCATCCGCCGGGGAACCGGCAAGCCGGGCGGCCCGGTGGTCGTGCTGGCCGCCCACCTCGACACGGTCTTCCCGGAAGGCACGCCGGTGAAGGTGCGCCGCGAGGGCACGAAACTGATGGCCCCCGGCATCGGCGACGACACCCACTCGCTGGCCGTGGTGCTTGGCTACATCCGCGCGCTGGACGCGGGCAAGGTGGCCACCAAGAAGGACATCCTGTTCGTCGGCAACGTCGGCGAGGAAGGCCCCGGCGACCTGCGCGGCGTCCGCTACATCTTCACCAAGGGCAAGTACAAGGACCGCATCGCGGCCTTCTTCTCCATGGACGGCACCTCGGCCGACCGCGTCACCTACGGGGCCGTGGGTTCGCGCCGCTACCGCGTCACCTTCAAGGGGCCCGGCGGTCACTCGTACGGCGCCTTCGGCCTCGTGAACCCCATGGCGGCCATGGGCGCGACCGTGGTCGAGATGAACAAGATCAAGACCCCGGCCCAGCCGAAGACCACCTACGCCACCAGCGTCGTCGGCGGCGGCACCAGCGTGAACTCGATCCCCGACGCCATCTGGCTCGAGGTCGACATGCGCTCGGAGAGCAAGGAAGAGCTGGCCAAGGTCGACGCGCAGTTCCTGAAGATCGTGGAAGGCGCCGTCGAGCAGGAGAACGCCGCCCGTTCCACCCGCGCCGGCAAGGTGTCGGCCGACGTGAAGCTGATCGGCGACCGGCCGACCGGCGCCACCAAGGAAGACGCCGAGATCGTCCAGATCACCGCCGCCGCCGTGCGCGCGGCCGGCTACGCTCAGCCGGTGCTGGGCGCCAGTTCCACCGACTCCAACATGCCGATCAGCCTCGGCATCCCGGCCGTGACGATCGGCTCGGGCGGGGTCGGGGGCCGCGCGCACGCGGTGGACGAATGGATCGACGTGGCCAAGCCCGAGAGCCTGAAGGGCATGGGCGTCGGTCTCGCCGCCCTGCTCGCCATCGCGGGAACCTGAGGCGACGATGATCGCCATCGTCGGCGGAGGGCCCGCCGGGCTCTTCGCCGCCGAACGGCTCGCGGCGGCCGGCCATCCCGTGACCGTCTACGAGCGGATGCCGTCCATGGCCCGCAAGTTCCTGATGGCCGGGCGCGGCGGCCTCAACCTGACCCATTCCGAGCCGTTCGAGCCCTTCGCGGCGCGCTACGGCGCGGCGGCCGGGTGGCTTCGTCCCCGGCTGGAGGCATTCCCTCCCGCCGAGCTGGTCGCCTGGGCCGAGGGGTTGGGCCAGCCGATGTTCACCGGCTCGTCGGGCAGAATCTTCCCGGAGGCGCTGAAGGCCTCTCCCCTCCTCCGCGCCTGGCTTGCGCGGCTGCAGGGGCTGGGGGTCGACCTGCGCACGCGGCACGACTGGCTGGGTTGGGCCGACGACGGCGCCTTGCGCTTCGCCACGCCGGACGGCGAGGCAGCCGTGCGGGCCGAGGCCACGGTGCTGGCGCTGGGCGGCGCGAGCTGGCCCCGGCTGGGCTCGGACGGGAGCTGGGTCACCCCGCTGAAGGCCGCCGGCGCCGATATCGCCCCGCTGCGTCCCGCCAACATGGGCTTCGACGTCGCCTGGAGCCCGGTGATGCAAGGCTTCGCCGGCCAACCGCTGAAGGGGATCGCCCTCACCTTCGGCGGACGCACGGCGCGCGGCGAGGCGATGGTCACCAGTTACGGACTGGAAGGCGGCGTGCTCTACGCCATGTCGGCGGCCCTGCGGGACGCGGTGCTGGCGGACGGCTCGGCGACGGCGCTCCTCGACCTGCGGCCGGACGCGTCCCTGGACGACCTCAGGACCCGCCTGGAGCGCCCGCGCGGCAGTCAGTCGCTCGCCAACCACCTTCGCAAGACGCTCCGCCTGTCGCCGCTGGAGATCAACCTGCTGCGCGAGGCGCACGGCAAGGACCTGCCCGCCGGCTCAGCCCCGCTCGCCGCCGCCATCAAGGCCGCCCCGATCCGCCTGACCGGGGTGCAGGGACTGGCGCGCGCGATCTCCACCGCCGGCGGCGTGACGCTGGGCAGCGTGGACGAGGGCCTGATGCTGCACAGCCGGCCGGGCGTCTTCCTGGCCGGCGAGATGCTGGACTGGGAGGCCCCGACGGGCGGCTACCTGCTGCAGGCGACCTTCGCGACGGCCTTGGCGGCGGCGCGCGGCGTGGAGACCTGGCTGGCGCGGTAGCGCGCTATTCCGCCGCCACCGCCTGGGCCTGCGGCCAGGGATCCACCGTCACCCGCCGCATGTGCCGGCGCTGGCCCGGATAGTCGTTGAGCGCGAAGTGCCAGACCGAACGGTTGTCCCAGAAGGCGACCGCGCCCCTGGTCCACGAGAACCGGCAGGTGAAGGCCTCATAGCGGCAATGGTTGAAGAGGTAGTCCAGCAAAGCCTTCGACTCGCTGGTCTTCCAGCCATCGATCCGCAGCGTGAAGGCCGGGTTCACGTACAGCGCCTTGCGGCCCGTCTCCGGGTGGACCAGCACCATCGGGTGGACGTACTCGCCCACGTAGCCGTCGGCTTCGGCGACCTTCATCGAGCCGCGCTTCTGCGCAGAATGGCCCTGGGCCGAGTACTCGCGGCTGGCGGAATGGACCGCGCTGAGCCCTTCCAGGGTCGCCTTCAGGCCCGGCGACAGGGCGTCGTAGGCGGCCGCCTGGCTGGCGAACAACGTATCCCCGCCGAACTCCGGGATCTCGACGCCATAGAGGATCGAACCGATGGCCGGCGTCTGCAGGAAACTCATGTCCGAGTGCCAGCCGCCGCCGAAATTGATCTTGTCCGAAGGCTCCTTGATGATCTCCATCACCTCGGGCTGCCCCTCCATCCCCGAGACATAGGGATGGATGTTCAGCGGTCCGAAGCGACGGCCGAACGCCACCTGCCGCGCTGGCGTCAGGTCCTGATCGCGGAAGAAGATCACCTGGTGCTGCAGCAGCGCCTGGCGGATGGCGGCGATGGTCGCCTCAGGCAGGTCCTGCGAAAGGTCCACGCCCGAGATCTCGGCGCCCAGGGCGCCCGCGACACGGCGAATTTCGAGGGTCATCGGCTCATTCCTCCGAGGCGCAGGCTACATCACCGGCCCGCGGCCGCCACACCGCAAGTCTGCAGGCGCTTTCAGCCGAGCTGACGGCGGTCAGCCGAGGTTGCGCCGGAACAGGGCGAACAACCGCTCCCAGTGCCGCTCGGCCGCCGGCTTGTCGTAGACCGCGCGCTGGGGGAAGGCGAAGCCGTGATGGACATCGCGGTACAGCTCGACCTCGGCGTTCACCCTCGCGCTCTTCAGCGAGGCGTCCAGCGCCTCGACCATCTCCAGTGGCGCGTAGGTGTCGTGCTCGGCGCAGGCGAAATACAGCTCCGCCCCGGTCTTCTGCGCCGCCAGATGTGGGCTGTCGGGCCGATCGGTGACCAGTTGGACGCCGTAGAGCGACGCCGCGCAGCCGAAACGCTCCGGGTGCCGCGCCGCCGCGTTGATCGCGTACTGGCCGCTCATGCAGTAGCCGATCGCGCCGGCCTTGCCCCGGCTCGCCGCAGCGTCCCGCCCGGCGAACTCCAGCAGGGCGTCTGTGTCGCTCATCACCAGGGGGATATTGATCGACCCCATGAGGTCGAACATCCGCGCCCGCGCGTCAACCTCCGTGAGGGGCGGCAGGTCGGCCAACTCCAGCACGCCCCGCCGGTAGTAGAGGTTCGGCAGCATCACATAGTAGCCCGCGCAGGCGATGCGCCGGACCATGTCGCGCAGCTCCTCGCGGATCGCCGGCGCGTCCATGAAGAACAGGATCAGCGGAAAGGGGCCGTCTCGCTCGGGGTGGGCGATGAAGGTGGTGACGGCGCCGTCACGGGTGGGGATCTCGACCGTCTGCTCGATCATCCCCGGACACGCCCCGCTCGATCCAGGGCCTCTTGCTCCTGCGCCACAGCACCCTCCGCATCTTTTCTGGTTGGCGGCACGGTCGCGCGCCCCCGGCCGGGGCGCAAGTCTCGACTCTAGCGACGCTGCCGCACGATCAGGCGGCCGACGGTGAGTTCATCGACTTCCAGTCTGCGGATCTTCAGCCGGTCCACCGACATGCGCCGCACCATCAGCCGGCCGACGGCGAGGGCCCCGATCGCGACCGCGCCGATGGCTATGGCGCCCGCCGCGGCAGCCAGCAGCACCGTGGCCCCGGCGGCCGTCGCCCCTACCGCGCTGGCGCCCACCGCCGCCCCGCCGACCTTGACCGACGGAGCCTGCTGTACGGAATCCGGATCGCGCACCTCACCCTCCATCAACGGCGGGGAACTCTCGCGCGGGCGCCGGCCGGCGACAAGCTCTCTGCTAGGCCGCCTTCTGGAGTTCCTGCTTCACGCGCTCGGCGAGCGTCTTGATGTCGATCGGCTTGGGCAGGAACGAGACGTTGCGCTCGCCCTCCAGGAGGTCGGAGAACTCGCTCTCGGCATAGCCCGAGATGAACATCACCGGCGCAGAGCCGAGGTACTGGCGGGCCTGCTTCAGCAGGTCCGGGCCCTGCATCCCCGGCATGACCACATCCGAGATCATCAGGTCGATCTGGCCGGCATGCTCCTGGGCGATCTCCAGGGCCTCCTCGCCGCTGGCCGCCTCGATCACTTCATAGCCGCGCGCGCGCAGCAGCTTGGCGGCGACGCCGCGCACCGCGTCCTCGTCCTCGACGAACAGGATGCGGCCAGCGCCAGAGAGGTCGCGGGCGGCGGGACGCTTGGGCGCCGCGGCGACGGGGGCCGGGGCAGGCTCTTCCGCCGAGGGGACATGGACCGGCAGGAAGATGCGGAACGCCGCGCCCTCGCCCGGCTTGGACGCGACGGCGATCCAGCCGTCGGACTGCTTGACGATACCGTACACCGTGGCCAGGCCCAGACCCGTCCCCTCGCCCACCGGCTTGGTGGTGAAGAAGGGGTCGAAGATCTTGTCCATCACCTCGTTGGGGATGCCCGGACCGTCGTCCGAGACCTCGATCATCGCCTGATCACCCACCGCGCTGGGATAGCCGAGGCTCCGCGCCTCCTCCTGGCTCACCCGGGCCGTGCGAATGCTGATCACGCCGCCGCCGTGGCTGCGGATCGCGTCCCGCGCGTTGACCACCAGGTTCATGACGGCGGTGTCGAGCTGGCCCCGGTCGGCGCGCACATGCGGCAGGTTGCGGCCGTAGTCGGTGGTGAGCTTGATGTCCTCGTGCAGCAGGCGGCGCAGCAGGACCTCGGACTCCGAGATCATCTCGCCGACGTCGAGGATCTCGCGCTGGACGGTCTGCTTTCGCGAGAAGGCCAGCAGCTTGCGGACCAAGTCGGCGGCGCGCATCGAGGTCTGCTTGATCTCGTTCAGCCCCTCGTACGAGGGATCGCCGACGGGATGGCGGGTGGCCAGCACGTCCAGCTGCATCAGGATCGCGGTCAGCAGGTTGTTGAAGTCGTGCGCCACGCCACCGGCCAGCTGGCCGATGGCCTGCATCTTCTGGCTCTGCGAGAGCTGCAGCTCGACCTGCTTCTGTTCGGAGACGTCGACCAGATACGCCACCCAGCGGGCGCCGTTCTGGGAAAGGTAGAGATGGGCGATGTGCGTGGGGTCGTGCGCCAGGCGCACTTCCAGCGGCGCATGACCGGCGCGCCCCTCGGACAGGCGCAGCGAGGCCTCGACCCGGCTGTTGGCCTCGATGAGGTCGCCGAACACCTGACCGGCCTGGCCGCCGTGCGCCACCGAGGCGAGCGCGGGGTTGGCCTCAATGATCCGCGCCTCGAACGGGTCGTCGCCCTCCAGCAGGGCAGCGCCGAACGGAGAGGCGGCGGCGAAGGCGTCCAGCACCTTGGGCGGCGGCGCCTTGGCGCCGGCGACGGCGTTCAGCACCTCCATGGCGGACGACGGCAGGGCCAGCGGCCCCGAGCCACGGCCGGTGAGGCGCACGAGGAACCGACGCGAGCCGATCGGCGAGACCAGGGCCTCACGTTCCTGACCGCCGACCTTGATGGTGGCGCGGCCCAGTTCGCCCCGACGGGCGCTGGCCAGGGCGCCGAACAGGCTGGATGCAGCGGCGCCGCTCTTGGGCAGGCGATGCGCCGATCCCATCGCTTCCCGCCAGGCAGGATTGCTGACGACCAGCCGGCCGTCGGGCGCGGCCACGGCGGCCGGCTCGTCCAGCGCCGACAGGAAGGCGTCGGCCCCGCCCGCCTCGGCCTCGGCCGGCGCGTCGGCCGGTCCGCGCAGGACCAGCAGGCCCAGACAGCAGACGCCCGCGAGACCGAACAGCAACAGCGAACCGGCCAGCGTCTCGGGACCAGCGTTCAGCAGCGGCGCGGCGGCGAAAGCCACGGCCAGCAGGAAGAACACCACCGCCAGCGCGATAAGCGGGTCGGTCTTGCGGGTCTTGGACGGCGGCTCAGCCATGGCGAGCGACGGCGCCTCCGGCGAATCGATGGTCTGCATTCTGTCACACGGTCAGGAAGGAGGCGAAACGAGGCGTTGCATCACCGCAGGGCCGGCGCGCGGCGGCGGTTGGCCTGGCTGAGGATGAAGCCGATGATCTTGGCGACGGCCTCGAAGTGAGCCGGCGGGATCATCTCGTCGATGTCCACGGCAGCATAGAGGGCACGGGCCAGCGGCGGATCCTCGATCACCGTCACGCCGGCTTCCTCGGCCACGGCGCGGATCTTGAGCGCGAGGCTGTCCAGCCCCTTGGCGACGCAGATCGGCGCGGCGGCGTCGCCCTGCTCGTATTTCAGCGCCACGGCGTAGTGGGTCGGGTTCATGATGACGACGGTGGCGTCCGGCACGGCCTGCATCATCCGCCGGCGGGCCTTCTCGTGGCGCAGCTGCTTCTGGCGCGCCTTCACGTGGGGGTCGCCTTCGCTGTTCTTGTAGTCTTCCTTGACCTCTTCCTTGGTCATCCGCATCCGGACCATGAAGCGCTGGCGCTGCCACAGCCAGTCCGCGCCGGCCACGACCAGACCCAGGGCGGCCACCGCGTAGACGAGGCGCTTCAGGATATCGAAGGCGAACGGCAGCATCGCCATCGGGTCCATGGCCGACAACTGCATGAACTCGTTCCAGTGGGGCTTCAGCACCCACCATCCCAGGACGCCGGTCATGCCGACCTTCACCAGCGACTTCACGAACTGTGCGAGGCCGTCCGGGCCGTAGATCCGCGCCAGACCCTTTGGGATCGAGAGCTTGGAGAAGTCGGGCTTCAGCTTGTCGGGCGTGAACAGTATCCCGGTCTGGATCAGGCTGGAGCCGGCCCCCGCCACCGCGGCCGCGACCATCACCGCCAGCAGCGCCGGCGCGCCCGCCATCAGGGCGTAACGCAGCACCTGGACGCCGCCCCCGCCGTGCAACTGCATCTGCTCGGGCTGGGCGATGAAGGGCGTCAGGGCCGAGACCATGTTGCGGGCCATCCAGCCGCCCATGCCCAACACGACCGCCGCCGTGGCCGCCAGGGTCGCGAACGACCCCAGGTCCATGGTCTTGACGCCGTCACCCTTCTCCTTGGCCTTCGCAAGTTTCTGGGGTGTCGCCTCTTCTGTTTTCGACTCGCGGTCTTCACTCATGTGGGCACGAAGGTCCCGATGAGCTCACGATAGCGGTCGACCCAGACCATCCCGATCACTCCCAGGCTGAGGGCGAAGATCGAGAGGCTGGCCAGCAGCATGATCGGCGTTGCGACGAAGAACACCTGGAACTGCGGCATCACCCGGCCCACCAGGCCGACGGCGACGTTGAAGATCAGCGAGAACACCACCACCGGCGCGGCGAGTTGCAGGCCCAGGGCGAACGACTTGCCCACGGTCTGGATCGCCAGCTCACCGGCGTCGGCGACGGGGATGTCGCGCGTGAACGGGAACAGCTCGAACGACCGCACGATGGCCGCCACGAACAGGTGGTGCAGGTTGGTGGCGAAGATCAGCACGATGCCGATCATCCCGAGGAAGGTGCCGATGGTTGTCGAGGGCGCCGCCTGCATGGGGTTCGCCGTCTGGGCGAACGACAGCGTCGTCTGCAGCGAGATGATCTCGCCCGCGCTGGCCAGCGAGTTCATGAACAGGCGCAGGATCGCGCCGATCATCAGCCCGATCAGCACTTCCTTGATCACGGCGCCGGCCAGGCCGCTGACGTCCGGCGGCAGCGGCGGCGCGCGGCCGACGAACACCGGGAACAGCATCAGGGCCAGGGCGAAGGCGAACGACAGGCGGATGCGCGGCGAGATGAACGTCTCGCCGATGCCCGGGATGAGCATGACGATGGCGCCCAGGCGCGCGAACACAAGGCCTCCGGCGAAGACCTGCTGGGCGGTGGCGTAGGATTCCATCGGCCGCCCGCGCCCGCGCTACATGCCGGCGATGCGGGCGGCGATATTGCGCATGAAGCCGCTCATCAGCGCCCCCATGAGCGGCAGGAACAGAAGCAGCGAGACGAAGATCGCCACGATCTTCGGCGCATAGACCAGCGTCTGTTCCTGGATCTGGGTCAGGGCCTGCAGCAGGCCGATGCCGACGCCGACCACCAGACCCACCAGCAGCACCGGAGCGCAGAGCTGCAGGGTCAGCCAGATGGCGTCGCGACCGACGTCCAGAACTTCGGCGCCGTTCATGAGTACCTCGTCGAAAGCTGGGGTGGCGAAGCACTTCGCCGTCGATGCGATCCTGGCCCGGCATGGTTAACGAAAGGCCAATTCCGGTTAACCAACCGCACGGCGCAGCCGCGACAAGGCGCCCACCCATCGGGCACGAAAAAGCCCCGGCCGGGAGGCCGGGGCTCGTTCATTTCAGCCTCTGGCGACGATCAGGCGTGGACCGCACGACGGCGACGCAGGGTCGCGCCGGCCAGGCCGAAGCCGCCGATCATCAGGGCCCAGGTCGAAGGTTCCGGCACCACCGCGCCGCCCGGGATAGAAAGGCCCATGCCCCCGGCCAGACCGTCAGCGTGCTCCACCGAGATGCCGCCCTGCGCCCCGGCGTTCAGCAGGTCGTTCTCGACCTGGCTGCCGCCCTCGGCGCCGAAGGCGTAGTAGTAGGTGAACTTGTACGAACCCAGGTGAGCCAGGTTGGTGAAGTTCACCCGCAGGCCCGCGCCGTAGTCGTCCGGATCGTAGTCCGCGACACAGCACTCGAAATACCAGGGGTCATCGGTGTTCGGGCTGTCGAAGCCGGCGATGGTGTTGGTGAAGAACGTGCCGAACTGGTTCGGCCACTCCATCAGCGGCGGATTCAGCGCCGGATCGACGTCGAAGTCCGCGACGCGCTGGAAGATGCCCGACAGCTCGCCGCCGCTGATGTTGGTCAGGGTGGTCTCGATGGCCAGGACGTTGCCCGCCACGAAGCTGAACGCCTGGCTGACCTCGAAGTTGGTCGTGCGGGTCACCGACAGCGCGGAGCTGGCGTCCGGCGCGGCGTCGAAGCTGAACGAAGCCACGTCGTTCACGCCATACAGGCCGTCGTCCGCGTAGGCGCCGTTGACGCCCCAGGAGTCGCGCACCGCACCGCCCATGAAGTCGTAGCCGTTGGTGTTCTGGAAGCCCGTGTTGGTGGCGGCGTCATAGAGCTGGCCCAGCTCGCTCACGCCCACGCTGTACTGGCCGTTGGTGATCACGACCGCGGCGGCCGGCGAGGCCACGACGACGGAAACGAGGGCGGCGGCGGCCGCACCCGCGAACAAGCTCTTGAAACGCATTTATCCCCCTGACCGGCCCCAGCCGGCCGCAAACGCTAACTGTCCGTTAATCTAAACGACCCGGGTGACATTCTGACAACGGGCTTCGCGCCAGCCGCGAAAATTGTCACATCCGGCCCGCTTCAGGGGCGCCGCAGGCCGCGAGCCGCATCCTCGGGGGTCAGTTTGTCGATATCGCGGTCGACACTGTAGTTGGCCGCGCGCATCGCCTCGACCGAGATCGAGCCGACCAGCGGACGCAGGGCGTCCAGCAAGCGCCGGTCGCCCGCCCGCTTGGGCGAGACCAGGACCACCGCATCATACGGGGGGATCGCGCCTCTCGGATCGGCCAGCACCGCGAGCTTGTCGGCGGAGATCCGCCCATCCGACGAGAAGGCGCTGATCACGTCGGCTTCTCCCGTTCCCAGCGCGCGATACATGAAGGTGGGCTGGAACGAGCGCGAGCCGCGGAAGCGCAGGCCATAGGCGCGCTCCACGGCCTTCCACTCCGGGCGGGACAGGAACTCCACGTCGGTTCCCAGGGTCAGCCCGGGGGCGGCGCGGGCGAGGTCGTCCAGGCTGGCGACGCCGAGAGCCTTGGCCCGGTCGGCCCGCATGGCGAAGGCGTAGGCGTTCTCGAAGCCCAGCGAGCCCAGCACCACGACGCCGTCGCGCCGCCGCAGCTCGGTGGTCAGTCCGTCCAGAACCGCCTTGCGCCCAGGGTTGTCGGCGCGGCCCAGCACGTTCGTCCACAGCGTGCCCGAATAGTCGACGTAGACGTCGATCTCGCCCGCCGCCAGGGCGCGGTAGGCCACGGTCGAGCCCAGGTTCTCCTTGCGGGTGACCCGGGCGCCGGTCTGCGCGAGTTCCCCGGCCATCAGCTCGGCGAGGATATACTGCTCGGAGAAGTTCTTGGCGCCGACCACGTAGTTCACCGGCCCGCGCGCCAGGGCCAGCGGAGCCATAGCGACGGCCGCGCCGACGATCAGGCCGGCGAGGCCGAGGATCACCAGGCCGCGACGGCGCTTTCGCGCGCCCGTCTCCGCCAGCCCGAGCAACTGGTCGGCGCTGAGGGCCAGGACGGCCGACGCCGCGCAGCCGAAGAGCACCGAGACCCAGTTCTCGGTCTGCAGACCGGCGAAGATGTAATTTCCCAGGCTGGTCTGACCGACCGGTGTCGCCAAGGTCGCGGCCCCGATGGTCCAGACCGCCGCGGTGCGCACGCCGGCCATGATCACCGGCGCCGCCAGGGGCAACTCGACCTGAAACAGCTTCTGGCTCGGTGTCATGCCGACCCCATCAGCCGCCTCGGCGATGGCCGGATCCACGCCGGTCAGGCCCGTCACCCCGTTCCTCAGGATCGGCAGCACCGAGTAGAGCGTCAGCGCGAGCAGCGACGGCAGGAAGCCGAGGGCCGAGAACCCCCGCCCCAACACCGCCTCGCTCAGCGCGGAGACCGCAAGCAGCAGCGGATAGAACAGGGCCAGCAAGGCCAGGCTGGGGATCGTCTGGATCAGGCTGGCGAAGGCCAGGGACGGCCAGCGCAGGCGGGGGCTGCGCGCGGCGGCCACCGCCAGCGGCAGGCTGATGACGAGGCCGAGGGCCAGGGCGCTGACCGACAGCAGGACGTGCCAGGCCAGGTACTCGGGAAGGACGGCGAAGGCCGCCACGAGCTGGGGATTCATCCGCCCAGCCTTTCCCGCAGGCGTTCCGCCTGGCGCCGGGGCGCCTCCAGCAGCGCCCGCACCTCGGGATCCGCACTGGCGGCCAACAGATCGGCCGGCCTGCCGTCGGCCAGGATGCGCCCGGTCTTCAGCACCACCACGCGGTCGGCCAGCAGCACGGCCTCGGCCATGTCATGGGTGACCATGACCGTCGTCAGGCCCAGGCGATCGTGCAGCGCCCGATAGTCTGTTCCAAGCTGATCGCGGGTCAGCGGGTCCAGCGCGCCGAACGGCTCGTCCATCAGCATCAACCGGGGCTCCGCCGCCAGGGCCCGCGCCACGCCCACTCTCTGCCGCTGCCCGCCCGAAAGGGCAGACGGCGGCCGATCCGCCACCTCCACCGGCAGGGCCACTAGGCCCAGCAGCTCGACGACCCGCGCCGCGATCCGCGCCGGGTCCCAGCCCAGCAGTTTCGGCGTGATCCCGATGTTCTCCGCCACCGAGAGGTGCGGAAAGAGCCCGATCTCCTGAAAGACGTAGCCGATGCGTCGGCGCAGCATGTGCGGGAGAGCTTCGGCCACGTCTTCGCCAGCCACGCGCACCCGCCCCGCATCGGGCCGCCCCAGCCCGTTGATCGTCTTCAGCAGGGTCGTCTTGCCCGAGCCCGAGCCGCCGACCAGGGCCACGAACTCGCCCGCAGCCACCGACAGGTCCACCCCGTCCAGCGCCACCACGGCGCCGTGCCGGCGACGCACCCCGCTCAACTCGATGATCGGCTCGGCCATCTTTCACAGGGGTAGCACGCGGAGCCGAACCGCGAAGTCTTCGTTTCGCCGCCAGACCCGTTAGTGTCGCCGCTCATCCCCAGTTGGAGTCGCCCATGCGCCTGTCCCTCGCCCTCGCCGCCGCAGCCCTGTTCGCCACCGCCGCCGTCGCCGCCGAGCCGGTCACCGCCGACCTGAAGAACAGCGCCGGCGAGACCATCGGCAAGGCCACCCTGACCCCGGCGCCGAAGGGCGTGCTGCTCAAGGTCGAGACCAAGGGCCTGACGCCCGGCTGGCACGGGCTGCACTTCCACGAGAAGGCCGACTGCTCGAAGTCGGACTTCACCTCGGCCGGCGGCCACACCCACGGCGGCGGCGACCGCGTCCACGGCCTGCTGAACCCCAAGGCCAACGAGACGGGCGACCTGCCCAACCTGTTCGTCGGCGCTGACGGCGTGGGCGTGACCGAGGTGTTCTCCAGCCTGACCACGCTCGACGCCCTGAATGACGCCGACGGTTCGGCGGTGCTGATCCACGCCGCGGCCGACGACCACAGCTCCCAGCCCATCGGCGGCGCCGGCGCCCGGGTCGCGTGCGCGGCGGTGAAGTAGGCCGAAACGCAAAGAGCCCCTCCTGCGCGGGGCTCTCTCTGATACGCGAAGGCGTAGCGCCGCCGTCAGATCGGCATGCGCATGATTTCCTGGTAGGCGTTGATCACCTGGTCGCGGACGGCCATGACCGTTTCGAGGCTCGACTCCGCCGCCGAGATCGCGGTCACCACGTCGACCAGCTCGGCCTTGCCGGCCACCTGGTTGGCGATCTGGCGCTCGGCCGTCTTCGACGAGGCCACCGCGTCGGTGATGGCGTTCTTCACCAGGTCGCCGAAGCCGCCCTTCAGCGGGGCCGCCGCGCCGAGGTCGCCGCCCAGCGACGGGCCGCCGATCATTTCCTGACCGGGATTGAGGCTGACGCCCTTCTGCACGGCGGCATAGGCGCGGGCTGCGGAGAACGGAGTGATCATCGCCTAGATCCTACCGCTTGAGCATCTCGAGGGTGCGCAGCTCCATGGCGCGCGACGTCTCGATCACGTTGAGGTTGGCTTCGTAGGCCCGCTGCGCCTCGCGCATGTCCAGGGCCTCGACCATCGAGTTGACGTTCGGCAGCTTCACATAGCCCTGGGCGTTCGCCGACGGATGGCCCGGGTTGTACTCCTGGCGGAAGTCGGTCTGATCGGGCTCGACCTTGCTCATCCGCACGCCCTTGGCGCCTTCGACCTTGGTCGGCTCGAACACCGGCGCCTGGCGACGATAGGGATCGCCGCCCGGGGTCTTGGACGTGGAGTCCGCGTTGGCCAGGTTCTCGGCGATGATCCGCATCCGCGCCTGTTGCGCGCGCAGCGCCGAGGCGGCGACCGCCTGGGCGACCGGTCCGATGGGTTTGATGTCGCGAGGCATCGGGCGCTCCTATCCCCTATCAGCCGCGACCGGGCGCGCGGACAGCCATCCGCAGCAGGCCGAGGGACTTCTGGTAGAAGCTGATCGCGGCGTCGTACTGCATCCGCGAGTCGCTCATCTTGATCATCTCGTCCTCCAGCACGACCGAGTTGCCGTTCAGCGTGGTCTCGGAGTCGGGAGACTTGATCGTCCTGTAGCCCCCGCCCGGCGGACGTGGATTGCGCGAGGCCATGTGGCCCGCCTGGGTCGCGGCCATCGACTGGGCGCCCGTGGTGGCCATCTGCAGGCGCTGCTGCTCGACCTTGGCGCTGAAGCTGAAGGGCTTCAGGTCGTCGGGCACATAGCCGGCGGTGTCGGTGTTCGCGACGTTCTGGGCGATCACCTTCTGACGCTCGTTCAGATGGCCGAGGCGGCCACGGAGCATCGAAAACAGCGGGATCTCTGCCAGGTTCATGCCGCTGATCCTGAAGAAACAGGGTTAATCTGCGTTTAAGAGACTCAAGGTCGAACTGCAGTCCTGTCCCCCGAGCTGCAGAAACGCATTCCATGGACCTGCCCAGTCTTCTTCGCGCCGTGTTCGCGCTGGCGCTCACGCTGGGCCTGGTGGGCCTGTCGGCGGTGGCCCTGCGCCGCTACGGGCCCGACGCGATGGCCCGCCTCTCCGCCCAGAAGAAGGATCGCCGCCTCAAGGTGGTCGAGACGCTGGTGCTGGATCCCACCCGCCGCCTCATCCTGGTGGAGTGCGACGGCGCCGAGCGCCTGCTGCTGCTGGGCGAGGGCCGGGTGATCGCCGACCTGCCGAAGGACGCCGCCTGATGCGCGCCTTCCTCCACGCCCTTCGCACCCTGCCCGCGGCCGACTGGCGCAGGGCGGCGCTGATTTCGGCGCTGGCGACGCTGGTCTGCACGCTGTTTCCCGCCGCGGCCGCCGCACAGGCGCTGAACATCGACCTGGGCACGGGCGCGGGCCTGACCGAGCGCGTCGTCCAACTGGTCGGGCTGATGACGGTGCTGTCGCTGGCGCCGTCGATCGTCATCATGACCACGTCGTTCGTGCGGATCGTGGTGGTGCTGTCCCTGCTGCGCACGGCTCTGGGCCTGCAGCAGAGCCCGCCCAACGCCGTGCTGATCTCGCTGGCGCTGTTCCTCACCGCGATCGTCATGGGGCCGACGTTCGAGCGGTCATACAACGAGGGCGTCAAGCCGCTGCTGGACCAGCAGATGGAGTTGCCGGCGGCCTTCGACGCCGCCGGCGGACCGGTGAAGCAGTTCATGCTCTCGCAGGTGGATCAGGAGGACCTGGCCCTGTTCGTGCGCCTGTCCCGCGTCCAGCGACCGGCCAACATCCAGGACATCCCGATCCGGGTGGTCACCCCGGCGTTCATGATCTCGGAGCTGAAGCGCGCCTTCGAGATCGGCTTCCTGCTGTTCGTGCCCTTCCTGGTCATCGATCTCGTGGTCGCCAGCGTGCTGATGAGCATGGGCATGATGATGCTGCCGCCCGTGGTGATCAGCCTGCCGTTCAAGCTGATCTTCTTCGTCCTGGTGGACGGCTGGCGGCTGGTCTGTGGCAGTCTGGTGGAGAGCTTCCAGAGAGGCGCCGGCGGAGGATGACCCCGCCGGCCGGATGGTCAGGCGGCGATCAGCCGGCGAACTGCAGTCCGTCCTGGGCCTTGAGCCCGTTCCACACCTCGACGGTCGAGGGCATGGCGGCGTCGCCGACGATGTTCCACTTGCCGTCCTTGCCCCGCTTCAACGTCACCAGGAAGCGGGCGTAGCGCACCATCTCGGCGGCCCCTTCCCGCTTCATGGCCTGGCGCATGTAGCCGGCGTCGATGGCGAGGTCCTCGCCGATCACCTGCCGACGCTCGACGCGGTAGGCGGTGTCGATCTTGACGCCTTCCTTGACCAGCCTGTCGCGCTGCGGCGCCAGCACGGCGGCCAGGTCGCCCCCCACGACCACCGGCCCGGGCCGCGCGTCGATCAGCAGCGCCTGGGCATGGAATGGGCCGGCCATTCCCGCCACGTCGTTGGCCGCGCGGCTGGCGGCCAGGCCGGCGTAGACGGCGTTGATCGCCCCGTCCTGCGGATGGGCGGCGGCGGACGAAGCCGCGCCGGCGGCGATGAGCAGGCCGGCGGCGACGGCGAAGCGAGTGGTCATGCGGAAAACCCGTCTGGTTGGCGTGAGCCGGCCAGCTAGACAGCGCCGCGCGCGGACCCCGAGCGGAAATCGACGAACGCCAGGGGCGGCCCGATGAACCTTCGACCCGTGTCCGGGATCAGCCCTTGGCGGTCGGCTTGGCCGGGGCGGCCTGCGCCTGGCGCGCGGGCGGAGCGGCGACGGGCTTGGCCGCGCCTGGGGCGGCGCGCGTCTTGAAGCGGCCCTTCATCTTCTCGACCCAGCCCGCGAAGGCCTCGTTGTCGGCCGAGATCCGGCCGAAGTCGCCCACGCTCAGGCGGCCCGAGGGCACGCCGGACAGGGCGATCCGCAGGGCGTCAGGGTTGTTGGCCTTCTCGTAGAAGCCCTGATAGCGGCTCGACAGGCGGGCCAGCGCGGCCTCGTCGCCCGACAGGCTGTAGGCGACGCCGGCGCGCAGCAGACGGCCTTCCTCGTCGCTGGAGAGCTGGACCGGGTTCTTCCACCGGTCGCCGAGGGTCTTCTCGAATAGGGGACCGGCGGCGGCCCAGTCCTTCTGCTTCCAGACGATCTCGCCGCGCAGGTCGGCGGCGTCCTTCGACGTGTCGCGCTCCAGGATCTCGAGGGCGTTGTCGTACTTGCCGAGGCCGGTCCAGGCCCGGGCCTCCACCAGGCGGCGTTCGGCGTTCAGCGCCGTGGGCAGGATGGTGGTCCGCGAACTGTTGATGGCCTCCAGCGCCTGCTCGGGCTTGCGGTCCATCAGATAGATCACCGCCAGATCGGTGAAGACCTGGGCGCGCGGAACGCCGTCGAGGCGGTTCTCGGCCTGGTACTTCAGCAGGTCCGCCGCCTGGGGCAGCAGGTCCACGTCCACGAGGCGGCGGACGATCTTACGCACCATCAGGTCGCCGTCGGCGCCGATGGGAGCCAGTTCCTTGAAGTCGAAGAACAGCGCCAGCGCCTGGGTCGGCTCCAGCCCGTCGGCCAGGCCGTCCAGGAACAGCCCCCGGAAGGCGGCGTTCAGGTCGGCCTGAAGCTGCTGGGCTTCCGGCAGCTGCGGCAGGCGCACGCCCGCCGAACGCAGCGCCTCCAGCGCCTCGCGATAGCGGCCCTGGGCGAGGTACAACTGGCCCAGCGCGCGGATGGTCTCCAACTCGGTGGCGTCACCCCGCCAGCGATACCGCAGGCCGTCGAAGGTGGCCGCCGCCTGGTTCGGCGTCACCTTGCCCAGCTCCAGATTGATCTGGGTTGCACGCAGCATGGCCGGCGCGGCGATGGAGTCGGTCTTGGCGGTGGCGATGGCGGTGAAGATCCGCAGCGCACGATCCTTGTGCCCCTGCAGCTCGATCACCCGGGCCTGGACAAGGCGGTTGCGCAGTTCGTCCTGCGGCTCGACCTGTTCCTGAAGGGCCAGGTTGATGCGGCTCTCGGCGCCGGCCAGGTCACCCAGCGCCAGGGCGGCCTGGGCGTCGGCCCGGGCAAAGCGCGCCTTCCACATCGGCGTGAACTGGCCGAAGGCCTCCAGACCGGCGGCGAACTGCGTCCGCGCCTCGGCGTTCTGGCCGAGCTGGGCCGAGATGTAGGCCCTCCACAGCGAGGTGGATGGATCGCCCGACAGCGCCGGCGAGGAGAAGTCGGCGTCGGCCTCCCCGTAGCGCCGCGCCAGGGTGCGGGCGATGCCGCGCAGGGCGCGGAACTCGGCGTCGTCCAACTGGTCCGGGCGCTGGCGGCCCAGGGCGTTCAGCACCCCGATCGCCTCGAAGCTGAGGTCCGAGCCGATCAGGAACCGGGCCAGCGCCTTGCGGGCGACGACCGGCGCGTCCCGGTCCTTGTTCTGTGCTTCGTTGGCGGCTGTCGCCAGCAGGCTGTCGTAGCGGGCCGGGAACCCGCCTTCGCCGGTCACGCCCCAGTCGGGCGGGATCAGGCCGGGCATGAGGGCCGGCTTGGGCGCGCCGAGGGCCGCGTTCTCGCGCTCGCGCGCGGCCCAGGTGGGCGACAGGTTCAGGCCCGCGGTGCGGCTGACGCGCACGATGTCGCCGTCGCGGCCGACGGTCAGGTCGTCGGCGTGGGTCTCGATGGCCAGGCCCTGGATCGAGGGCAGCACGGTGGCTTCCACGAAGGTGCGCCGGCTGGGAACGCCCTTGGGCGGCCCCAGCGCGGTGACGACGGTCAGGTCGTCGCCCACCACCGGGTCGGCGATGCGGATGACCCGCGTGGCGCCGGCGACCGGCGCGCGCAGCGTGGCGGGGCCGCTGACCACGTCACGACCGACGCGCACGATGCTGGGCTGGGCCTGGGCGCCAGGACCGATGGCGACCGTCCAGTTCGGGCCTTGCGAGGCCACGAACAGCGGCGTCTCGGGGGACACCTGCATGCGGATGGCCGCATGATCGGCGCCCTTGAACGCGCGCACGTCGTGCACCGTCCCGCCCGCCTTGGCGGCGGCGGATACGTCCAGGGTCGCGGGCGCGTCGAAGACGATCCACACCGCGTCGCCCCGGCGGAACACCGCGGCGCCGGCGGGATTGGCCCAGGCGAAGGTGAGGAGCGTCTGGCTGCCCGACGATGTCGCGCCCATCCGCACGACACCGCCGGCGGGGATCGGGTTGGCGCGAACCGGCTCGGGCTCGACGACGGGCAGCGGCTCGGCCTCGGCGGTCTCGACGGGCGTCGCGTCGGTCGCCGGCTTTTCGTAGACGTTGACGTAAGAGGCGCCGTCGGCCGCGCCGATCTTGGCCTCGGCGTCGTCGGCGAGGTTGAGCACCAGTTCCAGACGGCCGCCGACGGTGCGCTTGTCGACCGACTTGATCCACCTGGGCGGCGAGGTGCGGAGGCGCGCGATATCCGGATCGGCGCCCTTGGCGAACGCCATGACCACCGCCTGCCCCTCGCGGCGCATCTCGACGCGGCCGCCGGTGACCTCGATGCGCGAGAACGTCGCGGCGCTGGCCACGCGCACGTCCAGACCGGCGCGCGAGGCGACGGCCTTGACCGCGGGTGCGGCGATCCCGGCGGGCGCGACGGCGCTGGCGATGCAGGCCGCGGCGACGCCGGAACGGAGAGCGCCCCTCAGCGTCATGAACTACCCGGCCTTGGCCGGCGGCTCGGCGGCCGGAGCAGCGGCCGGCGCCGGGGCGGCGGGCTTCGCAGCCGCCTGCTGCGCGGCCGGCGCCTTCTTGCGCGGCGGAG
>JBFMGV010000105.1:0-147226 GCA_040752615.1 Pseudomonadota bacterium | reverse complement strand
GTAGAATCACAAGCGCTCGCCCCGGGGGGGCGAGCGCAATTCCCCGGGTAGGGGAAATTAACCGTGAAGCGCCGGGAAACTAGGCGAGAACGCCCTTGCGGCCGCGGCGGAGCGCGAGACCCGACCCGAAGAAGCCGCCGATCATGAGCGCCCAGGAGCCCGGTTCCGGCATGGAGGTGGCGAAGGGGCCGCGACCTGGAGTTGGCAGGTCCACCGGCGCGCCGGAGACGGAGGGGAGCGGGCCGCCGCCCACCACGATCGTGCCGCCACGCTGCAGGGCGGGATCGCCCGCGGCGCTGGCGAACCCGCCGAAGCCGCCGCCGCCCGCGCCGCCCTTCTTGGGGATGAGGACTTCGAGATTGAGGATCAGGTCGCCCGCGGCGCCCGTCCATTCGACGGCCTGGCCGGCGATGGTGACGGTGTCGCCCGCCAGCACGGCGAGGGTGTAGGAGCCCCAGCTGCCGACGACCTGGCCGTCCTTGGTGGTGAAGCTGATCTTGACCGCGTAGTCGGCGAACTCGCCCAGCAACGCCTTGTCGATCTTGAGCGCTGAGATGCTCAGCGGGCCTGAGAAGGCCTTCTGGAAGGTGGTGGAGGCGCTGTCGAAGCAGCCGCCCTTGCCGCAGGTGCTCGCCGCATCCAGCGACAACACCGTCGCCGCTTCTGCGGCGGTCGCCGAGCCCGCGAGGGCGACGGCGGAGAAAGCGAGCGCCAGGCGCTTGTTCATATCAGCCCCACTTCTACAGCTACTACGTGTGGCCCCCGACACAGCGTCACAATTGCCCCGTTAAGGCTAAGTTGCAAGCCTGAGGTGCAATCAGGCCTCAACCTTCCCGCTATGCTGGCAAATCGCGCAGGTCAGAAGCGCCAGCGCCTCCCAGAAGGCGCCAGCAACGCTTCAACCGTTCACCATGAGGATTGTTCCCGCAGGTGCGCTTCGGCAGTGCGGAATTCGCGCGGAGGTCGAATCGCGCTCCCGATCCGGGCGCTAGGCACCAGCGAGATGTGCGGCGATCGCCTCGTAGGCGGGCAACGAGACGCGGTCCAGCGGGCCGTTGCCATTGGCGGCCGTCGGATGGGAGGCGAAGCGGGCGATGACCATCTCCGCCCCCGGCGCCACGTAGCAGACCTGGCCGTGGATCCCACGGGCGCTGTAGGCGCCGAAGCGGTTGTGGCTGACCCACCACTGGTTCCGATAGCTCCAGCCCGGGAGGGTGACGTAGCCGGCCTTGGCGAAGTCCTCGGTCCTCGCGCCGGCGGCGATGTCGGCGACCACCTCGGCGGGGACGATCCGCTGGCCGTTCCACACGCCGCCCAGGCGCATCATCTCGCCGAAACGGGCGAGGTCGCGGGTGGTGACGTTGAGCCCCGCGCCACACATGGCGAACCCGGTGGAGTCGACCATGACGTAGCCGTCTTCCTCGGCGCCCAGCTTCCGCCAGATGCGCTCGGAGACGAGATCGGCGAAGGATTGGCCGGCCGCGCGCTGGATCATCCAGCCCAGGACCTCGGTGTTGCAGGTCTTGTAGGCGAAGGCCTCGCCATGCTGGCCCTGCTTCTTCAGGGTCTTCAGGAAGTCGAAGATGGTGGTGGGGCCCGCATAGCCTTTGGGCGGCGGCGAGAAGCCGGCAGCGACGCCGTAGAAGCGCACCTCCGCGTCGGGATCGACGTAGTCCTCGCGGTAGCGGACGCCGGTGGTCATATCCATCACGTGGCGGACGGTGGCGTCGCCGAAGGCGGTGTCGGCGAGTTCGGGCAGGTAGCGGGTGACCGGCGCGGCGGGATCGAGCACGCCCTCGTGAGCCAGCATGGCGCCCAGCAGGCCGGCGAAGGACTTGGTCACCGACATGGCCAGGTGCGGCCGGTGCGGATCCAGGGCGCCGCGGTACGTCTCGTAGACCACCTGGCCGCGATGCAGCACCACGAGGCCGTCGGTGAAGTTCTCGTCGATGCTCTCGCCCCAGGTCATGGCGCGGCCGTCCTGGGTGACGAAGGGCACGGCGTCGAGGTCGGCGCGCAGGGCCGGGGGCAGCGGCGCGGCGGGGCCCTGGCCACGCCGGATACCGGCGGAGGGGCCGAGCTCACGCTGGTGGCTGAAGCTCCAGCGGGTGTTGGGGAAGCGCCAGCTGGTGGTGTCGGCGGCGCGCACCAGCTTTCCGGCCGGCGGCGGGAAGCCCTGCATCAGGGCGTTCGCGGCCGGGTCGGTCGAGGCGGCGGTGGGCGCGGCTTGGGCGGAATCGGGCATCTGGCGGTCCTCTTCATCCTCGGAAGACCCGCCCGGCGAACCGGACGGGCGCCGATACGCGGGCGTCAGGCCCCCGCGCGCATGGCTTGCGCCCGGGCGATGTCACGGGGCAGGGTGATGGCGGCCAGCAGGTAGTGGACGCCGGCCCAGGCGTAGATCAGCAGGTTCGAGACGATACCCGACCGCGTGCCTGAATTCATGGCGCTCTTGCAGGCGGCGGCCAGCTCGGCGGAGGCCCCGTCGGGCGCCATGCCGCCGGGACACGCGGTGAGGAAGTCGCCGGCCATGCCGGTGGCGGTGAAGGCGTGGCGCGCGAACTGGTCGATGCACCAGCCGGTGAAGGGCGGGCCGAAGCCCAGGGCGATGAGGTTCAGGACGAAGAACAGCACGGCCACGGCGGTGGCGCGCATCCGGGTGTCCATGACGTTCTGGACCACCCCGAAGGTCGGGCCGAGGTAGGTGTAGTGCAGGATCCCGGGGATCAGCAGGATCGCCCAGGCCAGCTGATAGCTCTCGCGCGTGTAGGCGAAGATGTAGATCGGCGTCGCCAGGATCAGGCCGATGGCGGGGACCAGGGCATACCAGCGGACGCTCTTCTTGGAGGCCCAGTCGGTGAGGAAGCCGCCCAGCAGGGTGCCCGCACCGTTGGAAAGGCCGGCGATCAGGCCGATGGCGAGGCCGACCATGCCCAGGCCCAGGCCGAACTCGCGGATGAAGTAGGCTGGGGCGTAGTTGCCGGTGCCGTACCCCGCGAAGCTGGCCATGGTGATGCCGGCGGCCATGTGGAACATGCCCCACGAGCCGAACAGCCGCTTGGCCACCGACAGGATCGACGGGGGTTTCTCGGTGGTCGAGGGCGTCGGCGCGCCGGCCTCGGAGGCCTCGCGGCCCAGGGCGGCGGGGGATTCCTCGGCCAGGGCCCGGTCGGCCCAGCCGCGCGGCGGCTCCTTGATGAACAGCTTGATGGCCAGCGCCACCAGAACGCCGGGCAGGCCGACCACCATGAAGGCCGCTTGCCAGGAGAGGTGCTCGGCGATCCAGCCGCCCGCCATGGCGCCGAACATGGTGCCGAGCGGGATGCCGAACGAATAGATGGAGAGGGCCGTCGCGCGCTTCTTGGGCTCGAAATAGTCGCTGATCAGGCTGTGGGCGGGCGGGGAGAGGCCCGCCTCGCCGACGCCGACGCCGACCCGGTAGAGCAGGAGCTGCACGTAGCTGGTCGCGGTTCCGCAGAGGGCCGTGAAGGCCGACCAGATCACGATGGCCACGGCGATGATGTTGACCCGGCTGGTGCGTTCGGCGAGGCGCGCGATCGGGATCCCGAGGGTGGTGTAGAGCAGGGCGAACGACAGGCCGCCCAGCCAGCCCAGCTGCTGGTCGGTGAGCTTCAGATCGACTTTGATCGCCTGGCCGATCGTGGAGATGATCGTGCGGTCGATGAAGTTGAACGTGTAGGCCAGGACGAGGAGCCACAGCACCGTGTTCCGGTAGGCGGGCGTATAGGTCGGCGCCGCCGGACCTGGAGTGGGCTTCATGCGCGGTGTCTCTTCCCTGGGGCCGTCTGTGCGCCGCGGGGCGCGGAGGTGACGGCGTCTTTGTTGGACGCGACGTTAGGCGGCGTCGGCGCGGTTGGATAGGGGACGCTAGGGGAGGTGGGCCGGATGGAGGCGCGGAAAGGTCGGCGCCGGGTCGCGCTGGCGGTCGGGGCGGTCACGGCGCGCCGGAAGGACGCCTGCCAGGGTTAGCCGTCAGCCGATGGAGTCGTCTTCGGCCCCCTCGCCGGGCCAGGCGTTGGAGGGGGCCTGCCGTTCGGTCTGTCGCTCGTCCGCCTCGGGGCTGAGCGCCCGCTGGGCGCCCAGGTCGGGCGGGGTCGGCTTCCGCGTCGGCGTGTCGGTGGTCGCGGGGTCTGGGGCTTCGGCCCTGTGGCGGTGCTCGGCCATGTGCGCCTCCGATGATGTGCGCAGGCGAAAAGCGCGGCGTGATCCCGGGTTCCCGCCGGGCCTCGTCCGAATCCAGTGTTCTGCCGTACATGTCGGTTCATGAACCAGACGGAGACCTGAACGGATGCGCCTCCTGCATCTCGCCCTCATCGCCAGCCTGATCGCGCCCGGCGCGGCCGCGGCGCAGAGCGTCGCACAGCACATGCTCAACCAGGCGCAACAGCTGCGCGCCAACGTCGAGAAACTGGGTGACAAGCTGCCGGCGGATACGCGGGCCCAGATGCTGAAGCAGGCCGACGACATCGAGAAGGGCGTGCGCAACGGCGACTTCGGCGCCCTCGACGCGGCCGGGCCACCGAAGGAGCAGACCGTCGCCGAGAAGATCATGGCTGAGCGGGGCCGGCTGGACTGGCTGATGAGCGAGCCGGCCTGCGCGGGCTACACCCAGGAAAACTTCCACACCTTCCGGTACAGCCCCGCGATCAACGACCGCGACGCGCATTGTCGCAATGCGCACGGCCACTGGGCCTCCTACGTGCGCTACTCGAAGGACCCGCAGGCGGCGGAGGGGGCGAGCCAGTCTCTGTTCTACTACGACGCCGCGGCGCGTCGGGCGGTGGAGTTCTTCGGGCGGCGATAGACCGGTACTTTCGGATGGCTCGCCCGCCGCTAGAGGCGCCCGGCTGGTCGCGGGCGCTTCACATGCTCTGGACCTAGGCTGCCTTTCGCGCCGGGGCCTTGGCGGGGGAGGTCTTCGACGGACTGGATTTGCGGCGGCGGCTGGCGAGCTCCGACTTCACCTTGGCATGGAGCTTGTCGTGCGCCCTGGCGCGCGCGGTGCAGCGCTCGTGCAAGGCCTTGAGCTCCTGTTCGGTCATATCCTCGATGCCGACGAACTCGTCTTCGGCGCCGGTGTTGAGGATCAGATCGTCGAGCTTGGCCTGGATCGCGGCATTGTCGCGGTTCTGGGTGTTCTGGATCAGGAACACCATCAGGAACGTGATGATGGTGGTGCCGGTGTTGATCACCAGCTGCCAGGTCTCGGAGAAGCCGAACACTGGCCCGCTGGCGGCCCAGGCGACCACCAGCAGGACGCAGGCGCAGAAGGTCCAGGGGCTGCCAGCCGCCTTGGAGGCGTGGGTCGCGAAGGTCGCGAACGTCTTCTGAATGTCCATGATCGCTGGAACGCGCGAGCGCGGCTTTCGTGGCGGTCGCCGAGCCAACGCTTCAGTTTTGCCCACAAGCCTTTGAAGAAAGATCGGTTGTGCGTTCCGACGCGGTGGGACACGAGGCCGTCGCATGGCTTTGGACCTTCTTCTGACGCGCTTGCGCGGGCGCGCGCCGATCCCACCGCGCGAGGCGTTGCGGGCGGGGCTGGGCGCGGGACTGGGCGTGGTCGCCTGTGGGCTGGCGGCGCGGTGGCTGACCGAGGGGCGCTTCTCGGCGGAGCCGCTGCTGATCGCGCCGCTGGGCGCCTCGGCGGTGCTGATGTTCGCGATACCCGCCAGTCCGCTGGCGCAGCCGCGCGCGGTGATCGGCGGCAATGTGATCGCGGCCCTGGTCGGCGTGGCCTGCGCGGCGCTGATCCCGCAGCCGGCGCTGGCCGATGGCGCGGCGGTGACCCTGGCGATCGTGTTGATGGCCCTGGCCGGTTGCCTGCACCCGCCGGGCGGGGCGATCGCGCTGGGCGCGGCGCTGGCGGCGCGCGGCGACAGTCCGGACCTGATGTACGCGCTGGCGCCGGTGGGACTGGGTTCGGTCCTGCTGGTGGCGATGGCGGTGGCCTGGGGGCGGCTCAGCGGACGGGCCTATCCGCATCGGGTGGCCGCGCCCGCCAGCGCGCATGGGACCGCTGATCCGCAACCGGCCGACCGGGTGGGCTACACCGCCGCCGACCTGGATCGGGCGCTGGAGCAGTACGGAGAACTGCTGGACGTCAGCCGCGAGGACCTGGACGCCCTGTTCCGCCAGGTGGAGCTGGAGGCGCACCGGCGGCTGCACGCGCGCATCCGCTGCGAGGAGATCATGTCGCGCGACGTGATCTCGGTGGGCGTGGAACAGGATTGCGAGAGCGCGCTGACCTGGATGCGCCAACACGACCTGCGCACCGCCCCGGTTGTGGATGCGGACGGGCGCGTGGTCGGCATGGTGCGCCGGGCCGAGCTGGTCGCCGGGCGCGGACGGACGGTGGAGGCTGTGCTGGACCCCTTCGCGCACAAGGTGCGGCCGGGAACGCCCGTGCAGGCGCTGCTGCCGCTGTTGTCGAGCGGAACCGCTCACGAGGTGATGGTGGTGGACGAGGCCCGCCGGCTGGTGGGGATCATCACCCAGACGGACCTCCTGGCGGTGCTCTACCGCGCCCACGTGGTCGAGGCGGTGGTGGCCAGCTCGGTCGGCTAGGGCCGCTGGACGCTGAGGATCCGCAGGGGCCGGCGGCGCCCGTCTCGGTCGGGCCAGAGGATGGCCTGTCCCTCGGCGAGCCCGAGCAGGCCCGCGCCCACATGGGTCATGACCGAGACGCGGCCGGCGGCGATATCCGCCTCGGCGGGATAGACGAGCTGGACCTTGCGAGGCGCGCCGTGGGCCTCGTCGACGAACTCGACGAGGCAGTCCATGCCGACCACGCCCTTGGGCACGGCGGCGTCGGGGCGCACGCGGGCGCGCTCCAGTTCGTCCAGCAACAGGCCGGCGACGTCGGGGTGGCGCCCCTCCATCTGCAGGGCGAGGGCGGTCAGGCGCTCGGCGTCGGTCTCGCCGACGGTGATCGGGGGACGCACGGCGGCGCGGGCCATGGCGTTCATGGCGGTCTCCTTGGGAAATGGATGCAGGCGCGCCAGCCGTCTCGCGGCGCGTTCAGGTGTCGGATGTGGATGTGTCGGCGCGCCCCGGACCCGCGGCGCGCGCAGTGAGCCCGGGGCTAGGAGCCTGCCAGCAGGCTGCCGCCGTGATGCCGGAACCGGCAGAAGGTGGGCGTCGTGAACATGCCCTCATTCGACCGGGCGCCGCGCACAAAGTCAAATTCCGGCGGCTTCGTGGAGATTTCACACGCCTGTGAGGCGAGTGGGGTCGCGTGTCGAACGATGTTCTGTGTCAATTGCAGCCGAGGTCGGGGGACCTCTGGAGACCAGACATGAAATCGTGGGGAATTGTGGCGGCGGCAGCCGTTCTGACGCTCAGCGGACTCGGCGCGGCGAACGCCGCCGTCCTGACCAGCCTGGACCGCGCGACCTTCCAGGCGGCGGTGGGCGGCGGGGTCACGCTGCAGAACTTCGACGGCTACACCGCCGGTGACCTGCTGACCGACGACGGCTTTGTCACCTACGCGACGACCGGCGGAACGCCGCTGGTGACCAACTCGTACCTGACCTCGACATCGCCGAACGGCCTGGGCGCGACGGCGATCGGCTATTTCAGTGCGAGCGACACCCTGACGCTGACCTTCGCCAGCGCGATCACGGCCTTCGCGATCGACATCAACACCTTCGCAGGGGCGGATGGCGACTACAGCGTGCTGTTGAACACGGGCGACACGGCGCTCAGCATTTTCGAGACCTTCCCGGGCACGGGCACGGGCCAGTTCATCGGCTTCGTGTCGGACACGGGTTTCACCAGCCTGACGCTGTCAGGGCTGGCCGGCTTCTCATACACCGTCGACACGCTGATCTACGGCGAGGCGCGCGACGTCACCGGAGGCATCCCCGAGCCCACCACCTGGGCGTTGATGCTGGCCGGCTTCGGGGCCGTGGGCGCGAGCCTGCGCCGTCGGCGGCTTCCGGCCCTGGCCTGAAGACGCATCGGGCGGCTGCGTGGCGGGGCGTCAGAGACGGTCCATCCGCAGCCAGCCCGGCTTGCCTGCCCAGGCGCGCGTGAGGGCCTGGCGGGCCGCGGCGGCCTCGACCTTGTGACCTTGAGCCGCCTCGCTCTCGGCCAGGCCGTAGAGCGCCCAGCCGTTGTTGGGCTGTTGCGCCAGGGCGGCGCGGAAGGCTTCCGCGGCCTCGCCATGACGGCCGGCCAGGGCCAGCGCCGCGCCCAGCGACTGGTTCACCGGGTAGTACCAGTAGGGCGGCTCCTGGTAGGGGATGGTCCGCTCGATCGCGATGGCCTTGCGATAGTGCTCGACGGCCTCGGCGTAGCGGCCGCGGGCGGTGGCGTTGCGTCCCAGCGCCACGTGTTCGGCCAGCGACAGCAGGTCGGGCGCCGGCACTCCCTGGCCGATCATGTCGGCGAAGGCGCCGGACGCGGCCAGCTTGCGCAGGGCGGCGAGCTCGGCGTCGAAGCCGGCCTGGTCCTTGCGCTGGGTATGGGCGACGGCCCGGGCATAGCGGCGCATGGCGGCGGCGTAGGGCAGGCGGGCATCCGGCTCCGGCATCGCCAGGATCGCCTCGGGCGCCGCGAACTGGGCCATCGCCAGATAGGGCGCGGCGTCGATCGCCTGGACCCACCCGATCCTGGCCGAGGTCGCCGGGTCGAGGATCGTGCGCAGGCGGCGCGCCTCGGCGATGGCGGTGTCCATGTCGCCGGCCATCTGGGCCGAGGTGACGATGAAATGGACGTTGTGCGGATAGTAGCCGTAGCGGACCAGGCCGTGGTCGCCGGCGCGCTGGATGAAGGCCTCGTCGGCGCGGGCGGCCGCCACATTGGCCCGCATGGAGTCGGCGTAGCGCCCGCGGACGTAGTAGATGTGCGAGGGCATGTGGACCAGGTGGGCGGCGCTGGGCGCCAGCCCCTGGGACAGACGATCGGCGGCGGCCTCGGCGCGCCGCGCGTCGGCGGCCTCCACCAGGTGGATGTAGAGGTGCGCGGCCTGGACGTGGTCGGGCTTGCGGGCCAGGACCGTCTCGACGAGCCGGATCGCCTCGCCGCTGCGGCCGATCGTGGTCTTCCTGTCGGCTTCCCAGTAGTTCCACGGCGTGGTGTTCATGGCCGCCTCAGCGGCCAGGACGGCGACGTCGTCGTCGGCCGGAAAGCGGCGGGCGACGTCCAGCATCGCATCGGCATAGGCGGCGTCGAGGGCGGCGCGGTCGGCCTTTGGATCGCGGGAGTAGCGGCGGGCGACCGCTTCGATCAGGGCGCGCTCCAGCGGCGAGGCGCGGTCGCGCAGGGCCATCGCGCGGTCCATGGCGTCGAGGGCGGCGCCGCGGTCACGATCGTCCATCGCGGCGTTGATGTTCGGCCCTAACGCGACGGCCTCGCCCCACCAGCAGACGGCGCAGTCCGGGTCCAGGCGCTGGGCCTCGCGGAACGAGCGGACCGCGCCAGCGTGGTTGAACCCGTAGGCCATCAGCAGGCCCTGGCTGAAGTAGCGGCGGGCGTCGGCGACGTGGGTCGAGATCGGGAAGGGCGAGCGGGTCAGATCGTCGAAGAGCGGGATCGGCCCCGGCGTGCTGGCCGGAGCCGCGAAGGCGCTGGCCAGCAGCAGGTTGCGCGTGAGCGCCGCGCCGGCCTTCGCGGGATCGCACTGGGCGGCGGCGAGGCGACTGGGATCCAGCGCTGCGATCAGGTCGGGGGAGATGCGCGGCTCGAGCGGAAAGCCCGCGAGTGAGATCCCCAGCCCGGCGATCGCCGCCGCCTTGAGTGCGTAGGTCATCGCGCGCCCTCCCACGAACATCGAGGACATATCGTTGGTATTTCGACCCGGGTTGCGTCAAGCGCGCGCCTGCGATCCTGGATCGATTGTGCGTCCTCAGGTCGCCGGCTCTTCCTCCAGGGTCGGGAAGTCGGTGTAGCCGCGCGCGCCGCCGCCATAGTAGGCGCGCGGATCAGCGACCACGAGCGGCGCGTCGCGGCGCAGGCGCTCGACCAGATCGGGATTGCCGATGAAGGGGCGCCCGAAGGCGATCATGTCGGCCGTGTTCGCCGCGCGGGCGGCGATGGCCAGGTCGCGGTCGTAGAGATTGTTGGCGATGGTCACGCCCTTGAACAGGCGCCGCAGCTTCTGGAGGTCGAAGCCGGGCTCGGCGGTGCGCGAGATCCCGGTGTCGCCTTCGACGAGGTCGAGCCAGCCTACCTTCAGCGCATTCAACTGCTCCACGACGTAGGTGAACAGCGGCTCGGGGTCGGAATCCCAGGCCTGATAGGCGTGGCCGATGGGGGCGAGCCTGACCGCGGTGCGCTCAGGGCCCCAGACCCCGGTGATGGCCTCCAGGACTTCGACCAGCAGGCGGGCTCGGTTCTCGATGGAGCCGCCATAGGCGTCGGTCCGCTTGTTGGTCATGTCGCGCAGGAAGGCGTCGATCAGATAGCTGTGCGCGGCGTGGAGCTCGACCCCGTCGAATCCGGCGGCCTTGGCGCGGACCGCCGCGGCGCGAAACGCCGCCACGATCCCCGGCATCTCGTCGAGACGCAGGGCCCGCGCCTCTTCGTAGGGGACGAGGCCGGCGGCGCTGAAGAACTGACCGGGCTGGGTCATGGCCGAGGGCGCGATCGGCGGCTCGCCGCCGCTGAGCGAGGAGTGGCTGAGACGGCCGGCGTGCCAGAGCTGGGAGAAGATCAGCCCGCCCTTGGCGTGGACGGCGTCGGTCACCTGCCTCCAGCCCGCGATCTGGTCGTCGCTCCAGAGCCCCGGGATGTTCGGGCCGCCACGACCGCCGGGCGTGACCGGCGTCGCTTCGGTGATCAGCAGGCCGGCCGTCGCGCGCTGGGCATAGTAGAGCGCCTGCAGCGCGCCCGCCTCGCCGGCGTCGTTGGACCGGGTCCGCGTCAGGGGCGAGAGGGCGATGCGGTTCTGGAGCCGGAGCCCGTTGAACTCGCAGGGGTCGAAGAGGTCGGTCATCGGGAATTCCAGTCCGGGACGGTTAGCTGACGATGTCCTCGCGCATGGAGCGCCGGGCGCTCCAGAACAGCCAGGCGCAGGGCAGGGCGAGCAGGGCGAAGCTCATCATCGACCAGCGGATAGCGTCGGCGTCGGAGAGGCCGCGGCTGACCAGCACGTCCGACAGGATGCCGACGAACAGCGGGCCGAGGCCCAGGCCGATCAGGTTGGCGACGAAGAGCATGACGGCGGTGGCGGTGGCCCGGGTCTGCGGCTGCACCAGGCTCTGGACCACGCCATAGGCAGGCCCCAGCCACATGGAGCCCAGCAGGCCCGGCGCCAGCAGGAAGGCGAACGCGGCCATCAGGGAGTCGGCGTTGAGCGCGGCGAGCGAGAAGGGCAGGCCGGCCAGAGCCCCGACCGCCGGGATGACGGCGAAGGCGCGGGCGTCCTTGCGGGCGAAGTGGTCGGCGAGGCGGCCGCCCAGCAGGGTGCCGATCATGGCGGTGACGCCCGAGGTGACGCCCAGCGCCAGGCCGAGGAAGCCGGCGCTCTTCAGGCCGAAGCCGGCGGCCATCTCGGCCAGCTCGACGGGGAAGTTGCGGAAGAAGAAGGAGCCGGTGAAGGCCAGCGCGCCGTACGAGGCGAAGGACTTGATGGTCACCCCGCCGACCACGCGCCAGTAGGTGCGGGAGGCCATCAACTCGCGCAGGGCGTCACGGATGCCGGGCGGCGGCTCCACGGCGCCGGTGGCGCGCGCCAGGCGTCGCCGCGGTTCGCGCAGGGTCAGCGCCGCGACGGCCGCCAGCAGCAGGCCGGGGAGCCCCACCACCACGAAGGCCATCCGCCAGCCGAACGCGTCGGCGATCAGGCCGCCCAGCGCCAGCCCCAGGATGCTGCCGACGGGCGCGCCCAGCATGTAGACCGAGACGGCCGAGGCCCGCTGCTCGCGCGGGACGGTGTCGGCGATGAGCGAGAGGGCCGGCGGCGTGCACCCGGCCTCCCCGACACCGACGCCGATGCGGGCGAGGATAAGATGCGTGAAAGTCTGGGCCATGCCGGAGAGGGCGGTGAAGCCGCTCCAGACCGCCACGGCCGCGGCGATGATCAGGGGGCGGTCACCACGCTCGGCCATCCGGGCGATGGGCAGGCCGAGCACGGTGTAGAGCATGGCGAAGGCCAGGCCGGTCATCAGCCCCAGCTGCCAGTCGGCGAGGCCGAGATCGCGCTTGATCGGCTCGGCCAGGATCGAGACGACCTGGCGATCCACGAAGTTGACGACGTAGATCACCATCAGGAGGCCCAGCGCGTAACCGCGATAGGCGCGGCCGGGCAGGGCGGATGGCGGGGATGCCGCGTCGGAGGCCGTGGCTTCGGGGGCTGCGACGCTCATCGATGGCCCTTCCCGTGAACCCGGCCCGCCGGGACGGCGGAAACCGAGAACACGTTATAAGTCGCGGGGGAGGCGTCAACGCCGCCCCTACGGAAGGGAGAGGCCGATTTTCCGGCCTAGCTGACCACGTCCTCGCGGATGGTGTGGCGGGCCTTGAAGAAGCCGAAGAAGGCGACCAAGCCGAAGATCGTCGAGAGGATCAGCGCCCAGCGGACGCCGTCGCCCGACGCGGCCGCGCAGGTGGCCTTGGCGGCGCCGACGGCCTCGCGGCACGAGCTGACGTCCAGGCCGGTGCCTTGCAGGAACATGTTGGCCGAGAAGTCCGACACCGCGCCGACCGCGAGCGGGCCGAGGCCGAGGCCGATCAGGTTGATGATGAACAGCAGCAGCGCGGCGGCGGTGGCGCGCATGTGCGGCGGAACCACCGACTGGCCGGTGCCGTAGACCGGGCCGTACCAGAGCGTGCCGAGGAAGGCGTTGATGGCCAGGAGGCAGAAGGCGAAGACCGCCGACTCCACGGTCACCGCCATGATGTAGATCGGGATCGTGAGCAGGCTGGCGATCGCCGGGGTCAGCATGTAGGCGCGCAGGTCGTGCTTGCCCCAGCGGTCGGCGATCATGCCGCCGGCCATGGCGCCGATGGTGCCGGCGATGCCGCCCATGACGCCCAGCGCCAGGCCCACGAAGCCGCGCGACTGCAGGTCGAAGCCCAGCAGCTCACCCCAGAACGCCGCGAGCTGGCCCACCTCGGCCGTGTGGTTGCGGAAGAAGAACGAGGCGGTGAACGGGGCGTGGCCATAGCCGATGAACGCCTTCACGGCGGCGGCCATGGCGATGAACCAGAAGGTCTTCTTGGTCGTCAGGTACTTCACCGTCTGGGTGAAGGTGGCGCTGGCGGCCTGGACCTGAGCGGCGTGCTGGGCGAGGCGGGCGCGGGGCTCCTTCAGGGTGAAGAAGGCCAGCAGCGCGAAGATCAGGCCGGGGGCGCCGGCCACCAGGAAGGCGGCGCGCCAGCCGTAGGCGTCGGCCACGAGGCCGCCCATGATGAGACCGACCAGCGTGCCGATCGGGGTGCCCATCGAGTAGAAGGCCAGGGCCGAGGCGCGCTTCTCCTTGGGCACATAGTCGACGATCAGCGAGTGGGCCGGCGGGGTGCAGCCGGCTTCGCCGACGCCCACACCGATGCGGTAGAGCAGCAGTTGCCAGAAGTTGCCCACCGTGGCGCACATGGCGGTGAAGCCGCTCCAGACCGCCACGGACGAGCCGATGATCATCGCGCGGTTCTTGCGCTCGGCCAGGCGGGCGATCGGGATGCCGAGGAAGGTGTAGAAGATCGCGAAGGCCAGACCGCCCAGCAGGCCCATCTGGGTGTCGGTCAGCTTCAGCTCGAGCTTGATGTCCTCGATCAGGATGTTGAGGACCTGGCGGTCGAGGAAGTTGACGATGTAGATGCCGAGCAGCAGCCACATGACGTAGCGCGTGTAGCCCTTGGAGAAGGGCTGGGCTTCGGACCCGGCGGCGGGCGCGGCGGCCTCGCGGACGGATCCGGACGACACGGCTTCGGTCATGGTGGACGGTTTCCTCGTTATATTTTGTCGTTGGTCGCGAACTAGATGGCGCCCCGCCCCGGGCCGCAAGAAATGAAGTGTTTCAAGCCCGCAGCATCGAAACGGGCCTGAAAGGCGGGGCGCCGTCGGTAGGTCAGAAGTCCACGCGAAGGGTCAGGCCGTAGGTGCGCGGCGGGCCGAGGATGGTGCCCAGCGAGCCGGTCTGGAGCGACGGGTCGAAGATCACCTGGGTGAAGTCCTCGTCCAGCAGGTTGGCGACCCAAGCCTCGACGCGCCAGGCCTCGTCGTTCGGACCCACGCCGACCCGGGCGTTCACCAGGGTGAAGGCCTGCTGGACCTTCAACGGATTGAGGTCGGAGCCGGTGTTGTAGTCCGAGGTGTAGCGGGCGCTGACGTTGGCGTGCAGGTCCAGCTTGTCGGTGAGCGGGCGGTCGTAGGTGGCGGTCAGCGAACCCGACCAGCGCGGCGCGCCCGAAAGGCGGCCGCCCGGCAGGTTCAGTGAGACGCCGGGGCCGGGGGTGAAGTTGCCGAACTCCGTTTCGGCGAAGGTCACGCCGCCCTGGAGCCGCAGGCCCTGGACCGGCGTGCGCCACATGAAGTCGGCGTCGACGCCGCGCGAGATCACCTCGGGGATCGAGCTGACCAGGTAACTGATGCCCGTGTAGGTGTTCAGCTGGAAGGCCGAGAAGTCCTGGTAGAAGAAGGCCCCGTTCAGCAGCAGGTTGCCGTCCAGCAGGGTCGACTTCACGCCGATCTCGTAGCTGTCGACCTTCTCGGCCGGGAAGAAGGTGTTGGGGTCGGGACGGCCGACGGCGAAGCGCGCGCGGTCCAGGTTGAAGCCGCCCGACTTGTAGCCCCGCGCGTAGGAGACATAGGTCATCAGGTCGGGGTTGAACCGGTACGACAGCTTGGCCGTGCCGGTGACCTCGTCGTCGTTGGCCTTCTGGGTGCTGTTGTAGCCGCGGAACGAGAAGTCGTTGAAGGGCGCGCAGAGGGCGGCGAGCACGGCCGCCGAACTGGTGCGCGGCAGCACCGCCGCGCAGCTGACGCCGCCCGACCCGAAGTTGCTGTAGTTGGCCGCGAGGGTCTTGCTCTCCTCGGTGTAGCGAAGGCCCACCGTGAGCTCGAGCGCGTCGGTGATGCGGAAGCTGTTGTTGGTGAAGAACGCCGTGGTCTTCGAGTTCTGGCGATAGAGGTCACGGGTGCCGCCGCCGGGCGCCAGGATCTGGTCGACGGGCAGGCCGGTGAGGGTGGTGAGGAAGGTGCTGCTGGCGTTGCCCGAGAACCGCAGGCTCAGGAACCGCTGCAGGTCGTTGCCGAACCGGATGGAGGAGAGCTGCTCCAGGTCCTCGTCGTTGTAGAAGACGCCCACCAGCCAGTTGAGCCGGCCGGCCTCGCCGGCGAGGCGGAACTCCTGGCTGAAGAACTTGAACTCGGTGCGGAAGTCGTCCTCGCCGCGCCACAGCAGGTCGGCGCCGGTGAAGTCGGCATCGACGGCGGCCTTGGAGCGCCAGTTGCGCCAGGCGGTGATGCTGGTCAGCGAGGCGCCGCCCAGCCAGGGGGTGTCCCAGTTCACCTCTGCCGAAACGCCCTTGTCGCGGACGTCGTTGTTGGAGCCCCGGTCGGCGTAGGCGATGCGGTCGCCCGGGTCGGCCGGTGAGAGCGTGGCCTGGCGGCCCGAGGCCAGGTTCAGGGAAGTGGTCGCGGGTCCGGCGAGGTAGGTGAGGGCGAGGCAGCAATTCTCGTTGCGCTGGGTGTAGTCGACGATCCCTCGGATCGAGAGGTCCTCGCTGGGCGTGAACAGCAGTTGGCCGCGCGCGGTCCAGTAGTTGCGGTTCATGTCGCTGTCGTCGCCGCGCCCGGGACCGGCGACCACGGCGGTGAAGCCGTCGCGCTTGCGACCGGCGACATAGAGACGGCCGGCGAGGCGGTCGGCGACGATCGGGCCGGTGACTGAGATCGCCGCTTCCCTGGCGTCGTAGTTGCCGAGAGTGAGCTCGGCGTCGCCGCCGAACTCGAACTCTGGCGCCTGGGTCAGGACGTTGATGACCCCCGCCGAGGTATTCTTGCCGAACAGGGTGCCCTGCGGACCCTTCAACACCTCGATCCGCTGGAGTTCGCCCAGGTCGCCGATGCCGGTGCCGGCGCGCGGGCGATAGACGCCGTCGATGACGATGCCCACGGAGGCTTCCAGGCCGGCGTTGTCGCCGACGGTGCCGACGCCACGGATGCGGGCCACGGTGGCGGATTCACTGAAGGTGGACGAGACCACGAGGCCGGGCGTGACCTGCATCAGGTCTTTCACGTCGCGCACGCCGGCGTCCTGCAGCACCTGTTGACTGAGGGTGGTGACCACGATGGGCACGTCCTGCAGGCCCTGTTCGCGTTTCTGGGCGGTGACGACCAACTCGTCGACCAGACTGGGCTGTTCGGCCTGGGCCAGCGCGGCGACAGGCGTCAGGGCGAGGCTCAAGGCGAGCACCGACGCGTGGGTTCTGAACATCTGGGTATCCTCCTCTGGGCCGCCCGCTCTTTGTCGGGTCGGCGTGTGGCTGGCGGCGTCGCGGATCGCGGGCCGCCACGGGTCAATCGGGCGGCGGGTCTCCCTGACGTAGGGGGAGCGCGGGGATGATCGGAGTGCGGGGGCCGGGCGCGGAGAGAGCGCCGTATCGTTCGCCGTTGGTGTGACGTCGGAACGTCATCTACCCTCCCGCCGAGCCGGAACCGCGTTATTAAAACAATCGACTTAATTAAGTAGGGGGCAGGGTGGCACGGACGTCAAGCGCTGTGCGGGAGGTCACCCGACGTAACCTGAAGCGTGTCGCCCGCCGGCTGTTCGCCGAGCGCGGGGTCGACGGCGTCTCGGTGCGCGAGATCGTCGAGGCGGCCGGGCAGCGGAACGCCGCGGCGCTGCACTATCACTTCGGAACCAAGGACGACCTGGTCCGTGAGCTGCTCCTGGACGGGGCCAGGCTGATCGACGATTCGCGTCAGGCGATCCTGGACGCCCAGGAGGCGGCGGGCGGGCCGACCAGCGTGCGCGACGTGATGGTGGCGCTCGTGACGCCAAACCTGACGATGCGCGGCGAGGCGGGTGAGGAGGAGACCTATCTGCGCTTCATCGTGGCGCTGCAGGCTCATCATCGGGAGCTGTTCCGCGAGTTGCTGGAGGAACGCTGGGGGCAGGGCTACCAGCGGTGCCTGACGCACCTGCGTCGACTGCTGGCGCGGCTGCCCGCCGAGTTGGTGAACCAGCGGCTGGTGTTCATGGGCATGGCGATGCAGGCCTGGCTGGCGGCGCGCGAGGCGGCGGTGGACCACGCCGGGCCGGGCAAGCACCGGTTCTGGGATGCGGGCTCGACGACCGACAGCATGATCGACAGCCTGACCGGGCTGCTGGAGGCCGAACCCACGGCCGCGCTGGCGGCGCAGTTTCCGCACAGGGGCTGAGCGCGGGCGCACGCGATCGGCGGTTCTCCTGGCCCGACTTCCACACTAGATGGCGGACTGCCTGATGATGGGCGCGCAACCGGGAGAGGCCGCGACATGGAACTGGTGATCGGCACGAAGAAGTGGTCGACGTGGTCGCTGCGGCCGTGGCTGGCGATCAAGCGCTCGGGCCTGCCGTTCACCGAGACCCTGGTGGAGCTGCGCCAGGAGAACAACATGAGCGAGGCCGAGATCCGCGTGCACTCGCCCTCGGGTCTGGTGCCGGTGCTGAAGGACGGCGATCTGGTGGTGTGGGACTCGCTGGCGATCTGCGAGTACCTGGCCGAGAAGGCACCCGAGCTGTGGCCGGCCGATCCGGCCCTGAGGGCGCTGGCGCGGTCGGCGGCGGCCGAGATGCACTCGGGCTTCGCTTCACTGCGCGGCGAGTGCCCGATGGCGCTGGAGACCGAGCCCAAGGAGGCCGAGCTCTCCGAGGCGACCGGCAAGAACATCCGCCGGATCGTGGAATCGCTGGGCGCGCTGCTCAAGCGTTCGGGCGGGCCGTTCCTGGCGGGCGACTGGTCGATCGCCGACGCCTTCTACACGCCGGTCGCCAGCCGCTTCCGGACCTATGGCGTGAAGCTGGGGGACTATGGCGACGACGGGACGGTCGGCGCGTACTGCCGCCTGTTGCTGGAGACGCCGGAGTTCCTGGAATGGGAAGCCGACAGCCAGTGAGGAAACTGGCCGGCCTACTGCGGGCGGTGAACGTCGGCGGGCGCAAGCTGCTGTCCGCCGACCTGAAGCGCGTGGCCGAGGGGCTGGGCTTCGAAGCGCCGACGACGCTGCTGGCCAGCGGCAATGTGGTGTTCGGGACCGCGCTGGCGCCGGCCGAGGCGGCCAAGCGGCTGGAGGCGGAGATCCAGAAGACGCTGGGCCTGGCGGCCGACGTCATGGCGCGTGACCTTGCCGGGCTGGAGGCGGTGATCGCCGCCAACCCCTTCCAGAGACAGGCGAAGGATGAGCCCAACCGCCTGATGGCGATGTTCCTGAGCGGCGAGCCGCAGGCCGGCGTCGAGGTGCTGGAAAGCGCCTGTGTGGCTGGCGAGGAGGTCCGGGTCGGGCCGGGCTGCCTCTACCTCTACTACCCGGCCGGCGCGGGAACCTCGAAGCTCAGCAACGTGGTGATCGAGCGCCGGCTCAAGGTGCGCGGCACGGCTCGCAACTGGAACACCGTCGGCAAGCTGCGGGACATGCTGGCCCGCTAGCCGGCGACGGCGGGCTCAGGTGTCGCGGCCGACCAGACGCTGTCGGTTGGCCCCTCGGCGAGGCGGCGGGCGGTGAGGCGGGCCATCAGGGCGAAGGCGGCGACGCCGGCGAGGGCGGTCAGGTCGACGATCAGGCTCTCCGGGTGGACCCAGCCGACGACGCCCAGGACCCCCAGCAGGCTGGAGAGCGGGACGAGCAGGGTGGCGGCCGCGCAGGCCCACAGCAGCTCGGGCGCGGCGCGGGCCGCGCCACGCAGGAACGCCCAGGTCACGCAGGACAGGAACACCGCGTAGTAGACCCACATGTGCGCGGCCATCAGGTCCTCGGCGCGGCCCGGCAGCCACTTGGCGGCGGCGAGGGTGGCGGACACCCCGGCCACCGAGCCCAGCGCGACGCCGATGGTCAGGGCGCCGAGCACCTGGGTCGAACGGGATTGGACCACGGCGGTCGGATTGCGCTTGGCCATCCGCTTCCGGCGGCTTTCGATCCAGAGGAGGTTGCCGGAGTAGAAGAGGAAGGCGCCGGCCAGCCCCAGGGCGAAGTAGCCCCAACGCACCGCCGGCCCGCCGAAACTGCCGAAGTGCAGGGTGAAGAACCCGGTGACGGCCGCCGCCCAGCCCACCTGATGCCCGGGCAGGTACTCGGACTGGATCAGGTCGCCCGACACGGCGTCCGCGGTGGCGAGGCCGAAGGTCGGCCCTCGCATCCCGTAGCGGGCGTCCTCGCCCTGGAGCCGGGCCTGGACCTGGCCCTTGGGGTTGGTGGCGTAGCCGATGCGCAGCAGCCTGAAGCCGGGCGCCTGTTCGTCGATCCGCTGGATCATCTGGGCGGGCGTGAGCACCGGCGCTCCGGGCGGATGCTTCTGGGTCTTGGGACGACCCTCGGCCCAGATCGCGTCGATCTTCCCACCGTAGAGGGCGGCGTTCTGGGTGTCGTAGAACTGGTCGTGGAAGGCGAACACCACGGCGGTCAGCGCCATGATGACGTGGAACGGCAGGCTGAAGACCCCCAGCACGTTGTGAACGTCGAGCCACATCCGCTTGAGGTTCCTGCCGATCCTGAGGGCGAAGAGGTCCTTGGTCAGGCTGGGCAGGAAGGCGATCACCCCCGACACCAGGGCGATGGCGTAGAGCAGCGAGATCGCCCCCATGATGGGCATGGCGATCTCATGGTCGAAGGGCAGGCCCACCTGCTGGTGCAGGACGTCGATCCACTGGGCGACGGGCGTCTCGTCCTGGCGCGCGACCACGAGCTGGCCGCCGGGGGTGAGGGCCGAGGCGAAGTGGATCTCGTCGCCGCGCTTTCCGGACGGGCCGTCCACGTGCCAGGTCATGCGGGCCGGGGCCTGGGGGCCGACGTCGAGGTTGATCTCGTACTCCTTCGCCACCTCGGGATGGGCGGCGATGGTCGCGGCGATCAGCTTCGGGGTGTCCTCCACCGAAACGGCGGCCGGCAGGTTCGGCGGGGGCGAGGCCCAGCCCTGGACGGCCGTCTCGAACATCGTGAGCGCGCCGGCATAGAAGGCGATGAAGAGGCAGAGGCCGCTGACGATGCCCACCCAGGTGTGGACGTCCTTGTACATCTTGACGACGTCGGTGCGCATGGCGGGCTCCTCAGGCCAGGACCGCGCGGCCGGCGAACAGCAGGCCGAAGGCGAGGATGTTGGCGCCGCCCAGCCAGAGCCAGGCGCGCAGGCCGTCGCGGAAGAAGAAGCAGAAGCTGAGCACCAGGGCCCAGATCGGCGACATCATCCACATGTTGAACTGGACCTTGACCGGTCCGCCGTAACCGCCAGGTCCGAACCAGGCGAAGAGGCCGCTGAGCGATAGCGCCAGGCCATAGCCCAGGATCAGCCCGGCCGAGGCCTTGCCGAACCAGTTGCGACTGGTGAGTTGCTGGTCCTTGGGGACCGCGACGGTACGGGCCATCAGCGCTTCTCCGACGGCGGCGCACGGCGCAGGGCGGCGACGAAGGGGGCTGCGGTGAGCACGGCCATCGCCACCGTCAGCACGCAGTAGACCGCCGCCGCCGGGCCGATCGCCTGGAGGAAGAGGACCGTCGATGCGACCAGGCCCGCGAGGCCGAGCGCAAGCGCGTCGCGAAGCCGGAGCGGCTGCTTCAGGAACGCCTGATGCGGCGAGGCCAGGAACATCAGGACCGAGCCGGCCGCCGCGAGCGCGACGGCCAGGATGCAGATTGCGGCGACCGTCATGGCGCGGCTCCGAAGGCGAAGGGCAGGGCGTTGCCCACGGCCGGCAGCACGGCGCTGCCGTGGTTTTCGCCGGACAGCAGGCGGAAGTCGACGGCGAGGCCCGACGCCGCCAGCGGCTTAATGCGGGCGGCGAGGTCGCGGGCGTTGTCGACCATCAGGCGGCTGGCGTTGCGGGCCGTGACCGCACGGGCCGCGGGGTCGCTGGCGGCCCACGGCGGCGGCGCCTGTTCATACTCGCCCACCGTGACGACCAGCCGGCGTTTCAGGCCGCCCTTGCGGATGCGTTCGGCGAAAGCCGGTTCGGCCTTCAGCACCTGCTGATCGGCGAACCAGATGGACGGGCTGGACGCGATGTAGGTCTGGAAGGCCTCGGGCCGATTGAACAGCGTGTGCAGCACGAAGAGGCCGCCGTAGCTGTGTCCCATCAGGGCCTGGCGGCCCTTGTCGATAGGGTAGTCGGCCTCGACCAGCGGGCGGACCTCGCGGGTGATGAAGTCGAGGAAGAGGTCCGCCCCGCCGGTCTTTTCCACCCGGTCGCCCGGAGCTGGAGGAACCGGCGGGGCGGGGGGCGTGTAGTCGAACGACCGGCGACTCTGCCCGACGTAGCCGATCGCCACCACGACGCCCGGACTCATCCGGCCGGCGCCCGAGAAGCGACCGAGGCGGTTCGCTGTCTCGGCCGCGATGCCGAAGCTGTCCTCGCCATCGAGGATGTAAAGCACCGGCCAGCCGGCCGCGGGGGCCGGGCCGTCCGGCCTGGAGATGAACAGGCGGTAGACCTCGCCCGCCTTCGACGTCACGTCCCGAACCTCGGAGCGCGGGACCGCGTAGGGCTGGCCGCGCACCGTGGGGGAGACGGGCGCCTGGGCGAGGGCGGTCGGCGCGAACGCTGTCGTCAGGAGAAGGGCGAGGGCCGCCGCACGCATGCTCACCACCGGTACTGCAGGCGCAGGTTCACGGTGCGACCCGAGCCGTAGTAGCAGGAGGCCGTGCTGCCGCAGGTCGCCACATAGGTCTTGTTGGCCAGGTTGCGGACGTTGAGCGAGGCGGTGATCCCGTCCAGCGCAGGACTCGCCTGGCCCAGGTCGTAGCGCACGAAGGCGTCGACCATGGTGTAGTCGGGGATCGCCAGCGTGTTCAGCGTATCGCCCCAGCTCTTGCCGACCCAGCGGACACCGCCGCCGACGCCCAGGCCCTGCAGCGGCGAGGCCTCCTGGAAGCGATAATCCACGAACAGCGAGGCCATGCCGTCCGGCACGTTGGGCAGGTCCTTGCCGCGCTGGGCGACGGTGTTGGTCTTGGTGACCTCGCCCTCGGACTTGGTGGCCGTGGCCACCAGGGTGAAGCCGTCGGCGAGGGTGGCCTTGCCCTCGAATTCCAGGCCGCGGATCCGGCCTTCGCCGGTCTGCACGCTGCAGGTTCCGCCGCCGCAGATGTGGGTCGGGTCCGGGTCGGGGGTGGTGATGTTCTGCTGGGTGATCTCGTAGGCGGCGAAGGTCAGGAAGATGTTGGAGCCCGGGGGCTGGAAGCGGATGCCGGCCTCCAGCTGCTGACCGGTGGTGGGGTCGAAGGGCGTGCCGTCGAAGTACTGGCCGGTCGAGGGCTGGAAGGACTCCGAGTAGCTGGCGTACGGGGCGAGGCCGTTGTCGAAGAGGTGGACCGCCCCGACGCGCCAGGTGAAGGCGTCCGCCTTGGTGATGGTGGTGGCGCGGGTGACCGGATTGTAGGCGTCGTCCTTGGCCCAGTCCTGGCGGCCGCCGACGGCGATGCGCAGGTTGCCGACCTCGATCTGGTCCTGGGCGTAGAGGCCCGTCTGCTTGCTGACCGTCTCGGTGTAGACCTGCGGGCTCATGTTCGCCGCGTAGGCGGCCGAACCGCGCGGCGCGGGATTGTAGAAGTCCAGCAGCGGCAGGACGAGGTTGGCCCGCACCAGGTCGCGGTAGTGCTCCCAGTCGGTGTGGAAGTAGTCGAGACCGGCCAGCACGGTGTGGCTGAGCGGGCCGGTGGTGAACTTGCCCTCGAGCTGGGTGTCGACCGCGAAGCCGTCGCTCTCGCCCTTACCCTGCACGGCCCGGCGGTTGATCGTCTGGCCGGGGATGCAGCCGGCGATCGCGCCGCAGTTGGTGACCGTGTCGCCGGCCAGGACCGTCACCCGGTAGAGCGTGTCGAGGTGGGTGTAGCGCAGGTTGTTGCGGAGTTTCAGGCTGTCGCTGAACTGATGCTCGAAGAACGATGCGATCAGGTACTGGTCGCGATCGAAGCGGTTCCAGTCCGGCTCGCCCAGATAGGCGTCCAGTTCGATCCGGCGGCCGTTGCTCTGCCGCAGCGTGCCGGTGGCCGGCAGGAACTGGTAGGTCGAGCCGCCCTCGTCGCGCTGGTACTGGCCGAGCACGGTCAGCGACGTGGCGTCGGTCGGCTTCCAGGTCAGGCTCGGCGAGATGAAGTAGCGGCTGTTCTCGGTTTCCTTGATCTGGGTCTCGCCGTCGCGGGCGAGGCCGACCACGCGGAAGGCCAGCGTGCCCTCGGCGTTCAGCGGACCGGTGACGTCGCCCGCCAGCTGATACTGCCAGCGGCCGAGGTCGGTGTAGCCGGCGGCCTGGGCCATCAGTTCGCCGCCGAACACGAACTCTGGACGCTTGCTGACCTGGTTGACGAGGCCGCCCGGGGCGACCTGACCGTAAAGCACGCTGGAGGGGCCTTTCAGCACCTCGACCTGCTGGAGGCCGAAGGGGTCGAAGGCGGGGCGGGTCCACTGACCGCCCGACGGCAGGCGCAGGCCGTCCACGAAGTTGTTGCTGGACGAGAACCCGCCGGCGCTGAAGCCGCGGACGCTGACCTCGTCGACGCGGCTGTCGATGCCGAACGACTCGGACTGGACGCCGGCGGTGTAGGCGAGGGCGTCCGAGACGGTGTGGACGGCGCGGACGTCCATCTCCTCGCGGGTGATGATCGAGATCGACTGCGGGGTCTCGATGAGCGGCGTCTCGGTCTTGGTGGAGGAGGTCGCCTGGCTCTTGCCGGTGGCGGTGATCACCAGTTCCTGGACGGCCGTGCCGGGCGCCTCGGCGGCGTCGTCGGCGAACGCGGCGCCGGGCAGCAGGCCCGCGAGCGCGATGCCCGCCAGCAGTCGATTGCGAAGATCCATAGCCCCTCTCTCTTGAACGAGGCGGCCTTTGAAGCGCGGCCGCGGCGGGGGTCTTATTGCGAGCGGTTCGCAGTAACAAGTTAAATGCGACTAACTCGCAGAATCATTCGCGAATCATGAATTCGGCTCATCTCATTGATTTGTATCAAGGTAATGCCGTGAGCGGCTCAGCCGCGGCGCTGGGAAGTCCAGACGAGGGCGGCGAAGGGGGCGAACACGCCCAGCCAGCCGGCGGCGTCCCACGGCCCGTCGCCGATGAGCGCGGCGATCAGGCCGAAGAGACTCAACGCGGCGATCAGCGCCGGCACGCCGAATATCCGCACGAGCTGGGGCGGTCGACGCATGGCTATTCGGCTGCCGCGGCGAGGGCGTCGAGAGGCTCGGTCCCAGAGGTCGTCGTGGCGCGCCGACGGCCGAGCCAGAGATAGAGGCCGCTGCCGAGGACCACGAGGGTCACGACGGTGAGCGCAGCCCACAGCAGCTTCAACGGCAGGCCGCCGTAGTCGCCGAAATGCAGTGGCTGGGACAGCCCCAGCGCCTTCACGTACCAGGGCATCTGCCGCACGCCGACCAGAGCGCCGGTCTCGGCGTCGATCAGGGCCGGGGTGATGAGGTGCTTGGTCAGCGGTGTGTCGCCGTGGAAGAAGACCAGGAGGTGCCGCTCGGTGGAGTACGAGCCGCCGGGGAAGGCCACGAACTGCAGGGTCATGCCGGGCAGGGCCTCGCGGGCCTTGTCGACGGCGCCCTGCACCGAGGTCAGCGACGTCACGGCGGGACGGCCCTCGTAGGGGCGGGTGAGTTCGGCCAGCTGCCGGGCCTTCCAGGTGTCGATGATCGGCGTCGAGAGGGTGTTCACCACGCCCGTCAGCCCGACGACCAACACCCAGGCGACGGTGATGATCCCGAGCAGGTTGTGGGTGTCGAGCCACCTGAGGCGACTGGAACGGGTGGTGCGGATCGAGCCGAACGGCAGCTTGCGCATGAAGGGCGTGTAGACGACGACGCCCGACACGATCGACGCGGCGAAGCTGAGCCCCATCGCCCCCAGGAACAGCATTCCGGGCAGGCCCAGGAACATGTCGGTGTGGAGCTGGAGGATGAACTCCATGACCCCGCCGCCCTGCAGCGGTGGGACGATCTCGCCGCTGGTCCGGTCGAACGAGGCGAAGTGCATCTCGGGGCCGGGGGAATCGGGGCGCGGACCGGTGGTGACGTTCACCACCGGGCGATCGTCGTCGAAGCTCATGAACAGTGGGACTTCGCCCGGACGGTTCGCGAGCGCGCGCTGCAGGACCGCGTCGTAGTCCAGCAGCGGTCCGCCAGGGTTGGCGGGCTTCCAGGCGTCGTGCCCCAGGGCGTCGTCGATCTCGTGGCTGAAGATCAGCGGCAGGCCCGTGAGGCACAGCATCAGGAGGAAGGCCGTGCAGACGAGGCTGGTCCACTTGTGGACCAGGAACCAGACCCGCACGGTCTTCTGGGTCAGCATCAGAAGTCGACCGACGCCGAGATCAGGAACGTGCGGGGCGAACCCAGCACGAGATAGTTGGCGCCGGGGTAGCCGCCGACCGAGACCCAGTCATCGTTGTCGCCGACGTTCTCGACCCGCGCGCGCAGGGTGATGCCCTTGCCGGCCGCCTCGAACGCGTAGCGGGCGCCGAGGTCGAAGCGGGTCGAGGCGCCGAGCTTCACGGTGTTGGCCGCGTCGACCTTCTGCGAGCCGGTGTGGACCATGCGGCCCTCGACGGTCAGGCCGTCGACGGCCGGGACGTCCCATTCGAGGTTCACGTTGGCCTGGAAGCCGGGGACGCCGATCGGCTCCTTGCCGTCCAGCGCGCCGCCGGCGGTGCGACGCAGCTCGGCGTCGAGGATGGTGGCGCCGCCCAGGACGCGGAAGCCCTCGACGGGCTCGCCATAGGCCGACAGCTCGACGCCACGGTTGCGCTGTTCGCCGTTGGCGCCGAAGACGCCGTTCTGGACGAAGGCGGTGGGCACGTCGACGGTGAAGACCGACAGGCCGCCGCCGAAGCGGCCGGCGTCCAGCTTCACGCCGGCTTCCATCTGTTCCGAGCGGAAGGGCGAGAGAGCCGCGCCGGCATTGGTGACCGGCGAGCCGCCGCTGGTGGCCGGAGCGATCTGGCCGGGCTGCAGCGCCTCGGAGTAGTTGGCGTAGAGCGAGACCTGGTCGGTGGCCTTCCAGACCACGGCGAGGGCCGGGGTGATGGCGTCTTCCTTGTAGCGGGTCAGCAGGGCGCCCGTGCCGTAGTCGTAGGTGCGGACCTTGATCTGCTGCCAGCGGGCGCCGAGGGTGACGAGCAAGCGGTCGTCGAGGAACGACAGCATGTCGGCGACCGCGAAGCTGGCGTTGTCGCTGCGCTCGGTGACGTTCGGGTCCGACAGGCGGCCGCCCACGAAGAAGTCGGCGGCGGGCGGCGCCACGGCGACAGGCGCGTAGAGGCTGCCGGCGAAGCCCGCGAAGTTCGAGAACGCGTAGGCGTTGCGCGATTTCAGCTTCACGGCCGAGACCGAGGTCACGAGGCGGTGGCCGATGTCGCCGGTCTGCAGGTCGGCGCGCAGGCCGGCGTCGGCCGAGACCACGCGGTCCTTGCGCGCGTTGTCGAAGCGGTAGGCGCTGGTGACCCCGTTGGGCTGGGCCGTGGGATTGGCCAGCACGTTCCGCTCCTTGCCCGACCGGCCGCCGAGCGCGGCCCAGGCGGTCACCTGATCGGTGAGATCGAACTCGGCGCGGGCGACGCCGAACAGCTGGCGCTCGTCGGTGTAGGTCCAGGGCTGGGCGAAGTTGTCGCTGGCTTCGGGGGCCTTGGGCACGGCGCCGGCCGGGGTGACGCTGGGCCGAGGCGCATCGATGTGGTGGTCCTGGAAGCCGATGTCGGCCGCGAAGCGGGCGCGCTCGCCGCGGTAGTCGAGACCCAGGGCCAGGACGGTCAGCTCGCGGTCCTGGTCCTGGACGGCCTGTTCGCCGTCGCGGCGCGCGATGTTGGCGCGGACCCCGAACTCCTCGTTGGCTCCGAACCGGCGCGAGACGTCGGCCGCGCCATAGAGCTGGCCGCCGCTCTCCACCCCGACCGTGACACGGGTCAGCGGATCGCCACCGGCGCGCTTGGGCACGAGGTTGAAGGCGCCGCCGACGCCGCTGCCGCCCGGGGCCGCGCCGTTCAGGAAGGCGCTGGCGCCGTGGAAGACCTCGACCCGCTCCAGCAGTTCGGCCGCCACGAACTGGCGCGGCAGGATCCCGTAGACCCCGTTGTAGGTCATGTCGTCCGAGTACACCGGGAAGCCGCGGATGACGTACAGCTCCTGGAAGTTGCCGAAGCCCTTGGCCACGCGGACGGCCGGGTCGTTCTGCAGCACGTCGGCGACGCTGCGCGCCTGCTGCGCCTGGACCAGTTCCTGGGTGTAGGCGGTGACGGCGAAGGGCGTGTCCAGGGTCTCCAGCGCGCCGAACAGCCCGACGCGGCCGCCCCGGGCCACCTGGCCGCCGGCATAGGCGGGGGGCAGGGTGACCTGCGAGCCGGTGATCTGGATCTCCTCGACCTCGGTCGCGGGCGCCTCGTCGGCCTGGGCGGCGGTGGAGGCGAGAAGGGCGACACTGGCGAGAAGCGCGAACCGGAAGGACATCGAAGCCTCGATAAACTTGAGATTGGCTCGCAATATCAGCGGCGCGGCGTCACGTAAACGACACGCGGGCTGCCCGGGGCGAGGCGGGATGACGCGGGGGCGGCGGCGCTCGACTTTGTATGCCTGTTCAATAAGCTGGGCCGGAATTCGCCGAGTCCCGTTCCGCCGCATGACCACCAAGACCTCGACTCCGCGCGGCCGGCCCGACGATCGTTCGGCGCGTGACGCCCTGCTGGATGCGGCGGCCGAGGTGATGACCGAGGCCGAGACCGCCGACGTCTCGCTGCAGGCCATCGCCCAGCGGGCGGGGCTGACCGCGCCGCTGACCACCTACTACTTCAAGACCAAGGAAGGGCTGCTGCTGGCCCTGGCCCGTCGGGACACGGCGCGCGCGCTGGAGCAGCTGGATCAGCTGCTGGCCATGGACGTGTCTCCGGAGGAGATGCTGCGGATCCACATGTCGGGGATCATCCGCACCTACTCGCGCCGACCCTACCTGAACCAGCTCCTGAACCTGCTGCTGCGCGACGAGGGCTCGGCTTCGGCCAAGGTGATCAAGGACACCTTCGTCACGCCGCTGTCCCAGGCCCAGCGGACGATCATCGAGCGTGGCGTCGCCGAGGGGAAGTTCCGGCCGATCGACCCCTCGTTCGCCTACTTCATCATCGTGGGCGCATGCCGCGACTTCTTCACCAACAAGATCACGGTGAAGACCGTGCTGGGCGGCGAGCCCGACGAGGCCGCGGTGAACGCCTACGCCAAGACCGTGGTGGACGTGATGTTCAACGGCCTCGCGGCGCGGTGAGCCCTCCATTCCCCGTCGCCGGGGAAGGGAGGGGCGCCGACCGTCTCAGAACGACTTCCGCACCCCCAGCTTGAACGTGCGCCCAAGGGGGCTGCCGATGAAGGGGTCGTAGCTGGGCTCCAGCCGGGCCGCGGACGGGTCGCGATCGAAGACGTTGAAGACCGTGGCGGTGAGGGTGAGGTCGTCGTCCATCGTCCAACGCCAGGTGACGTCATGGGCGATGAAGGTCTTCACGCGTGAGCCGAAGGTGATCAGCCGGCAGTTCGTGGCCGTTCCCGCCGTGGCGTTGGCGACGTTGCAGTTGGTTGACGGTCCGGTCTGGACCGTGGTCGGGCCCCGGTTGTCGGTGGCGCCGTCCACGTAGTGCATGGTCCAGCGGACGTTGTGCGCGCCCCGGCTGTAGTCGGCGTAGAACTGGCCGCGCCAGTCGGGGATCGTGCCGGGCAGGCGGTCGTAGTTGGTGAAGCCCACCGCGTCATAGGCTCCCGACACGCGTACGCCGCCGAACAGGAACTCAGCCTGCTTGTACTCGAAGACGTAGCTGACGTTGGCGCCCACATCGAGCGAACCGCCCAAGACGTCGTCGAAGCGGTAGTTCACGTCGACGTCGAGGCCCGTGGTGGTGATGGTCGGGCCGTTGGTGGTGTCGGACCGCACGCGGGCGATGTCGGAGCCCAGGGTCACGCCCTGCACGCAGGTGTTCGAACCGGCGAAGGTGATGAGGCCGCGCAAGGGGTGGGCGCAGTTCACGGCCTGGCTGCCGTTGCCCGTGCCGCCCACGGCGGTGGCGATGATGTTGGCCGGGACCTGGGTGATCTGGTCCTTCAGCCGATAGTACCAGTAGTCGACCGTGGCGGTGAGGTTCCCCGCCTGGACAATGGCGCCGACGCTGTAGGTGAGGGCCTTCTCAGGCCCCACGTCCGGGTTGCCGAAGTTGTCGACGGACTTGAAGGCGTTGCCGGCGGCCAGGATGCCGGAGAGAGTGGTCGTGCCCGTGGGGGCGACGTTGACCGCGGTGGGACCGCGGAACGAGGTGCCGACCGAGCCGCGCACGGCGAACCAGTCGGTGGCCTGCCACTTGCCACGGAACTGCGGATTGAGGGTCGAGCCGGTGGCGCCGCCATAGTCCTCGTAGCGGACGGCGAACTGACCGTTGAGGCTGTCGGTGACCGGCACGTTCAACTCGCCGAACAGGGCGTAGACGCTCTGCTCCAGTTTCAGCGGCACGATCTGGCCGAGGAAGATGTAGGGGCCGGTCTTGAACGTGCAGTTCACCACGCCGACGATGGGGCAGGGGGTGATCAGCGCGTTCTGCAGCGGATTGGGAACGGCCTGGTCGAAGTCGACCTTGCGGTACTGGGCCCCGACCGCCCAGCCGATCTCGCCGCCGGGCAGGGCGAAGGGCAGCTTGCCGTTGAAGACGGCGTCGACGACGAAGGTGTCCTGCTCGGTGAGGGTCTGCTGGCGGTCGAACAGCCACCCGATCAACTCGGGCGAGTTGGCGCCGGCCGCGTTGTAGCCGGGGTTGCTGAGGCCCAGGGCCGGAGCGTTCGGATAGGCGTTGGAGAAGGGGTTGTAGTACTGGCAGCCGTTGGCGCCGGGCGTGGTTCCGGTGCAGCCGATGCCGCCCAGGCCGTTCAGCGCCCTTTGCAGGCGGTCGATCAGGATGTCCGAGTTCTGGTTGTCGGCCTTCTCGCGCATGTAGGTGGCGGCGACGTCGTAGCCGATGCCGGCGAACGGGGTCTGGCCCTTGAAGCCGCCCGAGATGCGGAACTCCTCGTACTTGCGGCTCTGGCTCTGGCCGCCGCGACCGCCCGTGTTGGGGTTGCCGGCATAGCCGAGGGGGCGCCAGAAGGTGGCCAGCGCGCTCTGGGCCGTGCCGATCAGCCCGGCGTTGCCGGTCTGGATGAGGAAGGTGGCGAAGCCGGGGTTCGAGGCGGGCACGCTGAAGACGTTGGCGCTGCCCGGACCGTTGGGGCCGGAGGTCTGCGGGTAGCTGGACGAGCCGCGGTAGTCGGGCAGGGAGATCTGGGAATAGAGCGCCTCGACGTGGAACTTGGCGTTCTCGCTCAGGTCGGCGTTGAACTCGCCGTAGAGCTGGAAGTGGTCGGTGGTCTCCACGATGTTGTCGTAGGGCAGGTAGGTATAGAAGCAGACCGGCGAGGCGCCGCTGAAGCCGGGCGTGCCGCCCACCGCGCCGCAGTTGGCGTCGACCGCCGACGCCAGGGTCGTGCCCGTGCCGCCCGGGCCGCTACGGACCGTGAAGGTCCCCGGATTGCCCAGCGAGGAATAGCCTGACGGGTTCTCCTGATAGGGGCGGATCGCCCACTCGCGCTTGGCCAGCGGCAGTTCGCCGCGATGCTGGTAGCCGGCGCTGAGCATCAGGTTCGAGGTCTCGCCCACCCATCCGTAGAGGGCGCTGGCGGTGTAGTCGCCGCCGTCCGAGCCGGGGACGTAGCGATAGTCGCCCTGGACCTCGAAGCCCTGGAAATTGCGGCGGGTGATGAAGTTGGCGACCCCGCCGATGGCGTCCGAGCCGTAGGTCGCGGCCGCACCGTCCTTCAGCACCTCCACGCGGCCGATGGCGGCGGCGGGCAGCAGGTTCGTGTCGGCGGTGTAGCCGGCGAAGCGGCGTCCGTTCAGCAGCACCAGGGTGCGCTGGGGCCCGAGGCCCCGCAGGTTGATGGAGCCGCGCCCCGCGCCGCCCGCCTGGGCGGTCGCCGAGAACTGGTTGGAGTCGCCCAGCACCGGGCCCATGACCGGCAGGGTCTTCAGGATCTCGAGGACGGTGGGCGAGCCGCGCTTCTCCAGCTCGTCCTTGCCGATGACGGCCACGGGAATGGCGGTGGTCTTGGGTGTGCCGGCGATGAAGGAGCCGGTGACCACGACCTCCTCGACGACGCTCTCGGCCGGTTGTGGCGTGGCCTGTGCCTGGGCTTCGGCTGCGCTGGCGACGACGAGGGCGACGATAGACGCCCCCGCCAGACGGCGGGTTCTGGACATGGTTGAGCCTCCCGTTCCGAGCCGCCCTCTGATCGGGGCGGTCTCGTTTTTATGAGCGTAAAGGCTGACACGGTTCCGACGGGCTGCCAACCCGTCCTGTATGTATGTTCAAACAACGATATCCGCAGCGGCAGGCGCCGTGCGGTGAAGCTGGTCAAAGGTATGAGGGGGTGGGCGCCGGAGAAGCGCGGCGCGAGCCTGGGTGGGCGGCCGCGAACGGCCGCCCGGCAGGTCTTAGGCGGCCTGCAGCTGGCCGGCCGACATCTTGCCGCTGCGGCGATCGCGCTCGAGCTCGAAGCTGACCTTCTGACCTTCGGTCAGCGAGCCGAGGCCCGCGCGTTCGACGGCCGAGATGTGCACGAAGACGTCGGCGCCGCCGTCTTCAGGTTGGATGAAGCCGAAGCCCTTGGTGGCGTTGAACCACTTCACAGTGCCGGTTTGCATGGGTCGTCCCTTTCGGACATGAGTTCTCGCGCTCGAAGTGAGCTTTGAGATCAAATTTTCGGAGAGGGTCGAGGTCTATTCCGGGGGTGAAATTCAGGATTTCCGACCCGGGTGGCAGCGAGCCAAAACGATATTTGATCGCTGATATATATTGGAACGTCTTGCGAATGGCAAGACGACGTTTCAAGAAAACTGGATTTCCGCCCGGATGGCGTGCTAGATTACCGGATGCGTATCAATGTTGAGAGGGCGGTTCTGACCGTCACGCGGACCGAGGGCGTCTGGTGCGTCGAGCAGGACGGCCAGGAATTCGGACACTCCGAGGACAAGGAAATCGCGAGGGCGGCCGCCAATCGCCGCGCCCGCGAGATGATCGACGGTGGGCGCGCCTGTCAGGTGCGCGTGCAAGGCGAACACGGGTTCTGGGCGGGCTGATCCGCTGACGCCGATGGCGCGGCCGGCGCCCGCCAGCGCGGGAACTCATCCGGAAGTATAGGGCGCACCCGCCTGAGGGGTGTGGCAGGATGCCTCACCTGATCAGGGTGCTGCCATGTCCGACGCCGCCATCGTCCACATCGTCGACGACGACGAGTCTCTTCGCGAGGCGCTGTCCGGCCTGTTCCGGTCGGTGGGCGTGGAGGCGCGGACCTATGGGTCGACGCAGGCGCTGATGGACGCCGGCCTGCCCGAGGGGCGGGCGGGCGCCCTGGTGCTCGACGTGCGGCTGCCGGGGCTGTCGGGGCTGGACTTCCAGGCGCGGCTCGAGAGCCTGGGCATCCGCCTGCCGGTGGTGCTGATGACCGGTCACGGCGACATCCCGATGTCGGTGCGGGGCATGAAGGCGGGCGCCATCGACTTTCTGGAGAAGCCGTTCCGCGATCAGGACATGCTGGACGCCGTGACCCTGGCCTTCGAGAAGGATCGCCAGCGACGCCGCGAGGAGACCGACAAGCGCGGCCTGGAGGAGCGGTTCGAGACCCTGTCGCCGCGCGAGCGGCAGGTGATGGCGCTGGTCACCGCCGGCAAGCTGAACAAGCAGGCGGCGTTCGACCTCTCGCTCTCCGAGATCACCGTGAAGATCCACCGGGGCGCGGCGATGCGGAAGATGGGCGCCCGGTCGCTGGCCGACCTGGTGCGGATGGCCGAGGCGCTGGGGCTCCACGCTCATACCAGCGTATGATTCCGGCGCGGGCGGGGGCGTGCGAAGCCCCGGGATCGTACTACGTCCCTTGCCCGGATCCCCATGAGCGCCTCCGAACCGCTGATCTCGATCGTCGAGGATGACGAGTCGCTCCGCCTGGCGGTGGTGGGGCTGGTGCGTTCGCTGGGCTACCGCACCCTGGCCTACGGCTCGGCCGAGGACTTCCTGGCGGCGGAGGAGGCGCGGACCTCCAATTGCGTGGTCACCGATATCCAGATGCCCGGCATCTCGGGCATCGAGCTGAAACAGAAGCTGGTGGCCGACGGGGTGGCGATGCCGGTGATCATGGTGACGGCGCGGACCGAGCCGGCGGTGCATGAGCGGGCCATGGCCAGCGGCGCGTTCTGCCTGCTGCGCAAGCCGTTCACCGCCGACGCGCTGATCGCGTGCCTGGATCGCGCCCTGGCGGCGTGAGCGCGTGTTACCGTCGCCGCGGATCGGCGAGGACGCAGGGGGAACGATGGACGGCGGGGCGCAGGGGGACCTCTTCGACCTGGTGCACGACAGCGTGTTCGTGCGCGGGTTGGACGGCGCGATCCTGAGCTGGAACGCCGCCTCCGCCGATCTCTATGGCTGGCCGCGCGAAGCGGCGCTGGGACGCAACGCGCACGAACTGCTGGGCGCGGGGCACGAGCAGTCGGTGGCCGAGCTCGAGGCGCGGCTGCTGGCCGACGGGCGTTGGGAGGGCGAGCTGGCGCGGCAGGCCGCGAACGGTTCGGTCCTGGTGGTGGAGGCGCGCTGGAGCCTGCGGCGGGGGCCGGACGGCGCGCCGGCGGCGATCCTGGAATCGGGGCGGGACATCACCGCGCGCCGCGCCGCCGAGGCCGCCTTGCGGCGCAGTGAGTACCGCTATCGCAACCTCTTCCAGGCCATGGCCGCCTCGTTCTGGGAGCTGGATTTCTCACCGGTGGGCGGGATGCTGCGCGAGCTGCGCAAGGCCGGCGTCGCCGACTTCGGCGTCCATCTGGCGGCCAACCCGGAACTGACGCGCGAGATGATGCGCCAGACGCGCGTGATCGACGTGAACGAACAGTCCGTGGCCCTGTTCGGCGAGCGCGCCGACCTGCTGAACGCCAGTGTCGAGCCGTTCTGGCCCGAGGCGAGCACCGCGGTCTTCGGCGCCAGCGTGGCGGCGGCGGCCAGCAGGGCGCCCAGCTACGCCAGCGAGACGCGGCTGAAACGGCTGGACGGCAGCGAGTTCGACGCCCTGTTCACCGCCTGCTTTCCGCCCGAGGCGGTGGGGAAGGGGACCTTGCTGATCGGGGTCATCGATATCAGCGAGCGTGTCCAGGCCCAGGCGCGGCTGCAGCGGTTGCAGACCGAGTTCGCCCATGCGGCCCGGGTCTCGATGCTGGGCGAGCTGACGGCCTCCATCGCCCATGAGGTGAACCAGCCGCTGGCCGCCATCGCGACGAACGGCTCGGCCGGCCTGCGCTGGCTGGCGCGGCCGGAGCCGGACCTGGACGAGGTGAAGGCCCTGACCGGACGGATCGTGGCCGACGCCCAGCGGGCGGCCGACATCATCGCCCGGGTGCGGGGAATGGCGATGCGGCACGAGCCCGAGATGTCGTCGCTGGACCTCAACGACGTGGTGGTGGAGGCGCTGGCGTTCCTGCGGCACGAGCTGCAGGGGCTGGGCGTGGAGACCGAGGCTGTGCTGTCCGCCAGCCTGCCGGCGGTGCGCGCCGACCGCACCCTGCTGCAACAGGTGCTGGTGAACCTGCTGGTCAACGCCGCCCAGGCCATGGGGGGGATGGAGGGCGGGCGGAAGATCGCGGTGCGCACCTCGCACGACGCGCGCGGGGTCGAGGTCACCGTGCGCGACACCGGCCCGGGCGTGGCGCCCGAGGATCGCGGCCGGCTGTTCGACAGCTTCTTCAGCACCAAGGCGTCGGGGATGGGGATGGGGCTGGCGATCTGCCGCTCGATCCTGGAGACGCACGGCGGCGCGATCTCGGCCATCGATCCGCCCGACGCCGCGGGCGGCGCCTGCTTCGTGTTCAACCTGCCCGCGGCCGAGGATGTCGCGCATACGAAGGTATGACTGTCGCGCACCGGAGATTGAATGGGCGCCGCCCGGGGCCGGGCGCATCGTAGCCGGGCGACGGGGAGAGGCCTGTCGCCCCCCGACAGGAGACCGACCATGCCCTTCATCACCGCCAAGGACGGCGCGCAGATCTTCTACAAGGACTGGGGCGCGGGCCAGCCCATCGTCTTCAGCCACGGCTGGCCGCTGACCGCCGACGACTGGGACGCGCAGATGATGTTCTTCGGTCAGAAGGGCTATCGCGTCATCGCCCATGACCGTCGCGGGCACGGCCGCTCGACCCAGACCTGGGACGGGAACGAGATGGACACCTACGCCGACGACCTGCGGGCGCTGGTGCTGGCCCTGGACCTGAAGGACGCGATCCATGTCGGCCACTCCACGGGCGGCGGCGAGGTGGCGCGGTATCTGGGCCGGCACGGGACCGACCGCGCGGCGGCGGGCGTGCTGATCGGCGCGGTGCCGCCGGTGATGGTCAAGAAGGACAGCAACCCGGAGGGCCTGCCGATCGAGGTGTTCGACGGCTTCCGCGCCGCGCTGCTGGCCGACCGGGCGCAGATGTTCAAGGACGTCCCGACCGGCCCGTTCTACGGCTTCAACCGGCCGGGCGCGAAGGTCAGCCCGGGGCTGATCGACAAGTGGTGGCTGCAGGGGATGCTGGGCGGCGTGAAGGCTCACTACGACTGCATCAAGGCCTTCTCCGAGACCGACTTCACCGAGGACCTCAAGAAGATCGACGTGCCGGTCCTGCTGCTGCACGGCGACGACGACCAGATCGTGCCGATCGGCGCGGCGGCCCTGAAGGGGATCAAGCTGCTGCAGAAGGGGACGCTGAAGGTCTATCCGGGGCTCGACCACGGCATGGCCGCCACCCATGCGGATGTCATCAACGCCGATCTGCTCGAATGGATCTCGACTGGGAAGCTGACGGGCGCGACGACCAGCGCGAAGGCGCCCGAACCCGCCTGATCCTCCGCTTCGGGAGGATGTGGGGGGCGGAGCCGTCCATCGGGTTTAGACGGCTCCGCCATCACCGAGGCGACCAGACAACCTCGCCCCGGCGATGTGTGAGGGGTAGCCCGAGCCCCGCGCCGGTGCAGCGGGCGTGCGACGAACAGCGGGCATTCCGCGACGGATCGATGTAGGCCCGTTCAGTGGCGCTGGCCGTCGCCGGATCGCGTCTCGAAGCTGCCGAAGGGCACGCGGGTCTCCAGCTCGGAGATCGCCAGAAGCAGCTCGTCGGTGGAGAAGGGCTTGTTCAGCGACAGGTCCGCGCCGAGCTTCTCGGCCAGGTGAAGCAGGTCGAGGGCGCCCATGCTGCCCCGACCGGACATGGCCAGGATGCCCGGGCGCGGCATGCGATGGCGGATGGCGTTGATCAGCTCCACGCCGTCGCCGCCGGGCATCATGATGTCCGTGAGCACCAGATCGGGCGCCTGGCGGTCGATCGCGCCCAGGGCTTCGTGGGCGTCCCCGGCCTCGTCCACCTCGTAGCCGTGACCCCGGAGCGTGCGGGAAAGCGCCCTGCGCAGCGCGTCGTCGTCGTCGACGATGAGTATCCTGGTCGGCACGGTTTCCCACCCCTCGCCGACAAGTTGTAAGCCCGGCGAAGCCTTGCTGTCACCCGCTTGTTGCTTGTGGATAAGTCGGTAAGGGCTTGGCGGGCCGCCGAAATCACCCGTGGGGCGACTGAACGCCGTTCAGCGGTCAGTACAGCAGGAACGGACGGCGCGCCTCGACCCAGGCCGCCTCGTCGGGCCGGGTGACGGCGTCGAGGTCGCCGGGCGCGGAGCTGGGATCGTCCACCCACTCGCGCAGCAGCGGCCCGCCGTTGATCACGTCGATGGCCAGTTTGCCGATCTCGTATTCGTAGGGGAAATCGCGCCACAGCGGATAGTCGGGCTGTAGGCGACGGATGGCCTTGAAGGCCAGCGACTGCAGCCGCCACGGACGGAACGCCTCATGGTCATAGGCCGGGCCTTCGGCATGGATCATGACCCCGGCGCACAGCTTGCCGACGTGCTTGTGGAAGGTCGGCTCGAACCAGCAGTCGCGCAGCGTGCAGCCGGCCAACCAGTCGGGCGCCAGGGCCCGCATCTCGGCGATCACGGCGCGGGCGTCGATGTCGGGGGCGCCGAACAGTTCCAGCGGGCGGGTGGTGCCGCGGCCCTCAGACAGGGTGGTCCCTTCCAGCATCACCGTGCCCGCATAGGCGCGGGCCATGCCCAGGTTCGGCGCGTTGGGGCTGGGGTTGACCCACACCCGCTCGCCCAGGGGCCAGCCGTGGCCGGGCGCGGCCTCAGGCACCCAGCCCTCCATCTCGATCACGCGGTACTCCACGTCGAGCTTGAAGGTCTGGATGAACCAGTGGCCGAGCTCGCCCAAGGTCAGTCCGTGGCGCATGGGCATGGGGCCGGCGCCGACGAAGCTCTCCCACCCCGGGCGCAGGGTCAGCCCCTCGACCGGGCGGCCGGCGGGGTTGGGCCGGTCCAGCACCCAGACCGCCTTGCCGTGCTTCGCGGCTGCTTCCAGCGCGTAGAGCAGGGTGGTGATGAAGGTGTAGATGCGGCAGCCGAGGTCCTGCAGATCGACCAGCAGGACGTCGAAGGTCTCCATCGAGGCGTCGGTCGGCCGGCGCACCTCGCCGTAGAGGCTGAACACCGGCACGCCGTGGACCGGATCATTGAAGTCCGGGCTCTCGACCATGTTGTCCTGCTTGTCGCCGCGCAGGCCGTGTTGCGGCCCGAAGGCGGCCGTCAGGCGTACGTCGGGGCAGGCGGCGAGGGCGTCCAGCGAATGGGTCAGGTCCGCCGTCATCGAGGCGGGATGGGCCAGCAGCGCGACCCGGCGGCCGGCGAGCGGGGCGCGGAGGGCGGGGTCCGCCAGCAGGCGGTCGAGGCCGAATCTCATGCGGCCGAAGGTGGGCGAAGTTCGACCACAAAGCCATCGGCGTGGTGGAAGTCGGGGCGCCCCTCGGGATGCCGGATCGACCAGTACGAGCCGGTCCGGTCCGAGGCCTCGATCACGGCGGTGACGGCGACCTGCCAGTCGGCGTCGGCCGGCAGGTCCAGCGTCCACTCGACCGTGAACTCCAGGACGTCGCCGCCCGGCCCGCTGATGCTCACCTCCGGCGGTGGGACCTCGGCGTTGGCCATGCCCGCGCGGTAACCGTCGAAGCGATAGGCCGCCCACTGACCTCCTGGCGAGAGGTTGAGTTCCCGATAGCCGTCAGAGCCAGGAGTGCGGACAAAGGCCTCCAGGCAGGTGTGCCGCCACAGTTCGTCCGCCCGGCCGCCGATCGACGGCGGGAACACCAGATCGCCGGTGATCCCCGAGAGCCGATAGCGCACACGCAGGCGGTCCGGCGCGGGGCGCGCGACCTCGGCCTCGAGTCCGCTCAGCACGCGGCAGGGAAAGTCGGGATGGGGTGTCAGGGCGTGAACCACGGACCCATGCTAGCTGGCGTTGGCGGCCGGGCTCAATCGGGCTGTGACCGTGGGAGCGCGAACAACCAGCCGGCGGTGGCGACCGCGGCCAAGGCGCCGGCGGCCTGCGCGGCGACGAAGGCCGGAATCGATGCCGGCGATATGCCCGAGAACGTATCCGTGAGGCTGCGCGCGACCGTGACGGCGGGATTGGCGAAGGCGGTGGACGCGGTGAACCAGTAGGCCGCCGTGACGTAGAGGCCGACCGCGGCCGGGACGGCGGCCGGGCGAGCCGCGCTGACGCCGAGGATGGTCAGCAGCAGGCCGAAGGCGGCGATCGCCTCCGACACTCCCTGGCCGGGCGCGTCCCGAAGCCTGGCCGAAACCTGGAGCAGGGGCAGGCCGAACATGGCGTGGGCGGCGATCACGCCCGCCACCGCGCCGGCGAACTGGGCGACCATGAAGCCCGCGGCGGTGAGGGGGGCGATCGCGCGCCGCGCGGCCAAGGCGAGGGTGACCAGCGGATTGAAGTGCGCGCCGGATACAGGCGCGAAGATCGTGATCAGGACCACGAGGCCCGCGCCGGTCGCGATGGCGTTGGCCAGGAGTGCGATGGCGTCGTCCCCGCCCGACAGGCGCTGGCCCATGATCCCCGAGCCCACGACGATCGCGAGCAGCAGCGCGGTTCCCAGGGCCTCCGCCGCGATGGCGCGCCGGGTGTCGAGCCGGTTCAACAGGCGCCGCCCTCGCCCGCGCAGGCGGGCTGCGGCGTCTGCGTCAGCGGTGCGCAGATCTCGGGATTGCCTGCGCAGCAATCCTCCATGAGGAAGGCCAGCAGGTCGCGCATGCTCTCGTAGCGCGCGGCGTAGACGATCGAGCGGCCGTCGCGGCGGGACGACACCAGGCCGGCGGCCGACAGGATGCCGAGGTTGGTGGAGAGCGTGTTGGGCAGGCTGCCCAGCGCCCTGGCGATCTCGCCCGCCGCCATGCCCGAGGGGCCCGCGCGGACCAGCAGGCGAAAGACCTCCAGGCGGCTGGCGTGGGCGAGCGCGCCCAGCGCGCCGATGGCGTCGTCCTGCTGCATCAGCCGCAGCACGCGCCGGCGGGGCGGGCCTGAGAAGCTTCCAACGCGGCCAGCGCGCCGTCCTCTCCATAAGTCGTGGCTTCGCCGAAGGTGTGGAAGGTCTCCCACCGGACGCCGGCGGGATCGGCGACCCAGCTCTTATCCGATTTGGCGTAGCAGCAGGTCGTGGCGGTTTCGTCGAAGGTCTCGGCCCCGGCCGCCTTCAGGCGTCCCGCGAGTTCGGCGAGTTCAGCCGTCGTGTCCACCTGGATACCGACGTGGTCGACGCCCGGCGCGCGGTTCGGGAGTTGGGAGATGGCGAAGTTCACGCGCGGATCGTCGAGCATCCACTTGGCGTAGTCGTCCTTGACCACCGCCGGCTGGGCGCCGAACAGCGTTTCGTAGAACTGGATCGACTGGTGAAGGTCGGGCACGCTCACGTGCAGGTGGAGGCGCTTCATGGGTGAGCTCCGTCTGTGATGTATAATTCTATATTTCGAGAAAAATAGAATCGTCAAGGAGTCGGGGATGACATTGCATGCGAGAACCGCCCGGCGTGACGACGCCGCGGCGATCGCCGAGATCTACAATCAGGGCATCGAGGATCGGATCGCCACCTTCGAGACCGAGCCCCGGTCGGTCTCGCAGATCACCGCCTGGTTCGACAGCGCGCTGGCGCTGGTGGCGGTGGACGGTCCAGGCGGCGAGTTGGCGGGCTATGCCGTCGCTCACCCCTACGCTGACCGCTGCTGCTATCGGGGGATCGGGGAGTTCTCGGTGTATGTGCGGCGCGAGAACCGCGGTCAGGGCGTCGGTCAGGTCGCGATGGATGCGCTGGTGTCGGCGGCGCGCGAAAAGGGCCTCTGGAAGCTGCTGTCGCGCGTCTTTCCGGAGAACCGCGCGAGCCTCGCGCTGATGGCGCGGATGGGGTTCGACGAGATCGGCGTCCACCGGAAACACGGCAAGCTCGACGGTGTCTGGATGGACACGGTGATCGTCGAGCGGCTGATCCCCGAGAACCTGGACTAGGGACTGGCGCTCCCCGCCTGCGGCGAGCCGTCGCACGCACGTGAGCCGTGCGTTGGGGGGCGTTTACACCCTTGAAAGCGCAGGACGTTTACCGTCCCCGCTGGCGTGTCGGCGCCGCGAGAGGAAACGCCTGTGCTCAAGAGTAACGCGACGGCGGGAGAAGAGGCGCTAGCCTTCATCGCCGAGCAGACCGGGGACGTCCTCGCGCGTGTCGATCGCCGAGGGATCCTGACCTACATATCGCCGGGCATCCGTCTCTACGGATGGACGCCGGAGGACCTGATCGGCACGGACGGGTCGCAACTGGTCCATCCCGACGACCTGGCGCGCTTCCAGGCCAATGTGGCGGCGCTGTTGCGGGGCGAGGTGGACCCGGCGGCGAACCGCGAGCATCGCGTCCTGAAGAAGGATGGGGCCTGGTACTGGGCGCAAGGCAATCCCCGGCCCGTCTATGACGAGACCGGCGCGGTCGCCGGGTTCGTGAACATCTTCCGCGACGTGACGGCGCGCCGGGAGATGGAGGAACAGGTCCGCGCCCAGGCCGAACTGTTCGAGGCGGCGTTCCAGCACGGACCGATCGGCAAGGCGCTGGTCAGCCTGGATGGCCGCTTCCTGCGGCTCAACGAGATGTTCTGCAAGATCGCGGGCCACGCCGAGGCCGACCTGCTGGCGGGCGACTTCCAGACCATCACCCATCCGGAAGACCTGAGTTCGGACCTGGAGTTGCTGGGGCGACTGGTGGCGGGCGAGATCCCCAGCTACCGGATCGACAAGCGCTATGTGCGGGCCGACGGCGAGATCGTCTGGGTACGCCTGACGGTTTCGATGGTGCGGGACGCCGAGGGCCAGCCGCTGCACTACGTCTCGCAGATCGAGGACCTGACCGATCAGCGCAAAACCGACGCGGCCCTGAGCGAGAGCGAGTCCCGCTATCGGCTGATCGCCGACAGCATGATCGACCTGGTGATCCGGATGGATCGCCGCGGGCGGATCACCTGGGTCTCTCCGTCTTCGCGGGCCTATGGCTACGAGCCCGAGCAGGTGGTCGGACGGCGGGTGGACGAACTGATCCACCCCGAGGATCTGGCGCGGGTGCGCGAGGCGCGGGGGCGCGGCGCGGCCCGGCGGCCCGAGGCCGGGTTCGAGGTCACCCAGCAGGTGCGCTATCGCACGGCGTCGGGCGAATGGGTCTGGCTGGAGGGCAACCCGCAGGTGCTGCGCGACGACGCCGGCCGGGCGGTGGGCGCGGTCAACGTACTGCGCAACGTCACTGACCGCCGGGCCCAGCAGGAGCTGTTCGAGGCCTCGTTCGAGCACGGCGCGATCGGCAAGGCGGTCGTGCAGATGGACGGCCAGTTCCTGAAGGTGAACCGGGCCCTGTGCTCCATCCTGCAGATGAGCCAGGCCGACCTCCTGGATCTGCGCGCCGTCGAACTGGCGCACCCCGAGGAGGCCGGCCGCGCGTCCGAGAACTTCGCGCGCCTCGCGGCCGGCGAGATCGAGAGCTACACCGTCGAGCGCCGCTATCGCCGATCCGACGGCTCGTACGTGTGGGTCGACCTGACCATGGCCCTGGTGCGTCATCCGGACGGGCGGCCCAAGCACCATGTGGTCGAGATCCAGGACCTGACCGCGCGTCGCGCGGCGGAGGCGGCCCTGCGCGAGCGCGAGGCCCAGTATCGCCTGATCATCGAGAACACGTCGGACATGATCATCATGACCGGCCTGGACGGGCGGACGACCTATGTGAGCCCGAACGTGCGGTTCCAGGGGGCGACGCCGTCGGACCTGCAGGGCTCGTCGTTCCGCAAGCGCATCCATCCGGACGATGCGAACGAGGTCTTCAAGGCGTTCCAGGCGCTGCTACCCGAGGGCGGATCGACCCGGGTGCGCTGGCGCGCCAGGGCTCCGGGCCTGGATGGCTGGGTGTGGTACGAGTCGAACGCCACCTTGCTCCGCGATCCGGAGACCGGAGCGCCGACAGGCTTCCTGGACGTGATCCGCAACATTCAGCGGCAGGTGGAGCAGGAAGCCGAGATCGCGGCGGCCAAGGCCGAGGCCGAGGCGGCGGCGGCGGCGAAGTCGCAGTTCCTGGCCAACATGAGCCACGAGATCCGCACGCCGCTGACGGCCGTGCTGGGCTTCACGAACCTGCTGCGCGAACTGGAACTGACCGATCCGGCCGCCGGCTACGTCAGCCGGATCGCCGGGGCGGGCAACGGCCTGCTGGCCATCGTCAACGACATCCTGGACTTCTCGAAGCTGGAGGCCGGCAAGTTCGAGATCCGGCCGCGGCCGACCGACGTGGCCCAGGTGTGCGAGGAGACGCTGCAGCTCTTCTCCCGCCAGGCCGAAGACAAGGGGTTGAGCCTTTCGTTCGAGGCCGAGCCGGGCCTGCCGCGAGCGGCGATGCTGGACGGAGACCGCCTGCGTCAGCTGTTGATCAACCTGGCCGGCAACGCGGTGAAGTTCACCGACGAGGGCGGCGTCACGCTGAGCGTCGCGCCAGCCGAGACCGTCGGGCGGGTGCTGATCCGGGTGCGCGACAGCGGGCCTGGCCTGGACGAGGAGGCGCAGGCGCGCCTCTTCCAGCGGTTCGAACAGATCGACGGTGGCATGACCCGTCGCCACGGCGGCACCGGGCTGGGGCTGGCGATCAGCCGCGGGATCGTCGAGGCCATGGACGGTACGATCGGCGTGACCAGCACGCCGGGCGAGGGGGCGACCTTCCATGTGGAGCTGCCCGCGCCGGTGGCCGAGCTGCCGGCCGAGCTGGCCGGCGACGAGGCGATCGTGTCGATCGACGGGATTCGCGTCTTCGTGGTGGACGACAACCCGGTGAACCGGGAGCTGTCGCGGCGTATTCTGGAAGCGGCCGGCGCCGAGGTCGAGGAAGCCGCCGACGGCGCCGATGCGGTGGCGCGCCTGGCGCTGCTGCCGGTGGACGTGGTGCTGATGGACCTGCGCATGCCGCATCTGGACGGACGGGCCGCGCTGAAGCGCCTGCGGGCGGAGACGGGGCCGAACCGGTTCGTGCCGGTGCTGGCCTTCACGGCCGACGCCGACGTGGAAGGCGACGGGGACCTCGACGGCTTCGACGGCCTGGTGCGCAAGCCGATCCAGCCGCTGGAAATGTACGCCGCGATCGCCGGCGCCGTGGCATGGTCGGACGAGGACGACCTGGGAGAGAGCCATGTCGCTGGTTGAACGCCGCGCGCGGCGGGTGCTGGTGGCCGACGACGAGCCGCTGGTGCTGGAACTGATCGTCACCCGGCTGTCGATCGCCGGCTTCGAGGTGCGAGCCGCCAAGGACGGGGCGCAGGCCCTGGACCGCCTGACCGACTTCCGGCCCGAGGCCCTGGTGCTGGACATCAACATGCCAAAGCTGGACGGGTTCGGCGTGCTGTCGCACATGCGCGTGCAGGGTCTGAGCGACAAGGTGCCGACCCTGGTCCTGACCGCGCGCAACGCCGCCGAGGACGTGGCGAAGGCGATCAAGCTGGGGGCCAAGGACTATCTGTCGAAGCCCTTCCGCGACGAGCAGTTGATCCAGCGCGTGGGACGGCTGTTCAACCGGGCGCGGCCGGTCGGCCGCTAGATGTGCTCGTAGTCGTTTTCTGAGCCGAGGCTGAGCTCGAAGTCCTGCAGCACGTCCATCAGCTGGATGACGTTGGCCGCCAGGGGACGGCCGCGGGGGAACTGATAGCGCCAGTAGGTGGCGATGTGGCTGACCAGGCCGCAGCCCTCGCCCAGCGACAGGAACATGTCGGGCGACTTCAGCAGGAAGTCGCGGAACGCCGGGGCGTTGCCCTCGCCGGTCAGCTGCGCGAACACCTCGTCGTAGACGCCGAGCTGGTTCATCACCGTCTTGACCTGCCGTTCCATCTTCTGGCGCAGGCGCTGCTTGAGCTGCTCCAGCTCATGGGCGGTCTCGGAGTCGACCGGGCCGATGACGCGCACCTTGCCCAGCTCGCTGAACACTTCGCGGATGTCGGCCCAGAGGCTGTTCAACACCCACTTGTAGTAGAGGAAGCCCTTCCAGGCGAAGATGCCTTCCTTGTAGTTCTCCCGCTCGAGCCGCAGCGTCAGCCGCAGGGGTTCGAGGCGCTCGTCGGTGCGGGCGGACAGCAGGGCTTCCACCAGCCGGGCGACGTTGCCCTCGGACGACGCCGAGGAGTCGCGATAGGCCAGCTCGATCAGCTTGGCGATCTCGGAGCCGACGAACCGCTGCATCTTGGCGAGATCGGGGGCGGAGATCTCGAAGTGGCTGGGGCTGATGTCGAACCCCCGCCGCTTCATGTGCTCGCGCAGCAGGAAGGGGTCGAGCGAGGGCAGTTCGTCGATGGCTTCCAGCACGGCGACGTCGCGCGGGAAGTCGGGATAGTCGCCGCGCAGCTCCTCGAAGGTGTCCAGCCAGGCGCGCTCGTTGACGAACAGCGAGCGGCCGCCGAGGCCGAGGTCGGAGCGCTCGAACGGAATGATGAGCTTGGTGGCCGTGTAGCGGATGCGGTCGAACGCATCGCGCTCGGTGTCGCGCAGCCGATGGCGCACGATCACGCAGCCGTTCAGGGTCTGGGCCGTGAAGAACGGGGCCTTCTCATGCTCGGCATTGCCGGCGTTGCGCGCGGACAGCGCCGCCAGATTGAGCACGCGGCTGGTCGAGGCGGTCTTTTCCAGGCCGCGCAGGCTTCGGTAAGTACGGTCGCTCGATTTGGCCACGTCAACGCTCCAGGCGCGTACGGCGCCTCCCCCCGAAGACGCCGGTCACCAGAGACCCACACTCTAAACTTGCAACGAGTTTGCAGAATCCGACGATTCGACGCGGAGGCTCCCCAAAGCGCGACGAAGGGCGGACTTGCCTACTCAAAGTGGGGGTCTTGAGGTCTTTGGGCGACGATTCGCATGTAAATCGAAGAACATTGTTTCGATTGTGAGCAGCCCTCCGAGGCGCCTCTTGCGTGACGCGCGCTTCGCGAACAGGTTGCCCCCGGGATTCACGGGGGCGAGGATGACGCGGGTTCAGGGCGTGCTGGCAGTCGCGGCGATTTGGGCGGCGGGCGTCGGGTCCGGCGTGGCCCAGGAGGCGCCCACCTTTCCAGCGACCCTTGAGCGCGACGGCCTGCTGGCCTGGCTGCAGCGCGAGACCGACATCCTCCCGGACCGTGTGATCGCGGTGACGCCGCAGGCCGTGACCTCGGTGGTGTCCACGTTTCCGGCGGGAGCAGGGCAGGGGCCGCGCCTGGTCATCCGGGCCGAGGCCCTGAACGCCGAGGCGGCCTCGCGGACGGGCGCGCTGTCCTGGCACGTGTCGCTGAACGCCGACTGCCAGAGCCATCGGGTCCGGCTGGGCGAGACCACGGGCTACGACAGTCGCAACCTGCTGGGCGAGCGCCGGCAACTGCGCGAGGCCGACACCGAGTGGCGCGAGCCCGGCGCGGGGACAGCCCTGGACTTCGCCTGGCGCGCGGCCTGCGACGCAAAGTTCAAGGGGCCGTTCCAGGGCGAGCGGGTGAAGCTGGCCCAGACCGATGCGCCGGTCTCGACCGCGCCGGCTCCTGTCACGACGATCACGCCGCCGCCTCCACGCCCGGCGCCGGCCGCCACGGCGCCGGTTCAGGCCAGGTCCGAGCCCCGTCCCGCACCGGCCCAACCGGCCGCACCTCGTGCCGGCGCGTTCGTGGCGCAGGTGGGCGCGGGGGGCTCCGACGCCGAGGCGCGGGGTCTGCTGTCGGGCCTGGCGCCGGCGCTGGGCGGGCGGGCCACCTGGGTCGAACGCGCCGTGGTGGGCGGCAAGACCTGGTATCGGGCCGTCGTGGGCGACTTCGCCGACTCCGCCGAGGCGTCGCGGTTCTGCGGCGAACTGAAGGCTGCGGGCCGCGCCTGCTTCGTGCGGGCCGGGAAGCCGGGCTAGGACCTCATGTCTTGCGCCTGACCAGCCACTGGCCGGCGAGGACCAAGAGCGCGACGAACAGCAGCACGCCGACCACGGCGCGCGCGGCGTCGACCACGAAACCCACGATCGCAAGGCCGATCATGGCGGCGAGCAGCAACAGGACCCATTTACCCATCCTGGGTAGAATGGCTCTATGGCAAAGCCGTTCCGCGTCAGGCCGCGAAAAGGCCACAGCGGCGCCGTTGTAAGGCGTCCGGCCTAGGGAAAGGGGTCAGGGACTACCCATGTTGGCGGTTCTTAGACAGGCGCTGATGAGCCCGATCACGGGGCCGATCGCCATGGCGGTAGCCCTGGCGCTGGCCGTCGGGCTGGGCGTGGCGAACAGCAACTGGAACGCGGAGGCGGCCCGCTACGAGGCGCGGATCGCCGAGCTCACGCGCGCCAACGCCCAACGCGAAGCTGCCTTCAAGACCCAGATCAGCGCCTGCCAGGCCGCCGCCGCCGCCCCGCCGCCCGCGGTGGAGGCGCGCTATGCCGCCGAAGCGGGCGCGCCCGCCGGTGCGCGCCGCCTGCTGGAACAGCAGCCCGAGGGCTTCGACGCCTGCGCCCGCATGGAAAGCGCCGATCGCGCGGTGCTGTCGAACCTCAAGCCATGACGCGTCACATCCGGGGGACACTGCTGGCCGTGACGGCGGCGCTGACGCTCAGCGCCTGCCAGAGCCTGCGCGCGCCCAAGCCGAAGCCCGAGCCGCCCGCGCCGCCGCCGCCACCGGTGGTGGTGGTTCCGAAGCCCGCGCCGCCTCCGCCTCCGCCCCCGCCGCCTCCGCCCCCGAAGAGCTGCGTGCCCCGCGGCGTGGGCGGGCCGCCGCGCTATCCGGACAGCGACGCGGCGCTGCGCAACGCGCCCGGCGCGGCAGACCGCTATCAGCTGATGGCCGCCGGCCGGATCCTGCGCCAGCAACGGCTGGAGGACCTGGAGCGCGTGCTCGCGGGTTGCCGCGAGCCGCGCTGAGCCGCGTCAGACCGCCAGGCCGACCGTGACGCTGGCGGTGTAGCCCGCCGTGGCGCTGCCGCTCATGGCCAGGGTCATGGCCGCCTGCTGGGCGCTGGTGTTGTCGCCGAAGATGCCGTCGCTGGTGATCGAGGTTCGGGCGAAGCGCGAGGCGCTGCTGGGGTAGCCGCTGGTGGCGTAGACCGCGCTGCAGGCGGCCGCCGGCATGGCGAACTGCGAGACGAGCAGCCGGTTGGCGTATGCGGTCGCGGTGGCCAGCGAGCGGAACACCTCGAAGTGGAGGTGCGGGTAGCGGCCCTCGTAGCAGCCGGGGAAGATTGTGGTGAAGGTGGCCTGACCGCTGGAGTTGGTGGCCTGGACCCCGCGCAGGTAGTTCTGCTGCGGCAGGTCGTAGATCGAGTACTTTCCGTCGGCGTCGGCGTGCCAGAGGTAGATGGCGTAGTCGGCCAGGGCCGCGCAGCTGGCGTTGGTGTTCTGCAGGTTGATGGTCAGGGTGACCGGCACGCCCGCGGCCGTGCCCGACATGGCCCCGAAGCTGGAGCGGATGTCGCTGCGCACGATGCCGGTGGCGATCAGGCTGTTCGACAGCACGCCGTTGGCGGTGTTCGAGCCGTCGGACGGGTAGGGGCCGTTGGTCTCGTTGGGCAGGGCGACGCAGCTCGACGATCCCGTGTTCCCCGTTCCGCCGGTGGAGCCCGTGCCGCCCGTGGTTGTGGTCGTGGTGGTGGTCGTGCTGGACGTGGTCGTAGAGGTGTCGGAGCCGCCGCCGCTGCAGGCGTTCAGCAGCAACGCGCCGCCGCCGGCGCCCATCAGGCCCAACAGCCGACGACGCTGAAGCAGGCGTGTCTCCAGCGCCATCAGGTCGTGGCCGAGGCCCAGGTCGTGTTCGTCGTGCATGAGGCGACAGCTCCGTCGTGTTGCGTAAGAACTGAATTCGCACGGACGGAGGGTGGGAAGTTTGCCGCGGCGTTGCCGGACTGTTTCAGCCTGAAACCAAAGAAAAGGCGCCCCGGACGAGGTCCGGAGCGCCAGTCGCCTTCAGAGATAGGAACGAGATCAGTAGCGGTACTGGAACTCCACGCCGTAGGTGCGCGGGTTGGTGAAGCCGACGTCCTGGTTCACGAAGCCGAAGTTGGGCCCCGGGTTGGTGATCCGCGAACCCGCCATGGTGAGCTGGCCCTTCACGTCGGTGAGGTTCTTGACGAAGCCGATGACGGTGTACTTGCCGTCGGCGTCGTTCCAGAGCAGGCGGGCGTCGATCTGCTCCCAGGCCTTGCCCTTGTTGTAGTAGCGGTTGAACACCGAGAAGTAGGTGCTGCTGCGCCAGATGTAGCTGCTGGACAGCGTCAGGCTGCCGGGCTCGAACTCCCAGGTGTAGTTGGCGTTCAGGCTGACCCGGTGCGGGGTGGCCGAGCCGAGGCGGGCGCCCTTCAGGTCCTGCAGGACCGACGTGCCGACCACCTGCGCCCGGTTGGAGCCGGGGACCAGGGCGGTCGGGTCGTCGGGATCCTGGAAGCAGCAGGCTTCTTTGATCTTGGAATGCAGATAGGCGTAGTTGGCGTTGATCTGCAGGTTCTGGATCGGCTGCCAGATGGTCTCGGCCTCGAAGCCCGAGATCGTGGCCTTCGGCAGGTTCGCGTAGAGCGAGGTGTTGGTGTTGAGCAGCGGTTCGAACGTGCTCATCACGGCCTGCAGGTCCTTGTAGTCGTAGTAGAACGCCGAGGCGTTGACCTGCAGGTTGCGGTTGATGGTCTTCTTCGCGCCCAGCTCGAAGGCGTCGATGACCTCCTTCTTGGTGGTCACGAAGGTCGGCAGCGTGGTCTGAGCCGAGTTGAAGCCGCCCGCCTTATAGCCGCGCGTGTACTTGGCGTAGACGAGGGTGTCCGTGTCCGGCTTCCAGTCGAGGCCCAGGGTGCCGCCCCAGCCCTGCCAGTCGTTGTTCAGGACGCGGTAGCGGATGCCGTCCGGATCGTTGAACACCGACTTCACCGACGGATCGAGCTGCGTGCCCGTGGCCACGGCCAGGGTGGTGAAGTCGATCGGGCGGCCGGTCAGGCGCGAGACCGCGGCCGGGCAGGCGGCGCTCTGGGCCATGAAGCAGATCAGGCGCGCGCCTTCGACGGCGGTCTTCTCGTCGTAGGTGTAGCGCAGGCCTGCGGTGAGCTTGAACTGGTCGTTGATCTGCCAGTCGACCTGACCGAAGGCGGCGTAGGACTCGCTGCGCGTCTTCGACGTGCCGATGGCGTACGAGCGGTTGGGATTCAGCGCCGCGTTGCCGCCGGTCAGCGAGGCCGGGGTGGCGAAGCGGGCGTCATCCACCGAGCGGGCGTCGGTCGGCGTGTAGTTGGCCTCTTCCCGGAACTGGTAGAAGCCGACCAGCCACTGGACCGGGCCGTCGTGGGTGGAGGCGATGTTGATCTCGTTGGAGAACCACATCGGCTCCTCGTCGTACTGGTTGACCAGCCGCGGGTAGAACAGCGTGCCGCCCGTCGGGATGATCTGGCCCGTGCCGGTGGCCGTGCCGGGCGCGCCCGCCTGACCAGGAAGGACGCGGAACGGCGTGCCGTTCTCGGTGCCGTCGACGTCGGTGGTCAGTTCGTAATGGTACCAGGTGCGGCCGCCGACATAGCGGATGTCGAAGTTGTCGAGGTGCAGGGTGACCTGCGCCGTGAAGTTCTCGCTCTCGATCTGGATGTCGTTCGGCGTGTCCGAATAGAAGCAGCGCGAGCAGATCGTCGAGGCCAGCGGGATGGTGCGGTTGAAGTAGGCGAACGAGGCGCTGGGCGTCGTGCCCGGCACCAGGGTGGTCGCCGTCAGCGGCAGGCCCCAGCGCACGCCCTGGCGCCCGCCGGCGCCGCGGCCCAGGAAGTCGCTCTTGGACTTCTCGCCCTTCACCCACCACTCGAGCTTGCCGTCGCCCAGGTCGCCCCGGAACTGGTACTCATAGAAGTAGACTTCGCCGCGGTTGCCCTCGGACGGACCGCCCGCGAGGTTCTTGTAGAAGCCCTTTCCCTGGTCGTTGTACGAGCCGGCGACCCGAGCTTCGATGCCCCAGAACAGCGGGCCCGACATCGCCGCCTCTACGGTCTTGTTGTCGTAGTTGGCGTACGAGCCGCGGACCTCGGCGTAGAACTCGTCGGTGGGGCGCTTGGAGATGATGTTCATCGCGCCGCCGATCGAGTTGCGGCCGTAGAGCGTGCCCTGCGGGCCGCGCAGCACCTCGGTGCGGTCGATGAACAGCGACGACTTCGAGAACGAGTAGACCGACGAGGTGTAGAGGTTGTCGTTGTAGAGCGCGACGCCGCCTTCGGACGAGCGGTTGTTCGTCAGGCGCCCGATGCCCCGCATGGTCATCCGGTCGTTGCCGGTGTTGTAGTTCAGGCCCGGCGTGAAGTTGGTCAGGTCCTGGGCGTTGTTGATGCCCAGCAGGTCGCGCCGTTCGTCGGTGAAGGCCGAGATGGCGACCGGCACGTCCTGGATCGACTGTTCCCGCTTCTCGGCGGTGACGACCAGTTCCTCGATGGTGTTCTCGTCGCCCGCCTGGGCGTAGGCGACGCTGGAGATGGCCGTCAGCGCGCAGGCGCAAGACAGCAGCAGTCGCTTTCTGGATAGCATAGCAGTTTCCCCCAAGCCCGTTTTGATAGCGCCTTCGTGGCGCTTGGTTTCGAATGTCCGGCATGGAGCGTGCCTCGTCAATGAGTCGAACATTCCGAGCATTCGAATTTTTTACCCTGTGTCCGAACTGGAACAGGGTCGAAGAACCGGTATTTGCGGAACCGCGTTCTCAAAGCGGGACGCCACGCGCTAGGCGTGCGTCGCGCATCAGGGCAATCTCGCCGGGGAGACGATGCGAATGACGAGCTACCGGCGCAGGCTGGAACGGGATCTCGACGCCTGGATCGATCGCGGTCTGGTTGCCGCCGCGAACCGCGAGGAAATCCTCGCCACGGCCAGCGAGGGGCGCCGGATCGACGCGGCGACGGTGCTGGGGATCATCGGCGGGCTGCTGGCCGGCGTGGCGGTGATCGCCTTCGTGGCCGCCAACTGGTCCGCGATCCCGCGAATCGGCCGGTTCGGGACCGTGCTGGCAGCGTTCCTCGGCGCCGCGGGCGGGGCCGCCTGGGCGGCGTCACGCAAGCGGGACGTGACGCGGCAGGTGCTGCTGTGCATCGCCGCCCTGGAGTTCGCCGCGGCCATCGGCCTGACCGGACAGATCTTCGACATCGCGGGCGACGCTCAGGCCGCGCTCCGCATGGCGGGCCTGGCCGCCGTGGCGCTGGCGGCGGCCGGCGCATCGCCCTGGGCGGGAGCCGTGGGGCTGTTGCTGATCGCGCTGGGCGATTTCGAGGGGCCGTGGATGTCCGGAGGGCGTTCGGACTGGCCGGGCTGGCTGGTGATCGCCGCGCCGCTGGCGGGGGCCGCGGCGCTCCGCTGGCGCTCAGCGCCCCTGGCCCACGCGGCGGGGCTGTGTCTCGTGCTGACGGTGCTGACCCTCGGCGAGGCGGCGCGTTCGAACGCCGAACGGGCCTTCCTGGGCGCGGCGGCGGTGCTGGCGCTGGCCGCCACGGGCCTGCGGCTGGCGCGTGATCGCTTCGAGGCGCCGGCGGGCGTGCTCTATGGCTGGTGCGTCTGGGGCGCCCTGATCTGGTTCGGCGCGGCCGGCTTCGGCGAGCAGATGCGCGGGGTGCTGCATTCGGTCGTCTGGCTGGGCGTTTCGGCCGGCGTCGTCGTGCTGGGCCGGCACGACAGGAGCTCGGCGATCACGGCGGCGGGGGTGATCGGCCTCTTCGTGGCCGGCGCGACGCTGCTGTTCAACCTGGGGGTCGGACTGCTGACCTCGGCGATGGTGTTCGGCCTGCTGGCCGCGGCCTCGCTGGTGATCGCCTTCATCATCCGCCGGGGGAAGACCGCATGAAGCCGCCGTCCGCCCCCGTCCGCATCCTCGCCGTCGCCGGTGTCCTGGCCCTGGGGCTGGTTGGGCTGGTAGTGCGCGAAGGCCGCGCCCGCGCCGAGGGGCAGGAAGTGCGTCTGGCCATGACCGGCTACGACCCGCGCAGCCTGCTGAGCGGCCACTTCGTGCAGTTCCAGCTTCGCCAGGACCTGCCGCCCGCCGCGCCCTGTCCCGGACAGTCTGAGGCGGGCGCGAGCGTGGAGGACGGCTGGGTCGCCTTGCGGGCCGACGGCGCGCGGCACGTGGCGGCCGGCGCGGCGTCCACGCGCGAGGCGGCGCTGCGACTGGCGCCGGTGGCGGTGCGCGGCGTTCTGACCTGCACGCCCGGCCTCGCCCCCCAGCGCCCCGGCGACGACGATCGACCGCTCGAGGTTCAGACCCTGCTGCTGGATCTCGGGATCGACCGCATTCACCTGGACCAGGCGCAGGCCGAGGTGATGGAGCGCCAGCTCCGCCGGTTCGATCCGGACGCGGTGGTCGAGGCCGACGCCCTCGTGTCGGTGGGCCGGGACGGCAAGGCGCGGCTGGTGGGCGTGGTGGTCGGCGGCAAGCGCACCGACCTCGACTGGTGGTGACGCCTACTCCGTGATGTCGACGCTCTCGGGCTTACGGCCCTCGGCCTCGGCTTTGCGGGCGCCGGCGAGGATGCCGGGGAGGGAGTAGTTCCCCTCGTGGCACGCGTACTCGTACATCGGCCCCTTGGCGGCGTTCAGCGCCATCTCGGCCTTCCAGACGCGACTGTAGACCTTGGGGTCGTCGACGCTGAATTCATAGAGGATCTGGTCGGCGGAAATGCGGGTGAAGCGCTCGGTGACCCTGGCCTCCGGCGAGAGATAGAGGCTGGCGCCGAAATAGGGGCGCAGGGACTCGTCGGCCTGGAAGCCCTCGGTTTCGACTACGAGCGTGTCGCCTTCCCAGCGGCCGACGGAGTCGCCCATCCAGGTGCGGATGTGAGCGGGCGGGCGCTTCGGGTCGGCCAGGCGGATGATCCGGGCGTCGTGGTTCATCTCGACCACGATGACCACGTGGTCCTTCGCCTGCTGCACCTGGTAGTGGTTGTTGTAGAGCACGTTCAGCATCGGCGGGCCGGCGGTGGAGCCGAACCCCAGGATGCAGCGCTCGCCCAGCGGCCGCCCCTCGGGCCCGTCGAAGCTGTTCCGCACCTTGGACAGCGTGTCCTGGTAGAGCTTGTACCCCTCGGGCTTGTACGGGAGCTTGCCGTCGGCGGGCTCCACCAGCCACGAGGTGCGCACCTCGCCCCGGATGCGGCCGTAGCGGGTGCCGGCATCGGTCCAGAACGCGTTGTAGCCGCCGGGGTCCTCGCCGGCCTTGGGCGCGCCGGCGTTGGGATCGGTGGGTTTGCTCTGGGCGTCCATCATCTTCGCGCGCATCGCCTCGGCCGCCCTGGCCTGGGCGTCGGTGATGATCAGCGACTTGAAGTGGGCCGGCCGCTCCAGGCTGGTGAGCGAGGCGTTGGTCCAGACCCCCTCGAAGTCGGGCTGGCCGAAGGCGTTGCGGGGCGCCTTGTAGGCGCTCTGGGCATGGGCGGCGCCGGCCAGCAGGGCGGCGGCGAGGGCGATCGTCTCGAGGCGCATGGTCAGGCCTTCCGCTCGGCGAGGGCGGCATAGACCGCGGCGGGAGAGATGTCGCGCACGGCCGGCGTGCCGCGTCCGGGGATCGAGCCGTCCAGGTTCTGGATCATGCCCACGAAGACGATGTCGTTGGTCGGATCGATCCAGAACCAGGTGCCGAAGGCCCCGCCCCACCAATAGCTGTCCTGGCCGTGCGGTAGCCCGCTCTCGGCAGGCCGCTCGTGGACGGCGAAGTCCATGCCGAAGCCCAGGCCTTTCTGTACCGGGCCGTAGAGATCGATGCCGACCCCGGGGCGCAGCACGCTCTTGCGCATCAGCTTCACGGTCTCGGGCTTAAGGATGCGCGCGCCATCCAACTCGCCGCCCTGGAGCAGCGCCTGGCAGAAGCGGAAGTAGTCGGGCGCCGTCGAGACCAGGCCGCCGCCGCCGGCCAGGAAGCGCGGCTTCTCGGTGCGCACCGGGGACTGGGCCGGCGTGATCTTGCCGCCGGCATCGTAAGTGTGGATCCGCACGACCCGCGCTGCCTTGGACGGATCGGCCCAGAACTGGGTGTCGGGCATCTTCAGCGGTGTGAAGATGTGGTCCTGGAAGTAGCGGTCCAGCGACTTGCCCGACAGCCGCTCGACGACGTGCCCCTGCAGGTCGACGCAGGGGCCGTAGGCCCAGTCCGTGCCCGGCTGGCTGGCCAGCGGCAGTTTCGCCAGCTTGTCGACCATGCCCTGCAGGTCGGTCTCGCGCAGATTGTCCTTCTCGTAGACCGAGCTGACGCCGAAGCCGGCGGTGTGGCTCATGAGCTGGGCCATGGTCATCGGGCTGGCCTGGTCCACGAGGCCCGCGGCGGTCTGCACCTTGAGACCGGCGAACTCGGGGATGTGCCTGGCGACCGGATCGTCCAGCTTCCACTTGCCCTGTTCCCAGAGCTGCATCATCGCCACGCCGGTGACCGGCTTGGTCATGGAGGCGATGCGGAAGATCGAATCCGTCGCCATGGGCGCGGCGCCGGAGGCGTCCTGCTTTCCGTACGCGTCGAGGTTCACGACCTTGCCCTTGCGGGCCAGCAGGGTGACCACGCCGGCCAGCTTCTGCTGGTCGACCAGGGCATGCATCTTCGCATTGAGATCGGCGACGCCCGCGGCCGTGAAGCCGCCGGCGGCGGCGGGCTGCACTGCGATCCTGGCCCTGGCGGGCAGGGCGGCCGAGGCGCCGAAGCCCATGGCGCCAAGCATCAGGAAACGCCGGTCGAGCGCCGTCATGGTCTTCCTCCCCCAATGTGTGCGGTCCGTCGCGCGGACTCTTGAGTGTCGAGCATTCCCGACTTTCGAACTTTCGACCAGCCGTGTTGCGGGGATGTTTCGGGCTTTGGCGCGGCCGTGGGCGCGCTCTAAGCTCATGGCTCGAATTGGGGGAGTCGCCAGTGGCGAAGATCAGGCCGGTCGAGGCGCCGGTGAAGCGCCCGCTGTGGACGCAGCTCTATCTGCAGGTTCTGGTCGCGATCGCGCTGGGCGCCCTGATCGGCCACTTCTGGCCGCAGACGGGCGAGGGGCTGAAGCCGCTCGGCGACGCCTTCATCAAGCTGGTGAAGATGATCATCGCCCCGGTGATCTTCCTGACCGTGGTGACCGGCATCGCCGGCATGCGCGACATCGGCAAGGTGGGCGGCGTGGCCGCCAAGGCGTTCGCCTACTTCATCACCGTCTCCAGCTTCGCCCTGGTGGTCGGCCTGATCGTCGCCAACCTGGTGCAACCGGGCGCGGGGATGAACATCGACCCCGCCACCCTCGACGCCGAGGCGGTGAAGTCCTACGCGGCCAAGTCGCACGACCTGACCCTGGTCGGCTTCCTGATGGACATCATCCCCGAGACGGTGGCCGGCGCCTTCGTCGGCGGCAACATCCTGCAGGTGCTGTTCTTCTCGATCCCGTTCGGCCTGGCGCTGGCGATGATCGGCGAGCGCGGCGAGCCCGCGCTGGCCATCCTGAACTCGGTGGCCGAGGCCTTTTTCAAGCTGGTGGCGATCTTCATGCGCGCCGCGCCGATCGGGGCGTTCGGGGCCTTCGCGTTCACCGTCGGCAAGTACGGGATCGCCAGCATCGCCAGCTTGGCCGCCCTGGTGGCCACCTTCTACGGGACCTCGATCCTGTTCGTGCTGGTGGTGCTGGGCGCGATCGGGGCGATGAACGGCTTCTCGATCCTGAAGCTGATCCGCTACCTCAAGGAGGAACTGCTGCTGGTGCTGGGGACCAGCTCGTCCGAGGCGGCGCTGCCCTCGTTGCTGGAGAAGATGGAGCGCGCCGGGGCGGCCAAGCCGGTGGTCGGGCTGGTGGTGCCGACGGGCTACTCGTTCAACCTGGACGGCACGAACATCTACATGACGCTGGCGGCGCTGTTCATCGCCCAGGCCCTGGGGATCGAACTGTCGCTGGGCGAGCAGTTGCTGCTGCTGGGTGTGGCGATGTTGAGCTCGAAGGGAGCGGCGGGGGTCACCGGCGCGGGCTTCATCACCCTCGCGGCGACGCTGCAGGTGGTGCCCAGCGTGCCGGTGGCGGGCATGGCGCTGATCCTCGGCGTGGACCGCTTCATGAGCGAGTGCCGCGCGCTCACCAACTTCATCGGCAACGCGGTGGCGACGCTGGTGGTGTCGCGTTGGGAGGGGCAGTTGGATCGCGAGCGGCTGAACGCCGTGCTGAATGGCGAACCGTCGCCGGTGGCGGCGGCGCCGGTCGAGACCGACGCCGACTGATCAGCCGGCGGCGCGGACCAGCGCGGGCGTGCGGGGCGCGGCGACGCAGCGCTTGATGGTGGCCATCAGGCCGGCGACGAGGATCGGCTTGGAGACGAAGTCGTCGAAGCCCAGGGCGACGTACTCGGCCGGCCGGCGCGAATAGACGTCCGCCGTCAGGGCGATCACCGGAATGGCGCGGGCCGGGCTGTCGCTGGCGCGCAGCTTCTGGACCACCTCGATGCCAGTCATGCCGGGCATGTGGATGTCGAGCAGGACGATGTCGAAGGGTTCGGTGTTGAGCCGCTCCAGCGCCTCGGGCCCCGAGCACGCCATGACCGCCTGGTGCCCGAAGGCGCCCAGGATCTCCTGCACCACGCGCAGGTTCATCGGATCATCGTCGACGTGCAGGACCTTGAGCGTCCTGCCGTCGTCAGCCGGGGTTGTCGACACCGGTCGGACTCCGCACGCGACGCCCGGGGGGAGGGCGCCCATCACGGCTTCACTGTGGGAGGGGCGGTTTAAGGTAACGCTGACAAACGTCCTGAATCCCGATTAACCGCGAGCGCGGGATAGATTCGCGGGAAGATCAGGGGGGCGGCAGCGCGATTGACGTGCAGGTTGCGCGGGTGATTCGCGCGGGAGTTGCGCGAAGATCGAAGTTAAACCGCGCCCGTATTCGAGCGCTTTGCTTACGCGGCGTCAGACGATGCGGGCGACCGCCGCGATGACGCCGACCGCCGATGCCGCCAGGGCCACGACCTCGGTCAGCCTGGACCAGCGGATGACGTAGCGGACGCGCATGGGGAACTCCGGCGAAGGGGGAACTCGCCACCCGGACATGCCCGCTCTCTGGGGGAGGTGGGGCGCGGGGCTCGGGCCGAACGCCTGGGGTGGCGCGTGTCGGCCGGGTTCCGGGTGGCGAGAACTCGTTTATCCAGTCGTTATGTGTTTAGTAAATACTGGAGTCAGCCTTGTCAACACACCGTTGACCCTGTCGGCGCCGGCTCACTGCCCGTTCGGGTCAGGCCGTGCTCGCGAGGCGCATCATCAGCTTCACCAGCTCCGCCTGGCGCGAGACCCCGGTCTTGTCGAAGATCCGCGCCAGCTGGTAGCGCACCGTGTTGATGCTGAGGCCGAAGTCCTCGGCCGCCTCGGCCAGGGTCTGGCCTTCGAACATGGCGGCGGCGAGGCGAACCTCGGCGGGGGTGAGGCCGAACAGGTCGCTCAGTTCGGCCGACGGCGGCGGCACGTCGATCTCCAGGTCGGTCACGCTCACCAGCACTGGCGCGGCGGCGCGATAGACCGGCCCGAGGTCCAGAGGCAGCGGAGCGGTGCGCAGGATCATCGCCGGCCCGCCGGACGGGGGTTCGAGGGCCATGGTTCCGCCGCGTCGCCCGGCGCCGCGGTTGGCCGCGCGGCCGACCAGCAGTTCGAACTGCCGGGCCGCATCTGGCCGCAGGGGCGTGAGGCGGCGGTTGATGACGGTGAGCCCGCAGCCGCGTCTCAGCAGATGTTCGGCCGCGGGGTTGGCGAACTGCAGGCCGCCGTCGGCTTCCACCAGGAAGAGGGCGTGGGCCGACTGCTCAAGGCGCGCCGACAGACTGCGGGTCACGTCGAGGTTCGCGGCGAGCCGCCGGCCGATCTCGTAGGCCCGGATCATGTGCGGCTGAAGCCGGGCGGCGAACGCCAGGTCGGCCTGCTCGAACGCCTCGCCCGTACGGCGACCTATGTTGATCGTGCTTGCCACCGTGCCCGACCGGCCGAGGCGGATGAAGAGCGCCCGGTCGACGTCCTGGGGGCGCATGAAGTCGTTGTAGTATTCCGAGGCGCCGTAGTCCTCGCGCGAGACGCAGTCTTCGTCGGTCAGGACCGCCGGGCGCCATTCATGTCCGGCGGGTGTGGCGCCATTGGTGGCATGGAAGACGTTGCAGCTTCCAAAATGCTCGGCATAGGCGTCGACCCAGGTCGGGTCAGACCTGAAGAGGATCGCGTCGACTCCCGCGCCGGTGGCCGTGTCGATGCGGGTGAGGCAGCCGCGCAGGCCGCCGACGGCGTCGGAGAGCCGCTCCATCACCCCCACCCACAAGGCGGGGTCGTAGGCGGCAGCATAGATGTCCTGGACCAGGGCTTCCTCAGGATCGAGTCTAAGGCTCACGTCCCCACGCTCCTCTCGGTCACTGTGAAGCTAAGCTCAACGAACGGCGATCATCCAGCATCATCCGTTTGGACTATGCGGTTTCCCCTCTGAGGCGACGGGGTCGCCCCGGAGGGATCATTCATCTGCAAGATGCGACCAACTCCGGCCCCGGCGGATGGTGGCGCCAACGGAATGGTTGGAGCGATCAGATGAAAACCTCTCACAGACTTGCCGGCGTCTTGGCCGCCGGCGCCGCCCTGTTCACCGCGATGCCAGCCCTGGCTGTGTCGGTCGTGGCCGCGAAGCGGATCGAGATCACCAGCGCCATTCCCACGTGGATGCAGATCGCCGAGGTCCAAGCCTTCGCGTGGGGAACGCTGACCAATGTCGCGGCCTCGGCCAACGGCGGCACAGCCACGGCGACCAGTTTCGGCTACGGCGGCGAGCCCGGCGGGGCGATCGATGGTGTGGTCCCCGTGGGCTACGTGGGACCGGACGCCTTCCACTCCGGTTCGCCCAACGCGGGGGAGAAGCTGACGATCACGTTCGCCACCGCCACCGATCTGGCCAGCCTGAAGATCTTCGGAGTCATGGACGGCGGGGATGCGCGGAATCTCTTCAACTACCGGGTGCTCAATGCCCGCGGCGATGTGTTGGCGTCGGGGGAACTGGACTCTCGCGTCGTCTCACCCGCCGAGGTGACGTTCGACGCTCCGCCTGTGACGACTGGCGTGCCCGAGCCTTCGGCGTGGGCCTTGATGATCCTCGGCTTCGGCGCGGCGGGCTCCTTGCTCCGCCGGCGCGCCGCGCTGGCTTAGGCCAGTTCCAGGACGGGGACGGCCGCCAGCGGGGCGGTGATGCGGCAGGTCACGCCTTCCGGCGCGAACTCCAGTTCGGTCGTCCCGTCCAACTCGCCGGGCAGTCCCTGCCTCAGGAGGCGCGATCCGAAGCCGGTGCGGGACGGTCGCGCCACCGGCGGCCCGCCGCGTTCGCGCCAGACCAGCGACAGGTGTGGAATCTCGCCCGGCGTGACCGACCAACTGAGCTCGACGCGCCCGGCCTCGCCGGACAGGGCGCCGTACTTCACGGCGTTGGTGGCCAGTTCGTGCAGGGCCATGGCGATCCCCACCGCGGCGCGGGCGCTGAGGCGGGTGACGGGGCCGTCGATGCGGATGCGGTCGTCGCTGCGCGTGGCGAAGGGGGCCAGCGCCTCCTGGGCGATCTCGGTGAGGAACGCGCCTTCCCAGTTCTCGCGGGTCAGGACGTTGTGGGCGGCCGACAGCGCGACGAGGCGGGCCGTGAACAGCTCCATCGCCTGATCGGCCGGTCGGCCGGACCGCAGGGTCTGGCGCGCAATCGACTGCACCGAGGCCAGGGTGTTCTTCACCCGGTGGTTCAGCTCGTTGATGAGCAGCATCCGCCGCTCCTCGGCGCGCTTGCGCTCGTCGATGTCGATGGCGGCGCTGAGCGTCTTGGTGACCCGGCCCGCGCCGTCACGCTCGAAGGCCACGGCCCTGTCCAGGATCCAACGCCAGCCGCCGCCCTTGCGCCGCACCCGCAGCTCGAAGTCGCTGACCACGCCATCGGGAGCCTGGGCCAGGTCCTGCAGGCGGGCGGCCACGCTGGGCACGTCCTCGGGGTGGATCAGCGTCGAGATCAGTCCTCGGCCGCCGGCGACCAGTTCCTGAGGCGTGAAGCCGTAGACGGGCTCGGTCAGTCCGGCCGCCCACACCGCGCTGCCGGCGTTGAAATCGTAGAGGTAGATGGCGGTGGGGCTGACGTTGACGATCTGGGCCAGGCGCGCCTCGTTCTCGCGGACGGCGCGGTCGAGGGCGCGGGTCTCGGTCACGTCGTAGACGCTGACGACCACGCCGGTGACGGGATTGTCGCCGCCGCCCCTCGGCATGACGTTCAGCTTCAGGTCGCGGGACTCGCCGCCGACGTCGCGCGCGCTGATGTGATGCTCGAACGGAACGCCGGTCATGCCGTCGGCCACGGGCTGGCTCAGGCGCTTCCAGAGATCGGGGGTCACGGCCGATTCCGGCGATTGGCCGGTGGCGGGCGAGGGGATCGTCAGCCAGCGGCCCATGCCGGTGTTGGCGTAGTCGACGGTCCCCTGGGTGTTGATCGACATCACGCCCCACGGCGCGGCGTTGGTCATGCGGTACAGGGTGGCGCGGTCGATCGGCGGCTTGGCGGCGAGTTGGGCTTCGAGCTCGGCCACGCGGGCGGCGAGGCGCGCGTTCTCGGCCTTCAGCTCCTCGCTATCGGACATCGTCCGTGCGCCCCCACACCCCTGGACCACAGCCCACGGTAGCCGCCGCCCGTCACGATGGCGAGCGACATTCCCGTGTTACGCTGCCCTGACGGAGGAAGAAGCCTTGATCAAGTTGACGTTTTGCCTCGTGCGCCTGCCGCACCTGACCCGTGAGGCCTTCCAGACCTACTGGCGCGAGACCCACGGTCCGCTGGTGGCGAGCGTGGCCGAGACACTGCGGATCCGCCGCTATGTGCAGCTCCACAGCCTGACGCCCGAGGTCAGCGCGGGCATCCGCGACAGCCGGGGTGCGCCACAGGAGTACGATGGTGTGGCCGAGCTGTGGTTCGACAGCCTCGAGGCCATGCTGGAAAACGGCCGCCGCCCGGAGGCCCAGGCGGCGGGGGTCCTGCTGCTTGAGGACGAGAAGCGCTTCATCGACCTGGCCCGCTCCCCGCTGTGGTGGGGTCACGAGCACGTGGTCGTCGGCTAGCAGCGGTAGCTGCGCTCGATGGTCACCCGACGGCCGATGTAGGGATCCCACACGCGGTCGCGCGTGACGCAGGTGCGATAGCGCGGACGGTCATAGTAGCCGTAGTCGCGGCCGCCGCGATAATAGCCGCCGCCCCGGTGGTAGCCGTCGTAGCGCGGGTCGTAGCGATAGCCGTTGTCGTAGTAGCCGCGGTCACGCCGGTTGCCGTTCGACAGCGCGGCGCCGAGGGCGAGGCCCGCCACGCCGCCCAGGACGGCGGCGGCCACGGCGTCGTCGTTCCCGCCCCGGTGACGGTGATGACGGCGGTCGGCATAGGCCGGGGCCGCGGCGGCCAGGACGGCGCCAGCGGTGACCACGCCGGCCATGGCCGTGGTGATGAGCTTACGCATGCGGATCTCCTACTTCTGGAGATCAGTTAACGGCCGCTCAGCCTGAACCGATCCTGAATGTGGCTTTCAGGTTTCGGGACCACCCTACTTGCGGAGGGCCGCCGTTTCGTCGCGGATCGGCTTGAACTCCGAGGCGGCGTTCCAGCCCGGCCAGCGGTCCGAGTTCGCCAGTTCGCGCCCAGCCTCGAAGGCCAGCTGAACGTCCTGGGCCGCGCCGGCGTAGTCCTGGGTCGGCTCCCAGCGATCGCAGGTCTGGTGGTAGCAGCGGGCGGTGTAGTCCTCGACCCACTTCTCACCGGCCGCGCGACCGCCGTTGAGGAGATCGGCGCCGCCGCTCATGCCCATGAAGAGGATGGTGGGCACGCCGCGCTTGGCCACAGAGAAGTGGTCGGCCCGGTAGAAGAGGGCGCGTTCCGGCTTGGGGTCCGGGGTGATGGTGCGCTGGTGGCGGGCCGCCACGGCGGCGAGGTGGGCCTCGAGCTCGTTCTGACCCGAGCCGACCAGCACCACGTCCTTCGCCGGGCCGCCGGTCTGCAGGACGTCATAGGTGTAGTTGGCCGCCATCTTCGGCAGGGTCGCGGCGTTGGCCTGCGCGTAGAACTCGCTACCCAGCAGGCCGCGCTCTTCGCCGGTCCAGGCGGCGAACACGATGCTGCGGTCGGGCGTGGGGCCTGCTTTGAAGGCGCGGGCGGTCTCGACGACGCCGGCGACGCCGACCGCGTCGTCCACCGCGCCGGGCCGGATCGTCGCGCCCGAGGCGTCGGCGGGGCCGATGCCGTAGGCGTCCCAGTGGGCGGCGTAGAGGATGCTTTCGTCGGGTCGCTTGGCGCCCGTGATCTTCGCCAGGACATTGCGGCTTTCCAGCCGCGTGAAGGCGTTGCGGTAGTCGGCCGAGAAGTTGGCGGACTTCAGGGTGACCGGCTTGAAGGCGGTGGTGCGGGCCTTCAGCTTCTCGGCTTCGAAGTCGAGGCCGGCGTCCTTGAAGAGCTGGGCGGCCAGATCGCGCTGGATCCAGCCCTGCAGCAGCAGCTTGTCCTTCGCCGGGTCCTTGCGGACCACGTCATAGCTCTCGCCGTTCGAGGCGACGACCGTGCTCCAGCCATAAGCCGCGCCGGCGGTCTCGTGGATGATGAGCGCGCCGAGCGCCCCGCGCCGCACCGCTTCCTCGTACTTGTAGGTCCAGCGGGCGTAGTAGGTGGCCGCGCGACCACCGAACTTCCCGGCGACGGGTTCACCGTCCTTGGCCTCGAAGTCCGGATCGTTGATGAGGATGAGGGCGATCTTCCCCTTGAGATCAACGCCCTTGAAGTCGTCCCAGCCGCGTTCGGGGGCGGTCACGCCGTAGCCGACGAAGACCAGCGGGGCGGCCCGGATGGCCACGCGCTCGACGGGGCGTTGGGTCTCGACGCGCAGGTCGACCTGGGTCTGCAGCGGCTTGGAACCGGCGGACGAGGTGAGGGTGAAGCTGCCGCCGGTCTGGGTCTGATAGCGCCAGAGCGGCACGGCCTGGGTCCAGCCGCCGTTGTCGCCGGCGGGCTCCAGCCCCAGCGCCTGAAACTGGCCGACGATGAAGTCGATCGTCTTCTGCTCGCCCGGGCCACCCGGCGCGCGTCCGGCATAGGGATCGGACGCCAGTTCGCGAGTCATGTCGGACAGGCGCTGAGCCGAGATTTCCTGGGCGGCGGCGGGGCCGACGACGGCGGCGGAAAGGGCGAGGGCGGCGAGGGAAAGCTTCATGCCGCTCCCCATAGCGCCGGGGTTTCCCGTTGAAAAAGAAACTTTTGCATTTCGGCCCCGCCACCGAATGCGGGTTGCCGCGTTAGGCCCGGAAGACGAGCGCCGCAGGGCGCTGTTGCATGCCCCGGGAGCGAAGACGACAATGAGCGACATCGAAAGCGGCGGAACCCTCGGCGCGGCGAACGAGGGCGGACGGAAGGCTCAGGCCAAGGAACTGATCGGCCAGGCCGGCCAGACCTTGAAGGCCGAGGCGCAGAGCTTCGCCAGCGTCGCGCAGGACCGCGTGCGCGCCGAAACCCAGCGCGGGACCGAAAAGGCCACCCGGACCCTCGGCGACTTTGCCAACGCCATCCGCAAGGCCGGCGACGAGCTGAGCTCTTCCGACCAGAGCCCGGCCTCGCGGCTGGTGCAGCAGGCCGCCGACGGCCTGGAGACCTTCTCGCGGAGCCTCGAAGGCAAGGACCCGGGGCAATTGCTGAACGATGTGCGGGACTTCGGGCGGAAGCATCCGGTGGCCTTCATCGGCGGCGCCGTGCTGGCGGGTCTGGCGCTCGGTCGTTTCGTGCGCGCCACCGACCCTAAGCCCGCCTTCGGTTTGTCCGATACCGACCTCAGCCTGGCCGAAGACGAGGCGTTCGACGGCGTGTCGGAGGCGGAACTCGGCCTTTCGGGCGGTCTCGCCAGCCCCGTCACGGACGACCTGGGTGTGGTGGAAGGGCCGGGCCTCAACACCTCGCCGGTGACCCTGGACGACGGGCCCTCGGACCTGACCGGTGCGCCGGACGCGCCGCCGACCGGAGGGCGCTAAGGCATGGACGGCGGGGGCCCGAACCGAGAGCGCAGCCTGGGCGACCTGCTGGGTCAGCTGACCGGCGATCTGGCCAGCCTGGTGCGCAAGGAATCACAGCTGGTCCGGGCCGAGTTCGGCGAGAAGCTGAACCAGGCCGGGCGGGGCGTGGGCGAGGTGTTCGCTGGCGCGCTGCTGCTGATGGCGGCGCTGCTGGTGCTGCTGCAGGCCCTGGTGATCGCCCTGTCCAAGGTCATGGATCCCGTCTGGGCGTCGCTGCTAGTCGGCGGCGGCGTGGCCCTGGCCGGCTACCTGTTGCTGCGCGGCGGGATGAAGTCGCTGAAGCCTGACGGACTCAAGCCCGGCCGTTCGGCACGCCAGATCAAGAAGAACGCAGAGCTGATGAAGGGAACCCCGCGATGACGAAGTCTTCTGCCGACCTGGAGCGCGAAGTCGAAGAGACTCGCGGGCAGATCGACCGCACGGTCGACGCCCTGAAGGACAAGATGCAACCCCGTGAACTGTTCGACGAGGCGACGAGGATGATGAGCGGCACGAGCAACAAGGTGCTGGCCACGGCCGTCCAGCAACTGCGTGAGAACCCGATCCCGATCGCCCTGATCGGCCTGGGGGTGGCCTGGCTGGCGATCAGCCAGACCCGCAAGGACCCGACCCTCGGCGGCGCTTATCCCAATGGCTACTACCCGACCTACGAGGGCTACGACGAGGAAGAGAGCATCCGCGAGAAGGTGAAAGCCAAGGCCGAGCAGGCCAAGGCGAAGCTCTCGAAGACCGCGCAGGCGGCCAAGGACAAGCTGTCGGCCGCCGGGCATAGCGCCGGCGACGGCGTGACCGAGGCACGGGGTCGGGTGGCGCAGTTCGCCAGCGATGCGCGCGTGAAGGCCGAGGAGTACGGATCGGCCGCGCGTCACCGTTTCGACGATGCGCTGGAGAGCGAGCCGCTGGTGATCGGCGCGATCGGCCTGGCGGTGGGCGCGGCTATCGGCGCCTCGCTGCCGTCGACGCCGGTCGAGCGGCGCTACATCGGTCCGGCCCGCAGCAAGGCCGCCGATGCGGCGAAGACCCAGATCGACAGCCTGAAGGACGTGGCGGGCCGCGCCTACTCGCAGGTGAAGGACGAACTGCATCGCCAGACCGGCCCGGCAGGCGAGGGGACGACGTTGCGCGAGAAGGCCGGCGCCATCGCGGAAGCCGGCGCGCGGACGGTGCGCGACGAGCTGTCGGGCCCCGCACACTAAAAAGACAAGACGACTGGAGGAAACGCCGGGGCCGCGTGTCGTGAGACGCGCGGCCCTTGGCGTTCAGGGTCAGCGGCTGGTGCGTTCCAGCAGCTGGATCAGCTCGGCCGCTTTCTCGCGCTGTTGATCCTTGTCGCCCGAAACGATCGCCCCCTCGATGCAATGGCCCAGGTGGTCTCGCAGCATTTCAGTCTCGACCTTTGCCAGGGCGGCGCGAACCGCCTGGAGCTGGGTCAGGACGTCGATGCAGTAGCGGTCCTCCTCGACCATCCGGCCGATCCCGCGCACCTGTCCCTCGACGCGGTTCAGTCGCTTGAGGAGGGCGTCCTTGTTCTCACGCTTCATGGTCTGAACATATACCCGCAAGGGGTATTTGCAATATGCCCTGTGGGGGTATATGTGCCGGATGCCCCATGGGGGTATATCGGAAGCGCGGGAGGCCCGGATGGGCGAGCACGATCATCAGCATGGTCATGGCGGCTGCTGTGGCAGCCATGGGGACGGAGGCAAGACCGCCACCGATCCCGTCTGCGGCATGAAGGTCGACCCCGCGAAGAACGCCCATCACGCCGAGCACCAGGGGCAGCCGTTCCATTTCTGCTCGGCAGGGTGCCGGACGAAGTTCGTCGCCGATCCCGTGCGCTACCTTGAGAAGGATCAAACGCCGCCGCCGGCCGCGCCGCCCGGGACGATCTACACCTGCCCCATGCACCCGGAGATCCGGCAGGTGGGGCCGGGAAGCTGCCCGATCTGCGGCATGGCGCTGGAGCCGGAGTTGGTGACGGCCGATGCCGGGCCGAACCCGGAGCTGGTCGACTTCACACGCCGGTTCTGGGTCGGGCTGACCTTCGCCCTTCCGGTCTTCGTGCTGGAGATGAGCGGCCATCTGATGGACCTGCATCGGTTCATCGCGCCGCAGACCTCGAACTGGGTGCAGTTCGCCCTGGCGACGCCGGTGGTGCTGTGGTCGGGCTGGCCCTTCTTCGAGCGCGGCTGGCGCTCGCTGCTCACCCGAAACCTCAACATGTTCACCCTGATCGCGCTCGGCGTGGGGGTGGCGTTCGCCTACAGCGTCGTCGCCACGGCGGCGCCTGGGATCTTCCCCCAGGCATTCCGGGCTCACGACGGAAGCGTGCCGGTCTACTTCGAGGCCGCGGCGGTGATCACCGTCCTGGTGTTGCTGGGCCAACTGCTGGAATTGCGGGCTCGGGAACAGACCTCGGGCGCCATCCGCGCCCTGCTGGACCTGGCGCCCAAGACCGCCCGGCGCGTGCGCGCCGACGGCGAGGACGAGGAGGTCGGGCTGGATCTCGTGCAGGTGGGCGACAGCCTGCGCGTCCGGCCCGGCGAGAAGGTTCCGGTGGACGGTGAGGTTCTGGAGGGACGGGTCTCGATCGACGAGTCCATGGTCACCGGCGAGTCGATGCCCGTTACGAAGGCGCCGGGCGCGAAGGTGGTCGGTGGCTCCATCAACCGCACGGGCTCTTTCGTCATGCGGGCCGAGAAGGTGGGCGCCGAGACGCTGCTGTCGCAGATCGTCCAGATGGTGGCCCAGGCCCAGCGCAGCCGCGCGCCGATCCAGCGGATGGCCGATCAGGTCTCGGGCTGGTTCGTGCCGGCGGTCCTGGCCGTGGCGGCGCTGGCGTTCGTCGGCTGGGCGATCTTCGGCGGTCCCTCGGGGATGTCGTTCGGGCTGGTGGCGGCGGTGTCGGTGCTCATCATCGCCTGTCCGTGCGCCCTGGGCCTGGCGACCCCGATCTCGATCATGGTGGGCGTGGGGCGTGGCGCGCAGGCCGGTGTGCTGATCCGCAACGCCGAGGCGCTGGAGCGGCTGGAGAAGGTCGACACCCTGGTGGTCGACAAGACCGGCACGCTGACCGAAGGCCGGCCGGCGGTGACGGCGATCCGACCGACGAAGGGGTTCGACGAGGCGGATATCCTGCGTCTCGCCGCCAGCCTGGAGCGGGGCAGCGAGCACCCGCTGGCGGACGCCATCGTCCGGGCGGCGAAGGATCGCGGCCTGACGCTGGCCGAGCCGCGGGACTTCGATTCTCCTGTCGGGCGCGGGGTGACGGGCGTGGTGGACGGCCGGCGGCTGGTCCTGGGTTCCGGGCCGTTCCTGACGGAGCAGGGCGTGGACGTCTCGGCGCTGGAGGCCGAGGCGGATGGCCTGCGCGCGGATGGCGCCACGGCGATCTTCCTGGGCGTGGACGGGGCCGCCGCCGCGATCCTGGCGATCGCCGATCCCGTGAAGGCGACGACGCCCGACGCCATCCGCGCGCTGAAGGCCGAGGGTGTGCGGCTCGTCATGCTGACGGGCGACAACCGCACGACCGCGGAGGCCGTGGCGCGCCGGCTGGGCATCGACGAGGTCGAGGCGGAGGTGCTGCCGGGCGACAAGGCGGCGGTGGTTCAGCGTCTGCAAGGCCCGGGTGGCCACGTGGCGATGGCGGGGGACGGGGTGAACGACGCGCCGGCCCTGGCGGCCGCCAGCGTGGGCGTCGCCATGGGCGCCGGCGCGGACGTGGCGATCGAGAGCGCGGGCGTCACGTTGCTGCAGGGCGACCTCCAGGGCCTGGTGAAGGCTCGGCGGCTGTCGCGGGCGGTGATGCGCAACATCCGTCAGAACCTGATGTTCGCCTTCGTCTACAATCTGGCGGGCGTGCCGGTGGCTGCGGGGCTGCTCTATCCGCTGTTCGGGCTGCTGCTATCGCCGCAGATCGCCGCCGCGGCGATGGCGCTGTCCAGCGTGAGCGTGGTGGGCAACGCCCTTCGGCTGCGGGGCGCCAGGCTCTAGGCGAGACGGGCCTTCAGGGCCTGGGCGGCCTGCCAGCCCAGCCATGCGCCCGGCAGCATGAAGAGGCCGGCGAAGGCGATCGGCGCCCAGGGACCGATGCCGGAGAACAGCGCCCCGCCGAAGACCGGGCCGATCACCCGCGCCAGCGAGCCGGAGGCGGTGGCCGCGCCCAGGACCGCGCCCTGGCGGTCGGGATCGGTGGCGTGCGAGACGATGGCGGTGGCGGCGGGCTGCCAGAGGGCGTGGCCGACGACCGAGGCGGTGAGGCTGAGCGTGGCCAGCCAGGCCCAGGGCGCGCCTGACATCACGAACAGGCAGGCGGCGGTGAACGTCAGGCCGATGAGGATCGTGCGCGCCTCGCCCAGCCGACGGACCGCCATGCCGGCGAGGACGCCCTGGGTGGTCGCGGCGGCGACGCCCGTGCCCGCCATGACCAGGCCGACCTCGCGCGGCCCCCAGCCGAAACGGGCGTCCATCCAGAGACCCAGCACCGACCACATGGCCGACGAGGCGAAGAAGCCGAAGAAGATCACGCCAAAGGCGCGCGACAGGATCGGATGGCGCAGGGACGCGCCCAGCGCCTCCAGGGGGTTGCCGCGGTCGGGCAGGGGCTCCGTGGACGGCTGCCGGCTCTCGCGCACCCAGAGGAAGATACCGATGATGGCCAGCACGCAGAGGCCGGCGGCCATCAGCAGCGGCGGGCGGAAGCCGGCGGCGCCGAGCTCGGGCCTGGACATCAGCCCGCCCAGGGCCGGGCCGACCACGAAGCCGACGCCGAAGGCCGAACCGATCAGCCCCAGGCGCGCCGCCAGCCTGTGCGGCGGCGAGACGTCCACGATGTAGCCCTGGATCACCGACATGTTGCCGGAGAAGAATCCCGCCGCGAAGCGGACCAGCACCGCGATCCAGATACCAGGCGCGTAGGCCAGGGCCAGGTAGCCGAGGCCCGACCCGACGATCGTCACCAGCAGGATCGGCCGGCGCCCGACCCGGTCCGAGAGACGCCCCCAGGTGAGCTCGCCCAGGAACTGGCCGGCGGAGTAGACCGCGAACAGCAAGGTGACCTGCCAGGCCGCCGCGTCGAAGGCGGTGGCGAAGAACGGCAGCAACGGGATGACCACGCCGAAGCCGACGAGGCTCAGGAATACAAGCAACAGCATCACCGGCACCGCGGCCGGCGATATGGACTCGGCGCCTGATGCGGGCGTGCTCATGGGAGGGGCTTAGCCTCGTCCGGGGCGCGCCTCCAGCGTGACGCGACGAAAACGCCCGCCGGATCGCGGCGAGCGTCTCGCTCGAAAGGCTGGCTCGGCTCTACTTCTTGGCCGGCGGCGGCGGGGCGGCGGCCAGCTTCTTCACGTGGTCGAGGTGAGCCTGAACCTTGGGCACGGCCTTTGCGGCGCCGGCCTTGAGGCCAGCATCCTCGCCGTTGTCGGCATAGCCCTTCATCAGGTCCAGGGCCTCGCCGTGGGCAGCTTCCTGCTGCGAGATGTAGACCTTGTCGAAGTCGGTCGGCGACGCGGCGTTCAGGTTGTCGATCAGGCCCTTGCGGCGCTCGTCGAGGCCGGTGGGCGCCGTCTTGCCAGCGGCGATGACAAGCGGCTTCATCTCGTTTGAGAGCGCGGTGTGGTCGGTGACCATCTGCTTGCCGAAGGCCTTCACCTCGGCGGATTGGCCCTTCTGCTGGGCGATCTTGCCGGCCTCGATCTCGTACATGTCGCTGATCGCGGCATTGGTGACGAACTGGTCGGTGGAGACCTGGCCGACCGTGGCGGACGAAACCGCGCCGACGGCGGCGCTGGTGGCGTCCTGAGCGGCATTGACCGCTTCATTGGTCGTGCCGGCATCGGCCGTGGGTTGGCTGTCGGTCTTCTGGCAGGCGGCGAGCGAGAGGGCGCCGACGGCGGCGGCGAACAGCAACACGGGTTTCATTCGAATCTCCCTGGTCCTATCGGCGGCGAGAACCCACGTGGTCCGGTCTTTGTTCCGGCACGATCCGCAGGCTGGGCGGCGCCAGAACCACGCGCCGGCCGCCGAGGTCCACCGCCACCCGTAGTCCCTGCAAAGCTCCCGCGCCGACCAGGCCGGTGGGGACGCCGAAGCGCAGGGCGGGCGCGTAGATCTGCACCGGCACGCGCTGGAGCGAGAGATCGCCGATGTTGACGTGGCTCGCCTGGGTCACCCGATCCAGGCGCACGCCGCCGAGGCTGACGGCCTGCGCGCGCGTGACCGGCCGTCCGGCGGCCAGCAGGCCGAGCTGTTCGGCGGCGGTTTCAGAGAGGGCGAGCCAGCCGCTGGCGCCGGTGTCGAGCAGCAGGTCCAGCGGCGGACGGCCCTCGACGCTCACCGGCACCGTCGGCGCGCCGCCCCCGCCGGCCTTGAGCGGGATGACCTGGCCGTCGACGGGCGCGCGATAGGTCCCGGGAGCCAGGAACCGCGCCCGGTCCATGGGGAAGTCGACCTCGAGGATCAGCTCGCGCAGGACGTTGCGCCCGATCAGCAGCTGGAACTCGCGGCCGGTGGCGCCGGAGAGTTCGGCGAGATCGAGGGCCGCGGCGCGAACGCCCGGGACCGAGAGCCCTGGCGTGGCGAGATCGAGGGTGACGGTGTGTGTCAGGCTCGGCGCGCCCGACACGCCATAGGCCAGGATCGGCGCGGCGATGGTGCGGGCCAGCCCCAGATCGTCGGCCAGCGCGCGGTCGATGGCGGTGAGCTGGGCGCCGGTATCGACCACGGCGCGGACTGGCCGGCCGTTCACCGTGACATCGATCTCCACCAGACCGCGGCCGGGCTGAAGCGGCAGCCAGGGCGTGCGCCGCCCGTCGGCGAAGCGGATGTCCAGGTCGTGGGGCAGGCGGTCGCGGATGGCGAACACGGCGGCGCCGCCCGCCACGGCCGCGAAGCCGGTCAGGAACATGCGCCGGCCGCGCCTCACTGGGTCTGCAGCTCCTCGCCCAGAGCGAAGGCGCCGTCCAGCCAGCCCAGGATCTCGCGCGCCGCCGGATGGTCGAACGCGCCGAACCGCGCGCGCAGGCGATCCTTGCGTTCGTCGTCCAGGCCGCCGAGGCCCGTGTCTTCGAGCAGCAGTAGCGTGCGCTCGACGCCGTCGGCCAGTTCGGGACCCAGCACTTCCAGCGCGGCGCGGCGGAAGGCGGCGAAGTACTCGTAGGCCTCGCCCCTGGCGTAGCTCTCGGCGAGCGTCAGCGCGGGAATGCGCGAGAGCACCGCCTGCGACGCGGTGTTGATGCCGTGCGCGGCGATGTGCGGGGCGATGCTGGCCGGGCGGCCGGTGAAGCCGCGCAGGTGCAGGTGGCGGCTCATCCGCGGGCCGTCGTTGACGGGGTAGTTGTCCCACAGGAACGGCTTGCGGCGCATCTGTTCGGCGACGCGGGCGAGGTGGCCCGGGCTGAACTCGCGCGAGCAGACCTCCTCGCCGGTCCACATCAGCTCCAGCGCGGGGTCGAGGGCGGCGCCCAGGTCTTCCAGGTAGTTCGCCGGGCGCTGGCCGAACACGCGGTCCAGCACCGGATCGTCGGCGTAGTAGCTGGGGCAGACGATCACGCGGGAGGCGTTGGTGCGCCCCGCGATCCAATGGACGATCTCGGCCTGGCGGGCGGCCAGGTCGGGCAGATCGCCTTTCATGTCGTCGAAGAAGACGCCGAGGTCGTCGAGGCCCAGGCTGTCGAGCTGCGCCAGCTTGGCGCCCAGCGCCTGCTTGGACGGACCGTCGAAGTCGAGGAACAGCTCGTAGGGGCTGAGGCCCACGCCGAAGCTTACGCCGCTCTGCCGGCACACGGCGGCGAAGTCGCCCAGGGCCTGGAGCTGGTGGTCCGCATAGGGCTCGCGCCACTTGCGGCGCAGGTGGCCGTCCGCCTTGGGGGCGTAGAGGTAGAAGCCGTACCCCGCAGGGGCCAGGGCGCGGACCATGTCGGCCCGCTCGTCCCAGTCGTAGGGACGGCCGAAGAAGCCCTCGATGATGCCGAGTTCCGGGGTCATGCTCACTTGCATAGCCGGACGGGGTTGCGATAACGCTGTAAAATCGTACGGTCCCCGGCCAAATCGGAGGAACCCCCATGAACCCCAACGCCGAGTTCGACCTGATCGTCTATGGCGCCACCGGCTACACCGGCCGCCTGGTGGCCGAGCACCTGGCCAGCCGCTACGGCGTGGGCGGATCGGTGAAGTGGGCGATGGCGGGCCGCTCGGCCGAAAAGCTGGCCGAGGTGCGCGACGAGATCGGCGCTCCGAAGGACACTCCCTTGGTGGTGGCCGACGCTTCTGACCCGGCATCCGTGAAGGCGATGGTGGCGCGCGCCAAGGCGATCATCAGCACGGTGGGCCCGTATCAGCTCTATGGCTCCGACCTCGTGGCGGCCTGCGCGGCGGCGGGAACCGACTATCTCGATCTCTGCGGCGAGCCCAACTGGATGCGTCAGATGATCGACGCCCATGAGGCGGCGGCGAAGGCCTCGGGCGCGCGGATCCTGTTCTCGTGCGGCTTCGATTCCATCCCGTTCGAGACCGGGGTCTGGTTCTGCCAGGAAGCGGCGAAGCAGAAGTTGGGCGGCGCGGCCCCGCGGGTGAAGGGCCGGGTGCGCGGGATGCGCGGCGGCCTGTCGGGCGGTACGGCGGCGAGCGGCGCGGCGACCATGGCGGCGATCCAGAAGGACCCGTCGCAGCTGGCGGTGATGATGAGCCCGTTCGGCCTGACGCCGGGCTTCGAGGGGCCGCCCCAGCCGATCGGGAACGCCGCCGAGGAGGACCCCGACGTGGGGCCGGTGGGGCCGTTCATGATGGCGGTGATCAACACCAAGAACGTCCACCGCTCGAACCTGCTGATGGGCCATCCGTACGGCAAGGACTTCGTCTACGACGAGATGGTGATGGGCGGACCGGCGGGCTCGGTGGGCTTTACCGACCTGGGCTCGCTGCCGGGCGGTGGCCCCAAGCCGGGCGAGGGGCCGACCAAGGAGGAGCGCGAGAACGGCTTCTTCGACGTGCTGTTCGTCGGCATCGCCGCCGACGGCCGCCAGGTGCGCACCTCGGTGAAGGGCGACAAGGACCCGGGCTACGGCTCGACGTCGAAGATGCTGGCCGAGACCGGAATCTGCCTGGTGACCTCGCCCGACGTCCCGGGCGGCATCTGGACCCCGGGCGCGGCGCTGCAGGGCGCGCTGGTGAAGCGCCTGGGCGACCACGCGGGCTTCACCTTCACGGTGGAGTAGGGCGGCTCGGGGCGGTGGGCTCGCGCCATCGCTTCCGCGATCAGCCCGTCAGCGATGAACTGTGGCTGGGCGAGCACTTTCGCCGCATTCAGACGAATGGTGTCGATGCCCTGGTGGCGCAGATAGGCATCGCGCCGCGCGTCCTTCATCGGTTGATCTCCGAATCCGTGACCGCCACCGTCGATCTCGATGCAGAGCAGGGCGGCGGGACAGTAGAAATCCAGCACATGTGGGCCAGACGGGTGCTGCCGGCGGAATACCGGCTTGCCGTCGCCGCGACCGCGCAGGCAGCGCCACAGCGGCACTTCCGGCAGAGACATGTGCTTGCGCAGACGTCGGGCGCGGATGACGATGTTACTGTCAGCTCTCATTGCCCGCCGCCGCCTCTCCGCCACTTCGTGGCCATCGCGCCCCGTGAATGGGGGAGGTTCACATCAGGCCGAGGGCCTTGAGGCTGGCGACGCCGTCGCGCCCCGCGATGAGGTGGTCGTGGACGCTGATCCGCATCGGACGGGCGGCGTCGATGATCTGGCGGGTCATGTCGACGTCGGCGCCGGACGGCGTGGGATCTCCCGAGGGGTGGTTGTGCACGAGGATGATGGCGCTGGCCGACAGTTCCAGCGCCCGGCGCACCACCTCGCGCGGGTAGACCGGCGCATGGTCGACCGTGCCGCGGTTCATGATCTCGTCGGCGATGAGCTGGTTCTTCTTGTCGAGGAAGAGAACACGGAACTGCTCGCGCGCCTCATGGGCCAGGGCGGTCTTCACATAGGCGAGCAAGGCGCTCCAGGATGAGATGACCGGGCGCCTGGTCACCTGTTCCCGGGCGGTGCGCAGGCCGGCCTCGTGCAGCAGCTTGAGATCCAGCGCGGCCGCCTCGCCGACCCCGGCGACGGTGCGCAGGTCCTCGGCCGTCGCGCCCAGCACGCCGCCCAGCGAGCCGAACCGTGCCAGGAGTTGTTTCGCCAGCGGCTTGACGTCGCCGCGCGGGATCGACCGGAACAGGAAGAGCTCGAGCACCTCGTAGTCGGGCAGGGCCGCAAGTCCCCCCGCCGACGCGCGCTCGCGCAGCCGCTCGCGGTGTCCGGCGTAGTGGGGCGGCGGTTCGCGCACGGGCTTCCCGGTCCAGAGATCGGGCTGGGGAGAGGTGTCCTGCACTTCGAAACGGCGGGCCATGGCAGCTTGACTGTTCCGCAAACGTTCCCATCTGACAAGGGCGATTATGTACTTTGCAAACGCGGCTAGCTGTGCCATGAAGATTCCCGAGAGGAATCAACGCTATGTCCGTTCTGAGCCGCCCCTACTTCCACAACGAACAAGCCGCCTTCGACTTCGTTGAGGCCATCATCTGGCCGATCGGTCCGGTGTGCCCTCACTGCGGCGGTTACGACCGGATCACGGCCATCAAGCCGAACCCTGAGAAGCGCGTCCGCTTCGGCCTGAAGCGCTGCGGCCAGTGCAAGGGCCAATTCACGGTCCGCATCGGCACGATCTTCGAGGAGTCCAAGCTCCCGATGACGAAGTGGCTGCAAGCGATCTTCCTCATGACCGCGAGCAAGAAGGGCGTGAGCGCCCACCAGCTGCACCGCACGCTGGAAGTCACCTACAAGACGGCGTGGTTCCTGGCGCACCGCATCCGCGAGGCCATGCGCACGGGCGAGCTTGCCCCGTTCGGCTCCAACGGTGGCGCCGTCGAGGCTGACGAAACCTACATCGGCTTCGATCCTGACGAGCCCCGCCAGCGCCAAGGCTGGTCCCACAAGATCAAGGTGCTGAGCCTTCTCGACCGCGAGAGCGGCAAGACCCGCTCCATGGTCGTGGACTTCGTCAGCAGCAACGCCATCGCCCGGATCGTTGACGCCAACATCGCCAAGGAAGCCCACCTGATCACTGACGAGGCGTCCGTCTACCTCAAGGCCGGTAAGACCCTGGCGCGCCACAGCAGCGTCAACCACGGCAAGGACGAGTACGCCCGCTACGAAGGCGAACTGACGGTCTCCACCAACGCCCTGGAAGGCTATTTCAGCATCTTCAAACGCGGCATGAAGGGCGTCTACCAACACGCCTCCAAGAAGCATATGCACCGGTATCTGGCGGAATTTGACTTCCGCTACTCCAACCGCATCGCCCTCGGCGTCGATGACACCCAGCGGGCCGTCCTGGCGCTGCAAGGCGTGGTCGGCAAGCGGCTCACGTACCGACCAGCTACTGGGATCGCCTGAGCCCAACAAGGCGAAGGCTGGTCGGCGGCGGAGTCGCTGGCGAACAAAACCCCATCGACGACGGCGCTCTAAGCGGCAAGTCGCTGGATAGTGCGCTCTGCGCTAGAAAATCCAACTGTGGTCGCGCCAAGTTCCAGCAACGCCAGATCAGACGACTGCCATTCGGCAGCGTCGTCATAGACGATCAATTGAAGCACATTCGGGTCTTTAGCCAGCTTCACATCCATGTTCGCGACGACGCGAGAATTGATGGAAGATGGATCGTTGATCACGGGGTCAACGATTAGGCGCTTATCTCCCGGTAGGAAGATGATGTGACCAAACTTATGTGGCTTGTTGCTCGCCCCAATTACTGTTGAGTCGTGCTTCATGTTGTCGTGGAAGTGCCGATCAAGAAGCTTAGTCAGTTCCTCCTTGAAGTTCCGGCGAACTCGGAATTTCAAGTGCTGCGTACCCCAATCCGCTACCTCTTTCGAAGCATTGGCGACTAAAGTGACGGCCGCTGGAACCGCCTTGAGCGGCACGATGGGGCTATAGATCGTGCCGTCTCGCACCTTGAGACCTTGAGGCTTCACGAGGCCTCCAATCTGGCGGTCGGTCAGGTGTCGCGTGTAGCCAGTGTTGCTCAACTCCAACGCTGCGCCGCCGTCGTCGCTCACGACGAATGCATCGACGCCGCCACGAACTGTGACCAACACAGAATTGTTCGACGGATAGAGGCATTGCGTGCCGACACGAAAACCGTCCGGGACGGGCAAAACAGGTGTCGCTCTTGAAAGAGCTTCCCGAAGTTCTTGCGCTTCCATCAGAACAACTTTGTCCGCTCAGGAAGGGTAATGCGCCTCTCTGGCGGCAGATCTATACCCGTCTGCTCACAGAACCAGACAAGACACCCTTCGAAATCGTTAATTTCAAGATCAAATGGCCTACCAAATGAAAGCTGATTTGGCAACTTATTATTTGTAGCCAAGTGCCTATTGTCGGACCATCTATGGTAATGCCTGCCGATCATCTGCAAACCCGCAATATCGCTAGGCGGCGATAGCGGGTTTGTATGAATATCCGTATCGCTAAAATCTAACCTCCAGACGCACGTGGTCATCCGAAGAGAGATCGTGAAGCGAACTGGCTGAGTATTGGGGTAAGCGCAGACCTCAAACAAAAGGCCGCTACTTTCGCCCCCGATTAGAACGGGCATGACCGCACGATGCTGGTCGTGGTGGCCCATATCACGCCAAGTAGGAGTGCCCCCAAGCGACTTGGGGGCGGCTAGCAGCCCATCAATCAAATCGGCAATTGGTACGCCCGCCATCGCGGCCACCATGGCAGAGCTGAACTGCCAACGCGAATCCAGCGGCGGATCATGGTAAGGTTGAGGGCATGACTGACGACCCCAAGCCCCAACTCGACAAGTTCAAGGATCTCGCCCGCGAGCTAGAGGCGGACGAGGACGAAGCGCGGTTTGAAGAAGCCGTGCGGAAGATCGCGCCGAAGACGCCTACGGCTCCCGAGACGGATCGAGAGTAGGGTCGGGCTCTTCCGTCAGGCCCCGGTGCGCAAGGTAGCGTTCGCGCTCGGCGGCGAGATCATCCCAGTGCTGGGCGAACTCTAGAAGCTGGGCGCGCGCCTCGGGCGGCATCCTCTCCGCGAGGTCCCGGCAGTCCTTGGCATTCTTTTTGTAGTCGTCCACCCGACGCATGGCGCCATTGGCGGGTGCCGCTCAGCGGCGTCAAGCGCGAAGCCGACGGTCGGGCCGTTTTGCAAAGTACATAATCGCCCTGACAAGGCGAAATCCGACACCCCCGATCGGGGGAGCCGGTCTTAACCCCCACGGCTTAAGCTCCGCCGTGGGATGGGAGCTGGGCAGATGAAGATCACGACCCTGCTGGGCGTCGTCGCCGTCGCCGTCGCCATGATGGCGCTGGTGATCGCCGCGCCGAGCGCCTGAGCGAGCGGACCGACCGGCCGGGGCTGACGCCTCAGTCGGTCGTGACCGCGATGGCGTTGTCGTCGGACGCCCGGTCGATCAGTTTGTTGTAGGGATCCACCCCAGCGAACTTCGGCGGCTTGTCGACGGTGACCGTCAGGGTCTGGACGCCCGACTTCAACGTCACCGGCCGGAACGACAGCACGTTCTTCGCGCCGAAGCCCGGCTTGCCCGGCTCGGCGGTGAAGATGCCGAGATCGAACACCTCGCTGGCCGGGATGGCGGCGGCGGTCTCGCGGCCCTCGCCGTCGGCGTAGGCCTTCTTCGCCTCGACGGTCAGGGTCACGTCCCAGCGGCCGTCGGCGCGCTTCCTGGCCACGGCGGTGCGGGTCTTCAGGTCGTACAGCGTGATCTTCTCGAAGAGGTCCGTGATCAGCTGCTGGGCGGCTGGATCGGCGCCGGCCTCGGCGCGCAGCGCGTCGACCAGGTCCTGCGAGCGCGGGTAGGGCGCGCCCTTGAACGCATGCTGCTGGATCAGCCGCCGCAGGGCGGCGTTGACCTTGGCCTCTCCCAGCCGGTCACGCAGCAGGTACATGACCAGCGAGCCCTTGCGGTAGTGGATGTAGGGCTGGTTCTCGACGCGGATCAGCGGCAGCTCCTCGACCACCTCGCCGCCCCGCGAGCGCAGGTAGCGGTCCAGCTCGTACTTCAGGAATTTCCGGATGCCGTCCGCGCCGTAGGTCTTCTCCATGACGATCAGCGCCGAGTACTGGGCCAGGGTCTCGGAGAGGGCCGTGGCGCCCTGCATGTCGGCGCCGATGACCTGATGCCCCCACCACTGGTGCGCCAGTTCGTGGGCGGTCACGTAGGTGACGTAGTCGATCTTGTCGGGCTTGGAGTTGTCGGCCACGAACCCGATGCCCTCGGAGTAGGGCATGGTGTTGGCGAACGCCTGGGCGAAGCTGGCGTAGTCCGGGAACTCCAGGATCCGCGCCTGGCGGAACTGGTAGGGGCCGAAGTTGGCCTGGAAGTAGTCGAGGCCGGTCCTCAGCGAACCGATCATCCGGTCGACGTTCCAGGGGTGCTGCGGGTCGTAGTAGACCTCGAGGTCGACGCCCTTGTGGCTCTGATGCTTCACGGCGTAGCGGGCGGACTGCACCGAGAAGAAGTTCAGGACCGGCGCCTCGGTGCGGTAGCGAACGGTGCGCCGGCCGCCCTTGGTGACGTCCGAGATGCGATAGCCGGGCGCCACCGGCGTCTGGTCGGCGTCGGTGGTGACGCGGATGTCGGCGTTCACCCAGTCGGCGTTGGCCAGGTAGTTGCGGGCCTGGGCCGCGCGGTCCTCGAGCTTGGGCGGGCGCAGTTGCGGCGTCAGGCCGTACTTGCGGCGCTTGGCGCGCTCCTGCAGCAGGCGGGCGCGGTCCATGCCGATGACCGGGGCGAACTCGAAGTTGTCGACGAAGGTCCCGTTCTCGACGATGCGGGTGAGGTTGCGCGAGTTCTTGAAGCCCCACTGCCCCATCACCGTCTGGAACGACAGCGCCGTGCGCTCGCCCGGCATCAAAGGCCTGTCGAAGGTGAAGATGCGATAGTTGTAGCGGTCGAAGGCGCGCACCTTGCGGGCGCCGTTCAGCGACATCTGCAGCGCCTTGGTGTCGCGGTCCAGCCGCACGTGCAGCTCGCGGATCGGCGCGCCGCTGTCGTTGACCATGTGATAGACGCCCTCGGCCACCAGCTTGGGCTCGCGCGGGTGCAGATCGACGTCCAGCTCGACGTCGGTCACCGACGGCTGGGGCAGGGTCTCGTATCTCAGGAAGGCCTTTTCGTAGTCGGCGAGCCAGCGCTCGTCGTCGACGGCGGTGCGGTACTCGTTCTCGGTGTTGGTGTTGCGATAGATGTAGGCGCCCAGGCCCACCATCGAGGCCAGGGCCACCCCGCCGATGAGGCCCGCCGGACCCAGGAGGCGGCGGGGCAGGCGCCGCAGGCGAGGCAGCAAGCGGGTCTCGGTTCCCCGGCGCCAGAGGGCGTAGGTCAGCACCAGCAGTATGACCGCGAAGGCGCTCCAATAGGCGCGGAACCAGGCCGCATAGCCGCCGAACGCGCCCTGGCCGTTCATGTCGGACAGCGGCACGCCGGAATGGCCGCCATAGAGGTAGAGGTTGTGCTCGAAGCCGATGGTCGGCAGCGCCAGGCGACCGATCACGTAGAGGACCATCAGGCCCCAGCCGACGAACTTGTGGGGTGAGATCGCCTGCAGGAAGACCGCCAGGACGGCCAGCAGGGTGAAGTCCAGGGCGTTGGGCAGGGCGTACCAGAAGAGGTACTTGCCCGGCTGGATCGCGAAGAAGCCGGAAGCCAGCTGGAAGATGATCGCCGTCAGCGCGCTGACCGCCAGCATGGTCAGCAGGACCAGCGAGATCGCCAGCGTCTTGGGGACCACGAAGGCCCAGTCGGGGGCTGCGGTGGCGTCCACGATCTCGTGAGTGCGCCGCTCGCGCTCGCGCCAGACCAGCTCGCCCGCGTAGTAGACGGCCACCACGGGCACGAGGAAGGCGAAGTTGCCGCGCAGGGTGTCGATCGCCCAGCGGGTCACCGGATACAGGGCCGAGCCGGCCAGTTCCGCGCCGAAGATCAATCCGCCCAGGCTGTTGAAGAGGCCGAGCGCCATGAGCACGCCGAAGGCCGGGCTCTTGAAGACCTGGCCCATTTCGAAACCGGTGCGCCGCGAGAGCTGAGCCCAGGCGAGGGGGAGGCCGTGACCGGGCGTGGCCAGGGGTTTGGGCTGGGGCGGCGGGTCCTGGGCGGCGGTCTTGCCGGCTCTGGCGCGGCTCGCACGTTCCTCGAAGCGGAAGGTGAGGCCGGCCAGGATCAGGAAGCCCAGCGCCACGGGGATCCAGATCAGCCGGTTTGTCAGCAGCGGTCCCACCAGTTCCGGCATCCGCGTGTTGGCGTCGGCGGCGGTGAAGTAGCGGGTCGACAGCTCCCAGGCGGCGAGCCCGAACGGATCGACCAGGGCGGCCAGCTGCAGACGGCTGGGGTCCTGCAGCGCCACGTTCATGACCACGTAGAGGATCAGGAAGCCGGCGACGCCGAGATAGGCGCCCATCATCGAGCGGGTGAAGGTGGTCAGGGCGAAGAACATCGCCGACGTGAGCAGCAGGCCCGGCAGTGCGAGCCAGAGGTAGGCGAACAGGTAGTCGCCGGGCCGGTTGGCGCCCATCGTCTCGGGGTCCACCCAGGGCATCACCGAGCCGACCAGGATCGCCGCGGGGACGAACAGGAAGCACAGCGCCACCGCCCCGAAGGCTCCGGTGAAGCGGCCGAACAGATAGTCGAACTTGCGAACCGGCGTGGAGCGGATGATCGGGCCGAAGCCCGTCTCCTCGTCGCGGACGATCACGTTCGCCACGAACGCCGTGGAGACGAACATGAAGAACACCGACATCACCATCATGATCTCGCCGATGGCGCGGGGCGAGTTCTTGTGGATGTTGCCGCCGGATCCGATCTGCACCCGGTCGATGCCGACCGCGCCGAACACCAGGGCGAAGAACATCAGGCCGGCGACCCAGAATACCGGCTGGCGAAGCTGATAGCGCAGCTCGAACGCCGCGATCTTGCCGAACATTGCGCGGGCTCCCGGCGTCAGGCGGCGCGGCGCGAGGCGGCGAGGGTGGAGAAGTAGACGTCCTCGAGGCCGCCGGCCGCGGGCTCGAAGCCGGCGTCGGGCTGGCCGTCGGCCAGGACGTGGATGACGAGGCGACCGCCGGTGAGCCGGCTGGCGATGACCTGGTGACGGGCCCGCTCGGCCTCCAGCTCGCCGCGCTCGATCACCTTGCGCCAGATGCGGCCCTTGAGGCCGGCGATCAGCTCAGCGGGGGCGCCTTCGGTCAGGATACGGCCGCCGGCCAGCACGGCCATGCGCGGACAGAGGTCCGAGACGTCCTCGACGATGTGGGTCGAGAGGATCACCACCACGTTCTCGCCGATCTCGGCCAGGAGGTTCAGGAAGCGATTCCGCTCCTCGGGGTCGAGGCCGGCGGTGGGTTCGTCGACGATGATCAGGCTGGGCTGGCCGATCAGCGCCTGGGCGATGCCGAACCGCTGGCGCATGCCGCCCGAGTAACCGGCCACCGCCTTCTTGCGCACGTCCCACAGGTTCACCTGCTGAAGCAGGGTTTCGACCGTGTCCTTGCGCTCGCCGCGCCCGGCGATGCCCTTCAGGACGGCCATGTGATCCAGCAGGTCCACTGCCGAGACGCGCGGATAGACGCCGAAATCCTGGGGCAGGTAACCCAGCGTACGCCGCAGCGCCTCGGGCCGGGCGACGACGTCGATGTCGCCGAAGATGATCTGGCCGGACGTGGGCGTCTGCAGCGTCGCCACGGTGCGCATCAGGGTCGACTTGCCGGCGCCGTTCGGGCCCAGCAGGCCGAACATGCCCTTGCCGATCTCCAGGTCGACGCCGTCCAGCGCGCGTGTGCCGTTCGGGTAGATGTGCGTCAGGCCCTTGATGGAAAGCATGGTCTCGACTTTCACCCCGTCCCTGATGGCGAAGCTGCCGCGCGGGAGCGGGTCGGGCAAGTGAGGGTTATGTAACCTGCGTCGAGCGGCGGCGTTACGTCGGTGGGCGCCGGATTTCGCGGCACACCCCCGAATGGGGGAGGGCCGTCGATGCGGTCTCAGCCAGATTGCCCTGAGCACTGATGTTCTTGGGGAATCTGGAATGCGCGTATCGGTTGCGGGCCTGGCGCTCGCCGCGGGAATCGGGATGGCGGGGGGCGCCTCGGCGGCGACGGTCACGCCGGTCAGCTACACCTTCGACGCCGCCGCGGACTGCGGCAGCTGGTGCTACTACGACACCTCGCCTACCCGGACGCGGCTGACCGACGGGGTGCTGGGGACGGCCGGTTGGGCCGTGAACCAGGGCGCGAACTGGGTCGGCTGGACCGACAGCGTGATCAACATCGACTTCACGTTCGACGGGCCCAGCGCCTTCCGCCGCGTGTCGGTGGGCTCGACGCAGGACAATCTGAGCGACGTCGTCCTCCCGGACCTGTTCGTCTACTCATCGCTGAATGGTGTGGACTGGACCCTGCGCGGCGCCCGCATCACCGACCCCGAGGCCGCGAACAACCGCGATCCCAACTCCACCGCGCCGCACGTCTTCCTGGATGTCGGCGTCGACTTCACCGCGCCCTACGTGCGCCTGCAGGTGCAGCGCAACGGGCCGTTCTCGTTCATCGACGAGGTCCGCTTCGATGACACGGCGGCCGTGCCGGAGCCGGGTGCGTGGGCCCTGATGATCGCCGGCTTCGGCCTTGCCGGCTCGGCGCTTCGCCGCCGCGCGCGTCTGACTGTCGCCTAGATGCGTCGGCCGCGAGCCTGCGGCGCGGGAAACCCAGATCCCGCGCCGTGGGCGACGCGACGGCTCAGGCCGTTTCGATCGGCGGCTTGAACTGGCCGGTCGGCGAGGCGGTGAAGATCTCGACGCCGTCCTCGGTCACGCCGACCGAGTGCTCGCACTGGGCCGAAAGCGACTTGTCCCGGGTGACGGCCGTCCAGCCGTCGGCCAGCAGCTTCACCGGGTGCTTGCCGAGGTTCACCATCGGCTCGATCGTGAAGAACATCCCCGGCTTCAGGACCTCGCCCGTGCCGCGCTGGCCGAAGTGCAGGATGTTGGGCGCGTCGTGGAACACCTTGCCCAGGCCGTGACCGCAGAAGTCGCGGACGACCGAACAGCGCATGCTCTCCACGTACTGCTGGATCACCGCGCCGATGTCGCCGGTGCGCTGGCCGGGCTTCACCTCGGCGAGGCCGCGCTCGAGGGCCTCATAGGTGACGTCGACGAGCCGCTTGGCCCGCGGGGCGACGGCCCCGACGCCGTACATCCGCGAGGTGTCGCCGTGCCATCCGTCGACGATGACGGTGACGTCGATGTTGGCGATGTCGCCCTCGCGCAGGACCTTGTCGCCGGGGATGCCGTGGCAGACCACGTGGTTCGGGCTGATGCAGACCGTCTTGGTGTAGCCGCGATAGCCCAGGCAGGCGGGCAGGGCGCCGTGGTCGAGGATGAACTCCCGCGCCAGGTCGTCCAGATGGCCGGTCAGCACGCCGGGCACGACATGCGGGGTCAGCATGTCGAGGCACTCGGCGGCCAGGCGGCCGGCCTTGCGCATGCCTTCGAAGCCTTCGGGGCCGTGCAGCTTGATCTGTCCGGTGCGGTATTCGCCGTCGAGGATGTCGGTCATGGGAACTCCAGATCGCCTATGTCGCGATCCCCGCAGGGAAAATCAACGCCCGCGACGTCGCGCCGCCGCGAATGCGCGGGCCAGTCTAGGCCTTTCGACCTAGGACTTCAGTCCGATTCCGGCGGCGGACGGGCGGGCGTAGGTTGCCTGTGTCGCGCAAGCCGCGCCGGGAAGGGGTGCTCCGGCCCCGAGGCGGCCCGCGATGCGCCATCGTCCCCGGTGGCGACGAGGCGGGTCCGGCCCCCGACCGGTTGGACCCGCTTCCCCCTCTTGCTCACCGAGGCAGGGGGAACAGCGCCTCGGGATCGTCGTGCGGCGCGGGGACGTCCATCTCGCAGACCAGACCCTCGGCCGGGAAGTACAGGCGCACCTGCCCCTTCAGCTCGGCGGCGAGACCCCGTTCGATCAGGCGCGAGCCGAAACCGCGCGAAGCCGGGGCGACCACGGGCGGCCCGCCGCTCTCGCGCCAGGTGAAGCTGAGCCGCGCGTCGACCCCGTCGCCATAGAGCGACCAACTCATGTCGATCTGACCGCGATCGGTGGCCAGCGCGCCGTACTTGCCGGCGTTGGTGCAGAGTTCGTGGACAGCCAGGGCGAAGGCCACGGCGGATTTCGGCGGCAGGGTGACCGGCGGGCCGCTCACCGAGAAGCGGTCGCCGCCCTCGCCCTGGGCGAACGGACGGACCGTGAGGCCGATGAGCTCGGCCAGGTCGACCGAGCGCCATTCGGCCTCGGTCATCAGGGCGTGGGCCCCGGCCAGGGCCATCAGCCGCGACTCGAAGTCGGCGCGCGCCTCGGGCGTCGGGCGGTGGCCGCGCAGGGTCTGGGTCGACAGGCTCTGGATGATCGCCAGGGTGTTCTTCACCCGGTGGTTCAGCTCGTTGATCAGCAACTGGCGGTGATCCAGTTCGGCGCGCAGCGAGCCCATCAGGTCGATGTTCTGCAGCGAGGCGCCCAGGCAGCCCGCCATGGCCTCCATCGACGAGACCTCCTCGGCTGTCGGATCGCGGACCTCGCGCCAATAGGCGCCCAGGGCGGCGAACGGCTGCGGCTCGCCGACCGGCATCATCACCAGGCTGTGGATCCCGGTGGGGCGGTAGGCCTCGTGCGGGATGCGCACGTCCTCGTAGATGTTGGCGATAACGGCGGGGCGCTGGTTCAGCATGGCCCAACCCGAGATGCAGGCGGTCAGCGGGAACTTCTGGCCCGACCAGAGCGGCACCTCGGAGTCCTCGGCGATGTAGTGGCAGCATCCGCCGTCGCGCAGCACGATCGCCACGCCCATGGCGCCGGTGATGTCGCGCGCCGCGTGGCGGGTGATGTCGATGATGGCGTTGTGCGTTCGCGCCGCGCTCAGATCCTTCACGGCGCGCGCAAGGCGCGTGAACCGCGCCCGCGGTGGTTTGGCCGTGTCTTCAGCCCCGGTGGAACTCAGCAAAGCGCCCATGCGCAACCTCAGTTTGCGACGCCATCTAATACCCGGTTCGTTACGAGTTGGTGAGAGAAACGTAGGCGCCGCGATCAAGCCTGATCGCGCCAGGGGATCCGGTCGGCCAGGCTCACGCCCCCGGCGGAGATGGCGCAGCGATAGGCCAGCACCTCCACGCCCGAGGCGGCGGCGGCCGTCAGGCCGGCCGCGTACGCGGGGTCCAGTTCGGCGCAGGCGGCGAATATGTCGCAGTCCGTCCGCTGCACCACGAACAGCATCACGGCCCTTTGCCCGGCCTCGACCATGGCGGTCAGCTCGCGCAGGTGCTTCAGCGAGCGCGCGGCCACGCAGTCCGGGAACTCGGCGAGCCCCGGCGTGCGCATGAGGTGGCAGTTCTTCACCTCCAGCCAGCAGGCGGGGCGGTCGGGGTGCTCAAGCAGGAAGTCGACGCGGGAGTTCACGCCGTACTTCACCTCGCGTCGGTGCGTCGCGTAGCCGGTCACCTCCGGGATGACGTCGGCGGCCAGGGCCTCGGCGACAATGCGGTTGGGGTGAAGGGTGTTGATTCCCACCAGCCCGCCGTCGACCTCGATCAGTTCCAGCGTGTGCGCCAGCTTGCGCTTGGGATCGTCCGACTTCGACACCCAGGCGGGCAGGCCGGGCATGTTCAGCCCCAGCATCGCGCCGGGGTTGGGGCAATGGGCGGTGATCTCGGTTCCGTCGTCCAGCACCACGTCGGCGAAGAAGCGCTTGTAGCGGCTGACGAGCACGCCGCGCGCCAGCGGTTGCGGGAAGTCCATGGAAGGCTTTAGTCCGGAGGGAGAAACAGCAGCGTGATGTAGGCGAGGGACGGGCGGATGGCGAGCGGTGCGGACGATCGGGTCACCTGCGCGGTGCTGATCATCGGGGACGAGATCCTCTCGGGGCGGACCCAGGACACGAACCTGCGCGACATCGCCCGCTACCTGAACGTCATCGGCGTCGACCTGGCCGAGGCCCGCACGGTTCCCGACGTGATGGAGGAGATCGTCGGCGCCCTGAACGCCCTTCGCGACAAGTACGACTATGTGATCACCACGGGCGGCATCGGTCCGACGCACGACGACATTACCGCCGACGCCGTGGCCGAGGCGTTCGGCGTGGAGTTGTTCGAACATCCCGAAATCCTCGGCATGATGACCGCCCGCTGGGGCGCCGAGCTGAACGCCGCGCGGCGGCGGATGGCGCGGGTGCCGGTGGGCGGCGAGCTGGTGAAGAACCCCGTGCAGGGCCCGCCCGGCTTCACCATCGGCAATGTCTTCACCCTGGCCGGTGTGCCGCAGATCATGCGCGGGATGCTGGAGGACGTGGGTCCGCGGATGCGCGGCGGCCGCCCGACGGTGTCGCGCACCGTGCGGGTGGAGGGCTCGGGCGAGGGGGCGATCGCCGCGCCGCTGGAAGCGGTGGCCAAGGCCCATCCCGACATGTCGATGGGCAGCTATCCGTTCTTCACGCCCGAGGGCTACGGCTCGAACCTGGTCGTGCGCAGCCGTGATCCGGAAGCGCTGGTCGGCGCCGTCGCCGCGCTCATCGCTGCCCTGCAGGAGGCGGGGATCGCCAACGTGCGGGAGATCGACGTTGCGTGAAAACTGTACGGTGTTATGCCTTCCCCTCAACCCTGAGCTTTAGCTCACCCGCAGGAGCATGACCGATGATCTCTCTCGTGCTGGCCGCCGCGCTGTTCGCCGCCGCCGAGCCCGCCGCCGCCCCGGCGGCCGCCGCCACCCCGACGAAGTCGGCGAAGGTGGAGAAGCCCAACAAGGACGGCATGATCTGCCGCAAGGAAGCGGTGATCGGCAGCCGGATGAAGGCCCGCACCTGCATGACCCAGGACCAATGGGACGCGCGCGCCGCCGAGGACCGCGACCTGGTCGAACAGGCCCAGCGCAACAAGCCGCTGCAGTCCAACTGATCGACGATCAACAATCCACAGGCGAGGGCTTTCGCCTGTGGATATGTTGTGCATTAGATGCCCGCCGAGTCGTCGGCGCTGCGGGTGCGCCGGCCTGACAGGGGGCTGAGGTGAAGACACTCACCGTCATGTCCCGCAAAGGCGGGGCGGGTAAGACAACGGTCGCGGTCAATCTGACCCTGGCCGCCAGGGCCGCGGGCATTCGCGCCGTGCTGGCCGACGCCGACTCCTTGCGAAGCGCCAGCGAAGTGCTGAAGGGGCGCGACGACGCTCCCGGCCTGCTGTTCGAGACCTCGGCGGCAAAGCTCTTCACCCTGACCGACGCCTGTCGCCGCTCGGGCGTGGACCTGCTGGTGATCGACACGCCCGCCGCCCCGGAAGCCGATGTGGCGGAGTGCGTGAAGGTCGCCGACCTCTGCATCGCCGTGGCCCGCCCGACCTATCTGGACCTGGCCGCGACCGTGCAGTCTGTGGCGGTGATCCAGCGGCTGGGCCGCGATGGGCTGATCGTCCTGAACCAGGCTCCCCCCGCGCGAGGCGGCCTGGAGCCGCCGTGCGTGTTGAAGGCCTTCGAGGCCCTGCGTTTCGCCAACCTGCCGGTGGCGCCGACGGCGCTGCGCTCGCGGATCGTCTACCAGTCCGCCTTCGCCCAGGGGCGCTCGGTGTTGGAGGCCGAGGGCGGTGGCGCGGCGGCGCGGGAAGTCCAGGCGCTGTTCGGCCAGGCGTGGCGGCGTCTGAACGGACGGCCGGCCGCGGCCGCGACCAGCGCCAACGACGACCTGGTCGGCGTCGGACAGAGGATCGCCTGAGCGCCGCGGGCGGGGCGATCGCCGGCAAAGTCGGCACGGCGTTATACGAAGGTCTGGACAGATTGTCGCAGCGGCCCCAGCTAGGTTGAGGCGCCGCTGAGGGAGCGGCCCGGTGCGAGGCGTGTCGCGCCGCGGTTCTGCGACAAGGAGTTCTGGCATGTCGGGAGCGGTCCGCTGGGCCGTGGGGGCCCTGGTGCTTCCCCTCCTCGTCGCGTGCGGCGCGAAGGACGCCGCCGGGCCGCCGCCGGCGCCGCCGGTGACGATATCCGCGCCCCTGCAGCGTCAGATCATCGACTGGGACGAGTTCGTCGGCCGCTTCGAAGCCGTCGAGGCAGTGGCGGTGCGTCCGCGGGTCACCGGCTATGTCCAGCAGGTCGCCTTCCGGGACGGCGACATCGTCAGGAAGGGCCAACTGCTCTTCGTGATCGATCCACGTCCGTACGAGGCCGCCCTGGCGCAGGCCCGCGCCGACCTGGCCAGCGCCGAGGCCCAGGCCGTCAACGCCAGGGTCGAGATGCAGCGCGCGGCGACGCTGCTGGACAAGGGTTTCGCGTCGAAGTCGACCTTCGATCAGCGCCAGGCCCAGTCGCGGGCCGCGGACGCCGCCGTGGCCGCCGCGCGGGCGCAGGTGCAGACCCGGGCGCTGGACGTCTCGTTCACCCGGGTGACGTCGCCGATCGCCGGGCGGGTGTCGGACCGCCGGGTGGACGTGGGCAACCTGGTGGCCGCTCAGGGGACCGAGCCGACCCTGCTCACAACCGTGGTCACCCTGGACCCGATCCACTTCACGTTCACGGGCTCGGAGGCGGTGTACCTGAAGTACCAGCGCGCCAATCAGGACGGCACGCGGACCAGCTCGCGCTACGCCTCCAACCCGGTGGATATCCAGCTGCAGGACGAGACCGGCTACAACTGGCATGGCCGGATGGACTTCGTGGACAACGCCCTCGATGTGGGATCGGGGACGATCCGGGGGCGGGCGGTGGTGCGAAACCCCGACCTGCTGCTGACGCCGGGGATGTACGGCCGGATGCGGCTGCTGGGCTCGGGCGCCTACACCGCGCTGCTGATCCCGGACTCCGCCGTGGCGGCCGACCAGTCGGACAAGGTGGTGATGGTGGTCGGCCCGGACAACGAGGTGCAGCCCCGCAAGGTCCAGCTGGGCCCGATCGTCGACGGCCTTCGGGTGGTGCGGGAAGGGCTGAAGCCGGCTGATCGTGTCGTCATCGAAGGGCAGAACCGGGTGCGCCCCGGCATGAAGGTGCAACCCAAGCCGGGCCGGATCGTCAGCGCCGCCCCGACAGCCCCTCAGCCCAAGGTCATCCCGCAGCCGGCCGCCCAGGCGACCGACGCGCGCGGCGGGCAGTAGTCCGATGCGGTTCTCGCGGTTCTTCATCGATCGCCCCGTCTTCGCGGCGGTGATCTCGGTGATCATCATCCTGGTGGGCGCGTTCGCCTATCCGACCCTGCCGATCGCCCAGTATCCGGAGATCGCGCCGCCCACGATCACGGTCACCGCCAACTATCCCGGCGCGGCGGCCGAGGTGATCGCCGACACGGTGGCCACGCCGCTGGAGCAGGAGATCAACGGCGTCGAGGACATGCTCTACATGTCGTCGTCCTCCACGTCGGACGGGCGTCTGCAGATCACCATCACCTTCAAGCTGGGCACGGATCTCAACAACGCCCAGGTGCTGGTCCAGAACCGGGTCGCCTCGGCCGAGGCGCGGTTGCCCGAGGAGGTGCGCCGCCTGGGCGTCACCACCCGCAAGGCCTCGCCGGACCTGCTGATGGTGATCCACCTCTATTCGCCGGACGGCTCGCGCAGCCCCGTCTACATCTCGAACTACGCCACCCTGAATGTCCGCGATCGCCTGGCCCGCCTGGATGGCGTGGGGGACGCGCAGATCTTCGGCGCGCGGGACTACGGCATGCGGGTCTGGATCGATCCAGACAAGGCCGCGACCCACAACCTGACCGCCGGCGAGATCGTCGCGGCCCTGCGCGCGCAGAACGTGCAGGTGCCGGCCGGCGCCGTGGGCCAGCCGCCGTTCAGCGCCGCAGGCGCCGCCTTCGAGCTGAACGTGAACACCCAGGGGCGCCTGACCGACCCGGCTCAGTTCGAGAACATCATCATCCGCAACGACGCCGCCGGGCGACTGGTGCGTGTTCGCGATGTGGCGCGGGTCGAACTGGGCGCCCAGGCCTACAACGTCAGCGCCTACCTGGATCGCGGCCAGCAGGCCGTGGCCATCGGCATCAGCCAGCGGCCAGGCTCCAACGCGTTGTCCACCGCCGACGCGGCGCTGGCCACGATGAAGGAGGTCAGCGCCGACTTCCCACAGGGCCTCAAGTACACGGTCATCTACAACCCCACCGAATATGTCGCGGAGTCGATCAGGGAGGTCCGCAAGACCCTCCTGGAGGCCGTCGTCCTCGTGGTCCTGGTGGTGATCGTCTTCCTGCAGACCTGGCGGGCGGCGATCATCCCGGTGGTGGCGATCCCGGTCTCGCTGATCGGGGCCTTCACGGTGATGGCGGGCTTCGGCGCGTCGCTGAACAACCTCTCGCTGTTCGGCCTGGTGCTGGCCATCGGCATCGTGGTCGATGACGCCATCGTGGTGGTCGAGAACGTGGAGCGGAACCTCGCCCAAGGCATGAGCCCGCGCGAGGCGGCCTACCGCACCATGGACGAGGTGGGCGGCGCCCTGATCGCCATCGCCCTTGTGCTGGTGGCGGTGTTCGTGCCGACCGCGTTCATCACCGGCATCTCGGGTCAGTTCTACCGGCAGTTCGCGCTCACCATCGCCAGCGCCACGGTGATCTCGGCCCTGGTCTCCCTGACCCTGTCGCCGGCGATGGCGGCGCTGGTGTTGCGCGCCCATCCCGAGCATCGCGAACCCGCCAAGGGCTGGCGCCGGCCGTTCCAGCTGTTCGGCGACCGGTTCAACGAGACCTTCGACCTGCTCTCGCGGCGATACGGCTGGTTGACCGCCAGGACGGTGCGGCGGGGCGGGCTGATGCTGGTGATCTACGCGGTGTTGCTGGTCTTCACCGGCTGGCGCTTCGCCGACACGCCCACCGGCTTCATTCCGGCGCAGGACCAGGGCTACTTCATCGCGGTGGCGCAACTGCCGCCGGGCTCGTCGCTGGCGCGGACCGACGCGATCACCAAGCAGGTCGCCAACGTCGCGTTGGACACCAAGGGGGTCATCCACGCCGCGGCCTTCGCGGGCCTGGACGGCACCAACTTCAGCAATGCGCCGAACGCCGCGACCCTCTTCCTGTCGCTGACCCCGTTCCATGAGCGCGGCAAGGCGGGTGTCGACGATCAGAAGGTGCTGGAGGAACTGCGCCAAAAGCTGGGCCAGATCCCCGGCGCGAACGTGCTGGTGATCCAGCCGCCGCCGGTGCGCGGCATCGGGACGGGCGGCGGCTGGAAGCTGATCGTCGAGGACCGCCGCGGCGCCGGCTATCGCGCGCTGGAGCAGGCGACCGTGGACCTGATGATGCAGGGCAATCAGCAGAAGCCGCTGACCTCGGTCTTCACGCTGTTCAATACCTCGACCCCGCGCCTGTGGGCCGAGATCGACCGCGACAAGGCCTACATGGCCGGCGTGCCGCCGCAGAGCGTCTTCGAGGCGCTGTCGGTCTATCTGGGGTCCGCGTTCGTCAATGATTTCAACTATCTCGGCAGGACGTATCGCGTGACCGCCCAGGCCGACGCGCCTTACCGGGACGAGGCCTCGGACATCGCGCGGCTGCAGACGCGATCGCTGTCGGGAGCCATGGCGCCGCTGGGCTCGGTGGCGACGGTCCGCGACGATTCCGGCCCCTACCGGGTGGTCCGCTACAACCTCTTCCCGGCGGCGGAACTGCAGGGTGACACGACGCGCGGCTACTCCTCGGGCGAGGCGCTGGATGCGGTGGAGGCGATGGCCAGGGAGCGCCTGCCGGAGGGCTTCGGCTACGAATGGACCGAACTCGCCTACCAGCAGAAGACGGCCGGCAACACCGGGGCGATCGCCTTCGGCCTGGCGGTGGTGTTCGTCTTCCTGCTGCTCGCGGCGCAGTACGAGAGCGTGACCCTGCCGCTGGCGATCATCCTGATCGTGCCGATGTGCCTGCTGGCCGCGATCCTGGGCGTGAACCTGCGCGGCTTCGACAACAACATCCTGACCCAGATCGGGCTGGTGGTGCTGATCGGGCTGGCGGCTAAGAACGCCATCCTCATCGTCGAGTTCGCCAAACAGGCCGAGGAACGCGGGCTGGATCGCTGGGGGGCCGCCGTCGAGGCGGCGCATACCCGTCTGCGGCCCATCCTCATGACGTCGTTCGCCTTCATCCTGGGCGTGCTGCCGCTGGTGATCGCCAGCGGGCCGGGGGCGGAGATGCGTCAGGCCCTGGGCACGGCGGTGTTCTTCGGGATGATCGGGGTGACGGCCTTCGGCCTGCTGTTCACGCCGGTCTTCTATGTGATCTGCCGCTTCCTCTCGGATCGCCTCTGGAAACCGCAGGAGTGCGAGGCCCTCAAGAATCCGGCGCCCTAGGCCGTGGCCAGGTTCTCCAGCCGGGTCAGCCAGTAGTCTGCATCGTAGCCGGCGTCTCCGGTGAGGTAGCGCCACAGCTTCACCCGGTTGACCATCTCCAGGCGGCCGGTGTCGTCCTCGAACCACGGTTCGGGCGTCATCAGGATCTTCTCGACGGTGTCGGGCTGGGCCGACTTCACGAAGAAGATCGGGCGCTGGCCCGACGGGCTCTCCAGCGTCGCGGTGTCGAACATGCGCACCTGAGAGCGGCTGGGATTCATGCGGATCTTGAACATGGTGCGGGTGCGGTCCGACAGGTTCACCCCGCCACCGTGCCAGATGCCCGAGTGCAGGAAGAGCAGCGTGCCCGGCTCGCACACCATGTGCTGCTGGCCGCGGATGTTCTGGTAGCGGCCCAGCGCCGCCTCGCTGACCTTGCGCAGGTGCGTGCCGGGTATGAACCGCGTTCCGCCCATCTCCCGTGTCACCGCGTGCGGGTAGTACATGATCTGCAGGTCGAAGGCCTGGCGCGGGTCGATCGTGGAGTCCTGATGGGTGTGCTGGCTGACGTTCTCGCCGCCGCCGGCCTGATGATACGCCGGCGGGAAGGTCACATGCAGGAAGTGGTGGTCGAACGTCGGGTCCTCGCCCACAAGGCTGCGGATCGCGCCGGCCACCGCCGGCAGTTCCAGCAGGCGCGCCAGGGCCGAGCCCTGCGGATAGACCCGCGCCAGCGGCGCGCCCGCGCCGACCTCGGGGATGGCGGCGTTGGCCAACAGTTCGCCGTAGGCGCGGCGCAGCTTACGGCCCGGCTCGGGCGCGGCGGCCTCGCCGACCTCGTCCAGGAACTGGGCGTTGATCTCATCGGGCACGACGGCGTCCATCCGCAGGAATCCGCGGGCGGCGAAGCGCGCCATGTCGTGCGCGCCGAGCAAGGGCAGGCCGCTCATGCCGGAATCTCCACGAGCTGTTCGAACCAGAACTCGTACTTGAGGTAGCTGACGTCGAACTCGGCCCCGCGCTGGTGGGGCAGAAGCTGCGCGGCCTGGAACAGGCGCCAGCCATCCTTCAGGGCGTCGAGGCCGGTGCGATAGGGAGGCTCCTCGGCGTCGCCGGCCATGTGCCGCGCCTGGCCCGTGCCGTCGTAACGGCTCCAGCCGACCACCGGCGAGTCGAGCGCCGAATTGGCTGTGTAGAGCACCAGCACCTTCTGCCGCCGCATCTTGCCTCCCCGTCATCGCCTCGCTGCGGAGGCGTCTTCTTTGGATGGTGACACGAACGATGTCGGCGCGGGAAGGGGCGTCGCGGCTTGACCGACGTAGGGTCGCCCGCGAGAAGTCCCCCGACAAAAGAGCGGGAGGAGTACTCAGATGGCGTTCAAACCCTTCGACCTGACCGGCAAGGTCGCCCTGGTGACCGGCGGCAACGGCGGCATCGGCCTGGGCATGGCCGAGGGCCTGGCCGCGGCGGGCGCCAAGGTCGCCGTCTGGGGGCAGAACCCCGAGAAGAACGCCAAGGCCGAGGAGGCGCTGAAGGCCTACGGGGTCGAGGTGCTGGTGCAGAAGGTGGACGTGGCCGACGAGGCGTCCATCGTGGCCGGTGTCGCCGAGGTCCTGAAGACCTTCGGCCGTCTGGATTTCGTCGCGGCGAACGCCGGCATCGGCGGCGGCGCGCCGTTCGAGGAGATGACCACCGAGAAGTGGCGCCGGGTCACCACGGTGAACCTGGACGCGGTCTTCTGGACCTTCCGAGAGGCGGCCAGGCACATGGTGGAACGCTCGAAGTCGGGTGACGCCGGCGGCTCGCTGGTGGTCACCTCGTCGACCTCGGCGATCCACGGCGCCCCGCGCAATCAGGCCTACGCCTCGACCAAGGGCGCGGTTCTGTCGATGGTCCGGGGTCTCGCCGTCGAGTACGCGCGCTACGGCATCCGGGCCAACTCGATCCTGCCGGGCTGGATCGCCACCGACATGACCTCGGGCCTGCAGGCCAACGACAAGTTCAACGACAAGGCCATCGGCCGTGTCCCCATGCGCCGCTGGGGCGAGGGCGACGACTTCTCGGGCATCGCGGTCTACCTGGCCTCGGACGCCTCGCGCTTCCACACCGGCGACAGCTTCGTCATCGACGGCGGCTACACCATCTTCTGAGGACCGCGTGATGAGCGATCGCTACGCCCGCTATCAGCGGCTGAAGTTCGAACGGCCGGCCGACGGCGTGCTGCGGATCGTCATGAGCAATCCGGGCAAGCTGAACGCCGCGGACGTGGTGATGCACCGCGAGCTCGCCGAGATCTGGCGCGACGTGGACGCCGACCCCGACGTGCGCTGCGTGATCCTGACCGGGGAGGGCGCCGCCTTCTCGGCCGGCGGCGACTTCGGGATGATCGAGCAGATCGTCGACGACTTTGAGGTCCGGGCCAGCGTGATGCGCGAGGCCCGGGACATCGTCATGAACATCATCGACTGCCAGACGCCGGTGGTCAGTTCCATGCGCGGCGTGGCGGTGGGGGCGGGCCTGGTCTGCGGCCTGCTCGCCGACGTCTCGATCGCCACGCCGGACGTGCGGATCATCGACGGCCACACCCGCCTCGGTGTGGCGGCCGGCGATCATGCGGCGATCGTCTGGCCCCTGCTCTGCGGCATGGCCAAGGCGAAGTACTACCTCCTGACCTGCGACCCGCTGAACGGCGCGGAGGCCGAACGGATCGGCCTCGTCTCGCTGTGCGTGTCCGACGAGGAACTCGACGCGCGGGCGCTGGAGGTCGCGACCAAGCTCGCCAACGGGGCGACCCGGGCCATCGCCTGGACCAAGCACGCCCTGAACCACTGGCTGCGCACCGCCGGGCCCGCGTTCGACGCCTCGCTGGCGCTGGAATTCCTGGGGTTCACCGGGCCGGAAGCCGCCGAAGGCCTCGCCTCGCACCGCGAAAAGCGTCGACCGAAGTTCGTTTAAGCGCCGGCTGTTAACGGCGCAGTTTCCATCAAAAGCTAAACCGTGGGCCCAACATAGGGGGTGTTGGGTATGGGCGGCTCGTTCGCCGTTCTGGCCGGGGTCCGGCGTCGGGAGCTGAAGACGCGGCTGGTCGTGGCCGCTCTGGTCGCACTCGCCTCGTGGTTCATCACGCCCACCTGGGTCCCGCTGGGCTGGCTGGGCCTGGTGGTGGCGATCCAGAGCCTGGACCTGCTCAGCTATCGCCGCATCTCGGATCCGCCGACCGTTCGCGAACTGGCGACCTGGATCGTCAGCACGTTCATCGCCTCCAGCGTCTATTCCAGCCTCGGCGCCTACCTCTGGTTCGCCGGCGGCGAGACGGGCCGGATGATGGGGCTGCTGCTGGTGGGCGGCAGCCTGTTGCACGTCACCATCCACATGCACCACGTGCGCCGGCTGATGCTGGCGTCGATCGTGCCGCACACGGCCATCCTGCTGGCCCTGCCGATCAGCGGCATCGTGGGCGGCCAGCCGTTGATGTGGTCGATCCTGCTGGGCGCGGTGCTCTATCTCGCGCACCTGGTGGTCGCTTTCCGCCAGGCGCATTCCACGACCCAGCTCATCCAGGACGAACGGCAACGGGCGGAGGACGCCAGCCGGGCCAAGTCCGACTTCCTGGCCACCGTCAGCCACGAGATCCGCACGCCGATGAACGCCATCGTCTCGGCGGCGAACCTGTTGGGCCGTTCGCGCCTGAGCAAGGCCCAGCGCGAGCAGGTGGAGATGCTGAAGGACGCCAACGACGTCCTGCTCAGCCTGTTGAACGACGTGCTGGACCTGTCGCGCATCGAAGCCGGCAAGATGACGATCGAACCTTCCGACTTCGATCTGCGCCGGACGGTCGAGGGGCTGCAGCGGCTGTGGCGGCCGCGGGCCGAGGACAAGGGCCTGGATCTGCGCCTCGAGGTCGCCGCCGGCGCGCCGGACCGGGTGCGGCTGGATCCGCTGCGCCTGAAGCAGATCCTCTCGAACCTGATCTCCAACGCCGTGAAGTTCACCGAGGCGGGATCGGTCACCGTGCGGGTGCGCGTCGATCGTGGACGGCTGGCGTTCGAGGTGTCGGACACGGGCGTCGGCATTCCGGCCGAGGCGGCGGAACGCCTGTTCGCGGCGTTCGAACAGGCCGGCGCGGGCTCCGGCCGCAAGCACGGCGGCAGCGGCCTGGGCCTCGCCATCAGCCGGCGGCTCGCCGCCATGATGGAGGGCGAGCTCAGTGTCGAGAGCATCCCGGGCGAGGGCTCGACCTTCCGCCTCGTGCTGCCGCTGATCGAGGCCGGGGCCCCCGCGATCCATGCCGAGGAGGAGGCGGAGGCCGATGCGGGGCTCGACGCCCTGGAGGGCCTCGCGGTGCTGGTCGCCGAGGATCACCCGGTGAACCGCCGTGTCCTGGAGCTGCTGCTGGCGCCCTCCGGTTGCGTGCTGACGTTCTGCGAGGACGGTGCGCAGGCCGTGGAACTGGCCCGGGTGCAGGCCTTCGACGCGATCCTGATGGACATGCAGATGCCGGTGATGGATGGCGTCGAGGCGACGCGCCGGATCAAGGCCGCCGCCGGCCCCAACGCGGCGACCCCCGTGATCGCCCTGACCGCCAATGCGCTGGAGCATCATCGCGCCGAATGGGCGGCCGTCGATGTCCATGTCTTCGTCAGCAAGCCGATTGAGCCGCGAGACCTGTTCGCGGCCCTGGCCCAGGCCGGGCGGGCAGCGGTGGCCAGGAGCGCCGCCGCCTGACGTTATCCACAGGGGCGTAACGGATCGGTCGCCGATCCGCGGCCGAAACTTCATCGCGGCGTCGGCGCGCCGCCATCGAACTCCGTCACGACCCGCGCCCAAGTTCTCAAGGGGCGTTGCATGTTTTCGAACCGGACAAAGAGCTGGCTGCTGGCCGGCGTGGCGATCACCGCGGCGATGGCCGCGAGCTCGGCCCTGGCGGCCGATGCGGCGGCGGGCGAAGTGGACGAGGTCGTCGTCACCGGCACCCGCGAGAAGGGGCGGACCGCCTTCACCTCGCTTTCGCCGGTGGATGTGATCTCGCAGGAGGCCCTGCAGGCGTCGGCCACGCCGCAACTGGGCGAGAACCTGGCGCAGCAGATCCCCTCGTTCATCGTCCAGCGCCTGCCGACCTCCGACGGGCTGCAATTCATCCGCCCGGCGACCCTGCGCAACCTGTCGCCCGACCAGACCCTGGTGCTGCTGAACGGCAAGCGCTTCCACCGCTCGGCCTTCCTGGGCTCGCGCGGGGCGCAGGGACCCGACCTGGCGCAGATCTCCAGCTTCGCGGTGAAGCGCACCGAAGTGCTGCGTGACGGGGCTTCGGCGCAGTACGGCTCCGACGCCATCGCCGGCGTCATCAACATCATCCTGGACGACACGCCCGGCGTCGCGGCCTTCGGTCAGGCCGGCCAGTTCTATGAGGGCGACGGGACGACCTATCGCGTGGGCGTGCGTGGCGGCGCGGCGGTCGGTGACGGCGGCTTCGTCACCGCGGCGGTGGAGTATGCCGACGCGGGCCTGACCTCGCGCACCCGTCAGAGGCCGGACGCCATCGCCTTCGCGGCGGCCAATCCGACGCTGAGCGTGCCCGATCCGGTGCAACGCTGGGGCAACCCCGAGTTGGAGACCCTGCAACTCGCCCTGAACGGCAAGCTGCCGCTGGGCGAGACGGCCGAGCTCTACGGCTTCGCCACCCACGCCCGCACCGAGGGCGTCAACGATATCAACTGGCGCAACCCGGACCAGAACCCGGCGATCTATCGTGTCGTGTCGGTCTTCCCGGGCTTCAACCTGCGCTCGCTCTATCCCGCCGGCTTCACGCCGGTCGAGGGTATCGAGGCCCGCGACGTGCAGGCGGTGGGCGGCGTTCGCGGCGGCTGGGGCGAGGCGTTCACCTGGGACCTCAGCGCATCCTACGGCCGCAACGCCAGCCGGTTCTCCCTCGACAACTCGATCAACGCCTCGCTGGGCCCGCAGAGCCCGACGTCGTTCGACCTGGGGCGGTTGGTGCAGAAGGAGGTCAATCTCAACGCCGACGGCGTCTACCGGCTCTCCATGCCGGGACTGACCGAGCCGGTGAACGTGGCGTTCGGCGTCGAGCATCGCACCGAGACCTACCGCATCGAGGCGGGTGATCCGGCGTCGTACGCCGTCGGGCCGGGGGCGGCCCAGGGCCTGGCGCCCAACTCCAACGGATTCCCGGGCTTCAGCCCGACCCAGGCGGGCGAATGGGACCAGAAGAGCTACGCCGGCTACGTCGACGCCGAGGCTCAGCTCACCGACCGCTGGAGCGTGGGCGGGGCGATCCGCTACGAGGACTATTCCGAGTTCGGGGACACCTGGAACGGCAAGGTCGCCACGCGCTTCGAGATCACGCCGGACATCGCGATCCGCGGCGCCTTCTCGACGGGCTTCCGCGCGCCGACGCCGGGGCAGCTGAACTCCACCAGCACCTCGCAGGGCCTGGACACGCTGACCCTGCAACTCTTCACCTCGGGCCGCCTGTCGCCGACCAATCCGGTGGCCGCCTTCCTGGGCGCCAAGCCGCTGGAGCCGGAGGAATCCGAAACCCTGACGGCGGGAGTCACCTGGCGCACCGGCTTCGGGCTGTCCGGCTCGCTCGACATCTATCGGATCGATGTGGACAAGCGCTTCTCCAGCTCGGCGACCGTCACGGTCACGCCGGCGATCCGCGCCCAGCTGGTGGCCCTGGGCGTGCCCGGCGCCTCGGCGTTCACCTCGATCAACTGGTTCACGAACGACTTCGACACCCGCACCCAGGGCCTCGACGCGGTGGTGACCTATCAGCGTGACCTGGAAGTCGGGGCGATCTCGCTGACCGGCGCCTACAACTACAACAAGACCGAGGTCCGTTCGGGCGCGCTGAGCAACAACCCCACCCAGGCGCGGCTGTTCGAACAGTCGCGGCCCAAGCACAACCTGACCGGCTCGGCGACCTGGACCTGGGATCGCCTGCAGGTGCTGGGGCGCGTGCGCTACTACGGCAAGTGGACGGACTCCACGGGCAACGCCACGGGCGAGATCTTCCAGGACTTCGGCGCGGTGACCTTCTTCGACGTCTCGGCGAGCTGGAAGTTCAACGACCAGGTCACCGTGCGCGTCGGAGCGGAGAACGTCTTCGACAAGTACCCCGACAAGGCGGTGTTCCAGGCCAGCCGCGGCCTCGTGTACTCGCGGAACTCGCCCTATGACACCAACGGCGGGCAGTACTACGCTCGCGTCGACGTGCGCTTCTAGGAGAGCTGGGATGAGCAGGGCGGGCAGGCCGTCGCGGCGGACCATCGTGGCCTCGTGCGCGGCCGGACCCGTCCTCGCTTCGGCGGCGGCGCCGCCGGTCCTGGCGGCGGCCGGGATGCCGGCGCGCCCCGACGACGAAGCCTACTGGGGCAAGGTGAGGAGCCTGTTCGATGCGCCGCCCGCCGGCGTGATCCAGCTGGAGAACGGGCAGTTCGGTGCGATGGCGCGCTCCACCCGCGCGGCCTACGAGGGCTACGTCGCCCGCATCAACCGGGAGACCACGCTCTACACGCGTTCCGGCCTCTGGCCGGATCTTCAGAAGGTGCGGGAGAAGGCGGCGGCGCTGCTGGGCGTCGGCGCCGACGAGATCGCCTTCACCCGAGGCGGCACCGAGTCGATGCAGACGCTGATCGCCGGCTACAACCGGCTGAAGGCCGGTGACGCGGTGCTCTACGCCGACCTCGACTACGACAGCATGCAGGTGAGCATGGCCGCGCTCGCCCGCACGCGCGGCGTCCGGGTGGTCCGCATCGACCTGCCCGAACCCGCCAGCCGCGCGAACCTTGTCGAAGCCTACGAGGCGGCGCTGAAGGCCAATCCCGACGTTCGCCTGATGCTGTTGACCCATCTCAGCCACCGGACGGGCCTGATCCCGCCGGTGAAGGAGGTCACGGCGATGGCGCGGGGCAGGGGCGTGGACGTGCTGCTCGACTGCGGTCATGCCCTGGGCCAGACCGAGTTCTCCCTGCGCGACATGGGCGTCGAGTTCGCCGGCCTGAACCTGCACAAGTGGATCGGCGCGCCGCTGGGCGTGGGTCTGGTTTACATCGCGAAGGGGCGCATCCCCGACATCGACGTCTCGCCGCTGGAGGAGCCGGGGCCGAGGATCGACGCGCGGGTCCACACCGGCACGATGAACTACGCGGCGGTGCTGGCGGTGTCGGACGCGATCGACGTCCACTACGGCATCGGACCGGCGGCCAAGGCGGCCCGGCTGCGCTGGCTGCGCGACCGCTGGGTGGCCCAGGCGCGCGAGGTGGCGGGGGTGCAGGTGCTGACGCCCGACGATCCGGCCCTGCACGCGGGCATCACTTCGTTCCGACTGGCGGCGCTGCCCCGGCTGGAGGACGCGGTCGCGGTGCGCAAGACGCTGTTCGAGCGCCATCGCATCTTCACCGTCGAGCGCGGCGGCCCGGCCAAGGGCGCGTGTGTGCGGGTGACCCCGTCGTTCGCGAACGGCCCCGCCGATGTGGACGCCCTGGCGAAGGCGCTGAGCGACTTCGTTCGGACCTAGTCGGTGAACACCACGGTCTTGCGGCCGTTCAGCAGCACCCGGTCCTCCAGGTGCCAACGAACCGCGCGGGCCAGGACGCGGCGCTCGATGTCGCGACCCTTGCGGATCAGGGCGGCGGGGGTGTCGCGGTGGCTGATCCGCTCCACATCCTGTTCGATGATCGGACCTTCATCGAGGTCGCCCGTCACGTAGTGGGCGGTGGCGCCGATCACCTTCACGCCGCGCGCGTGAGCCTGGTGATAGGGCCGGGCGCCCTTGAAGCCCGGCAGGAACGAGTGGTGGATGTTGATGCAACGGCCGTGCAGCTTGCTGGCCAGGTCGTCGGACAGCACCTGCATGTAGCGCGCCAGCACGACCAGTTCGGCGCCCGTCTCCTGGATCAGCGACCAGAGTTGCGCCTCCTGCTGGGGCTTGGTCTCGGCGGTGATCGGCAGGTGACGGAAGGCGATGCCCTGCAGGTCGGTGTGCGGGTAGGTCGAGGCGGGGTGGTTGGAAACCACCGCGGCGATGTCCATCGGCAGCTCGCCCTGCCGCCAGCGCCAGATCAGGTCGGACAGGCAGTGGTCGGTCTGCGAGGCCAGGATCATCACCCGACGCCGCTCCTTGCGGCCGCGGATGGTCCAGGTCATGGCGTACTCGGCGGCCAGCGGCTCGAACGCCTCGCGCCAGGACTCGGCGCCCTCGGCGCCCGGGTCGATCACCACGCGCATGAAGAAGCGACCGGTCTCCTGGTCGTCATACTGCTGGGCGTCGAGGATGTTGGCGCCGCGTTCGAACAGCAGGGCGGAGACGCGGGCCACGATACCGGGGCGGTCGTCGCAGGAGAGGGTCAGGATCATCGCGCCGGAGCCCTTGCACGTCGGACCCCGGCGCGGTCAAGGCGTCGTTAGGCGGCGGAGGGCGCGGGATAGCGGAAGGCTTCGCCCTGGCCGTCCGAGGCGGCGAGCTGCGCGGCCGCGAACTCCCAGTTGGCGACGTTGTCGAACCAGCGTTCCAGGAAACCCTTCCGGTCGTTCTTGTAGTCCAGATAGTAGGCGTGCTCCCAGAGGTCGCAGACCAACAGCGGGACGACTCCCTCACGCACCAGGGTGTCGTCGGCGTCATGGGTGGAGATCACCTTCAGACCTTCGGCGCCGGTGACCAGCCAGACCCAGCCCGAGGCGAAGTGGCCGACGCCCTCCTTGACGAAGGCGTCCTTGAGACCCGCCAGGCCGTCGAAGCGTTCGTCGATCAGGCGCAGCAGGTCGCCCGACGGCGCCGCGCCGCCCGGCGGCCGCATGCTCTCCCAGAAGAACGCGTGGTTCCAGGCCTGGGCAGAGTTGTTGAAGAGGGGCGTGTCGCCGCTCTTGCGCGCCTCGCGCACCACCTCCTCCAGCGGCTTGCCCGCGAGGCCAGCCTTGGGCGCCATCTCGTTCGTCTTGTCGACGTAGGTCTTGTGGTGCTTGTCGTGGTGGAAGCGCAGCGTGTCGGCCGACACGAACGGGGCGAGGGCGTCATAGCCGTAGGGGAGCTCGGGCAGAGCGTACATGGGGCACTCCATTTCGGGGGTAAGGGCTAGAACCCCATGGAAGCTTGAGCGTTCCGCGCGCGAACAATGAAATTCCTACTGCACAAGCGCCACCGAACCGTGTGATAGTGAACGCAAGTCCGGGGGGGCCAACGCATCCGCGTTGGGATCCGGGCGGATTGGCCGAGAGGCCGACGGCGTCGACACGGGACGCCCCAGATTGGATTGCCAATGGGGCCCACCGTAGCGCTTAGCGCTGCGGCGACGATAGCCGTCGCCGTAGTGCCTGGAATCTCACTTGCTCAGACGCCGGCTCAAGGGCCGACGCGACAGGAACTGAATCCTGCCGCGCGCGCCGAGCGCATGGCGCCGCCACAGGCGGACCTGTTCACCCGACCAGGCGAGGGGCCATGCCCCCTGGCCCAGAACCCCGCGGCGCTGACGATCACCTCGGTGACGCTGCGGGGACTGCAGTCGGCGCCGGCGGAGTCGCTGGCGGCGGCCTACGCGCCGTACCTCGACCGGCCGGGCGACGCTTCCGACCTGTGCCGTATCCGTGACGCGGTCGCCGACGCGTTGTTCGACCGCGGCGTGCTGGCCCGGGTGGAGATTCCCGCCCAGGCCATCGACGGCGGCCGGGTCACCCTGGAGGTGATCGAGGCGCGGATCGTCAACGTCAGCGTCCGGGGCGATCCCGGAGCCGCCGCGCCGCTTCTGGAACGCTACGCCCAGCAGATGCGGGGCATGACCCCGTTCAACATCGACAAGGTCCAGCGCTATGTGCTGCTGGCGACCGACGTGCCGGGCCTGAAGGTCCAGGCCTCCATCCGGCCGAACACCTCCGGCGAGCGTGGAGCCGTCGACCTGGACCTCACCGTCACGCGCGACGAGGAGGACCTGATCGTCAACGCTCAGAACCTGCAGGGCAAGGCGACGGGCCGTTTCGGCTTCCTGGCGCGGTACGATCTCAACAGCCGCTCCCGCTACGGCGAGCGCACGTCGCTGGTCTTCTACCGCACGATCCGAAACGAGCAGTGGGTGACCCAGGCGCTGGAGGAGGTCCGGCTGGGCGACGACGGTTGGATCGCGCGCGGCGGCGTGGCCTATGGCGAGAGCCGCCCCGGCGACAGCCTGAAACCCCTCGGGCTCAAGAGCACCAGTCTGGTCGCCAACCTGGAGGCCGCCTATCCGCTCATCCGCAAGCGCCGGGTCAATCTCACCGCGGCGGCCGGCTTCGAGTACATCGACCAGGACACCCGGGTCGGCGGCGGTGGCAAGCTGATCAACGACGACCTGCGGGTCTTCTACGCCCGCGCCGACGGCGAGCAGACGGCCTACTGGTGGGGCTACCGTCCCATCGTGCTGCGCGGCTCGGCCAGCGTCCGGCGCGGCATCGAGGGCTTCGGCGCCACCGACGAGGGCGACCGGCTCCTGTCGCGCACCGAGGCCAAGACCTCCGCCTGGTCGGTTCAGGCCGAGGCTTCGTTCCTGGCGGTGGTGACCCCGCGCATCTCGGTCTACGGCGAGGCTCAGGGCCAGTACGCCAACCAGCCCCTGGTGGCCTACGAGGAGTTCGCCGTCGGCAACCTGACGATCGGGCGTGGCTACGACCCCGGCTACATCTCCGGCGACCAGGCGATGGCCGCGACGCTGGAAGTTCGCGGCGGACCGTTCCAGCCCAAGGCGGGCTGGGCGCTCAGCCCCTACGCCTTCTTCGACATCGCCCACACGCGCGACAAGGATCGGGGTGGGCGCGATCAGACGCTGAAGTCCGTCGGGGCCGGCGTCCAGGTCCCGATCCGCGACCGCTGGGTGCTGGACGTGGCCTACGCCCGTCCGCTCGACAAGCGCGACTTCGACCGCAAGCGGCCGCCGGGCCGCCTGCTTCTCAATCTCACCGCCCGCTTCTTCTGAGGAGAGCCGCCATGAGCCGATTCCCTCGCCGACCGCTGCTGGTCTGCGGCGCCGCCGCGACCGCGCTTCTCGGTATGCCCGCCGCCGCCTTGCCGGTGCTCTCCAACACAACGCCGCAGGTCAGCGCCGGCGGCGGCCAGCCGGTCATCCAGGGCACGGGCGGCACGGTCCGTGTCGACCTGAATGCGCCGCGAACGATCATCGACTGGCAGAGCTTCAACCTGACCGCCGGGGAGCAGGCGCAGTTCCTGTTCGATCAGCGCAACTGGATCGTCCTGAACCGCGTGCAGAGCGGGGCGATCAACATCAACGGCCAGGTCACCGGCTATCAGGCCGCCAATGCCTCGAGCCCGCTGCCGAACGTCACCAGCGGCAATGTCTGGTTCTACTCGCCACAGGGCGTGGTCTTCGGCCCGAACGCGCGCGTCGACGTCGGCGGCCTCCTGGCCACCAGCGCCGCGCCAGACGTCAACGGCTTCCTCGACGCGGCGAACCTGAATGTGACCTTCACGGGCTCGGGGACCGGCGGCTCCGTCGACCTGGGCGCCGGCTCGCAGTTCGCGGGCAAGGGCTACTTGGCCTTCGTCGCCCCGATCGTGAACAGCGCGGCGGGGGCGGTCGTCAACGCGGGCGACTACGGCACGGCGGCCTATGCGGCGGTGGACAGCTACGAGATCCGCTTCCGGCCAGCCTTCAACAACGACCTGACGTTCTTCACCTTCATCGTGCCGAACGGCGCGGCAGGAACCCCTCACGACAGCCCGCTGAACCTCGCGGGCCAGACGACCGGGGCCAACGTCTACCTGATGGCGATCAGCCGGGCGCAGCTCACCAGCGTGCTCATCAACGCCCCGGGCCTGCTGGTGGGGCAGTCGTCCTTCGACAACTACGGCCAGGTGACGATCACCACCGGTCGCAACATCACCGAGGGACAGGTCGCCGAATCGTCGACGCCTGTTCCCGGGGCCCGCTCGGGATTGGTCCGCCTGGGCTCCATCGACGCCATGGGCAATGTGAACATCGCCGTCACGGGGCGGTTCGGCACCTCGGACCTGACGGCGAACAGGATCCGCGCGGGCCAGGGTCTGTTCATCGCCGTGCGGGACATGACCATCGGGGCCGGGGGCGTCTCCTCCGGCGACCGGGGGGTGAACTTCGGCGGCACGCGGATCGATGCGCTGGGCGTGGTGACCATCCCGCAGCTCACGGCGCGGACGACGATCGACATCAGGCCGGGCGCCTTCCAGGCGGGTGGCCCTGACGGCCTGCCGACGCTGCGGCTGGGGTCGCTCACGGCCGTCGGCGCCGTCGGCTTTCTCGCCAGCACCCTGGACGTCCAGTCGATCACGGCGGGCAGCATCGCCAGCTCGACCGAGAACGAGACGCGCGCCGGGACCCTCACCGGCGCCACGGACGTGCTGGTCGCCTCCAGCACCAGCCTGACGGTCGACCGCATCCAGGCCGGTGGGCTCTCGCGGCTGACCTTCGTGGACTTCACGCTGACGGGCAGCGTCACGGCGCAGGACGTGGTGCTGCGGATGCTGGACCCCGCCGGCGCGGTGCTGGGCGGACCGGCCACCGGCGCGCGCGTCAGCAATGCGGAGTTCCAGCGCTTCACCGTGCGGGCCAGTCTCAGCGTCTACGCTGGGATCGAGGGGCAGTTCCCGGTCTCCAACGACCTCTTCGTAGACGATCTGGACATTGATCCCACCAAGGTCCCGGAACTGCGGCTCTTCGCCAAGGCGGACCATGACGTGGCGGTGCGCGGTGTGATGACCCCCACGGCTGACGGGGTGAAGCTGCGGATCGGAGAACCGCGCGAGGTGGCCGACACCGTCTGGCGGCCGGATCAGATCATCGTCACCGGTGCGCTGGGTTCGGCCGAGGGCGATGCCATCGCCGGCTTCACCGAGGTCAAGGCTCTTGGGGCGATCCAGCTCACGGCCACCAAGGACATCCTGATCGGCTCAGAGCGCTTCATCGACCTCATCTCGGAGGTTCCGGCCGCGCAGATCGATATCTCCATGGGTACGCCGACCGGTGTCGCGCCGGTGGAGGACGAGGTCGGTCGCCTGTTCGTCGTGGGCGCCAGCCTTGAGGCCTACGCGAGCGATCGGATCGTCCAGCAGAACACCGCGCCGCTGGGCCAGCAGGGGGGCTTCTTCCTCACCGGCAAGGACGTCGCGGCCACCGACCCGCTGCTGATCCTGGGCGGCGCCCAGACCGGCGAGGTCTTCGGCGCGCTGCAGATCGCGGAGGGCGTCGTGACCACTGGATCGACCGCTTCGGCCTCGACCCGGATCGTCCGGGCCGAGGGCGACACCAGCATCGGCCGCATCCGCATCAACGGCTGTCAGCTGGGCATCGGCTGCGCCACCTTCACCCCGGCCAACCAGTTCCGGGTGCAGCAGTTCCGGCCCGCCGCGCCGCGCGCCGCCATCGATCCACCCGTCCTCACGCCACCGCCGCCCGTCGACGACGACGAGCGCAAGGCCGAGTCCGTCGTCACCGGCGCCGGCAACGAAGAGATCTGGAGGAAGACCAAATGATCCGCCGCAAGCGCATCCTGCTGACCGCGGCCGGGCTGGCCGGCCTTCTCTCGGGCGCCGCCGCCGCCGCGCCGCTCCCCGAACTGTTCCCCCTGGGCCAGAGCGCCGCCAGTGGCGCGGTCTGCGAGGCGGTCCGTGACTACTACGATCCGCTGGGGCAGGGGGGCGAGGCCCGCGCCTGGCGACTGCGCTGCCGGGGCTATTCCACCCAGCTCGGCCGGATCTACCAGGTGCCGGAGGCGCGCAAGGCGGCGTGGCAGGCCGCGTTGGCCGCCCGCGCCGACTGCACGGCGCCCGCGGCCGCGCCAGGAGGCATCGCCGCGATGCTGACGGCCTGCAAGGTCGGCGGGCAAGGCGGCGCGCCGTACGTCGCCTTCTCCGCCGCGAACGACGGGCGATTGACGGTGGTCGAAGGCCTGGCCCCGCTCAGCGATGTGATCGAGACCGGCCTCAGGATCGCACTCGGCGAGGCTACGCCGCCCCGGGCCACCGATGTGCAGACCTCCGCCGCCCAGGCCGAGATCGCGGCCGACTTCCCCAACATGATGGGGCTGGCCGCCGCCGAAGCCGCCGCCGCGGCCGACCCCGAGCGCCTGCGCACCCGGGGCTATGTCCAGAACAACGAGTGGCGCTTCGACGAGGCCGAGACGGCGTTCCGGGCCCTGGCGACCGAGGCGGAGGCGCGCAACGCGCCGCCGGCTGTGCGGGCAGACGCCCTGCTGAACCTGGCCATGAACATCTCGAACAACGGGCGGTTCGACGAGGCCGAGGCGTTCTTCGACGAGGCCGACACCCTGGTTCCGGCCGATGACGTGATCACCCGAGCGCGGGCGCTGAACTACCGCGCCCTGCACGAGCGCAACCGGGGCCGCTTCCCTCTCGCCGTGGCCGCCGCGCAACGCGCGCTGCAGCTCCGCTCGGCCGCGCCTCAGGCCGTGCCGCTGCGCACGGCCGCGGCGGGCGCGGCCGAGAGCGTGGTCATCGACCCGGCCCTGGCCCGTCAGCTCAACGTGCCCTCCGTGGCCCAGAGCCAGATCGAGCCACCCCGGATCAGTGTCGCCGAGCAACTCGCCATCCAGGACGCCCAGGCCTGGCACGTGATCGGAACCTCGCAGGCGGCGCTGGGCGATCCGGCCGCGCGCGCCTCGCTGGAGCGGGCCCGGGAGATCCTGATCCGCAGCGCCGCGGTGGGCCGCCTCGCGGTCTGGCTGCAGTCGCGCGTCGAGGCCGACCTCGCGGGGATGGACCTCGCAGATGGCCGCGCCGCCCAGGCGGCCGGCCGCTATGCGGCCGCGCTTGCCATCCTGCGCACCCGCCACGCCGGGACCTCGGCCGAGGGCGCGATGCTGCTGGAGCTGGGTCGGGCCGAGATCGGCGCCGGCCGCGAGACCGAAGCCCTCGCCACATACGCCCGGGGCATGGACATCTTCCGCGCCCAACGCGGCGGCCTGGGCGCCTCCGCCGACGCCGCCCAGCCCTACTTCGACCTGCTGCTGAAGCTCTCCGCGGCGGAGCCGGCGCGGCAAGCCGAGTACGGGGCGCTGTTCTTCGACGCCGCCGAGACGGTCGTCTCCAGCGCGACGGCCGAGACGGTCAACCGGCTGGCAGCGCGGGTCGCCGCCGGGGACGGCGTCATAGCCGGCCTGTCGCGCGCCTATGAGGACGCGCGCCGCAGGGTGCGGGCCACCGAGAGCCAGATCGCCTCGCTGCAGGCCGATGGCGCCTACACCGACGCCGTGAAGGCCGAGATGGAGGCCATCCTCGGCAGGGAACAGGCCGAGGCCGACGCCCTGGAGGCGCGGATGCTGGCGGCCAATCCCCGCTACAACCAGCTCGTGGCCCCCGGCGCGCCGGCGGCGGAGGTGCAGGCCGTGCTCGGTGAGGGTGAGGTCTATCTGAAGCTGCTGCCTCTGGCGGGACGCACCTATGGCGTCCTGGTCACGCGGGAAGGCGTGCGGCCCTACGCGGTGGCCATGACCCGCGACGCGGTCCAGGGCGCCGTCACGCGCCTGCGCCGGCCGCTGGAGCCAGCCGAAACCCTGGAGCCGTTCGACGTGGCCGGCTCGGCCGCGTTGTTCCAGCAACTCTTCGGGCCGGTCAGGGGCGAGGTCCTGGGCGCCAGGCGGCTGGTCTACGAGGCGGATGGTCCGCTGATCTCCCTGCCCGTGGCGCTGTTCGTCACCGACCCCAGCGCGCCGCCCAAGGATCGGAAGGGAGAGCCCGACTACGTCCGAACGGCCTGGCTCGGAAAGACCGTCAGCTCGTCGCTGGTCGTGTCGGGAGCCAGCTTCCTGCAGTCGCGCGCGTTCGCGCCCTCGGCGGCCAGGCAGCCTTACCTCGGCTTCGGCGACCCGGCCCTGCCGCGCAACGAGGATCGCGCGTTCACCTCGGTGACCCGTTCGTTCCTGCGGCGCAGCGCGGTGCTGGAAAAGGTCTGCGGCGAGACCCGCAACGCCCTGCTGCGTATCGAGGCCCTGCCCGAGACGGCGGCCGAGGTGCGCTTGATCGGTGAGCGGCTGGGGACGCCCGGCTCGGTGGTGACGGGCGCCGCCTTCAGCGACGACGCCGTGCGCGCCCGCGGCGATCTGGCGGATTACCGGGTGCTGTACTTCGCCACCCACGGCCTGCTGCCCCAGCCGGACGCCTGTGTTCCGGAGCCGGCGTTGGTGACGTCTCTGGGCGGCTCGGACTCCGACGCGCTGCTCAACACCAGCGAGATCCTGGACCTGCGGATCGATGCGGATCTGGTGGTCCTGGCGGCTTGCGACACGGGCGGGGCGGGGGCGGGCGTCGACCGCACCGGCCTCACGGGCGGCGGCGAGGCGCTGGGCGGACTGACCCGGGCGATGATCTACGCCGGCTCGCGGGCCCTGGTGGTCTCGCACTGGTCGGTGGATTCCGAAGCGTCGGTGAGGCTGATGACCGGTCTCTTCGCATCGGGCGCCCCGACCCTGGCGGAAGGACTGCAGAAGTCGCAGGCCGCCCTACAGGCCGACCCGAACCACGCGCACCCCTACTTCTGGGCGCCGTTCACGCTGGTGGGAGACGGCGCGCGGCCCATGCCGGGACTCGCGCGCCGTGTGGCCTCGGCCGACTAGGCCTGGGTGATTTCCCAGCCGTTGCGGCCCTTGCAGGCGTTGAAGCGCTCGCGCAGCGGCGCCTGCCCGGGCTCGTTGATGGTCTGCTGCACCAGGCGGCACTCGCCGGTGGCGCCGCCGACCGCGCGCATCACCGAGCGCGAGACATAGCCCTGGATCTCACCCTGCTGGAGGATGGCGAGCCAGCCGCCCGCCACCGTGCCGGCCACGTCGACTTCCTCGCCCGGCTGCAGGCGGTCCACCACGGCCGAGTCGCCCTTCGGCGCGGCGCGGACATTCACGCGGCTGTTCGCCACGAAGACGCCGCCCAGGCTGCTGACCCGCACGGCCGGGGCGACGCCGGGCGCATAGCGCCAGCGGCCGGTATAGCTGGACGAGCCGCCCGAGCCGCCCAGGTTGCTGGACGGGCCCAGCACCTCGATGCGGCCCGTCGCGCCGGTCTGCGGGTCGGACCAGGTCTGCGAACGACCGGTGTCCAGCGCGCGTTCGAACGCGACCCGGGCGTCCTGCTGGGCCTTCCGGTCCATGCGGCAGCCGATGTTGTTGCCGAGCGCCGCGCCGAGGCCGGCTCCGATCACCGCGCCCAGCGTGCGCTCGTTCTTGCTGATCTGGCTTCCCACCAGCCCGCCGACCAGGCCGCCGACGACGGCGCCGGTGGTGTTCGACGAGCCCGCGGCGTCGCACGAGAACAGGCCGCCGAGGCCCTGGGCCGAGGCGGCGGAAGGCAGGGCCAGCGCGAGGCACAGCGCCGGGGCGGCGGCAAAGGTAAGGCGGGGCATTGGCGTCCTCCTGAACAAGCTTGGTCGCATCATGCCCCGCGCCGGGCGGCCTGACCATGACGCAGACAGCCGGAAGGGGCGCCAAGGGTGGACGCAACCGCCGCAAACGTCGTACCGCAGGGGCATGCGGGCGTGGCGAAACTGGTAGACGCAGCGGACTTAAAATCCGTCGGGCCTGAGGCCCTTGTCGGTTCGAACCCGACCGCCCGCACCAGCCTTGCCCGGCGAACCACGTCCTTGGCCCTGGGAGCGAACGGCCCGCGCGGTCCCGGACTCAGGCCGGTCGCCCTGGCGCGCCGGCGTGGCGGGCGCCACAGAACGACCGCACGTGTCCTGTCGAGTGCCTCGATGCCCTTGCCCCTGTCTGCCCGCCGCTGGGCGCTTTCGCTCGTGCTGGTTCCCGCGGCGTTGGGGCTCGGCGGCGCCCCCGCCCCCGACGCGGACGAAATTAGGGCTTCGCGGGCCGAGGCGTTGCGCTTCGCGCCCGCCGGCGCGCGGGTCCTCAGCGCGACGCTGGGCCAGCTCCCCAACGACGGCGTGGTGGTCTGTGGCGTGATCGACCTTTCCGGCGAGCAACTGCCCTTCGCCACGATCTGGGACCCTGACCGCCCGCCGGAACGGGGCGCGACGCTGGTGGGGCTTTCCGCGTCCGAGCGGCGGCTCCGCCGGCGCGCCGAGGCCTATCACGCCTCGATCCGGAACGTCTGTGCTCGCGCGGGCCTGGCGAAGGGGCTGCCGTTGCGCTGAGCCGCTTGGGCGCAGAGCGTCTAGGCCAGCGTGTCCGGGACCAGATCGGGGGCCTGGGCCAAGGGCAACCGGACCCGACAGACGACGCCTCCGGGCTCGAAGCCGTAGACGACCTGGCCGTGCAATTCGTCCCGCGCCAGGGCGGTGATCAGCCGGGTCCCGAAGCCGGCCTTGGGACCGGCCATCACCGGCGGCCCGCCCGTTTCGCGCCATTCCAGAACGAGGTCCCGATCCTCGATCCGCCAGGTGAGCGCGATCACGCCGCCGGGCGCGGCCAGGGCTCCGTACTTGACGGCGTTGGTGGTCAACTCGTGCAGCATCATTCCCAGCCCCAGCGTCTGGCGTGGCGTCAGGGACACGCTGGGACCCTCGCAGCGGAACTGCTGCGTGGGGTGCGGGGCGAACTCCTGGGCTAGGAGGTCCTTGAGGTCGGCCTGTTCCCAGGCGTGACGGGTGAGCACGTTGTGGGTGCGCGAGAGGGCGACGAGGCGGGCCTCGAACGCCTCGCGGAACTCGGGGCTGGTGTTGCTGCCCTTGGCGGTCTGGCGGGCGATGGACTGGACCGTGGCCAGGGTGTTCTTCACCCGGTGGTTCAACTCGTCGATCAGCATGCGCTGGCGGCGCTCGGCCGCGGCGAGATCGTGGAAGGCCTGCCGGCGCTCGGTCACGTCGAGCACCACGCCGGCCATCCGGCGGGGCCGGCCCTGCGACCAGTCCACCACCCGGCCACGGACGTTGATCCACCAGGCCCCACGCTCGGGCGCGCTCAGTTCGTACTCGGCATCGTAGTCGGCGCCCGACGCGATGGCCCGGCCCAGCAGGTCCTGGCTGCGGGCCAGTTCGGTGGCCGAGAGCCGGGCCTGGAAGTCGGCGCGGGTGAACGGCGCGTCGGCGCGGCCGCCGAAGATCACCCGACCAGGACCTGAAACGTGCAAGGTGAAGTCGGGCAGGGTCAGTTCCCAGTAGCCGATCCTGGCGGCTTCCAGGGCGCTGAGCACGTTCAGGCGCCGGTCGTAGAGCGAGATGGTCAGGGCCAGGAACAACAGCGCCAGGGTGGCGGCGGCCACGCCCGCGCCGAGCACGAGGGGCGGCGCGCCGGCGGGTGCGGGGGTGGCGCCTGGAATGGGTGTGAGGGTCAGCCCCGCCATCGCGGTGTAGTGCATGCCGACGATGGCCAGGCCGAGGACGAGGGCCGCGAGGGCGCGCCAGCCGAGGCTGCGGCGGCGGCGCGCGGCCCAGAGCGCGGCGAGCGAGGCGGCCACCGCGATGAGAAAAGACGCGACCACGAACGGCGGGCGGTAGCCGAGGGCGACCGCCGTGTGCAGGGCCGCCATGCCCACGTAGTGCATGGCGCAGATCCCGCTGCCCATCGCCCCGGCGGCGATCAACTGGGTGTTGGGCCCGGCGCCCTCACGCGCGGCGGCGAAGAAGGCGCCGCAGGTCGCGCCCATGGCCAGGAACAGCGACAGGCCGGTCAGGGCGGGGTCGTAGGCGACGGGGCCGCCGGGATCGAAGCCGAGCATGGCGATGAAGTGCATCGACCAGATGCTGAGCCCCATGGCGGCCCCCGCGGCGGCGAGCCAGTTCCAGCGCGCGCGCCCGATGTGGGAGCGCACCCGGGCAAAGAGGTCGAGCGCCGTCCAGGAGCCGAGCACGGCCACCACGACCGAGAGCAGGACGAAGAGCGAGGGGTGGCCGCTGTGCATCCCCGGAAGCTACGCTGAAATCGCGTGGTAGCTCTACCGCCGCGCGAGCTTGCGGCGGACCGCCCCGGCCGTCACGAGGCAGGGCCGGAGCTTTCGCGCACCGACAGGCGGTGGGGCAGGGTGATCTGCCGGGGGCCATGCGCGGCGCCCGACAGGATGTCGAGCAGCAGCGCGACCACCTGGCGGCCGATGTCTTCCATGGGCTGGCTGACGCTGGTCAGGGGCGGGTCCAGCATTTCGGCGTAGCGGGTGTCGTCGAAGCCGACGACGGAAACGTCCAGAGGGCAGTTCAGCCCCTTTCGGCGCAGGGCGGCGAGGGCTCCCATCGCCATCTCGTCGCTGAAACAGAAGATCGCGGTCGGTGGCGCGGCGTGCGCCAGCAGCGCCTCGGCCTCGCGGCGGCCCGAGTCGATGGAAAAGTCGCCAGTCGCCATGACCAACGCGCCCTCGCAGCCATGGCGGCGGGCGGCCTCGCGCACGCCGGTCAGGCGGTCGCGGCTCAGCGGACTGTCCAGCGGCCCGGTGATCACGCCGACCCTTCGGTGACCCAGCCCATAGAGATGCTCCATCGCCTCGGCGGCGGCGCGTTCGTTGTCGATGTGGGCGCTGGAGACCCCGAGTTCAGGACTGTACTCGCAGCCATTCACCACCGGCGCCTTGGGACCCAGCGCGGCCACCATCTCGGCCAGCGCGGGCGGCAGGTGGTGGCCGAGGAAGATCAGGCCGTCGGCCTCGCGTCGCCGCAGCATCCGGGCGAACTGCTCCTCGCGCGCCTCCTCGCCGCGTGTGTCGCCAAGCAGCACGGAGTACCCCGCGGCCGATGCGGCCTCCTCCACGCCCCGGATCACCTGAGAGAAGAACGGGTTCGAGATGTCCGGCACGGTGACCAGGATCTTCTCGGTCCGCAGGGTTCGCAGCGACTTGGCGGCGACGTTCGGCGCGTAGCCCAGCCGGTCCACCGAGGCCATCACACGGGTCCGGGTCGCCTCCGAGACACGCTCCGGCGCGCTCAGCACGCGCGAGACCGTGGCGGTCGAAACGCCCGCGTCCCTCGCCACGTCCTGGATGGTCGCCATCAGCCTGTTGCGCTCCGAAGTCGCTTGTGTAATCGATTACATCATCCGAGCCGGGCCGTTCAATGCGCCAGCCGGAGGGGGAGGAAGCGGATGGCGGCCAAGGTGCGCCTGTTCGTCATGATGGCGTTGCAGCTCGCTGTCTGGGGCGCCTGGGCGCCGAAGCTGTTTCCCTACATGGGCATGCTGGGCTTTGCACCCTGGCAGCAGTCGCTGGTCGGCAGCGCCTGGGGCGTCGCCTCGCTGCTGGGCATCTTCTTCTCGAACCAGTTCGCCGACCGCAGCTTCGCGGCCGAGCGATTCCTGGCCGTGAGCCATCTGCTGGGCGGCGTGGCGCTGCTGGCGACGGCCTTCGCCACCAGCTTCTGGCCGTTCTTCGCCGGCTACCTGGTCTACAGTCTGCTCTATGTGCCGACCCTGTCGGTCTCGAACTCCATTGCCTTCGCCAATCTCTCGGACCCCGCCAAGGACTTCGGCGCGGTGCGCATGGGCGGCACGGTGGGCTGGATGCTGGTGAGCTGGCCCTTCGTCTTCCTCTTGGGCGCGCATGCCGGGCCCGAGCAGGTGCGGTCGATCTTCTTCGTCGCCGCGGCCGTCTCGTTCGCCCTGGCGGCCTACAGCCTGACCCTGCCGCACACCCCGCCCAAGAAGGGCGCCGAGGCGTCCGATCCGCTGGCCTGGCGCGAGGCGATCAGCCTCCTGAAGGTCCCGTTCGTAGCGGTGCTGTTTGGGGTGACCTTCATCGATAGCGTCATCCACAACGGCTACTTCGTGACGGCCGACCGGTTCCTGACCGAGCGGGTGGGCATCGCGGGCAACCTGTCCATGGTGGTCCTCAGCCTGGGCCAGCTGGCCGAGATCGGGACCATGTTCGTGCTGGGCGGCGTGCTGATCCGGCTGGGCTGGAAGGCGACGATGATCATCGGGGTGCTGGGCCACGCGGCGCGCTTCGCCGTCTTCGCCTTCTTCCCCGACCAGCCCGGGGTGATCGTGGCGGTCCAGCTGCTGCACGGCGTCTGCTACGCCTTCTTCTTCGCCACCGTGTACATCTTCGTGGACGCCGCCTTCCCGAAGGACGTGCGCTCCAGCGCCCAGGGGCTGTTCAACCTGCTGATCCTCGGGATCGGTAATGTGGCGGCCAGCTTCCTCTTCCCCGCCCTCATCGGCCAGCTCACGCGCACCGACGCCGCCGGCGTGGCGCAGGTGGACTATCGCGCCCTGTTCCTCGTGCCGACCGGCATGGCGCTGGCCGCCGTGGTGATCCTGGCCCTGTTCTTCCGCCCGCCCGAGCCGCGGCCCACCCAGCCGGTGACGGCATGACCGAAGGAGACCTCCGTTGCGTCCGATTCCAGACCTCTCCCGCCGGAGCTTCATCGCGACCGGCGCCGCCCTCCTGGGGATGGGCGTGAGCGGACCCGCCGCCGCGGCCGCGGCGTTCTTCAAGCGGGTGAACCTGCCGATCGGGCTGCAGCTCTACACCCTCGGGCCCGAGGCGACGAAGGACCTGGACGCGACCTTCGCCGAGGTGGCCAGGATCGGGTACCGCGCCGTCGAGCTCGCCGGCTTCATGGGGCGCACGCCTCAGGAGATCCGCGCCGCCCTGGATCGTGTCGGCCTGATCTGCCCCAGCGCGCACATCCAGCCCCGCAGCGCGGGAGCCGAGGGGTTCAGTGGCGATCTGGGCAAGCTGGCCGAGGCGCTGGCCGTCATCGGGGTCAAGAACGCCGTCGCGCCCAGCCCCTACATTCCGGACCACGCGCTGAAGGCGGCGCAGGGGGCGACGGGCGCCGACTACTACCGCAAGGCCACCGGGGCGCTGACCGCCGAAGACTGGAAGATGAACGCCGACTTCCTCAACGAGAAGGCCGCGGTGCTCAAGCGATCCGGGATCAAGGTCGGCTACCACAACCACAACTTCGAGTTCGCGCCGAAGGGCGACAGCACGGGGCTCGAGATCCTGCTGAAGCACACCGATCCCGGCCTGGTCTCCTTCGAGGCCGACGTCGGCTGGATCGCGGCGGCGGGCGTCGATCCGTTGACGTTCATCCGCAAGCACAAGGGCCGCTTCACGCAGATGCATGTGAAGGACGTGAAGGCCTCGACCCAGACCAACGTCGAGCTGCGCATGGATCCAACCGAGATCGGTTCGGGCCGCCTTGACTGGAAGACCCTGCTGCCGGGCGCCTACGCCGCCGGCGTGCGCGGGTTCTTCGTCGAGCAGGAGCCGCCGTTCGAGCGCCCGCGCATCGAGGCCGCGCGCATCAGCCACGACTTCCTGGCGAAGCTGGAGGGCTGATCGTGTCGCGCCCCATCCGCTTCGCCATGGTGGGCGGCGGGCCCGGCTCGTTCATCGGGCCTGTGCACCGAATGGCCGCCGAGCTGGATGGCCGGCTGCGCCTGGTGGCGGGCGCCTTCAGCCGCGATCCCGGGCGCAATGCGCAGGCCGCCATGGCCTGGGGCGCGCGGGCCTACCCGGACCATCGCGCGCTGCTGGCCGCCGAGGGCGCGCGGGAGGACGGGGCCGAGCTGGTCGCCGTGGTGACGCCGAACCAAACCCACTTCGAGGTCTCGGCGGCCGCGCTGCGGGCCGGGTTTCACGTGATGAGCGACAAGCCCGCGACCCTGGACCTGGCCCAGGCGCGGGAGCTGGCGACCATCGTCGGCGCCAGCGGGCGGCTCTACGGCCTGACCTACACCTACACGGGCTACCCCATGGTTCGGGAGGCGCGGGAGATCGTCCGACGCGGCGACCTCGGCGCGGTCCGCAAGGTGGTGGTCGAGTACGCCCAGGGCTGGCTATCGACGCCGGTCGAACGGGAAGGCAGCAAACAGGCGTCCTGGCGCGCGGACCCCGCCCAGGCCGGCGTCGGTGGCTGTATCGGCGACATCGGGGTCCACGCCTTCAACATCGCGGAGTTCGTCAGCGGCGAGCGGGTGGCGCGTCTCTGCGGCGACGTCTCGACGGTCGTTCCCGGCCGGACCCTGGACGACGACTGCAACCTGCTGCTGCGCTTCGCCAACGGCGCCCGCGGCGTGCTGATCGCGTCGCAGGTCTCGGCGGGCGCGCGCAACGGACTGACATTGAAGGTCTACGGCGAGAAAGGCGGCCTGACCTGGTCGCACGAGCGGCACACCGAACTGGTGGTGGACTGGCTGGACGGCCCGACCCACGTGCTGCACGCCGCCGCGCCCTATCTCAGCCACGCCGCCCGGGCGGGCACGCGCATTCCGACCGGACACCCCGAGGGCTTCATCGAGGCGTTCGCGAACCTCTACCTCGATCTGGCCGACGCCATCGAGGCCGAGCGAAGCGCCATGGGGCTGGTCCCCGGGATCGAAGAGGGCGTGCGCGGCATGGCGTTCGTGGAGACCGCCGTGGCCGCCAGCCGCGACGGCCTGGGCTGGGTTGACCTGGAGGCCGCATGAAGACGCTGAAAGGGCCGGGGATCTTCCTGGCGCAGTTCATTGGGACCGAGCCGCCGTTCGATCGGCTGGAGACCCTGGCGAGGTGGGCGGCGGACCTGGGCTATGTCGGCGTGCAGATGCCGACCGGCGGCGCGGACTCTGTGTTCGACGTGGCGGTCGCGGCCGAGAGCCAGGCGTACTGCGACGACATCGCCGGCGTGCTGGCGGCGCACGGCCTGCAGATCACCGAGCTCTCGACCCACCTGCAGGGCCAGCTGGTGGCGGTCCATCCGGCCTATGACGAACTGTTCGACGGCTTCGCGCCGGCGCAGGTCCGCGGCAAGCCGGCAGAGCGTCAGGCCTGGGCGGTGGAACAGGTGAAAGCCGCGGCCAAGGCCAGCCGACGCCTGGGCCTTGCTGCTCACGCCACCTTCTCGGGCGCGCTGGCCTGGCCCTACTTCTATCCGTGGCCCCAGCGACCGGCGGGCCTGATCGAGGAGGCGTTCGACGAGCTCGCGCGCCGCTGGCGGCCGATCCTGGACGCCTTCGACGAGGCGGGAGTCGATGTCTGCTACGAGATCCACCCGGGCGAGGATCTGCACGACGGCGCGACTTTCGAGCGGTTCCTGGACGGCGTCGGCGAACATCCGCGCGCCAACATCCTCTACGATCCCAGCCACTTCGTGCTGCAGCAGCTCGACTATCTGGATTTCATCGACCGCTACCACGCGCGCATCCGCGCCTTCCATGTGAAGGACGCCGAGTTCCGGCCGACCGGCAGGGCAGGGGTGTACGGCGGCTACCTCGGCTGGACCGAGCGGCCGGGCCGGTTCCGATCTCTGGGCGACGGGCAGGTCGACTTCGGGGCGGTGTTCTCGAAGCTGGCCCAGTACGACTATCCCGGCTGGGCGGTCCTCGAGTGGGAGTGCGCGCTGAAGCACCCCGAGGACGGCGCGCGCGAGGGCGCGCCCTTCATCCGCGACCACATCATCCGCGTCACCGAGCGGGCCTTCGACGACTTCGCCGGCTCAAAGGCCGACGCGGGGCGGAACAGACGGCTGCTCGGCCTGGGAGGGGACTGACGAATGGCCAACTTGAACACCCGATGGGCCAAGGAGAACACCTATGACGCGATCGTGGTCGGCAGCGGCATCAGCGGTGGCTGGGCGGCCAAGGAGCTGAGTGAGAAGGGCCTGAAGACCCTGGTCCTGGAGCGGGGCCGGATGGTCAAGCACCTGGAGGACTATCCCACCGCCGCGCTGAATCCGTGGGACGCCAAGTACCCGCGTGGCAAGCTGCCGCCGCAGGTGCTGAAGGAGAAGTACCCGATCCAGAACCGGACGGGCTACGCGCTGACCGAATACAGCGAGCAGTTCTTCGTCCGCGACGACGAGAACCCCTACACCGAGACCGAGCGGTTCGACTGGATCCGCGGCTACCACGTGGGCGGCCGCTCGCTGATGTGGGCGCGGCAGAGTTATCGCCACGCGCCGATCGACTTCGAGGCCAATGCGCGCGAGGGCGTCGGGGTCGACTGGCCGATCCGCTACGAGGACCTTGCGCCCTGGTACGACTACGTCGAGCGCTTCGCCGGCGTCAGCGGCCAGAAGGAGGGGCTGCCGCAGCTACCCGACGGTGTCTTCCAGCCGCCGATGGAGATGAACTGCGTCGAGAAGGTCTTGAAGAAGGGCGTGGAAGCCCGGTTCGCAGAGCGGCGGGTCACCATCGGCCGCTGCGCGCACCTGACCGAGCCGACGGAGGAGCAGATCCAACTCGGTCGCGGCAAGTGCCAGTACCGCAACCTGTGCATCCGGGGCTGCCCGTTCGGCGCTTACTTCAGCTCCAACTCGGCGACCCTGGTGGCGGCCGAGCGGACAGGCAACATGAAGATCCGGCCGAACTCCATCGTCCACACGCTGATCTTCGACGAGAAGGCCGGAAAGGCGACCGGCGTCCGCATCCTCGACGCGGTGACCGGTGAGGAGGAGGAGTTCTACGCCAAGGTCATCTTCCTCTGCGCCTCGGCCCTGAACTCGGCCTGGATCATGCTGAACTCCAGCAGCCGCCGCTTTCCCAACGGCTTCGGCAACGCCAGCGACCAGCTGGGCCGCAACATCATGGACCACCACCTCGGCGTCGGCGCCCTGGCCGAGGCTCCGGGGCATGAGGACATGTACTATTCCGGCCGCCGGCCGAACGGCATCTACATTCCGCGCTTCCGCAACCTCGGCGACAAGGCCACGGCGCGGGCCGACTACCTGCGTGGCTTCGGCTACCAGGGCGGGGCGGCGCGATTGGGCTGGGATCGCGAGCTCACTGGCGCGGGCCACGGCGCGGATCGCAAGACGGCGCTGGCGCAGGCCGGGCCGTGGATGGTCCGCCTCGCCGGCTTCGGCGAGATCCTGCCCTACGCCGACAATCGCATGACGCTGAACAGGGACCGGAAGGACAAGCACGGCCTGCCGACCCTCACCTTCGACGTGACCATCCGCGACAACGAGAAGGCCATGCGCAAGGACATGATCTCGGCCGCGGCCGAGATGCTGGACGCCGCCGGATTCAGGAACGTGCGCCCGGTGGACGGCGACTACGGCCCCGGCCTGGGCATTCACGAGATGGGGACGGCGCGCATGGGCCGCGATCCCAAGACCTCGGTGCTGAACGCCCACAACCAGGTGCACGAGGCGCCGAACGTGTACGTCACCGACGGGGCGGCCATGACCTCGGCCTCCTGCGTGAACCCGTCGCTCACCTACATGGCGCTGACGGCGCGGGCCTGCGACCACGCCGTCCGCGCCGGCCGCAGGGGAGACCTGTGATGGCCGGCCCCGCACGGCGCGAGGTCCTGGGCGGCCTCTTCATCTCGATGGCGTCGCTGGCCGGGATCACCCCGGCGTTGGCCCAGACGGCGCCGCTGGCCTGGAAGCCGGGCGCGCTGACCCAGCTCCAGGCGCGCGCCCTGGACGCCTATGCCGAACTGGTCTTCCCCGCGACCGACACGCCCGGCGCGCGGGAGGCCGGGGTCCCTGCGTTCGTGGACCGGACGATATCGATCTACTGCGACGCCGAGGACGCCGAGCGTCTGCGCACTGCCCTGGACCGCCTGGACCGGGACGCCGTCGCCGCCCACGGCCGGCCCTTCGCCGACCTCGCGACGGCGCAACAGGGCGCGGTGCTCGCGAAACTCGAGGTCGAACTGAAGGGGCGCACGCCGCTTTCGCCTCCCACGCCGTTCTCCTCGCTCAAGGAGCACGTGACCGTCGCCTTCTTCACCTCCGAGCCGGGGGCGACGAAGACCCTGCAATACGATCCGATCCCGGGCGCCTTCCGCGGCTGCGTGCCGCTGAAGGAGATCGGCCGCGCGTGGGCCACATGAGCCTGCGCGCACTGGCCCTGGCGATGGCCCTGACCTCGTCGGCCTCCGCCCAGGCGGCCGAGGCCTGGAGGCCGCTGTTCAACGGCCGCGACCTCGACGGCTGGATCCCGAAGGTGAATCACCGGCCGCTGGGCGAGAACTGGAAGGACACCTTCCGCGTCCGCGACGGCGCGCTGGTGGTGGCCTACGACCAGTACGAGCGCTTCGGCGACGACTTTGGCCACCTGTTCTACAAGACGCCGTTTTCGTCCTACCGGCTGCGGCTGGAGTACCGCTTCACCGGCCCGCAGACGCCTGGAGCGCCGGCCTGGGCCGTGCGCAACTCGGGCGTGATGCTGCACAGCCAGGACCCGAAGACCATGGCCCTGGACCAGACCTTTCCGATCTCGGTGGAGGCGCAGTTCCTGGGCGGCGCACCGGGCGAGACCCGGCCCACGGCCAACGTCTGCACGCCGGGCGTGACCGTCTCGATCGGCGGCGTCCCGATGCGAGAGCACTGCCGAAACTCGACCGCGCCGACGTTTCCGGAGGGCGAGTGGGTGCGTTTCGAGGTCGAGGTGCGCGGTGACCGGCTGATCCGGCACAAGGTCAACGGGCAGACGGTGTTCGAGTACGGCGATGTCCGGCTCGCGCCCGCGGAGTTCAGGGGATTGAAGGCCGAGGCGCCCGAGTTGGCCGCCCGGGGCGAGGCGCCGCTCGACCGGGGCTGGATCTCGCTGCAGAGCGAGGGGCACCCGATCGAGTTCAGGAAGATCGAGATCCTGGCCTTGCCCTAGGCGAGGGCGGGGACGAGCCCGGTCGCCCACGCGAAGCCCGGCTGTCGCGGGACCGCAACCACCGGGATCCCGGCCGCATGTTCGGCCACGAGGCGCACCGTTCCGCCGAAGTCGGGCGCGTCGGGCCCGACGTCCTCGCTGACGAAGATCACCGCCGGAGGCCTGCCGCGCACGCGCATCACCTCCAGCGCGGTGAGCGTGTGGCTGACCGCTCCCAGATAGGCCCCGCCCACCAGAACGGACGGCGCGCCCAGGGCCTCCAACAGGTCGAGGCTGGTGGCGCCATGCGTGAGCGGTGACATCAGTCCGCCGACGCCTTCCACCAGCAGCAGGTCGGCTGTTGTCGACCGCCCGCGCTCCAGGCACCAGTCGACGACCTCGCCCAGCTTGAGGCGGCGGCCTTCCAGATCGGCCGCCATCGGTGGGGCCAGCGGCGCATCGAACCGCCATGGCGAGATGCCGTCGAGGCGGACGTCGGTCAGGTCCGCGTCCATCGCCTGGAGCAGGCGGCCGGGGTCGCTTTCCGCCCAGTCGCCCGGGTCGAAGCCGCTGACCACCGGCTTCAGCGCGTCGACCCGCAGACCATCGGCCCGCGCCGCCCGCAGGAGGCCGCAGGCGACGTGGGTCTTGCCGATCTCGGTGTGGGCGCCGGCGACGAAAAGCTGGCGCGGGCTCATCGGGCGATCCACGGGCGGACCGCCTCCGCGAGGCGATCGACCTGATCGGTGGTGTGCATGGCGCTGAAGGCGACGCGCAGGCGCGCCGTGCCCGCCGGCACGGTCGGCGGCCGGATGGCCACGGCCAACAGACCCTGGGCCTGGAGGTCGGCCGCCGCGGCGAGTGCGGTCTGCGCCTCGCCCAGCACGACCGGCACGACGGCGCTGGTCGCTTCCGGCAGGTTCAGCGCCTGGGTGAAGCGGCGCGCACGGGAGAGGGGAGCCGCCACGCGCTCGGGCTCGGCGGCGATGATGTCCAGGGCAGCCAGGGCGGCGGCGGCGCTGGCGGGCGGCAGCCCCGTCGAATAGACCACCGTGCGGGCGCGGGTCTTGATCAGGTCGATGACCGGCCGGCTCGCGCAGACATAGGCGCCATAGCCCCCGATCGCCTTGGAGAGCGTTCCCATGGCGAGATCCACCCTCGCGTCGGGAAACAGTCGGTGCGTGCCGGCTCCACCGCCCAGGACGCCGAGGCCGTGCGCGTCGTCCACCAGCAGCCAGGCGTCGTGCGCACGGCAAACGCGGCTGATCTGATCCAGCGGCGCGACGTCGCCATCCATCGAGAACACCCCGTCGGTGGCCACGATCACCCGGCCGGCGCCGGCCCGCAGCGCAGCCAGCCGCGCGGCGAGGTCGGCGACGTCGTTGTGGCGGAATGCGACGGTCTCGGCGCCCGACAGTTTCGCGCCGGCCCAGATGCAGGCGTGCGCCAGGTCATCGACCAGCACCAGGTCGCCCGGGCCGACGAAGGTGGGGATGATCCCGGCGTTGGCGAGGTAGCCCGAGCCGAAGACGCAGGCGGCCTCCATGCCCTTTACCGCCGCAAGCCGTTCCTCGAGCTGTCGCAGCAGCGGATGGTCGCCGGTCACCAGCCGGGAGGCGCCCGCGCCGGTTCCGTATCGTTCGACGGCCGAGATCGCCGCCGCCTTCACCGCCGGATGCTGCGACAGGCCGAGGTAGTCGTTGCATGAGAACGAGACGAGGCAGACGCCGTCGCGCTTCACCTCCACGCCGGGGAATCGGTGAGTCGGCTTCAGCGTCCGGCGCAGGCTCTTGGCCTCCAGCGCGGAGAGCTTGGCCTCGGCGAAGCGGGAGAGGGTGTCGTTCAGCACGGAGGGGGACTTACCGGGGGAGCCCCTGCGTCGGCTAGCTTCCGTGACGGAAATCTCGGTAGGAGGCGCCATGACGTCAGATTGGTTCACCGCCGGAGCGCCCCACGTGTGGCGTCCGTATTGCCAGATGAAGACCGCGCCGGCGCCGCTGCCGGTGGCGCGCACCGAGGGCGCGCGGATCATCCTGGAGGACGGGCGCGAACTTGTGGACGGCATCGCCTCGTGGTGGACCGCCTGCCACGGCTACAACCACCCTCACATCCGCGAGGCGTTGCGGGCGCAGCTGGAACGGGCGCCGCACGTTATGTTTGGCGGTCTCGCGCATGAGCCGGCCTACCGGCTGGCCGAGCGTCTGGCGCGCCTGCTGCCGGGTGACCTGGCCCACGTCTTCTTCGCGGAATCGGGGTCGGTCTCGGTCGAGATCGCCATGAAGATGGCGCTGCAGTTCTGGATCAATCGCGGTGTCGGCGGGAAGACGCGCTTCCTGTCGTTCCTGGGCGGCTACCACGGCGACACTCTGGCCACGATGAACGTGTGCGACCCGGAGGAGGGGATGCACAGCCTGTTCGCCGGTGTCCTGCCGCCGCAGCCGATCGTTTCGTTGCCGGTGGACGCGGCAAGCGAGGCGGCGCTGGCGAAGCTGCTGGCCGAACGCGGCCATGAGATCGCCGGCATCCTGGTGGAGCCGCGCGTCCAGGGCGCGGGCGGGATGCTGTTCCACGACGACGAGGTGCTGCGCCGCCTGCGCCGACTGGCCGACGCGTACGACGTGCTGCTGATCTTCGACGAGATCTTCGTGGGCTTCGGCCGCACGGGCGATCTCTTCGCCTGCGAGGGGGCGGGGGTCACGCCCGACATCGTCACCCTCTCCAAGGCCCTTACCGGGGGAACGCTGCCGTTGTCGGCCGCCGTGGCGCGGCGGCGGGTGTTCGACGCCTTCTGGTCGGACGACGCCGGCGCGGCGCTGATGCATGGGCCCACCTACATGGCCAACCCGCTGGCCTGCGCGGCGGCCAACGCCTCCCTCGATCTCTTCGAGGCCGGAGAGTGGCGCGGGCAGGTGGCTTCGATCGCCGTGCGGCTGACGGAGGGACTGGAGCCGTGCCGTGCGGCCCGCGGGGTCACGGACGTGCGGGTGCGCGGCGCGATCGGGGTGGTGGAGTTCGAGTCAGCGGTCGCGGTGGGCGACCTCTGCACGCGGTTCGCGGACCTCGGCTGCTGGATCCGCCCCATGGGCCGCGTCGTCTATCTGACCCCGGCGTTCACGATCCCCGATGCCGATCTCGAACGCCTTCTGGGGGCTGTGCGCGAAGTCGTGCTGGCGGCCTGAAACCCTTGGCAGGCAAGGGGCCGAACCTCAGGAAAACTGCGACGGGTTAGAATTTCTGCATCCGCTGCCAGCTTATTCCTATTTTCCCGATAGGAGTGACGCGTTTAGTAGCCCCGATAATTCTTATTGGGGGAACTCATGACCCGGGTGCTCAAGCCTGTCCGATCCGCGCACGTCGCGCTCATTGCCGTTCTGATGAGTGGGGTCGCTACCTGCGCGATCGCCGCCGAGGCCGACGCCGCTGCGGCTGCCGCTGGTGGAGCGGATGGAGATTCGGCGTCGGTGTCCGAGGTCACCATCACGGCCCGTCGTCGGGAAGAGACGGTGCAGGACGTGCCGCTGGCCGTGTCGGTCGTGGGCGGAGACAAGATCGACGCCACGGGCGCCTTCAACGTCGGGCGACTGCAGCAACTGACGCCGACCCTGCAGTTCTATTCGTCGAACCCGCGCAACACCTCGGTGAACATCCGGGGCCTGGGCGTGCCGTTCGGCCTGACCAGTGACGGCTTCGAACAGGGCGTCGGCTTCTACGTCGACGACGTCTATCACGCCCGGGTGGCCACAGCGACGTTCGACTTCCTGGACGTCTCGCGCATCGAGGTGCTGCGTGGTCCGCAGGGTACGCTGTACGGCAAGAACACCACGGCCGGGGCGGTGAACATCACCACGAACCAGCCGACCTTCGACTTCGAGGCCAAGGCCGAGGTCTCGGTCGGCAACCTGTCGTTCAAGCAGGCCAAGGCCGCCGTCTCGGGTCCGATCACGGAGAACCTGGCCGCGCGCCTCGCGATCTCCAGCACTACGCGCCGGGGCACGATCTACAACGTCACCAGCCGTCAGTGGGTGAACGGGCAGGACAACCTCGGTCTGCGGGGCCTGCTGCTCTACAAGCCCACCGACAGCCTCGCGATCACCCTGGCCGCCGACTACAGCAAGCAGGACGCCGAGTGCTGCGCGCAGATCTATGTGCGCACCGGCGCCACCCAGCGCCCGCTGAACCGCCAGTACGCCGCCCTGGCCGCGGCGCAGGGCTATACGGTGGTCAGCACCAACCCGTTCGATCGGCTGACCGACGTCGACGCCAACCTGAACGCGGGCAACAAGATCGGCGGCGCGTCGGCGCGCGTGGTCTGGAACGTGGGCCCGGGCACCCTGACCTCGGTCACCGCCTGGCGCTTCTGGGATTGGAAGCCGGAGAACGACCGCGACTTCCTCGGACTGCCCATCGTCTCGAAGTCGCAGAACCCCTCGCAGCAGGACCAGTACTCGCAGGAGCTGCGCTACAACTACGCTGCCGAGCGCTATGACTTCGTGGTCGGAGCCTTCGCGTTCAAGCAGCGCATCGACACCCAGGGCACCGAGCAGCAGGGCGCAGCGTCCAGCCGCTGGAACATCGCGCCCAGCAACGTCCTGTCCAACGACCCGACCGTGCTCGATGGCCTGGTCGCCTACAACACGCAGTACCTGAAGAACACCAGCTTCGCCCTGTTCGGTCAGCTGTCGTGGAAGGTAACCGACGCCTTCACGATCCAGCCGGGCGTGCGGCTGAACTACGACAAGAAGGAAGGCTACTACCAACGCCTCGTCTTCGACGGCCAGGGGCTGCCGGTGCTGCTGGGCCAGACCGGCGCCCGCCGCGCCGCCCAGCTCGCGGTCTTCACCCCGCAGCTAAGCGCGCCCGAGTTCAGCGACTGGAACTTCAGCTACGACCTGACGGCCAGCTACGAGATCACGCCCGACGTGCTGGGCTACGCGACCTACGCCAAGAGCTTCAAGACGGGCGGGATCAACCAGAACGGCCTGCCGACCGATGCGGCCGGCAATCCGATCACCGCCGCCGGCACCATCAAGCCCGAGGACGTGGACCACTTCGAAGTCGGGCTGAAGACCCAGTTCTGGGATCGTCGCGCCACGCTCAACGTCTCGGCGTTCCGCACCGACATCCAGGACTACCAGGCCACCGTCACGAACGGTCAGCTCGGCGTGCTGCGCGGTTACCTGGCCAACGCCGACAAGGTGCGCACCCAGGGCTTCGAGTTCGACTTCTCGGTGCGGCCCAGCGAACGGTTCAACGCCTACCTGAACGGCGCCTACACCGACGCGACCTACCGCAAGTTCGTCGACGCGCCGTGCCCGCCGGAACTGGCGGGCGGCACGACGGTCGCGGCGGGCCAGGCGCCCAGCGCGCCGGGCACGCCGGGCGGCCTCAGCCCCGCCAACTGCGACATCTCGGGCCAACGCCTGCCGGGGGTCTCGAAGTGGAGCTTCTCGTTCGGCGCCGAGGGCAACCTGCCGGCGACGTTCCTGGGCCAGGAAGGCGAGGTCTATCTCGGCTACGACGGCAACTACCGGTCCAACTTCTCGTCGAACGCCTCGCCCTCGGCCTACACCTGGGTGGACGGCTACTCGCTGTCGAACTTCCGCTTCGGCTTCCGGACCGACAAGGGCGTGAACTTCTACGGATGGGTCCGTAACGCCTTCAAGGAGAAGTACTTCGACCTGCTGGCCGTCGGCCCTGGCAACACCGGCCTGATCGCCGGCCAGCCGGGCGATCCGCGCACCTACGGCCTGACGCTGAAGGCCGAGTTCTGAGACCCGGGCGCGCGTCGGCAGACATCGGCGCGCGCCGCTTCTTCTACACGCCGGAGATCCCGTGATGCTGCTGTCGCGCCGTGGACTGATGATCGGCGCGGCCGGCGCCGGGGTCGCGGCCTGTTCGCCCAAGCCGGATGCGACCGGGTTGGCCCAGGCCGCAACCCTGCTCAACGTGAGCTACGACGCCACGCGTGGGCTCTACAAGGACGTCAACGCGCTGTTCGCCGAGGACTGGCGCCGGCGGACCGGCGGGGCGGTGAAGGTCGACCAGAGCCACGGCGGCTCGGGAAAGCAGGCGAGGGCGGTGATCGACGGCCTGGAGGCCGACGTGGTCACCCTGGCCCTGGCCGGCGACATCGAGGAGATCGCCGCGCGCTCAAAGCTGCTGCCAGAGGATTGGCAGGCGCGGCTGCCGGACAACGCCTCACCCTACACCTCGACGATCATCTTCCTGGTCCGGAAGGGCAATCCGAAGGCGATCCGCGACTGGGCCGACCTGGTGAAGCCGGAGGTCGCGGTGATCACCGCCAACCCGAAGACGTCGGGCGCATCGCGCTGGGCCTATCTGGCCGCCTACGCCCAGGCGGCGCGGACGGGCGGCGACGCGGCGGGGCGCGACTATGTGCGCCGGCTGTTCCGCAACGTGCCGGTGCTGGACAGCAGCGGGCGCGGCTCGACCACCACCTTCGCCCAGCGCGGCCTGGGCGACGTGCTGCTGAGCTGGGAGAACGAGGCCCACCTGACGCTGGCCGAGTTCGGCCCCGACTACGAGCTGGTCTATCCGTCGAGCTCGATCCTGGCCGAGCCCGCCGTCGCGCTGGTGGACAAGACCGTCGACCGCCGGGGCACGCGCGAGGTGGCCGAGGCCTATCTGCGCTTCCTCTACACCCCGGCCGCGCAGGACCTGATCGGCCAGCACCACTTCCGGCCGCGCGAGGCCAAGGCCGCGGCGAAGTATGCGGCCGCGTTCAAGCCGCTGCCGCTCGTCACGATCGACGACGTCTTCGGCGGCTGGAAGGCCGCGCAGGCGACCCACTTCGCGGATGGTGGCGTCTTCGATCAGATCCAGGTGGAGAACGGCTGAGGCGCTACGACCGGTCGCCCTTCGCCGCCGGACGACGCGGCTGCGGCGTGCGGCCGTAGCTGGGGTCGATCTTCTCGGCCTTGCCTTCCTTCTCGGCCTTCAGGCCAGCCTCCGGCTGCTGGTGCTCGGTGGTCAGTTCGCTGAGGAAGCCGGGCTGGGTGATGCCCTTCTTGCGCATGGCCACGCCGGTCAGACAGGCGTGCATGATGAAGTTGGCGTTCAGCGCGGTGCGGTAGGTGGGGTCGAGCTGCGGCGCGACCTCGACGATCTCGAAGCCCACCAACTCGTTCTCGGCGCAGAGGCGGCGCACGATCGGCAGGGCCTCGCGCATGGTCAGGCCACCGGGCACCGGCGTGCCCGTGCCCGGGATGAAGGCCGGGTCCAGTACGTCGACGTCGAAGCTGATGAAGATCTTCTTCCCGCTCTCGCGCGCCTCGGCGAGGGCGCGTTCCATGGTCGCCTCCCAGCCGCGTTTCTCGACCTCGGGCATGGCGTGGTAGCGCACGCCGTTCTGGCGCATCCACTCGAAGCCCTCCGCGCCCGGCCAGGCGCCGCGCAGGCCGACCTGGATGTAGTTCTTGCCGAGGACGTGACCCTCCTTCACCGCGCGATAGACCGGCGCGCCGTGGGTGATGAAGTGGATGCCGCCCTGGCCCGCGTCGAAGTGGGAGTCGAAGTGGACCACCCCGAAGCTGCCCTTGCCGTGGACGTCGGCGAGGCCCGCGACGTCGGCGTACTCCAGGCTGTGATCGCCGCCGACGATGAAGGGAATGGCGCCCGTGCGGGCGATCTCGGCGATGCGCTCGCGCACGTGGTGGACGGTGCGCTCGGTGCTCATGTTGTCGACGGCGATGTCGCCGTAGTCGACGATGTTCAGCTCCTTCGACGGATTGACCATCGTGTACATGTCGACGCCGGCCGCGCCGCTCATGGCGCGCATGGCCGACGGGCCGAGCTTCGCGCCGCGATAGCCGGAGCCCATGTCCAGCGGGGCGCCGACGATGGCGACGTCGACCTTCCCCGCGACCAGATCCTCCGGATAGATCGCCACCGGGGCGTTCGCGAAGGTGGCGATCCCGCCGCGGTTCTGCATGTAGTAGCTGAGGTTGATCGGGCCCGGTTCGCGCTTGGCGGTCAGCACCGGCGGCCGCATCAGCTTCCAGCCGTTGAAGTTCTCATCGGAGGTGTCGAGCGGGATCGAGCCCATGTCGGTGGCCGGGTTGAACTTGCCCGCCGCCATGACCGACATCATGCCGTCGACGTAGGCCTCGATCTCCTTGGGGCTCTTGTCCTTCAGGCGCAGGAACAGGCGGTCGTACGAGCCGGCTATGCGCTCGGCCTTGTCCGACAGCAGGAACTCGCGCTTCTCCTTGGAGAGGCCGGCGATCTTCGGGACCAGCCAGTCCGGGGCGGTGACCTTCTCGGGCTGAGCCACCACGGCGGTGGTCAGGGCCGTGCCCGCCAGCAATGCGGCGACGACGAGGGTCTTCAACTTCACGGCGCTCTCTCCCAGCTTGTCCGCGCGCATAGGGGCGCAAGCCGGGACTTCGCGAAATCAGGCGAACGACGTAGGCGGTTCAGCCGCCGTCCGTTCCATGCGCGTCGCCGCACCGGGGGCAGACCGGGCTGCGCTCCAGCCGCTCGCGCAGGCCGCTTACCTGACGCGACAGGGCCAGGACGGCGATCAGCAGCAGGGCGGCCGCGACCCAGAGCAGGAACTGCGACGCGATCAGCATGTGGACGCGGTGCTGGCGCCTGAGGCTGAACGGGGTCTTCGAACGATCAAGAGGGGCTATCCTTCGCAACGGCCCGGGGGCCCTGGCGCCAGCCGGAGCATCGTGGGCGGAAGGCGTCGCCGCTCGCCATCCGGCATTTGACGTAGGTCGCCATCAGGCCCGTCCGGGCATGATGGGGCGTGCCGCTCGATGAGATCGACCTGTTGTTGAAACCGCGTCGCGCGCGCGCCAGGGTCGCGCCGCCTGCGCGAGGCTCGCGCCATCTGGTGGCGGCGGTGATCGGAAAACGGGCGCCCATGGGCCTCGCTCCCATATACCGCCGGTCGTTCGGGAGCGGCGCGTGGCGCGGCCGCATGCTGGGCCGGATGTGCCGCACCGCTCTTCTGCCGGTTCAAGCGAGGCGCGCGCCGCGATGAGCGTCCGCGCCCGCCAGAGCGTGCTGCGCGAGCGTCGGCAGTACAACAAGCTGGCCAACAGCCAGACGCTGGAAGACTTCGCCCTGCGCTACACGCCGGTCACCGCGCGGCGGTGGTCGACGTTCCGGGTGGCCAGCGCGGCGGTGGGCGCCACCTCGTTCCTGGCCTGCGAGGCGATCGGCGGGGGCATCACCCTGGCCTACGGCGTGTCGAACGCCTGGGCGGCGATCGCGGCGGCCACGGTGCTGATGTTCCTGGTCGGCCTGCCGATCGCCTACTACGCGGCGCGCGACGGGCTGGACGTGGACCTGCTGACCCGGGGCGCCGGCTTCGGCTACCTGGGCTCGACGATCACCTCGCTGATCTATGCCTCCTTCACCTTCCTGCTGTTCGCCATAGAGGCCAGCATCATGTCGGTGGCGTTGGAGCTGGTGCTGGGCGTGCCGCTGTGGATCGCCCACATGATCAGCTCGCTGGTGGTGATCCCGATCGCCATCTACGGCATGCGTCTGATCAGCCGGATGCAGATGGTCACCCAGCCGGTTTGGGTGGTGCTGCAACTGGCGCCCATCGTCTTCATGCTGATCTACGGGCGCGAGGAGCTGTCGGACTGGAGCCACTTCACGGGCCAGACCGGTGCGCCGGACGGGGCGGTCGACCTGGTGCTGTTCGGTCTTGCGCTGTCGACCCTGCTGTCGCTGCTGCCGCAGATCGGCGAACAGGCGGACTACCTGCGGTTCATGCCGCGCCGGCAGCCGGGCAAGGCGCTGGGCTGGTGGGCGGCGATGCTGGTAAGCGGTCCGGGCTGGGTGCTGATCGGCGCGGTGAAGCTGATGCTGGGCTCGTTCCTGGTGGTCTTCGCCCTGAACGCCGGGGTCGGCGCCGAGGACGCGGTCAATCCGGCCTACATGTTCCTGGTCGTGTTCCGCGAGATGCTGGGCTCGCCGGCCGGCGCCCTGGCGGCCACGGGCATCCTGGTGGTGGTGTGCCAGCTCAAGATCAACGTCACCAACGCCTATGCTGGCTCGATCGCGTGGTCGAACTTCTTCTCGCGGCTGACCCACGCCCACCCGGGCCGGGTGGTGTGGCTGGTGTTCAACGTCCTGCTGGCCCTGGTGCTGATGCAGCTGGGCATCTTCCGGGTGATCGAGGGCATCCTGATCCTGTTCGCCAACCTGGCGGCCGGCTGGATCGGGGCGCTGTCGGCGGACCTCATCATCTCCAAGCCGCTGAAGCTCAGCCCGTCGCACGTGGAGTTCAAGCGGGCGCATCTCTACGACATCAACCCGGTGGGCGTCGGGGCGATGGCGCTGTCGATGGTGGTCTCGACCCTGTGCCTGGTCGGCGCCTTTGGGCCGGTGACCCAGGCCTTCGCGCCGCTGTTGGGCCTGACCGTCGCCTTCGTGGCCGCGCCGGCCCTGGCCCTGGCCACCCGCAGCCGCTTCTACCTGGCGCGCGAGCCGAACGACCTGCCGGACCAGCCGGCGCACGTCTGCGTGGTCTGCGAGAACAGCTTCGAGCGGGCCGACATGTCGTCGTGCCCGGTCTACGCCGGCCCGATCTGCTCGCTGTGCTGCACGCTGGAGACGCGGTGCCACGACGCCTGCAAGACCGACAGCCGGGTGGACGAGCAGTTGGTCGGCCTGCTGCGCAAGGTGCTGCCGCCGCCGGTCGCGGCGCTGATGCAGACCACCATGGCCCGCTTCCTGGGCGTGATGCTGGTGTTCAACCTGATCATCGGGGCGATCCTGTACGGCATCTACCTGCAGTACGGGTTCAGCGGCCGGCTGGTGGCCGAGGAGGTGAAGCTGACGCTGTGGAGCGTCTTCTTCTGCCTGCTGCTGGCCTCGGGGGTGGCGGCCTGGCTGCTGGTGCTGGCCAACGAGAGCCGGCGCGCGGCCGAGACCGAGATGCTGCGCCAGAACGTGCTGCTGACCGAGGAGATCGAGGCGCACGAGCGCACCGACGCCGAACTGCAGCGCGCGAAGGAGGCCGCCGAGGCCGCGAACGCCGCCAAGAGCCGCTACCTGCAGGGCGTCAGCCACGAGATCCGCTCACCGCTGAACGCCATCTACGGCTACGCCCAGCTGCTGGACCGCGACCGGGGGGTCTCGTCGCAGGACGCGGCGCGGGTGATCCGCCGCAGTTCCGAGCACCTGATGAACCTGGTCGAAGGGCTGCTGGACATCGCGCGGATCGAGAACGGGGTCCTGCGGATCGCCCGCGACAAGGTGCCGTTTGCCGAGTTCCTGAACCAGATCGTCGACATGTTCCGGGTGCAGGCCGAGGCTAAGGGGCTGGAGTTCCGGTTCGACTACGTGGGCCGGGTGCCGGCCTTCGTCTACGCCGACCAGAAGCGGTTGCGGCAGGTGCTGATCAACCTGCTGTCCAACGCCGTGAAGTACACCGAGCACGGCCACGCCCGCCTGACCGTGCGCTATCGCGGGCCATCGGTGGAGTTCGAGGTGGCCGACAGCGGGATCGGCATCCCGGACGAGGACCGCGAACGCATCTTCGAGCCCTTCGAGCGGGGCGGGTCCGCCGACGGCCGGATCGCGCCGGGTACGGGCCTGGGCCTCGCCATCAGCCGGGTGCTGGCGCAGATCATGGGCGGCGAGATCGCGGTCGCCAGCACGGTGGGCGTGGGCTCGACCTTCACCCTGCGCATGGTGCTGCCCGAGCCGATGGGCGTGACGGCCGAGGCGGTGCAGCCGATGCGCATCGGCGGCTACGCGGGCCGGCGGCGCACGGTGCTGCTGGTGGACGACGACCCCTCGCACCTGGAGATCCTGCAGCGGCTCCTGAAGCCCATAGGCTTCCAGACCTTCACCGCCTCGGACGGCGACACGGCGGCGAACATCGCCAAGGCGGTCGAGCCGGACCTCGCCATGCTGGACATCCAGATGCCGGGGGAGAACGGCTGGCAGGTGGCGGCGCGGCTGCGGGCGCTGCCGCACGGCCGCAAGCTGAAGATCATGATGGTCTCGGCGAACGCCCACGAGCACAGCCCCGGCGGCGACGGGAAGTCGCCGCACGACGCCTTCGTGATGAAGCCGTGGGAGATGCACATCCTGCTGGAGAAGGTGCGCGAGCTGCTGGACCTCACCTGGATCGAGGACGTCGCCCCCGCGCCCGAGCGCGCCGACGCCTCGGTGACCGCCCCGCCGTCGGCCGAGCCCTTCATCGAGAGCCTGATCCAGCTGGCCTCCATCGGCCATGTCCGCGCGATCGAGGCGCGCCTGGTCGACATGGAGGAGGCCGACGCCGCCAACGGCCCCTTCGTGGACCGCCTTCGCCAGCTCGTGAAACGGCTGGACCTGAAATCCTTCCAGAGAGCCCTCAGGCCGAGAGAGACCCATGGGTGAACACCCGGATCGTGGCGCCACCATCGTCGTCGTCGACGACGAGGCGGACTCGCTGAACTTCCTGCTCGATACCCTGGACCAGGCCGGGATGACCGTCCTGGTGGCCAGCGACGGGCAGGGCGCCCTGGACCTGCTGCGCCAGGTGACGCCCGACCTCGTGCTGATGGACGCGATGATGCCGGTGATGAACGGCTTCGAGGCCTGCCGTCAGCTCAAGCGCGACAAGCGGTTCGAGCACCTGCCGGTGATCTTCATGACGGGCCTCAGCGAGACCGAACATGTGGTCGAGGGGCTGACCGCGGGGGGCGTGGACTATCTGGCCAAGCCGATCGTCGTGGAGGAACTGCTGGCCCGCATCCGCGTGCACCTGTCGAACGCGCGGATGACGCACCGCAGCCAGGCGGCGCTGGACTCGTCGGGCCGCTTCCTGCTGTCCACCGACGACAGCGGCCGGATGATCTGGTGCACGCCGCGCGTGGACGAACTGCTGCGCGAGCTGTTTCCGGGCTGGCAGGGCGACCAGCCGCCGGCGGCGGTGGAGCAGCGGCTGTCGCGCCTGCGCAAGGCCGGGCCGCAGGACCCGCAGTCGGCGCCGGTCGAGGTGGGCGAGCGTCGGCTGGAGTTCACGCTGATCAGCCGCATGGAGCCGGGCGAGTTCCTGTTCCGGATGACCGAGACCCAGACCGGCGCCGAGGCGCGGGTGCTGCAGGAGCGGCACGGCCTGACCATGCGCGAGGCCGAGGTCCTGCTGTGGCTGAGCCGCGGCAAGCCGAACCGCGAGATCAGCGAGATCCTCGGCATCTCGCCGCGCACCGTGAACAAGCACCTGGAGCAGGTCTTCCAGAAGCTGGGAACCGAGAACCGCGCGTCGGCGGCGGTGCTGGCCGTGCGGACCCTGTCGCAGTGGGGCTAGGACGCGCGGGGGTTTCCGGCAGCGGCTTGGGCTCTGCTCACTCGTAGGGGAGGGGGACCGCCCGAAGGGTGGTGGAGGGGGAAGCGGCCCATTCTCCGAGCTTGAGGTGTTTCCCCCTCCACCGCGTTCCGCGGTCCCCCTCCCCCTGCGGGTGAGGAGAGGGGCGGGCATGGCGGTGCGCGGGCGGAGTGGGCTCCGTCCGTGGGTTAGGGCTGGGTCGGCGAGAAAGTTGGTTAGGTGGAGTTTCGCCAGGGTGGCTTGGGAGCCTTGTCCCTCCCGCCACTGTCATCCCGGCCGAAGCGAAGCGTAGAGCCGGGATCCAGGGGGCTGGATGTTGAGAGCAGCGCGCTTCGTGTTCGGGGGCGTGGCTGAGGCGTCGGGTCGACTGGGTCCCGGCTCTCCGCTTCGCTGCGGCTGGGATGACTGGTTGTGGCGAGCACGCGCTGGGCCTTGCCGAGGTCGCGCTGGATGCGGGCGATGCTGGCGGCGACGGCGTCGTTGATGGCGGCGGCGTCGCCGGAGCCGAGGGCCGTGTCGAGGGGCTCGTCCCAGTCGGCGCGTTCGTATTCGTTCCAGTAGACCTGCTCGGGGCGCTCAGGCGGTGGGGTCGCGGCCGGGGGCCCGGGCGGCGGCTCGGGCTTCGGCTGCGCCGGCTGGCGCGGCTCGTGCTTGAGCTTCAGCTCGAGCGCGATGGTCTGGCGGATCGAGCGGGAGACGGTGTGGAAGGCTTCGGCCAGCAGGGCGAAGTCGGCGTTGCTCAGCTCGCGCCGCGTGGCCGCGTAGAGCCCACGGGCCACGCCCATGCCGGTCTCCGCCAGTTCGGCGAGCATGCGGCCGTGCCGCGCTTCCATGTCGTCGTGCGAAGACATGGGAAGCAGTGAAACAGGCCGCTACGACAGAATCGGTCGCAGGTCGGATTTTCCTCTCCCCCGACCCCGGCCTCGAGCCGGGGGAAGAGAGGAAGAGGGTAGGGAGAGGGGCGGCTGGACTTGGGAATGAGGCCGCGCGGGAGGTCGAGGGCCCTCGACGCGCCGACGGTGAAACCGACTCGCCGAGCCGGCCCTCTCCCTACCCTCTCCCTCTCGCTGCGCGGGGGAGAGGAGGTGGCGCCGCGCATGTCTGCGATCGACCCGTGCGACGTTTCACCTCCAGCCGCTGCGCGGTGGAGGTAAAGGGCGGGGGGCCATGCGAGGGCGTCGCGATCGGGCGCGGCGGAGCGGGTTGGCTTGGGGGGCTGACCTCGCCAAGGTCGCGGGGGTGAGAGGGGGCGTCATGCGGGCGGGGGAGCCGGAGACAGCGAGCGCGATGTCGCGGGCGATCCTGGCGATCGCTCTGCCCTCGATGCTGACCAATGTGGCGACGGCCCTGTTCGGGCTGGCGGACATGTGGGTGATCGGGCGGCTGGGCGACGCCGAGGCGCAAGGGGCGGTGGAGGTCGGGGCCAAGTTCCTGATGGCCCTGCTGATCGTCTTCAACTTCCTGCGGTCGGGTACGGTGGCGCTGGTGGCGCAGGCGGCGGGCCGGGAGGACCAGGACGCGCAGGCGGCGACCCTGGCGCGCGGCCTGGGCGTGGCGCTGACGATCGGGGCGGTGCTGCTGGCGGCGCAGCCGTTCGTGGTGCGGTGGGGACTGGAGCTGTTCGGAGCCGGCGGGAGGCTGGCGGACCAGGCCGGCGTCTATGTGGGCATCCGCTACTGGGGCGGGCTCGCCTGGCTGCTGAACGCGGTGCTGGTGGGCTGGCTGATCGGGCGGCGACAGGTGCGCGCCGTGCTGGTGGTCGAGGTGGCGGCCAACCTGTTCCACATCCTGCTGGATGTCGGGTTCGTGCTGGGCCTGCGGCTGGGGGTGGCGGGCGTGGCCTGGGCGACCCTGCTTTCGGAGACGGGCAAGCTGGCGGTGCTGGCGGCGGTCGTCGCCCTGCAGGCGCCGGGGCGCTGGGCCGCGGCGCTGGCGTGGAACGGCGCCACCTGGCGGCTGGGCGACCTCTCCGAGCTGTTCCGGCTGAACCGCGACCTCTTCCTGCGGACGCTGCTGCTGATGAGCGCGACCGTGCTGCTGACCCGCAGCGGGGCGGGGCAGGGGGCGACCGTGCTGGCGGCCAACGCCATCCTCTATCAGTTGTTCATGCTGGGAGCCCTGATCCTGGACGGGTTCGAGAGCGCGGCGCAGGTGCTGTGCGGCGAGGCGCTCGGCGCGCGGAACCGGGGGCGTTTCGAGGGGGTGTGGCGGCTGTGCATGGCCTGGGCGGCGGGCTGCGCGGCGCTGATCGCCGGGATCTACCTGGCGGCGGGGTCGCAGGTGGCGGCCAGTTTCAGCACCGACCCGGCGGTGATCGGGACCGTGCGGGCCCATGTCGTCTGGGCCGTGGTCCTGCCGCTGGCCGGCGTGGCCTCGTTCGTATTCGACGGGGTGTTCATCGGGTCGAGCTGGACGCGGGCGATGCTGCTGAGCATGGCGGCGGCGCTCGTGATGTTCGTGGCCCTGCGTTTCGCCCTGGCGCCGCTGGGCAATCACGGGCTGTGGCTGGCCTTCAGCCTGTTCTTCGTGGCCCGGGCGGCGGGGCAGGCGCTGGCCCTGCCCCGATTGATGCAGCGCAGTTTCGCCGGCGCCGCCTGAGCGCCCGGCCGCCTTGCCGGTGGCCGCCAATCTCGTCACATTCCGCCGCGAGAGACGGGGCTCGCGATGGTGGATGTAGACGCAGTCGGCGGTGCGGTGACCGGTGGGCTCATCGGCGGCGCGATCGAGAAGCCCACGGGCAAGACCGGCGAGCATCACAACCTGTGCGCCGACTGCGGGACCGAGACCGTCGGGCGGTTCTGTCACAACTGCGGCAACGCCAGCCACGTGCACCGCACGCTGCTGCACCTGGGGGAGGAGATCCTCCACGGGGTGATGCATTTCGACAGCCGCACGTGGCGGACCCTGCCGCTGCTGGTCTTCCGCCCGGGGCGGCTGACCCGCGAGTGGTGCGAGGGCAAGCGGACGCGCTACGTCTCGCCCCTGGCCATCTTCCTGTTCACGGTCTTCGTCATGTTCATGCTGCTGAGCTACGCGCCGGCGCCGGAGGGCGAGTCCCCCGTGGCGCGGCAGGCGGTGGCGACGGCGGACCTGGCGCGCAAGAACACGGCGCTGGCCGAGGCGCGGCGCGAGCTGAACGACACCCCCGAGGGGCCGGCCAGGCAGGCGGCGCAGGTGGCGGTGGACCTGGCCCAGAAGGAGGTCGACCGGGCCAAGTCGCGGGTGGGCAACACGCCCAAGGCGGCCGAGGTCGACAACTGGCAGAGCGACCTGTCGAACGATGTGAAGACCGGCAAGCTCAACGTCTCGCTGGGCAACAAGAAGCTGGAGGAGAAGATCGAGCACAAGCTCGAGAACCCGGAGCTGGCGCTCTACAAGCTGCAGCAGACCTTCTACAAATTTTCGTTCCTGCTGGTGCCGATCTCGATCCCGTTCGTGGCGCTGCTGTTCCTGTGGAAGCGGGGTTTCACCCTCTACGACCACGGGGTGTTCGTCCTCTACTCCCTGACCTTCATGTCCCTGCTGATCATGGTGGTGGCCGCCGCCATGCGCGTGGGCGGGCTGGTCGGGACGCTGGCGGTGGCGTCGGTCCCGTTCGTCGTGCCGATCCACATGTACTACCAGCTGCAGGGCGCCTATGGCCTGCGGACGTTCTCGGCCATGTGGCGGACCTGGTTCCTGCTGATCTTCTGTTCGATCGCCGCGGTGTTCTTCCTGCTGGCGATCATCTGGTTGGGGATGGCGTAGGGGCGCGTCTCCCATTTTTCGGACGTCATGGCCCGGCTTGTCCGGGCCACCCATGATCGCAGGCGTGGCCGGTGTCGTTCGCGGCGGGGGCGCAGGCGCATCCCCTGAAAGGGCGGAGTTCATGGGTCGCCCGGACGAGCCGGGCGATGACGATGAAGGAAGGCGCCCAAAAGTGACGCCGCGTTCACTCTTGCCGCGAGGGCCGGGCTGAGCGAGTGTCCCCGCCAACTAATCAAGGTTCAGGGGACGAACGCCGTGGAGCGCTACGACTACATCATCATCGGCGCCGGCTCGGCGGGCTGCGTGCTGGCGAACCGGCTGTCGGAGGACGGCCAGTCGAGGGTCCTGCTGCTGGAGGCCGGCGGCAAGGACAAGTCGCTGATGGTCACCATGCCGGCCGGGGTCGGCGGGCTGATCGGCAAGCAGGGCCCGTTCAACTGGGGCTTCTGGACCGAGGCCGAGCCGCAGCTGGATAACCGCAAGCTGTGGTGGCCGCGCGGCAAGGGCTGGGGCGGTTCGTCCTCGATCAACGGCATGATCTACATCCGCGGCCACGCGCGGGACTACGACCAGTGGCGACAGATGGGCCTCGCCGGCTGGGGCTATGCGGACGTGCTGCCCTACTTCAAGCGCTCGGAGAGCCTGGAGGGCGGCGGCGACGACTGGCACGGCGGCGAGGGGCCGCTGAAGGTGTCGAAGGCCAGCTCGCCGAACCCGATCTACAAGGCGGCGATCGAGGCGGGCGCCCAGGCCGGCTACAAGCTGACCAAGGACTTCAACGGCTATCAGCAGGAAGGCTGGGGACCGTATCAGCTGACGATCCACAACGGCGAGCGGTGGAGCGCGGCGCGCGGCTATCTGCACCCGGCGCTGGGGCGGCCGAACCTGACCTGCATCACCGGGGCGCGGACCTCGAAGATCGTCATCGAGAACGGCCGCGCCACGGGCGTGGAGTACCTGGACGAGAAGGGCCAGAAGCTGGTGGTCCACGCCGACAAGGAGGTGATCCTGTCGGCCGGCGCGGTGCAGTCGCCGCACATCCTGCAACTCAGCGGCGTCGGCGATCCCGAGCACCTGGCCGAGCACGGCGTGCCGGTGGTCCATGCGCTGAAGGGCGTGGGGGAGAACCTGCAGGACCACCTCGACGTCTGCCTGTCGTGGGAGTGCCCGCAGCCGATCACGATCTATTCCATGCGCAAGGGCATCAAGACGCTGTTCGTGGGCCTGGACTACATGCTGCGCCGCAAGGGGATCGGGCGGCAGAACTTCCTGGAATCGGGCGCCTTCCTGCGCTCGCGGCCCGACCTGGACCGGCCGGACCTGCAGATCCACACGGTGCTGGCGATCATGCAGGACCACGGCAAGGTGCAGATCGCCAAGGACGGCTTCACCTTCCATGTGTGCCAGCTTCGGCCCGAGAGCCGCGGATCGGTGAAGCTGAAGAGCGCCGACCCGACCGCCGATCCCGCGATCTTCGCCAACTACCTCGCCACCGAGGAGGATCGCCGCGCGGTGCGCGAGGGCGTGAAGATGATGCGCGAGGTGGCCAGGCAGCCCGCGCTGAAGCCCTACATCAAGAGCGAGTTCGCGCCGGGCGAGGCGGTGCAGACGGACGCCGAGATCGACGCCTGGATCCGCAAGGCCGCCGAGACGATCTACCACCCGGTCGGCACCTGCCGGATGGGCGCGGCGGGCGATCCGATGGCGGTGGTCGACGCTGAGTGCCGCGTCCAGGGCCTGCAGGGCCTGCGCGTGGTCGACGCCTCTGTCATGCCGACCCTGGTGGGCGGCAACACCAACGCGCCCACCATCATGATCGCCGAGAAAATCTCGGACGCCATCCGCGGCAAGGCCTTCCTGCCGGCGGACGACGCCCCGGTCTACGGCGACGAGGCGCAGGCGGCCTGAGCTACTGCGAGCCGGCGGGCGCCCCCGCCGCCGGCTTCACCACCAGCCGGAACGCCCCCTCGGGCTTCAGGAGGGTCTCGGCCGCGCGCCTGACGTCGGCGGCGGTGACCTTCTGCGTGCCGGGGATGATGTCGCGGATCACGTCCAGGCGGCGCGGCTCGGCCTGGGCGCCCGACAGCTCGTTCAGCCAATAGCTGTTGGTCAGGCGCGTGCGCTGCAGGCCCTCGAGCCGGGGCTGCTTGGCGCGGGCCAGCTCGTCGGCCGAGACGTCGGTGGTGCGAAGGTCCCTGGCGATCTTCAGCACGTCGTCGAAGAAGTCGCCCATCTTCTCGGGCGGCGCCTCGACGTTGGCGGCGATGTAGCCCCAGCCGCTCCAGACCAGGCTGTGCTGCGAGTTCACGTCGGGCGAGTAGGTGACGCCCTGGGTCTCGCGCAGGTCCTCGGTGAGGCGCAGCTTCATGATCTCGCGCAGGACCGCCACGTCGCGCGCCCGCTGCGGATCGGCCCAGTAGTCGCTGGTGCCCCAGGCCATGTAGCCCACCGCCTGATCGGCGCGGCCCTTGTGGGTCAGCACGACCGGCTGGGTGTTGCCGCTCGGGAAGGCCACCTGGCGCTCGTCGGCGGGGACGGGCGCGGGATCAGGCCGTTTCGGCAGGGCGCCGAAGGTGGCGGCGGTGGCCTCGATGGCCTTGTCGACGGTGATGTCGCCGACGATCACCACCTCCACCGGGCCCTGGGCCAGGTCGGGGGTCACCGCCGACTGGATCTCGCTGAGCCGGGCGCCGGCGATCTCCTCGCGGGTGGGGAAGGTCCAGCGCTTGTCGTCCACGTGGATGATGGCCTGGAGATCGCGGGCCAGGACGCCGCCGACGGTGGACTCGTACTGGTCGTGGATCGTCCGCCCCGCCGCCTTGATCCGGGCGAAGGCGGCGTCGCGCCAGCCGGGCTCGGTGAGGTAGGCCGCCAGCACCTGGAGCTGGGTGGGCGTGTCCTCGGTCCGCGTGACGCCCGACAGCACATAGTCGTCGTCGGTGAAGGCGAAGCGGGCGCCATAGACCTTGGAGGCCAGGACGCGCTCCATGTCCTCGGTGGAGATCTTCTTCAGCCCGCCCTCGACCAGGGCGCTGGAGGCCCAGTAGGGGCTCTGGCGATCCTTGGGCAGGCCCAGCATGCCGCGGCCCGCATTGACCCGCACCTGCACCTCGTCGTCGCGGAAGGTGGTGGGCTTCACGGTCAGGCGCACGCCGTTGGCGAACCGCACGAAGGTGACGCCGAGGTCGGCGACCTCGCGTCGCTCGGCCACCTGCCCGGGCGCGCCGAAGCTCGCGTAGGGCCAGGCGACCTGCGCGCCCGCGGCGGGCGGGGCGACCGCCACCGCCTGCGAGGCTGACAGGGCGGCCAGCAGCGTCTTCTCCCCGCCCTCGATGGGCGTGGGCGAGGCCATGAACAGCAGCGGGCCCTCGCCCCGGAAGACCGTCCGGAGGGTGGCGTTGACCGTCTCGGCCTTCAGGCCCTTCACCGCCGCCTCGAAGTGGGCGAGGTCGTCGGCGGGGGAGGTGACGACCGTGCGGTCGGGCAGGGAGATCAGGATCTCGGCGGCGAGGTCGGTGGGGCGACGCGTGTTGGCGCCGGCGACGGCGGCCTTGAGCGTGGCGCGGATCTCCTCGACCTCGCGATCCAGTTCGTCCTGGCGCACGCCGTACTTCACGATGCGGCGCTGTTCCTGCTCGGCGGCGGCCAGGGCCTCGCGCCAGCGGCCGGTTTCGGCGTTGACCCCGATGGTGGCGATCTCGGCCGCGTCGTCCTGCTCGCCCTTGAAGGCGCCGGCGCCCAGGAAGGCCGGATCGGCGCCGCGCGCGATGGCCGAGTAGCGACGGTTCAGCACCGACAGCCCCAGCAGCTCGACGATGTCGCGCCGGCGCTTGTCGGCGGAATCGGCCTCGTGCTGGGCCGGGGTGACCCAGGCGATCTGCAGGGTCTGGGTGACGCCCGGATCGACCACCAGCTTGGCCTCGGCGCCCCGGCGGGCGATCGGGCCCTGGTCCGGCGCGACGGGGGCGGGGTCCCGGGCCGTCCAGCCGCCGAACGCGGCGCGGATCTTGGCCTCCATCTCGTCGACGTCGAAGTCGCCGGCCGCCACGAAGACGGCGCGGTCCGGCCGGTACCAGGTGCGATAGTAGTCGGCGATGCGGCTGGCCGGCGCGGTCTTCAGCACCTCGACCTTGCCGATCGGCAGGCGCTCGGGCAGGCGCTGGCCCTTCAGCAGGAACTTCAGCCGCTCGATGGTGACGCGGTAGCCGGGGGTGTCGCGGGCGCGCTCCTCGGCCAGCACCACGCCGCGCTCGCGGTCCACGGCGGCGGGATCGATGGTCAGGTTGAAGGCCGCCTCGCGCAGCAGCTTCAGCGAGGTGTCGACCGTCTCGGCGTCGGTCTTCGGCAGGTCCAGCTTGTAGATCGTCTCCGAGAAGCTGGTGGAGGCGTTGGTGTCGGCCCCGAACGCCAGGCCCAGGCGTTCCAGGATCTTGATCATCTCGCCTTCCTTGACCTCCTTCGAGCCGTTGAAGGCCATGTGCTCGAGGAAGTGGGCGAGGCCGGCCTGATCGTCGGTCTCCATCAGCGAACCGGTGTCGAACCAGAGGCGGAAGGCGGCCTGGCCGGGCGGCGTCGCCTGGCGGCGCAGGGCATAGCGCATGCCGTTGGGCAGGGCGCCGAAGCGGACGGCCGGGTCGGCCTTAAGATCGGAGTGGGCCTGGGGCCACTCGCTGGGCCGGGCCTTGGCGAGGGCGGGAGGAGAGCTGGCGGGCGGCGCGGCCTGGACGGCGGGAGCGAAGGCGAGCGTGAGCGCGGCGGCCAGGGCGGCGCCGGCGCCGGGAGTGAGGGTCATCAGGTCTGCCAGGAAGTCTGCATCGGAGCCGGGCACCATTGCCGGGGCTCATGGCAAGGGCAAGGCGATTGCGACGGAGGCCGGTCGCCCGAAGCCGGAGGGGCCGGACGGCTCTCGCCTCGCGCGGCAACACCGCCTAAATGAGGCGGATGGACGTCCTCCGTTTCGAAGCGCCGGCGCCCGGCGAGCCGCGGCCGCAGTACCCCGGCCCCGGCCAGCCCGGATATCGCCCGCCTTCCGAGCCGATCGTGAACGCGCCCTGGCCGGTGGTGGCCATGTGCGTGGCGATCGTCGTCCTCTACGCGCTCCAGCGGCAGTTTCCGTTCGCCGAGCCGGCCTTCGCCTTCTCGCCCGCGCGCCTGGCCAAGGGCGACACGGCGGGCCTGATCACCTCGCAGTTCCTCCACGGCAACTGGGCGCACGCCCTGATGAACGCCGCCTTCGTCCTCGCCTTCGGGGCGCCGGTGGCGCGCTACTTCGGGCGGGGTTTCGTGGGCTCGCTGGCCTTCTTCGCCTTCTACCTGGCGTGCGGCGTGCTGGCGGCCCTGGGCTTCGCGGCGACGCACTGGGGGGTGAACGTGGCGATGGTCGGCGCCTCGGGCGCGGCGTCGGGCCTGATGGGCGCGGCGGCGCGGTTGATCGGCGGCCACGGGCGGCCAGGCCCGATGTTCTCCCAGGCGGTGACCGGCATGGGCGCGGCCTGGGTCGTCATCAACCTGATCATGGCGGTCACGGGCGGGGCCCTGATCCCGGGATCGGGAGACGCCGGGGTCGCCTGGGAGGCGCACCTCGCCGGCTTCGCCGCCGGCGTGCTGCTGATCGGCCCGTTCGGCTGGATGTCGGCCCGGCGCTGAGGCGCGGCCGGCGTCGCCGCGCTCACGGGGGCGTGAAGGCCGCCGCATTGTATCCGTTCTGAAATTGGGCGACGCTCGTTCTCCGAAGGAACGGGAACGGAGGGCCAGACTTGCTGGTCTCACAGATCCTCAAGACCAAGGGCGACACGGTCTTCACGATCAAGCCCTCGGATACGGTCGGCGCGGTGGCCGAACTCCTGCACTCCAGAGGCGTGGGCGCGTTCGTCGTGCTCGAGGCCGAACGGGTGGTGGGCATCGTCTCCGAGCGTGACGTGGTGCGGGCGGTGGCGGCCCACGGGGCCTCGGCCCTGGGACGCGCGGTCTCCGACTTCATGACCGCCAATGTGCTCTTCGCCGATCCGGGCGAGACGGTGGATTCGGCCCTGGGCCGCATGACCGACCGCCGGATCCGGCATCTGCCCGTGTGCCGCAGCGAGCGGCTGGTCGGGATCGTGTCGATCGGCGACCTGGTGAAGTTCAAGATTTCCGAGGTCGAGGCCGAGGCGGACGGGCTGAAGGCCTACATCGCCGCGAGCTGAACGCCATACCCTCCGTCATCGGAGGGCCGAAAGCCGGCTGCCCGCCGGCGAACAGGGCGGGGAAGGGGGAGCTCTTCTCCGCCCGACTTCTCTATGACCGACTTCTGTATGGCCGACTTCTCTATGGACGACTTCGGTCGGAAGACGCCGCCCGGGTCGGAGGGGCGCGCCGGGCGCTCACATCGCCGAGGCCATCGGCTCCGGAACGCCCGAGATCGCCGCATCGGCCAGGCTGTAGTGCTCCAGGACGTCGGCGGTCGCGTCGCGGGCGCGTAGCAGGGCCTCGCGGAGGGTGCAGGTCGCAAGATCGTTGCAGTCGGCGCATTTGCGGAAGCCGAGACGCGGCGACACGCAGGGCGCCAGCGCAAGAGGCCCGTCGATGACGCGGATGACCTCGGCGAAGGTGATCTCGCCCGCGGGCCGCGCCAGGACATAGCCGCCGAACTTGCCGCGCCGGCTGACCACGATCTGGTTGCGGGAGAGCTCCAGCAGGATGGCCTCGAGGAACTTGCGCGGGGCGCCGGCGCGCAGCGACAGTTCGCCGGCGCTGACCTGGCCGCCATCGGCCCTGGCGAGCTCGACGAGGGCGCGCAGCCCGTACTTGGCCTTCTGAGACAACATCGAGACGAACCTCCGGTCACCGTTCTGACGGCGCCGGCCGCGCGGCGCAAGCCGCCCTCGGCGCCCGGGGGCTTCCACTCCGCACGCGCACGCGTGCGCGCGTACCTGCGCCCGTCGGGGAAGAAGCTTGCGCCAAAGCGCGGGGGCGAGGGGCGGGGCGTGCGACATGGCGCCGTTCCGTGAGATTCTTTGCGCGGGGCTGTTGACGCCGGGCCGCCCCGCCAATAGATAGCCGCCTCCGCTCGGAACGGGGCGGCGACCAGCGGCTTTGAAGAGGCGTAAGTCTCTGAAAACGCCAAGGAAGTCACGGCGTTCCGAGTTGTCGACAGCCCGGTTTGGAGTGCTCGGCGAAGCTTGTCTTCGAGGGGCGGTCACAACGGGGTCTGGTCCGGGTTCCGGAGTTTTCCGGAAAGCGGGGCAGGGGCCGGAAGGTCCGGTTGACTCCCTGGGAAGCGGTCACTAACTAGCCGCCTCCTGCTCGGGGGCGGGCTCACATCGCAGAGACGGGCGGCGCTCCTAACAAAGCGCTTGATCTTCTCTTCGGAATGAGTATTTTCCCGAGCCTCAATCGAATCGCTACGGACTTCGGGGCACGCCCCTTCGCAGCCCGCGGTGATTTGTGCGGCCAGATCCGGGGGTTCTCGGAATTGTCGCAAAGCCTGAAAAGGCCGATTGACACCAAAGAGGCCGGTCACTAGATAGCCGCCTCCGCCGACCACCGGCGCTAAACAGTGGGGCGGGCGAAAGCCAGTCGGGTTCTTTGACATCGTTGAATGGAAAGAGAAACGCAGGCGGCGGCGTCTTGGCGATAGTCTTTGAGGGCTATCAAACGACGCTGACTGTGACTGCGGTCTCTTTGAAGACACCATGAATATGGTCGTGGCCATTTGGTTGCGGCTAGAATTTGTGGGAACTCGTCAAAGAACTACGCAGACTATGCCAGCT
>JBFMGV010000104.1:0-21679 GCA_040752615.1 Pseudomonadota bacterium | reverse complement strand
TCATCCTGCGCGGCCCCGTGGCCGCGGACGCTCCGGTGATGGCCGAGCTGGCCAACGACCTCGGCGTGGCCGGCAACCTCTCGCGCATGCCCTTTCCCTACACCCAGGACCACGCCGAGGAGGGCCTGGCGCGGATCGCCGGCCACGACCCGCGACGTGAGACGGCGTTCGCCATCGAACATCGCGGCTTCGGCTTCATCGGCATGCTGCACCTGCACGAACGCGAGCCGCAGCGGCCTGAGGTGGGCTACTGGATCGGCCGCCCGTTCTGGGGCCGCGGCTACGCGACCGAGGCGCTGGAAGGCGCCCTGCGCTGGGCCAAGGCCGACTGGCGGCGCAACGTCGTCTGGGCCGGCCACTTCGTCGACAACCCGGCGTCGGGCCAGGTGCTGTCCAAGGCCGGCTTTCTCTACACCGGGGACGTCGAGCAGCAGGATTGCCTGGCGCGCGGCCGCAAGGTTCCCAGCCGCCGGATGGTCTGGCTGGCCTAGGTCCCGGGGAGGCGTCGCCCAGGCGGCGCCTCCCTCGTGTTTCCAATTTTTGACGGCGCTGAGCGCCAGTTGTGATAACCGCCCCACATGACCGCCGCCGGCGCCCGCAAAGGAAAATCCAACGGCCACGCCCTGCCCTACCAGGCGGCGGCGATCGTGGCCGGCGTCGTGGCGCTGTGGGGCGCCTCGTTCGTCTCGATCCCCATCGGCCCGGTTCCGATCACCCTGCAGACCTATGTGGTCTGTGTGCTGGCCGGCCTGTTCGGCGGGCGGCTGGGCCTGCTCATCGTCCTGGCCTGGCTGGCCGCGGCCGCGTTCGGCATGCCGGTCCTGGCCGGCGGCGCGGGCGGCTGGAAGGCGCTGACCGGCCATACCGCCGGTTTCCTGGCCGGGATGGCGGCGGCCGCCTACGTCTGCGGCCGCGGCGCCGAGAAGGCCCGTGGCTGGATCGCCCTCACCGCCCTGTTCCTCGCGGGCCACGTCATCGTCCTGGCCGTCGGCTGGGCGGGGCTGGCCGCGTTCATGAGCCCGAAGTCCGCCCTGATGGACGGCGTCGTTCCCTTCCTTCCCGGCGCGGCGGCGAAATCGCTCGCCGCCGCCCTGACCGTCCGCCTGGTGTCCCGATGAAATTCCTCGATCAGGTGAAGGTCTATGTGCGGAGCGGCAACGGCGGCGGCGGCGCCGTCTCGTTCCGGCGCGAGAAGTACATCGAGTACGGCGGCCCGGACGGCGGCGACGGCGGCCGGGGCGGCGACGTGTGGATCGAGGCGGTCGATGGGCTGAACACCCTGATCGACTACCGCTACCAGCAGCACTTCAAGGCCGGCACCGGCGTGCACGGCATGGGCCGCAACCGCCACGGCGCCGCGGGTGACGACGTGGTGCTGAAGGTGCCCGTCGGCACCGAGGTGCTGGACGAAGACAAGGAACTGGTGGTCGACATGGACCACGCGGGCCAGCGGGTCCTGCTCTGCAAGGGCGGCAACGGCGGCTGGGGCAATGCCCAGTTCAAGGGTCCGGTGAACCAGGCTCCCCGCCACGCGAACCCTGGCCAGGAGGGCGAGGAGCGCGCCATCTGGCTGCGGCTGAAGCTGATCGCCGACGTGGGCCTCGTGGGCCTGCCGAACGCCGGCAAGAGCACCTTCCTCGCCGCCTCCAGCGCCGCGCGCCCCAAGATCGCCGACTACCCCTTCACCACCCTGGCCCCGAACCTCGGCATGGTCGACCTGTCGGTGGGCGAGCGGTTCATCCTGGCGGACATCCCCGGCCTGATCGAGGGCGCCAGCGAGGGCGCCGGCATCGGCACCCGCTTCCTGGGCCACGTCGAACGGACAGCGGTGCTGATCCACCTCGTCGACGGCACGCAGGAGGACGTCGGCAAGGCCTGGCGCACCGTCCGCCACGAACTGGAAGCCTATGGCGAGGGCCTGGAGGACAAGACCGAGATCCTCGCCCTCAACAAGATCGACGCCCTCGACGACGAGGCGCGGGCCGAGAAGCAGGCCGAGCTGGAAGCCGTCGCCGGCGTGAAGGTCCGGCTGGTTTCGGGCGCGGCGCAGATGGGCGTCACCGACCTCCTGCGTGAAGCCTATGCCCTGGTCCGCGAGCGCAAGGGCGAACTGGCCGCCGAGGAGGCCGCCGACGACGAACCCCAGGGCTGGCAGCCTTGAGCTCGGCGCCGGTCCACGAACTGACCGCCGCCCGCAGGGTGGTGATCAAGGTGGGCTCGGCCCTCCTGGTCGGCCCGGACGGCGCGCCCCACGGCGCGTGGCTGGCCGACTTCTCGGCGGACGTCGCCCGCCTGCGCGCCCGCGGCCAGCAGGTGCTGATCGTCTCGTCGGGCGCCGTGGCCATCGGCCGCCGCCGGCTCGGCCTCGGCAAGCGCGCCCTGACCCTGCCCGAGAAGCAGGCCGCCGCCGCCGCCGGCCAGTCAGCCCTGATGCGCGCCTGGGAAGAGGCCCTGGGCCCGCACGGCTTCGCCTGCGCCCAGGTGCTGCTCACCCGCGACGACACCGAGGTGCGCCGCCGCTGGCTGAACGCCCGCGCCACGGTCGAGACCCTGCTCAGTTTCGGCGTCATCCCGGTGATCAACGAGAACGACACCGTCGTCACCGAGGAGATCCGCGTCGGCGACAACGATCGCCTGTCGGCCCGGGTGGCCCAGCTCGTCGGCGCCGAGGCCCTGGTCCTGCTCTCGGACGTAGCCGGCCTCTACACCGCCGATCCGCGCAACGACCCGTCGGCCACCCTGATCCCGCGCGTCGGACGGCTGACGCCCGAGATTGAGGCCATGGCCGGCGGCGCCAACGCAGCGGCCGGCGTCGGCACCGGCGGCATGGCCACCAAGCTGGAGGCCGCCCGCATCGCCAGCCACGCGGGCTGCGCCACCATCATCACCCTGGGCCAGCGCCCGGCTCCGTTGAACGCCATCGAGGACGGTGCGCCCGCCACCGTGATCGAGGCCGCCGTCAGCCCCAGCGCCGCCTACAAGGCCTGGATCGCCGGCTCGCTGTCGCCGGCCGGGTCGCTCACCGTCGACGCCGGCGCCGCGGAGGCGGTGCGCAAGGGCAAGAGCCTGCTGGCCGCCGGGGTGCGGGCCGTCGACGGCCGCTTCGACAAGGGCGACGCCGTGGTGGTGCGCGACGAGGCCGGGCGCGAGATCGCCCGGGGCCTGGTCCGCTATCCGTCCGAGCATGCCGCGCAGATCTGCGGTCTGAAGTCGGGCGCCGTCGAGGCAGCCCTCGGCTACACGTCGGGCCCGCTGGTCCATGCCGACGACATGGCCGTCGCCGCGCATGGCGGCCGTCACGGAACGGATGACCCAGGGGCGCCCGGGGTAGCAGCCGCCGCCTCGGGAGCGTAGTAAGGCTCAGATTGAGCATATGGGGTCCCCGGTGGACGATGGCGGCGTGACGAGGAACGCGGGACGACTGGAGGCGCTGGCGCCCGGCCAGGCGATCCCGTTCGGCGGCGATCGCGTCGCCCACGTCAGCCCTGAACTCGCAGCGGCCTTCCGCCCCGGCGACCGCCTGGTGGTCGTCCAGGATTCCGGCGCCCTGCTGCACATCCCCGCCCACGAACAGGCCGCCGCCGCCGGGGCCGTCGACCGGGCCGCCGCCGCCTTTTCACGGATGGGCGCGGTCACGGACGCCGCCGTCACCGCCTTCTTCGAAGCCTTCGCCGCCCGGCTGGAGGACGACACGGCCTGGGCGCGGATCGCCGCCGCCAACGCCGCCGATGTCGACAGCGCCCGGGCCCGGGGACGCTCGACTACCCGCCTGGCCGTCACCGAGGCGATGCGCGCCGACATGGCGGCCGGGCTGCGCGCCTGGGCCGCCGCCGAACCGCCACGCGGCCGCGTGCTGGAGCGCGTCGAGCACGCGGGCTGGAGCGTAGAGCAGGTGATGGCGCCCCTCGGCGTCGTCGGCTTCGTCTTCGAAGGCCGCCCCAACGTCTTCGCCGACGCCACCGGCGTGATCCGCGCAGGCAATACGGTGGTCTTCCGCATCGGCTCCGACGCCCTGGGCACCGCCCGCGCCATCGTGGCCGAGGCGCTGGACCCGGCCCTGGCCGCGGCCGGCCTGCCCGAGGGCGCCGCGACCCTGGTGGACAGCGCCGCCCACGCCGCCGGCTGGGCCATGTTCGCCGACAGCCGCCTGTCGCTGGCCGTGGCCCGGGGCTCAGGCCCGGCGGTCTCGCAACTGGGGGCCATCGCCCGCCAGGCCGGCACGCCGGTCAGCCTGCACGGGACCGGCGGCGCCTGGATGGTGGCCGACGAGGCGGCCGACGCCGACCGCTTCCACGCCGCCGCCTACCACTCGCTGGACCGCAAGGTCTGCAACACGCTCAACACCTGCTGCATCGTCGAGAGCCGGGCGGACGAGCTGATCCCGGTCTTCCTGGGCGCCCTGGAGAAGGCCGGTCAGCGTCGGCGGGGCTGCAAGCTGCACATGGCAGAGGCCGACTTCGCCCGCCTGCCCGAGCACTGGCGCACCGCGCGCACCACCGTGATCCGCGCTGAAGGCCCGGTCGAGGAAGCCCTCGCCGAGCCCATCGCCGACGATCACCTCGGTGAAGAGTGGGAGTGGGAGGAGACCCCCGAGGTCACCCTGAAGATCGTCGCCGACGCCGCCGAGGCCGTGGCGCTGTTCAACCGCTACAGCCCCCGCTTCGCCGCCGCCCTGATCTCGCAGGACCCGGCGGCGCACGAGCGCTTCTACGCCGCCATCGACGCCCCGTTCGTCGGCGACGGCTTCACCCGCTGGGTCGATGGCCAGTACGCGCTGAACAAGCCCGAGCTGGGCCTCTCCAACTGGGAGAACGGCCGCCTGTTCGCCCGCGGGGGCGTTCTGGCGGGCGACGGAGTCTTCACCGTCCGCGCCCGGGTGCGCCAGACCGACCTCGACCTCGATCGCGGGGGCGCGCCCACCCCGCCCCGCGCCGGCTGAGTTCGCGCCGATGTGGTTCGCAGGCCCGGCGCGCCGCGCGCCGCTCGCTGGTCATCCCGGGGCGTTGCGCCTCGGCTTCACCCTGAAGCGGGGCATGAAGGTCGGGCTGTACGGCGGCTCATTCAACCCCGCCCACGACGGCCACGCCCACGTGGCCGAGACCGCCAAGCGCCGCCTGGGCCTGGACCGGGTGATCTGGCTGGTCTCGCCGCAGAACCCGCTGAAGTCGCGCCACGAGACGGCCGACCTCGCCGACCGGATCGCCGGAGCCAAGGCCCTGGCCCGCAGCCCGGGCATGATCGTCACCGAGGTCGAGAGCCGCCTCGGTTCGGCCTACACCATCGACACCATCCGCGCCCTGAAGGCCCGGTTCCCGGGGGTGCAGTTCGTCTGGATCATGGGCGCGGACAGCTTGGCCTCGTTCCACCGCTGGAAGGGCTGGACCCAGATCATGCGCGAGGTGCCGGTGGCGGTGGTCTCGCGGCCCTGGATCTCGCTGAAGAGCCGCTTCTCGCCCGCCGCTCAACGGTTCGGTCGCTATCGACACCGCTCGGAGAGCGCAATTCGTCTGGCGGGCAGCCGCACACCGGCCTGGGTCTTCCTGTTCGGCCGCTTCAATTTCCAGTCCTCCACCGCCCTGCGCGAACGCCTGCGGCGCGGCTGAAACGCCCCGAGGTCGCATGCCCGGAGAGGGCGCCTGACCCGGCGCTCAGGTTGTGCTAGGGTGCTTCCAGCGAGGACATCAAAGGAGCTACCCCGCTGAACCGCGAACCTGCGTCCACCGAGACGCACGAAGCCCCGGCCGACGCCGGCGCTTCCACTGACCAGAGTCGGATGGCTATCGAGGACCTGATCCTCGCCCGGCTCGACGACGACAAGGCCCAGGACGTCGTCTTCATCGATCTCAAAGGCAAGAGCCCCGTCGCCGACGGGCTGATCGTGGCCTCCGGCCGCTCGCAGCGCCATGTCGGCGCGATGGCCGACCACCTGCTCCGCGCCCTGAAGGAAGCGGGCTACGGCCGCTGCCGCGTGGAAGGCCTGCCCAGCGCCGATTGGGTGCTGATCGACGCCGGGGACGTGGTCGTCCACCTGTTCCGGCCCGAAGTGCGCAGCTTCTACAACATCGAGAAGATCTGGTCGGTCGAACCGCCGGCCAATCGCGCGGCGGTCTGACGCGCTCGGAATGAGGGGCGCCGGCGTCGAACAAGCGGCGCCTGCGTCCTAATTTCCGTAAACCCTGTCGCTCAACCCGGTGTTAGCCCAATCCGGGGGAAGCTGGCGTCTGGATTGAGGACCGATCAGACGCCCAACGTGTCGCCGCTATCGAACAGTCTTGCCGAACTGGCCGCCCGGGTGGCGGAGCTGGAAGCCGAGCGGGCCATGACCCTGCGGCTGGCCCAGACCGATTCCCTGACCGGCCTGGTCAATCGCGGCGCCTTCACCTCGGGCCTGTGCGAACGGCTTGAAGCCGCGCGCGTGTCCGGCGCGACGGTGGCCCTGTTCGTCATCGACCTGGACCGCTTCAAGAGCCTGAACGACAGCCTTGGCCACCACGCCGGCGACCTGCTGCTGGCCGAACTGGGCCAGCGCCTGCGCGAGGACGCCGATCCCGGCGAGCTGGTGGCGCGACTGGGCGGCGACGAGTTCGCCATCGTTTCCGACACGACCGACGTGGCCCTGCGCGCCGAACGCCTGGTGACCATCCTCGGACAACAGCAGACCATCTACGGCCGGGCCCTGTCTCCCGGCGGCTCGATCGGCGTGGCGGTGTTCCCGCAGGACGCCTCCGACGCGGCCGACCTGCAGCGCTTCGCCGACATGGCCCTCTACCGCGCCAAGGCCGCCGGTGGCCGCCGGTGGTCGCGCTTCGACGCCGAACTGCGCGAGGAGAGCGAGCGCCGCCGCACGCTCGAGGCCGAACTGCGCCGCGCCATCCCCGCCGGCGAAATCGAACCCTGGTTCCAGCCCATCGTCGACGCCATGACCAGCCGCATGGTCGGGGTCGAGGTGCTGGCCCGCTGGCGCCACCCCGAGAAGGGCCTGCTGGCCCCCGGCGCCTTCGTGCCGATGGCCGAGGAGCTGGGCCTGATACGCACGATCGACGAAGCGGTCTTCGAGGCGGCCTGCGCCCGCGCCGCTCCGTGGGTGGCCGAGGGCCTGATCGAGGTCGTCGCCTGCAACGTCAGCCCGCGCGACCTGCTGGACCCCGGCTTCTCCCGCAATCTGATCGGTCGCCTGGGCCGCACCGAGTTGCCCGCCACGGCGCTCAGCGTCGAGATCACCGAGACCTTCCTGCTCAGCGACCTGGGCCTGGCGCGCCGCCACATCGAGCGCCTGGCCGCCAAGGGCGTGAACGTGGCCCTCGACGACTTCGGCACCGGCTATTCCAACCTGCGGGCGCTGATGCACCTGCCGATCCAGACGGTGAAGCTGGACCGCTCGCTGATCGACGACGTGGGCCGCGACGCCCGGGTGTCGAAGCTGGTGGCCTCGCTGTTGCACGCCGCCCGCGCGCTGGGCGTGCGCATCACCGCCGAGGGCGTCGAGCACGAGGCCCAGGCGCTGTTCCTGCGCTCGGCCGGCTGCGACCGGATGCAGGGCTACTACTTCGCCCGGCCGATGCCCGCCGACGAAATGGAAGCGCTGCTGCGCGAGATCAACGGTCCCGCCGACCGCCTCGCCGTCGCCAGCTAGCCCCGCCGGCAAGCGCAACAATTCGACATACGCGTATGGACTTCCGTACGCGTGGGCGACGCCCCATATTCGGGGGCATGCGTAACCACCTTCGTACGTTCACCCTGCTGGCCGCCATGACCGCGCTGTTCGTCGGCGCGGGCTACATGGTCGGCGGCGTCACCGGCATGGCCATCGCCCTGGTCTTCGCAGGCGCGATGAACCTGATCAGCTACTGGAACGCCGACAAGATCGTGCTGTCCATGTATCGGGCCCAGCCGGTCGACGCCGGCCATCCCGAGCCGCTGATCCGCAACTATGTGAGCGACACCCTCGAACTGGCGGCCCGCGCGGGCATGCCGGCGCCGAAGATCTATGTCATCGACCAGGATCAGCCGAACGCCTTCGCCACCGGCCGCGACCCGCAGCACGCCGCCGTCGCCGCCACGCGCGGCCTGCTGACCATGCTGGACCGCCGCGAGATCCGGGGCGTCATGGCCCACGAACTGGCGCATGTGAAGCACCGCGACACCCTGACGATGACGGTCACCGCCACCATCGCGGGCGCCATCGGGGCCCTGGCCAACTTCGCCATGTTCTTCGGCGGCCGCGACGAGGAAGGCCGCCCCACCGGCCTGATCGGCGGCATCGTCCTGGCCATCGTCGGCCCGATCGCAGCGTCGCTGGTGCAGATGGCGATCAGCCGCGGCCGCGAGTACGAGGCCGATCGCGCCGGCGCCGAGATCTCGGGCGACCCCGCGGCCCTGGCCTCGGCCCTGCAGAAGATCGAGGCCTACGCCAAGGGCGGCTACTTCAACCCCGACGACGAGCGCAATCCGGCCACGGCGCACATGTTCATCATCAACCCGCTGGCGGGCGGCAAGGGCGACAACCTGTTCTCGACCCACCCTGCGACACAGAACCGCGTCGCGGCCCTGATGGCCCTGACCGGCCGCGCGCCCGCGCCGCAGGTCGGCCGCGAGCCGCCGAGCGGGCGCCAGGGCACGGCGGTCCCGACCACGCCCCAGCGCCGCGTGGGTCCCTGGTCGTAGGTCCTACTTCTGGGCCTGCTTCAGCGGCTGGGCCTTCTCGTCGCCGGCGATGAGCGCGCGAGCCTCGGTCACGGCCTTGGCCTCGGCCACCTTGCCGGCGACGATCTCGTCGGCCAGCGTCATCAGGCGCGGGCCGGTCACCGACCCCGCCTGAGCCTCTTCCGTCACCTTCACGCCCTTGCCCCGCGCGATGGCGTCGTCCCAGGCGGTGCGCACCTCGGCCCAGTAGCCCTTGGTCTTGGCCCAGTAGCTGTCGGCCGCCGCCACGTCGTACTCGTTGAACTTCGTGTAGGTGTTGATCACCACCTCGTGGACGTAGGTCACCGGCTTGCCGTCACGCTCGCCGACCTTGGCGTTGTCCTGCTCATGCACCCAGCCGGTCGGCGTCAGCGCATGCCGGTTCACACCGACGTACCAGGTGTAGGCCGGGTGACGGACCGCGTCGCGGCGGGCCAGCGGCCGCAGCGTCTCATCGCTCTGCCAGCGTGCCACCCCATGGTCGTAGACCCAGCGCCCGACACCGCCGTAGCGCGGGGAGTCGTCGGTCTGCCAGACGGTCTGCGACCAGGTTCCCTTGCGCTGATCGGCCGGCAGCGGCTTCAGCGTCCAGCGGCCCGAGCTCTCGTACACGACCACCGTCGCCGGCTGCCATTTCCAGTCCTGGCGCCAGTGCTTCACGATCACCGGCTTGTCGTCCTCGTCCTTCACCACCAGCAGGTGCTGCAGGCTGATGAAGTCGCCCTTGTCCTCGATCACCCGCACCGACTCGTGCCCGCCGCTGCGCTTGGGCTCCAGCGGGGTGTAGTCGGCCACGAAGGGCACGGTCTCACGCATGTCGAAGCGCACGCGGTAGTCGCCGGCCATGGCCAGGATCGACTGACGGTCCTGTTCCGGCGGCTTCCCTTCCGCCACGGCGGCCAGCGGCAGCGAGACACTGAAGGCGAGGGTGGCGAGGGCGAGGCAGGCTCGGCGCGTGGTCATGATCATGTCCGTCCGCATCAGAAGTCGTAGGTGAGCGAGACCGAGACGTTGCGTCCCGGCTGGGTGTAGGCGTCGCGGGCGACCGACGTGGAGCTGAGGCCCCGCACGTCGTTCCAGTAAGCGTACTTCTCGTCCGACAGATTGAACACGCCGCCACGCAGGGTCAGCGTATCGGCCACCTTCCAGAACGCGGTGACGTCCACGACGGTGAACGCGTTGGGCCGCCAGCACGAGGGCGTGCAGGCCTGGGCCACCCGACCCGCATCCTTGCGCTCGGAGCGGATCACGGTGACCTCGCCCCCATAGCGGCCGTCGGTCTCGCGCCAGCTGACGCCGGCGGTGACCTTCACCGGATCCACGCTGTCGAGCGGCGCCTTGGCGGGGGAGTAGCTGTTACCCTTGGCGTAGGAGGCGCCCAGGAACACGCCCAGGCCGTGGTTCAGTTTGAACCGGGCCCGGCCTTCGACCCCGTGGATCTTCACCTTCCCGAAGTTCACGAACTGGAAGACGCCGGGGTTGGTCGGGGTGAAGTTCCCCGAGACCTGCACCTGCTCGATGAAGTTCTTGTACTCGCCGGTGAAGGCGGTGGCCTCGACGATCCACTGCGGCGTCACCCAGCGCGCGCCGGCCTCGAAGGCCTCGCTCGTCTCGGGCTTCAGGTCCGGGTTCGGCACGGAGCGATAGTTCTGGATCGGGTTCGAGAAGGCGTTGTTCACCTGGCTCGGCGCGGGGGCGCGATAGCCCTGGGCGTAGTTGAAGAACAGGCGGGTCTGGTCCGAGGGCGAGAAGACGACGCCCAGCTTCGGCGACAGGCGGCTGTCGTCCGACTTGGCCGGGGTGAAGCCGGTCAGCAGTGCGTCGACCTTCGGATCCAGCTTGTACCAGTCGAAGCGAAGCGCCGGGTACAGCGCCAGGCGGCCGTCCAACAGCTTGATCTCGTCCTGCACGAAGGCGCCGAGCAGGGTGTAGTCCGTGGTCGGGAAGGCGCGGGCCGGGAAGGCCTCGCCAGCCGGCGGGACCGTGCCGTCGCGGATGCCTTCCTGCCGGGTGCGAGAGCCGTCGGCGCCATAGATGAAGGTGTGGCTGACGCCCCCGAGGTCGAAGCTGCTCTCGGCCTGGACCGAGGCCCCGTAGACCCGATTGTCGAAGGTGGTCAGGCGCGTGCGGTCGGCCGAGGTGAAGCGATCCTCGCCGGTGAACTCCACCGTCTCGCTGTCCTGCCAGTAGGCGCCCCAGGTGACCTTGTCGACCGGTCCGTCGGCGAGCTCGAGCCGCTGGTCCAGCATCACCCGGCTGCGCTTGATGTTGTCGCCCGCCTTCAGGCGGACCACGGCGGTGGCGGCCTGCGGCGGCTTGGCGATCCCCGACAACACGTCGGTCTTGATATCGCGGTTGTAGTGCTCGGCCGTCAGGCGGATGCGGTTGGTGTCGGAGACGTCGAACACCACCTTGCCCAGCACCGAACGGGTCAGGATGTCCTGCGGGTTGGCGACGGTGCGGTCGGTGTTGGCCGACTCGTTGGACCCGCGGGTCTCCTGTTCATGCCCTTCGCGGTAGGTATAGGCGATCATCGCCGAGAAGCGGCCGCTCCGGCCGGCGCCGACCCCCGTCGCGCCGACGCTGTCGTCCGCCGAGCCGTGGAAGCCGCGCACCCGACCGCCGACCGTGGCGCCCTCCTTGAGGAAGTCCGCCGGATCCTTGGTCGTGAAGCTGACCGCGCCGGCGACGCCGTCCGAGCCGTACAGGGCAGAGGCGGGGCCGCGCAGGATCTCCACCGACTTCATCAGGTCCAGGTCCTGGTAGTCGCCACGGCCGACCGCCTGCGCGCCGAACGTGAAGCCGTCAGGCACGCGAACGCCGTCGATCTGCATCAGCACCCGGTTGCCCTCCAGGCCGCGGATGTTGATGGCCGCGTTGCCGTCGCGGCCCGTGGTGCCGGACGCCGCGCCGAACCGGGTCGGGCTCGAGCGCACCGAGACCCCGGGCTCGAACTTCAGCAGGTCCTTGATGTCGAGGCTGATACGGTCCTCGATCTCGGTGGCCGGGATGACACTGACCGTCGCCGGGACCTCGCTCGCCGGCTTCTCGGTGCGGGCCGCCAGGACGGTCACCGGATCGACGGTGACCTCGCCCGCGGCGTCGTCCGCCATGGCCGGTCCCACGACCGCTGCAAACGCCAGCACCGAAACGGCGCCGAACAGCCCCTGACGCATCCTGAAAGTCTCCAAAGCTCAACCTTGGACGCGTCATTATTGCGACTGACTCGCAGAATCAATCTCAATGAATCCTGCGACAGTGTGTCCACCTCGTTCACCCCATTCTCGCCCCTTTCGGACGGCGGACTCCCACCGGTTGAATCCGGGCGCCTTCAAATCTCGAAACTTCGTGATTGATCAGCGCTCAAGCTCAACTTTTGCGATTGTCGAGCGTTGAGCTGCGACGATTGCGACGCTTGTGACGACCGCCGCCATTGCCGAGTTTCGACCCATGCCCGTGCTGAAGCAGACCCTCGTGATCGACGCCCCGCCGCAGGAGGTCTGGCGCGTCCTGACCACGCCGGAGCTGGTCCGGGAGTGGGCCGCCGCCTACCAGGACGGCATCTCGATCCGCACGTCCTGGCGTGAAGGCGAGAAGGTCACGTGGAAGGCTCCGGACGGCGTCACCCGCGCCTGCGGCACCATCGCCGCCTTTCGCCCTGAGCGACTGCTGAAGTTCGACTACACCGAGGCTGTCGCCACCGAGAACCGCTCGTTCTCCGAGGAGTTCGAGATCTCGCCCGCGCCCGCCGGAGCGCTGCTCAGCTTCACCTCCGGCCCGTTCGACGACACCGCGTTCGCCGCGCTGAAGGGCCCCGCGGAAGACGCGATCCGCGAGATCAAGAGCCTCGCCGAGGAGTCCGCCCAGATCCACGGCCTGCGATAGCCCGGCGGCGTTTTCGGACCGGATGACGCCGGAATCGCGCCCCACGGCGGCGCTTTTCCGGTTCAAGTTCACGCTATCTGGGTTGCGCTGACGTCTCGAACGTCCAACTAAGGGACTACACCACCCCGCCAGACCTGGAGACCGGATGCCGCATCACGACAGCCTGATCATCACGCTCGTCGGCGGCTTCGTCCTCGCCTTCATTCTCGGCATGCTGGCCAACCGGCTCAAGCTCTCGCCGCTGGTCGGTTACCTCCTCGCCGGCGTCTGCGTCGGCCCGTTCACCCCCGGCTACGTGGCGGACACCACCCTCGCGCCCCAGCTCGCCGAGATCGGCGTCATCCTGCTGATGTTCGGCGTCGGGCTGCACTTCTCGCCCAAGGATCTGATGCAGGTGCGCAAGGTGGCCGTGCCCGGCGCCCTGGTGCAGATCGCCGCCGCCACCGGCCTGGGCTGGGGCCTGGGCCGCCTGCTGGGCCTGCCTCACGTGGAAGCGGCGCTGCTGGGCTTCGCCCTCTCGGTAGCCTCCACCGTCGTGCTCATCCGCGCCCTGGAAGAGCGCAAGCAGATGAAGTCGGAGGTGGGCCGCGTCGCCGTCGGCTGGCTGATCGTCGAGGACCTGGTGATCGTCGTCGCCCTGGTCCTGCTGCCGCTGCTGCTCTCCACCGGCAACGGCGGGCCTGTCGAGATCTGGAAGGAGATCGGCTGGACGCTGCTGAAGGTGGTCGCCTTCGTCGCCCTGATGCTGGTGGTCGGCGGCCGGGTGCTGCCCTGGCTGCTGGTCCGCATCGCCCACACCCGCTCGCGTGAGCTCTTCACCCTGGGCGTGCTGGCCATCGCCCTGGGCATCGCCTTCATCGCCTACGAGGTCTTCGGCACCAGCTTCGCCCTGGGCGCCTTCGTCGCGGGCCTGGTGCTCAACGGCTCGCCCCTCGGGCACAACGCCGCCGAACGCTCGCTGCCCCTGCGCGACGCCTTCGCGGTCCTCTTCTTCGTCTCGGTGGGCATGCTCTTCGACCCCACGGTCCTGCTGCGCGAGCCCCTGGCCGTGCTGGCGGTGCTGGGCATCGTGGTGCTGGGCAAGTCGCTGGCCGCCCTGGCGATCACCTTCAGCTTCAAGCTGGAGAAGGGCGCCGGCCTGACCATCGCCGCCAGCCTGGCCCAGGTGGGCGAGTTCTCGTTCATCCTCGCGGGCCTGGGCGTCAGCCTGAACGCGCTCAGCAAGGAGACCCACGACCTGATCCTGGCCGCGGCCCTGCTCTCGATCAGCCTGAACCCCTTCGTCTTCGCCCTGGCCGACCGCCTGGGCGGCAAGCCCACGCCGCCCCCGCCGAAACAGGCCGCGCCCGGCGTGGCCTGAACCCCGGCGCCGGACCGAAGGCCTACGGCGCCTTAGCCCGCTCCTCCGCCCGCGCGCCCGCCAGGATGTTGCCCAGCGAGTAGTTCCCCTCGTGGCAGGCGTACTCGTAGATCGGCCCCGGCGCCGGGCGGAACGACATCTCGGCGCGCCAGGGGCGGGAGAACGTCGCCGGGTCCTCGACGGTGAACGCATAGAGGATTTCGTCCTGGCCCGTGCGGGTGAAGCGCTCCACCACCTTGGCGTCGGCCGAGTAGGCGAAGCCGCCGCCCAGGCTGCTCACATAGGCGCCGGTCCGGTCGAGGTTGGTGGTCTCGACCACCAGGGTGTCGCCCTCCCACCAGCCGACGGACTCGCCCATCCAGCGGCGCACGGCGGGCGGGGTCGGCGAGCGGTCGGCCAGGCGGATGATCCGCACGTCGTGGTTCATCTCCACCAGGATCGCCACGTGATCGCGGGTCTGGACGATCTGGTAGTGGCCGTTGAAGGCCGCGTTCATCATCGGCGGCCCCTCGGGCGATCCGATGGCCGTGAGACAGCGCTCGTCGGCCGGGCGGGTCTCGGGGCCGTCATAGCTGCTCTTGCGCGCCTTGGCGGTAGCCGCCTTGCCGGCCTCGGTGAACGGCAGCCGGCCATCCTCCGGCTCGACGATCCAGGATGAGCGGGGCTGGCCGCCCACCCGGCCGACCCTCATGTTCATCTCGATGTAGTCGGCGTTGTCCACATCCTCGGCCACGGGCGGCGCGGGCGCGTTCGGGTCCACGGGCTTGTCGCTGATCAGCGGCTCCACCAGCTTGGCGAACCCCTGCTCCATCATGGTGATCTCGGCCTCGGTGGGCACGAGCCCCTTGGCCGCCCGCGTGCGCTGCAGCCAGGTCACCGAGGTGTTCGTCCAGATCCCCTGGAGATCCGGCGCGCCGTCGGCCGTCCGCGGCGCCTTGTAGGGCGGGGCCGCCAGCGTCGGACCGCCCGCCAGCACCAGGGCCACGACCATTCCGCACACACGCATCGAACCCTCCGGGACCATCGCCCGAAGGATGGGCCGACCGCCCCGGTCAGCCCATGACGCCCGGCGCCAGAAGCATGATCGCCGGCGTCAGCCCACGAAGATCCAGTTGCCCGTCAGACTGCTCATGCTGACCCCGACCAGGATCACCTGGCCGCCGCCGTTCATGCTCACCACCGTGTCGGCGCCCACTTGCGCGACGGTGTAGGTGGTCCCCACGTCCAGACGCACCCGGTCGCCCTCGGCCAGGTTGAAGTCCATGACGCGGTCGATCCCGGCGTCGCCGAAGCTGTGGAACTCGTCGGCCCCGCCGCCGCCCCAGACCGTGTCGTCGCCCCGATCGCCCGACACATAGTCGGCGCCCGCACCGGCGCGGAGGATGTCGTCGTTCTGCCCGCCCCGGACGATGTCGTTCCCGTCGCCGCCCTCGCAGGTGTCGTTGCCGAGATTGCCGTAGACGAGGTCGCTGCCCTCGTCGCCGTAAAGCACGTCGTTGTCCTTGCCGCCGACCACCCAGTCGTCGCCCAAGCCGCCGGAGACGGTGTCGTTGCCCATGTTGCCGTGGGTGTCGTCGAAGGCGTCGCCGCCCGCGATCCGGTCGTCGCCGTCGTCGCCACGCAGGTAGTCCTGCCCACTGCCGCCCATGATGACATCATTGCCGCCGCCGGCGTTGACGGTCATGGCGCGGGTGTCGCCCATGAAGGCTTCGGCTGCCGCCGTCCCCGTCTGGTTGACCCCGGGGTCGACGCGGATGTCCACGCGCAGGTTCTCGGCGTTGTTGAACAAGCCGCGCCAGGCGATGAAGTCGGTGCGACCGTCGCCGTTCACGTCGGCCGGGGTGAACTGGTCGAACTGGTTGCCGGGCAGCAGGCCGGACATCTCCACGAACTTGCCGACACCGTCGTTCAGATAGACCGGCGTCGACGAGCCGTTGGACAGCACCAGGTCGGTCTTGCCGTCGCCGTTCACGTCAGTGAGGTGGATACGCCGGCTCCAGGCGCCGCCCTGGATCGTGGCCGGCAGGCGGCTCGCCGTGTCGTCCGTGAACCCGCCCTGGCCGTCGTTGACCAGCAGTTGGATCCCACGCGTGGGGTCGCCCGAGCCGAACACCGAATAGCTGATCAGGAGGTCGGCGCGTCCGTCGTTGTTGACGTCCATCGAGACGATGTCGACCGCGTCGGCGTTGGCCGCGCCCGCCGGCATCGTGCGGTTCGAGACCGTGAAGACGCCGCGACCGTCGTTGATCAGCAAGCGCGCGCCGGAGTTCAGGCTGGAGCCGAGGAAGAGATCCTTGTCCCCGTCGCCGTCCACGTCGAGGAAGGCCTCGGACCAATGGTTCGGCTTGGCCCCGTCCAACAATACCGAGGGCAGTCCGCCGTCGCTGCGCGTGAAGCCTCCCTGGCCATTGTTGATGAGGAAGAACGGCTTGGTGTAGGCGCTTCCGCCTCCGCCGTTGCCCACGTAGATGTCGAGGTCACCGTCGCCGTCGATGTCGGCCGCCTCGGCCGAATGGCTGTAGTCCGACACCTGCGGTAGCTGGGCCGTGGCGTTGACGATCGCGCTGGCGCCGGACGACAGCATCAGCCCGTTCTGCGCCCCGGGGAATGGCTGAGCGTCATAGCCGTGGTCCGCGAAGAACGCGTCCAGCCGGCCGTCCTTGTTGAAGTCCCCCACCACCGTCTCGCGGGCGTGCACCGTCTGCGGCGCGCCGCTCGGGAAGGTCTGGCTGGTGATGTCCGAGAAGCCGCCGCTGCCATTGCCCGCGAACAGCCGGACCGGCGTCGCCTTGTCGGTCAGCGGGAAGAGAAAGTAACTGAGGACGAAGTCGACCTTGCCGTCGCCCGTGAAGTCGCCGACGCCGACCTCGTGGACGAAAGCCGTCTCGAACCCGCTCCGCAGCGGAACGGTGAAGTCCTGGGACGAATAGTAGGTCGGCACGCGTTCCCCCTCTGACAGCGCCACGCGATTTGCCGGACCGGCGGTTAATGAAACCGGCGCCAGAAATGGTTTGCGATATCTGAGAGATGGACCCGGAAGCACCTGCTTCGCCTCCCCTAAATTGGGGAGACGGATGTGGGCGTCAGGCGGCGAGGGTCGCCGGAGTGACCACCGTCACCGACCACTCGGGCTTGGGCGGGCGCTGGCGGATCTTCTCGCCCTTCAACCAGATGAACAGCGCTTCCCAGTGGATGGCGGCCATGACGCCGACGGTCATCCAGGGATGGTTCAGCCAGGCGCGGACCAAGTTGCGGTCGGTCAGGTCCTGTCGCCGGCCGGTGAAGCCCGCCGCCAGCACGCGTCCCTCGGCGTCGTCCACGTCGACGAACACCTGCACGTCCTCGGCCGGCGGGCACATGCGGAAGGCGTAGCTGAGCTCCATGTCCATGAAGGGCGAGACGTAGAAGCCCTTCTCACAGCCCTGCTTCACCAAAGGCGCGTCGTCAGCCGGGATGAGATAGCTGTGCCGCTCGCCGAAGGTGTTGTTCACCTCGTACAGGATGGCGCTCAGCGCCCCGTCCGGGCGGTGGCAATAGTAGACGGTGAGCGGGTTGAACCCCATGCCCAGGATGCGCGGCATGGCCAGCATCCGCACCGGCCCGCCGTGGGCGATCCCGGCGGCCGCCAACTGGGCCTCGACCTGTGCCTTCAATGGCGTCCGCGAGCCATCGCCGTGCCGCCTCGGGTCGAAGCCGGTCAGGTTGAACCCGCGCAGGGAGAACAGCCTGAGGCCCCTATCCAGGGCCGCCAGCTCGTCCAGATCCAGTAGCAGCATGAAGATGCGGTAGCGCAGCTTGTGGACCCGGGGCTTCAGCCGCGCATGGGTCACGATCCCCGGGTAGAGCCCGGAGGCCGACATCAGGCCGCGACCTCGGCTCGCGCCGGCTCGCGCACGTGGATGCGGCCGTTCGGCTCGGCCACTGTCCAGGGCCGCTCGACCCCGCCCAGCTGCTCGGCCACCGCCAGCCCGGACTGCAGCCCGTCCTCGTGGAAGCCGTGGCCGAAGTACGAGCCGCAGAACCAGGTCCGCCGCACGCCCTGGATGTCCCAGAGCTCGCGCTGGGCCGCCACGGCTTCGGCGTCGAACAGCGGGTGTTCGTAGATCTCGGTTCGGATCAGCTTGTCCGCCGCGATCTCCTTGTTCGGGTTCAGGGTGACGAAGAGGTCCGGCGCGCCCTTCAGGCTCTGCAGGCGCGTCATCCAGTAGCTGACCGCCCCTTCCCCCGGCCTGGCGCGCGACCCGATGTGGTTCCAGCTGCACCAGGCCCGGCGGCGCTTGGGCATCAGGACGGTGTCGGTGTGCAGGGCCACCATGTTGCGCGTGTATTGGAAGCGACCCAGCAGCCGCCGCTCCTCGGGGGTCGGATCTTCCAGCAGCGCCAGCGCAGCGTCGCCGTGCGTGGCGATCACCACCTCGTCGAACCGCTCGCGGCCACCGCCGGCCAGGCGCAGCTCCACGCCGTTGGCGTCACGCTTCACGCCCGCCACGCGCACGCCCTTGCGCTGTTCGCCCGGGAAGTCGGCCAGCAGCTTCTCGACATAAGCGCGCGAACCGCCCTCGACCGTGCGCCACAGGCCTCGGCCGAAGATGCTCATCATCCCGTGGTTCAGGAAGAAGCGGATCAGCGAGGCGGCCGGGTACTGGCCGATCTCCTTCAGCGGCGTCGACCAGATGGCCGCGGCCTGCGGCAGCAGGTGGTCGTCGCGGAACGCCCGGCCGTAGCCGTTCTCCTCGAGATAGGTCTCGAGCGAGATCAGCGGGGTCTCCAGCTTCTCCAGGTCCTTCGACGCGGTCCGGTAGAAGCGGGTGATGTCGCCCAGCATCCGCCAGAAGCGCGCCGAGAACAGGTTCCGCTTCTGGGCGAAGACCCCCATCACGCCATAACTGGAGTATTCGAACGCGCCGTCGTCCAGCGAGACGCTCAACGACATGTCGGCGTTGATGCTGGGCACGCCCAGGTGCTTCAGCAGCGCCGTGAAGTTCGGGTAGTTGCCTTCGTTGAAGACGATGAAGCCGGTGTCGACCGGGACCGGTCCGTCGAACCCGGGCGCCTCCACGGTGTGGGCATGGCCGCCCATCCGGCCGTCCGCTTCGAACAGGGTGACGTCGTGGCGCTTCGCCAGCAGCCACGCGGACGACAGGCCTGCGATCCCCGCGCCCACCACGGCCACTCTGCGGCGGTCACCAGCACTCATGCGAAATCACCCTCACTGCACACTGCAACCGTGGCGCGTGCACATTCCCCACCGCCAGGCTGCTTAGCAAAAGCTACGCGCTCCTCACAGGGCCGGATGCGTCCCGCGACGGATCATGGTCGTATGGCGACGGGGAGTGCTTGATGCTTTTGCAGATCATCGTCGGGGTCCTTCTGGCCATGCTCGTCGTCATGCTGGCGGCGTGGGCGTTCGGCCTCGCCGTCAAGAACGGCGGATGGACCGATGTGTTCTGGTCGTTCGGCACGGGCGTGGTCCTGGCGGGCGCCGCCTTCGTGGCCACGGGAACCGACACCAGCCACGCGCGTGGCCTGCTCGTCGCGGCCTTCATGCTGGTCTGGGGTCTGCGTCTCGGCCTGTACCTGGCGCCCCGCGTGGCCGGACACCCCGAGGACGCGCGCTATGCCGAGTTCCGCCGGACTGCGAAGAACTATCCCCTGATGATGCTGTGGGTCAGCCTGCCTCAGGCGCCCGCCTCCGCGCTTCTCGCCCTGTCCGTCGTGGTCGCCGCCAAGCGGCCGCTCGCGCATCTCGACTTCCGCGATGGCCTGGCGGTGGCGATCTTCGGCCTCGCCATCGTCGGCGAGGCGACGGCGGACGCTCAGATGAAGCGGTTCCGAAGCGATCCGGCCAACAGGGGCAAGGTCATGGCCAGCGGCCTCTGGGCCTGGTCGCGACACCCGAACTACTTCTTCCAGTGGCTGGGCTGGGTCGCCTATCCGGTCATGGCACTGAATCCGTCGCAGCCCATCACCTTCCTGACCCTGATCGCCCCCGCCGTGATGTACGGCCTGCTACGCCACGTCTCCGGAGTGCCGCCGCTGGAAGCCGCCATACTCGCGTCGCGGGGCGACACATTCCGCGACTATCAGAAGCGCGTCAGCGTCTTCTTCCCCCTGCCCCCGCGGGCGCGCTAGCGCGCCTCCCAACACCCCATCCGAGAGCCTGAGTTCCGTATGAGCTTCACCTCCGCCATCATCGACACCTTCGAAGGCGCGCCTCTTCCCGACACCATCCGCAGGACCGCTATCCACCTCCTGGTAGCGAACGCCCGGCGCGAACATTCCAAGGCCGGGCCCGGGACCGAGGCCGCCTTCGCGCGCGACATGGCCGAACATCCGATCGCGGCGCACGCCGACGCGGCCAACGCCCAGCACTACGAGGTGCCCGCGGACTTCTTCCTGAACTGCCTGGGTCCGCAGCTGAAGTACTCGTCCTGCCTCTACCGGAACCCCGGCGACACGATCGCCCAGGCCGAGGAGCACGCGCTGAAGGAGACCGCCGAGCACGCCGACCTGGCGGACGGCCAGCGGATCCTGGAGCTGGGCTGCGGCTGGGGCTCGCTGTCGCTGTGGATGGCCAAGACCTATCCGAACGCCAGGATCACCTCGGTGTCGAACTCGGCCAGCCAGAAGGCCTTCATCATGGCCCGGGCCCAGGAGCGGGGTCTGTCGAACCTCGAGGTCATCACCTGCGACATGAACGATTTCGAGGCGCCGGGCGAGTTCGACCGCGTCGTCTCGGTGGAGATGTTCGAGCACATGTCGAACTGGCGCGCGCTGCTGGGCCGGGTGAAGACCTGGCTGAAGCCCGAGGGCCGCCTCTTCATCCACGTCTTCACGCACAAGACCACGCCGTACCGCTTCGACCTGAACGACGACGCCGACTGGATCGGCAAGTACTTCTTCTCGGGCGGCGTGATGCCCAGCCACGGGCTGATGGCCCAGTTCCCCGACCTCTTCACCGTCGAGCAGGACTGGCGCTGGAGCGGGACCCACTACGAGAAGACCGCGCTGCACTGGCTGGAGGCCTACGACCGCAACCTGCCGAAGATCCGCCCCGTGCTGGAGGCGGTCTATGGCAAGGACGCCACGCTGTGGCATCGCCGCTGGCGCCTGTTCTTCCTCGCCACCGCCGGCCTCTTCGGCCATCGCGGCGGGACCGAGTGGGGCGTCAGCCACTACCGCCTGAAGCCGGCCTGATCCGAACCCTGGGGGCAAACATGATCCGACTGATCGCGACCTACTTCGCCACCGCCCTGGCCATCGCGGCGCTGGACTACGTCTGGCTGACCCAGGCCGGGCCAAAGGTCTATTTCCCGACCCTCGATCCCGTGGCGCTCCCGGCGGCGCGGCTGGGTCCGGCCGTGGTCTTCTACTTCATCTACAACGCGGGGGTCCTGGCCCTGGCCATCTGGCCCAACAGAGACAAGGCGCTCAGCCGCACTACCCTGGCCGGCGCCATGCTGGGCGCCCTCTGCTACGCCACCTACGACCTGACCAACCAGGCGACGCTGAAGGTCTGGTCGACCCACATCACCCTGATCGACATCACCTGGGGCACGTTCCTGACCGCCGTCGGAGCGACAGTCGGCGGCTGGGTGCTGCGGCGGATGGCGCGGTAGGCCGGGGAACTAGGTCCAATCGACATTCAGGGATTCACGGGGCTGGCGACGCGTGATTCATAGGTCTCCGCTTGAGCGGAGGCGTGGATGGTGAAGCGATACGAGCTGACGGATGCGCAGTGGCGGCGGGTCG
>JBFMGV010000103.1:0-30176 GCA_040752615.1 Pseudomonadota bacterium | reverse complement strand
CACCCCTGCGACACACGACGCCCCAGCAGCGCTCGACCCGCTGGCGTCAGGCGGGCATTCTTGTGGACGTTCATCCGGGACCTTCCGGGCTAGGTGTTGGAGCTTCGCAACCCCAGCCTCTCAGCCCTGTCCCGGGTGAACAACCTTCATAGCTTCGACAACTAGGTCTGCGCCAGCCGCCGGCGCGCGCGCTCCAGGTACAGCCGCTCGGCCGGCGCGGGGGCCAGGGCGAGCGCGGCGTCGTAGGCGTGGAGGGCGGTCTCGCGCCGCCCGGCCCGGGCGGCCAGCCCCGCCAGCGCCGCCTGGTAGGGCAGCCAGCCTTCCAGGCCCGCGATCGCCGCCAGTTCGGCGAGGCCCGCCGCCGGGCCCTCTGCCTCTCCCACCGCCACGGCCCGGTTCACGCAGGTCGAGGGGTGCGGGCGCACCTGAGCCAGTGCGTCATAGAGGGCGGCGATCGCGCTCCAGTCGGTCCGTCCCGTCTCGATCCGTCCGCAGTGGGTGGCATGGATCGCCGCCAGGATCTGCCGCGGTCCGCTGCGGCCGAGGCCCGCCGCGCGGTCCAGCAGGCGCGCGCCCTCGACGATCAGGTCGCGGCGCCACAGGCCCGTGTCCTGTTCGCCGGGCGGGACCATGGCGCCCGCGTCGTCCAGCCGGGCCGGTCGCCGCGCCTCGGCGAACCGCACCAGGGCGGCCAGGCCCAGCGCCTCGGGCTCGTCCGGCGTCAGTTCGGCGAGCAGGCCGGACAGCCGCAGCACCTCGCCCGCGAACCCCGCCGTCTCGCCGGCCAGGGCCGCGTCCTCGTAGGCCTGGGCATAGGCGATCTCCAGGGTCGCCAGCACCGCCTCCAGCCGTTCGGGCCAGACGTCCCGGCCCGGAACCTCGAACGGCACGCCCGCCCCGGCGATCTTGCGCTTGGCCCGGGTGATCCGCTGCAGCATCGCCGGCTCGGCCGTGAAGAACGCCCGCGCCAGCCGCGCGGTCGACAGGCCGCACACCACCTTCAGCGTCAGCGCCGCGCGGCTCTCCGGCGCCAGGGCCGGGTGGCAGCAGACGAAGATCAGCTTCAGGCGTTCGTCCGGGATGGGATCGTCGGCGGCCATCAGCGCCTCCTCGGGCGTCGGCGGCGGCTCGGGGGCGTCGTGGATCGCTTTCGCCCTGACCGCACGCCGCCGCCGGGCGTCCAGGGCCTTCCGCGAGGCGACCCGCCACAGCCAGGCGGCGGGATCGCGTGGCGGTTCGGCGGGCCAGGCCGCCAGCGCCGAGGCGCTCGCCTCCGAGAACGCATCCTCGGCCAGGTCCAGGTCGCGCAGGCGGCCAGCCAGGGCGGCGACCACCCGAGGGCGCGCCGCCGCGATCTGCCGCCCGATGTCGCTCACGCGTCGTCGTCGATCATGACGGGCCGCACTTCCACCTTCATCCCGTCGACGCCTGGAATGCGACGCGCGATGTCCAGCGCCTCATCCAGGTTGGCGACGTCCACCAGATAGTAGCCGCCGAGGTGTTCGCGGGTCTCGGCGAAGGGGCCGTCGTGCAGCGTCTTCTGGCCCCCCTGGGTGACGACCGTCGTGGCGGTCTCCACGCCCTGCAGCCCGGCGCCGCCGCGCTGGACGCCGCTCGCGCGCAGTTCCTCGGCCAGGGCCATGTGCTTGGCCACGATGTCCTCGAGGATGCCCTGGCCGTTCTCGCCGGCGTAGGCGTCCTGCGGCTCGTAGATCAGGAGCATGTACTGCATCGGGGTCCTCTTTTCGGGCTAGAGATTGCGCGACGCGGGAAGCTGCGTCACCGGGGAGACGCGCGGCCGGCCGCGGATTCGACAGGGGACCTCCACATGCGCGCGATTTTCCTGGCGGCTTCGGTCGCGGCGGTCCTGACGACACCGGTCCAGGCGGCCGAGGACGCCCACACCCGGGCCCTCGCGGCGGGCTACAAGGCGGCGTTCCTTTGCAGCGGGATCTTCAACGCCGGGCGGCCGGAAGCCGAGATCGCCGCCGACGATCTGGAAGGGATCTACCCCGACTACCAGGACCTGGTCCGCGCGCTGCCGGCGGTCGTCGACCAGCAGGCGAGGACGGTCAGCGTCGCATTCGATCCCAAGCTACCGCCGCGCGTCGCCGCCTGGCGTCCGAACCTCGGCTGCGCGCAGCTGCCGGTCGGCGCGCGCCCCTCGGCGGTCTCGTCGCTGCCCCGCGTGGACCTGAAGGCGCCCGACCTGAAGGCCCGGGCCTGGCCGCATGGCGACGCCGACGCCACGGCCGCCGGCCCCGCCGCCCTGGCGCCGCTGCTGGCCCAGGCGTTCGACGCGGGGGTCTATGGCGGCAAGACCACGGCGGTGCTGGTGATCCGCGACGGCAAGATCATCGGCGAGCGGTATCGCCCCGGCTATGATCTCTACACGCCCCAGCGCACCTGGTCGGCGGCCAAGAGCCTCACCGCCACGGTGGTCGGCCGCGCCGTCCGTCTCGGCAAGGCCACGGTGGACGCGCCCGCGAACATCCCGGAATGGAAGGCGCCCGGCGACCCGCGCGCGGCCATCACCCTCGCCCAGCTGATGCACATGGGTTCGGGCCTCTGGACCGACGGTCCGGGCAACCGCACGGACGACGTCTACCTGGGCGGCGGCCTGGTCACCCAGTGGGCGACGCACATGCCGATCGAGGCGGCGCCGGGAACCCGCTTCAGGTACGCCAACAACGACACCCTGCTGGCCGCCCGCAGCGTTCGCGCCGGCCTGGGCGACGGGCAGGCGGCGCTGGAGTTTCCGTTCAAGGCGCTGCTCTGGCGCATCGGGATGACCCATACGACGCCCGAAACCGACGCGGCGGGGAACTACATCCTGTCCAGCCAGGTGTGGACCACGGCCCGCGACCTCGGCCGCCTGGGCCTGCTCTACATGAATGACGGCGTCTGGAACGGCGAGCGGCTGCTGCCCGAGGGATGGTCGCGGTTCGTCGCGACGCCGGCCCCCGCCCAGCCGGACAAGGGTCCCGGCTATGGCGCCTTCTTCTGGCTCTACGGGGCCGACCAGGGCCTGCCCGCCGGGACCTACGGCATGAACGGCAACCGCGGGCAGTACGTGTTCATCGTGCCGTCGAGGAAGATCGTCATCGTGCGTCGCGGCTTCGACAGCGCCGCCGCCCGCTTCGACGAGCAGCGCTTCGCCCGCGACGTTCTGAAGGCGCTGGAATAGCGGGCGTCAGCTCGCCAGCGTCTCCAGGAACCGCACCGGCTTGCCGGCGCCGGGGGCCACGATCTCGTCGTCGCGCATCACGACCACGCCACGGATGATGGTGGCCATCGGCCAGCCCTTGGCCTCGAAGCCGTCGAACGGGGTCCAGCCCGCGCGGGTCGCCATCCAGTCGTGGGTGATGGTGCGGCGGTGCTTCAGGTCCACCAGGGTCAGGTCGGCGTCGTAGCCCACCGCCAGCCGGCCCTTGTCGGCCATGCCAAACACGCGGTTGGCGCCGTGGCTGGTCAGGTCCACGAGGCGCTCCATCGAGAGCCGGCCCTCCGCGGCGTGGGTCAGCAGGATCGGCAGCAGGGTCTGCACGCCCGGCATCCCCGACGGTGAGGCCGGATAGGGGCGGGCCTTCTCCTCGCGGGTGTGCGGGGCATGGTCCGAGCCCACGACGTCGGCGACGCCGTTGGCGACGCCCACCCAAAGGCCGTCCCGGTGGTCGGCGCTGCGGATCGGCGGGTTCATCTGGGCGAAGCCCTTCAGACGCTCGTACGCCTCCGGACCCGCCAGGGTCAGGTGCTGCGGCGTCACCTCCACCGAGGCCACGTCCTTGTGCGCGGCCAGGTAGGCGATCTCTTCCTTGGTCGTCACGTGCAGCACATGGATCCGCTTGCCCAGCTTGCGGGCGATGCGCACCAGCCGCTCGGTGGACTGGATCGCCGACTGGGCGTCGCGCACCTCGGGGTGGCTGGTCCAGTCGCCGGTGCGCGCCAGCGGCCGACGCTCGGCCAGCCGGTACTCGTCCTCGGAGTGGAAGGCCGCGCGGCGGTTCACGTGGCGCAGCACCTGCTCGACCCCCTCGTCGTCCTGCACCAGCAGCGTGCCGGTGGAGGCGCCCATGAACACCTTGATGCCGCAGCAGCCGGGCAGGCGCTCCAGCTCGCCCAGGAACGTCGCGTTCTCGTGGGTGCCGCCCACGTAGAAGGCGTGGTCGCAGTGCATGCGGTTGGCGGCCCGCGCCAGCTTGTCGGCCAGGCTGTCGGGGTCGGTGGTCGTGGGCTCGGTGTTCGGCATCTCGAACACGGCGGTCACCCCGCCCAGCACCGCGCCGCGCGACCCGGTCTCCAGGTCTTCCTTCCACTCCAGGCCCGGCTCGCGGAAGTGGACCTGGGTGTCGATCACGCCCGGCATGACCAGCAGGCCCGTGGCGTCAACCACCTGGCCGGCGCTGGCCTGCGAGAGGTCGCCCACGGCGGCGATCTTGCCGTCGCGCACGCCCACGTCGGCCGGGCCGCGGCCCGCGTGGTTGATCACTTCGCCGCCACGGACGATCAGGTCATAGGTCTCAGGCATCTTTGGGTTCCGTGGCCTTCAGGAGTTCGCGGGCGGCGGTGACGACGGTCCCCACCGGCAGGTCCATCATGTGACAGAGCGCCTGCTGGAAGCCGGGGTCAACGGCGCGGATCTGTTCATAGCTGCGCGGGCCGCGGACCACACGGGTGTGTTCGCCCCACGGCGCGTAGAGCTGTTCGTCCGACGGGCCGAAGAGGCCGATGGTGGGACAGCCGGCGGCGGCCGACAGATGCATGGCGCCGCTGTCGTTGCCGATGAAGAGCCGCGCCCGCTTCAGACAGGCGTAGGACGTCACGAGGTCGGCCTTGCCGGCCAGGTCGATGAAGCCCTTGCCCGCCACGTCGCGCAGCGCGCGCGCCAGCTTTTCGTCGCCGGGGCCGCCCAGCACCATCAGCCGCCCGCCCTGGATCGGGCTGTGGTCGCGCAGCAGCTTCATGGCCACCTGGCTGAACCGCTCCACCGGCCAGGTCTTGCCCACCCAGTTGGCGGCGGGCGCCAGGGCGAGGATCGGGCCGGCGCCGGCGGTCAGTTCGTCGGCATAGGCCTCGACGTCGGGGTTGGTGAAGATGAAGGGCGCGGCCGGCTCGTCCTCGATCCGCAGCGTGCGGGCGGCCTCCAGCACCTTGTGCGTCGGCTGGGCGCTCTTGCGGTGGATCGCCCGGCGCTTGGTGGTCAGGAACCGCGAGATGCCCGAGCCGCGCAGGTCGACGATCAGGCCCCACTTGCGATGGCGCACCTTGCGCCACAGTTCGAACCAGTGGCCGCCCGTCTTCGACTTCTCGAACACGATCACGCGGTCCAGCCCCGGTACATGGGCGAACAGCGGGGCCGCGGCGGGACCGGCGACGACGGTGAAGCGGGCGTTCGGAATCTCGTCGGCCAGCCGCTTGATGAGGCCGGACGACAGCACCGCATCGCCGATGCGGGTGGCCGTGATTAAGAGAATGGGGAATCCAGAAGCGGACATCCGCGTCTCTATAGGCGCCTAGGCGCTGGCGCTCCACCGCTCCCGGCCCCAAATTGCACGCATGTCCCAGACCGTTGCCTTCGCGCATTTGCAGAGCCGCGCCCTGATCGCCGTCGGCGGAGCCGAATGGCGCGGCTTCCTGCAGGGCCTGATCACCCAGGATGTCGAGACCCTCGCGCCCGGCGAGGCGCGGTTCGGCGCTCTGCTGACGCCGCAGGGCAAGCTGCTCTACGACCTCTTCGTCGTGGGCCGCGACGACGGCGCGTGGCTGGACGTGGAGGCCGCGCATCGCGCCGCCATCCTGATGCGCCTGACGATGTACCGCCTGCGGGCCAAGGTGGACCTGGCGCTCGACGAAACACAGGTGTCCATCCTGTTCGCGGACGACGGTGTCCCGGCCAGGCCGGACGGGCCCTGGTTCGCCGACCCCCGGCTGCCCGTGCTGGGCTTCCGCGGCTACGGCGCCTCGCCGCCGGCCGGGGCCGCCGTGGTGTCGGAGGCGGACCGCGAGGTCCAGAAGCTGCGCCTGGGCGTGCCCGGCCCGGCCGACTGGGGCTCGGAGAAGACCTATCCGATCGAGGCGAACCTCGACCTGCTGCACGCCATCGACTTCAAGAAGGGCTGCTTCGTCGGCCAGGAGACGACCTCGCGCATGAAGCGGCGGGGAACGATCAAGAACCGCATGCTGCCCATCGTCTTCGACGGCCCCACGCCGGCGCCAGGAACCGAGGTGCTGGCAGGCGAACTGCGCGCCGGCGAGGTGCTGTCGGGCGCCGACGGCCGCGCCATCGCCCTCCTGCGCCTGGACCGTGCGCTGGGGGCGGCGCTCACCGTGGACGGCCGGCCTGCGCGCGCGGAAGTTCCGGCGTGGATGGCGGATGCGGTGAGCGAACTCACCCCCTAACCCAAACCCGTCATGGCCCGGCTTGTCCGGGCCACCCATGATCTCCGTGTCGGGAGGCTTTACACGGCGCGGACGTGCGCAACCTCTTCCAACCGGTGTTCATGGGTGGCCCGGACAAGCCGGGCCATGACGGTGAAGGGGAAGGGCTACCGCCCCTCGGCGAAGAACGCTCGCAGCAGCGCCAGCGTCTCGGCGGGTTTCTCCTCGGGGATGAAGTGGCCGCAGTCCAGGGCCTGGCCGCGCACGTCGTCGGCCCACTCGCGCCAGATGGCCAGGGTGTCGTACCAGGCGGCCAGCGCGCCCTTGCCGCCCCAGATCACCTGCAGCGGGCAGGCGATCTTCCGGCCCTCGGCCTTGTCGGCCTCGTCCAGCCGGCGGTCGAAGCCGGCGCCGGCGCGGTAGTCCTCGCACATGGCGTGCACGACCTCCGGTCGCGCCACCGCCGCCCGGTAGTCGGCCAGCGCCTCGGCGCCGAACACCTGCTCGGCGTCGGGATACTGTCCCTGGAAGAAGAAGTAGCCGGGATCGGCCCCGATCAGCGTCTCGGGCAGGGGATGCCGCTGGGCCAGGAACGGCCAGTGCCAGTAGCCGAGGGCGAAACGCCGGTCGGCCCGCGCCCAGACCTCGCCCGTGGGGATGATGTCCAGGATCGAGGCGCGCCGCACCGCCCGGGGGTGGTCCAGCGCCAGCCGGTAGGTCACCCGCCCGCCGCGGTCGTGGCCGGCGACGTCGAACCGGTCGAACCCGAAGTGCGCCATCAGGGCCACCGCGTCGCGCGCCATCGCCCGCTTCGACGAAGTCTCGTTGTCCGGGGCCGACGGGGGCTTGGTCGAGCCGCCGTAGCCGCGCAGATCGGGGCAGATCACCGTGAAGTCCCTGGCCAGGCCCTCGGCCACATTCGCCCACATCATGTGCGTCTCGGGATAGCCGTGGATCAGCAGCACCGGCGGCCCCGACCCGCCGTGGCGGACCCGCAGGCTCACCTCACCGGCGGGATCCGGAACCGTAATCTGCGACAACTCGAAGCCTTCGAACGCCATCGAAAGTTCGCCTCTTGTTTCCCACGGCCCGCTGCGCTGAGAGTGCGCGGCATGAGCCAGACCCTGACTCGCTGCGAATGGCCCGGCATGGCCGGCAACCCGCTGTACGAGGCCTATCACGACACCGAGTGGGGCGTGCCCGAATACGACAGTCGCGCGCTGTGGGAGAAGCTGGTGCTGGACGGCTTCCAGGCGGGGCTCGCCTGGATCACCATCCTGCGCAAGCGCGACGCGTTCCGCGCCGCCTTCGACAATTTCGATCCCGAGAAGGTGGCCCGCTATGGCGAGGCCGACCGCGCCCGGCTGATGGCCGACGCCGGCATCGTCCGCTCCAACGCCAAGATCGACGCGGCCATCGAGAGCGCGAAGATCTATCTGCAGATGCAGGCGAGGGGAGAGGACTTCTCGGAGTTCTGCTGGGGCTTCGTCGGCGGCAAGCCGATTCAGGGCGCGCGCAGGAGTTTCGCCGAGGTGCCGGCCCAGACCGACCTCGCGGTCGAGGTCTCCAAGGCGCTGAAGAAGCGCGGCTTCAAGTTCGTCGGCCCGGTGATCGTCTACGCCTGGATGCAGGCCACGGGCCTGGTCAACGACCACCTCACCTGCTGTCATCGCCACGAGCAGGTGAAGGGGCTGGCTCGATGAGGACCGCCCTGGTCCTGATCGCGGCCCTGGCCCTCGCGGGCTGCGAGCACATGTACGGCGGCGTGGACGCCGGCCGCCTCGCCCCGCTGGGCGCGCCGGTCGCGGGCCGCTGATCCGGTGGCGAAGGGCCCGACGCTCCTCTTCGAACGCGCCTTCGTCGGCGGGCCCGTCTGCGGCGTGGACGAGGCCGGCCGTGGGCCTTGGGCGGGGCCGGTCAGCGCCGCGGCGGTGATCCTCTCCGACAATCCGCGCAAGATCCCCAAGGGCCTGGACGACTCCAAGAAGCTGTCGGCCAAGGCGCGCGAGGCCCTCGAGCTGGAGATCAAGGAACACGCCGTGGCCTGGGGCGTCGGCATGGCCAGCGTCGACGAGATCTTCGAGCTCAACATCCTGCACGCCACGGGCCTGGCCATGCGCCGGGCCATCGCGGCGCTGGCGGTGCCGCCGGCCTACGCCCTGGTCGACGGGAACTACCGCTTCGACCTGCCGTGCGAGGTGAAGACGGTGGTGGGCGGCGACGCCAAGTCGAAGTCCATCGCGGCGGCGTCGATCCTGGCCAAGGTGGCGCGTGACCGGCTGATGATGGAGATGGACGCGGTCTATCCCGGCTACGGCTTCGCCAGCCACAAGGGCTACAACGCCCCGATCCACCTGGAGGCGCTGGTCACCCTGGGGCCCTGCGAGATCCATCGCCGGGCGTGGCGGCCGGTGAAGCTGGTGCTGGCCGGGGTCGATCCCCGGCTGGCGGGCGCGGCCCAGGACGACCTGCCGTTCGCCGATTGATCGGCTGAATCAAGATTGACCCTTCGCCTCGCCGGCCGCGCCATGCGCCGATGAGCGACGACATCATGATCGAGGCGCTGCGGCGTCAGGGGCGAGCGTGCGAGACCTTGGGCTCGCCGTTCTACGGTGCGCTGCTGGACCGCGTCGCCGACGACGTGGCGACCGGCGGGCCTTCCACGGAATTGCTGCGGCCTTGGGCCGACGCGTCCATGCGGGCGCTGTTCGACGACGCCGTGCCGCTGCGTATCGCCAACGCCTTCAACCATCTGGCCCAGGGCGGCGAGGCTCCGGACCTCGCGGCCGCCTGGCCGAAGGAGGGCGTGGCCGCCGATGTGGACGCCGCCTGGCGGGCGGCCCGCGGCGCCATCGGGCCGCATGGCGCCGAACTCGCCGCCTTCATGACCCACGAGCCGCAGACCAACGAGGTCCGGCGCTCGGCGGCCCTGCTGGGCGGGTTCCTCGCCGTCGCCGCCGAAACGGGCCTGCCGCTGCGCATCTTCGAGATCGGGGCCAGCGCCGGCCTCAACCAGTTCTGGGACCGGTTCCGGTACGAGATGGGTGCGGTGACCTGGGGCGATCCCGCCTCGCCGGTCCGCATCCCGGCCGACTGGCAGGGCGGGCCTCCGCCGGCTGCCGAGGCGCGCGTTGTCGAGCGCCACGCCTGCGATCGTCGCCCCACCGACCTCGCCGATCCCGTCCAGCGCCGACGGCTGCTGGCCTGCGTCTGGCCCGACCAGTTCGACCGCCTGGAGCGAAGCCGCGCGGCGATCGATCTCGCCCTGGCCAGCGGCGTGCGCGTGGACGCCGCCGACGCCCTGGATTGGACCCGTGGCGAGGTGACCCTTCGCGACGGCGCGGCGAGCGTGCTCTACCACTCGGTCTTCTGGCAGTACCTGCCGGCCGAGACCCAGTCGGGCCTTCGCGAGGCGATCGCCGCCATCGGCGCCTCGGCCACGCCTCGGGCGCCGTTCGCATGGCTGCGGCTGGAACCCGCGGCCGACGACATGACGGCCTTCCAGGTGCGGTTGACCTGTTGGCCGTCCGGCGTGGAGCGCAAGCTGGCCGACGCCCACCCGCACGGTGCGTGGATCCGCTGGTTGCCCGGGTAAAAATCGAATTTCGAGTATGATCCAGGTTGTGCGGCGCCTCGCCGCACCCGGGCGTGGAAACCGGTAACCGTCGAAAAAGGACTCCTGGGCTTTCTTGGGCGCCGTAGGAGTTCCATGTTCCGAGTTCTCGCCTGTATCGCCAACGATCACGACCTGCGGTTCGTGCTCGTCGCGGCGTTGGTCTGCGCCACGGCCGCGGGCGCCGCGTTCGGCGCCTACACGCGCCTGCATCGCGCCCAGGGCTCGTCGCGCTGGCTGTGGGCGGGGCTGACCGCCCTGGTGGCCGGTTCGGGAACCTGGTCCACCCACTTCATCGCCATGCTGGCCTATGAGCCGACCCTGCCCATCGGCTACGCGCCGCTGGAGACGTTCGGCTCCTGGGCCATCGCGGTCGTGGGCATGGGCGCGGGCTTCGCGCTGCCGACCCTGGTTCGCACCGAACGTGTGGCCCTGCTGGGCGGCGCGCTCACCGGCCTGGCGGTCGCGACCATGCACTTCGTCGGCATCGCCGGCGTCCGGGCCGCCGCGCACATCGAATGGGACTACGCCTACGTCGCCGCGGCCATCGCCATCGCCGTGTGCGGCGGCGCCTGTGCGTTCTGGATCCGCCACGGCCGGACGGGCTGGTCGGCCTGGCGCATCCCGGCCGGTGTCCTCGTCCTCACCATCGTCGGCCTGCACTTCACCGCCATGACCGCGGTGACGCTGGTCCCCGATCCCACCATCGCCGTCCCGCCCGAACTCGTCAGCCGGACGGTCATGCTCTACGCCACGCTCGGCCTGACCCTGATGGTGATCGCCATCGCCGGCGGCCTGAACTGGATGGAGCGCGCCAGCCAGCGATCCACCCTGCTGAGCCTGCGCCACGCGCTGAACGCCGTGCCCGGCGGCCTGGCCTTCTACGACGGCGCCGGCCACCTCTCCGCCTGGAACCGACCGTTCGCGGCGCTGATGAACGACGCCGGCGTCGACATCCGTCGCGGCCTGACCAGCCAGGAGCTGATCGGGGCGGTGATGAAGGCCGGCTGGTTCGACGAGGTGATCGACGAACTGCCCGACGACCTGCGCCCCTGGGACGCCACCCACGGCCTGAAGTTCCACATTCCAGACGGCCGCTGGCTGAAGCACGAGGTCCACCGCACCAGCGACGGCGGCGCCGTGACCGTCCTCACCGACATCACCGCCGAGAAGGAGCGCGTGTTCGCCCTTGCCGCCGCCCGCGACGAGGCCGAGGCCGCCAGCCGCGCCAAGAGCGCCTTCCTCGCCAACATCAGCCACGAGATCCGCACGCCGCTGAACGGCGTCCTGGGCGTGGCGGAGATGATGCGGCGGACCGAGCTCACCGAGCGCCAGCTCGAACTGCTGGATGTCATCCAGAACTCGGCCGGCCATCTCGACACCCTGCTCAGCGACGTGCTCGACCTCGCCAAGGTCGAGGCGGGCGTGGTCGAGCTGCATCCCGAACCCACCGACGTCGGGGCCCTGGCCCTGGGCGTCCAGGCCCTGTTCTCCGGCCAGGCCGAGGACAAGGGCGTCGGCCTGCGGCTCGAGCTCTCGGGTGCGGCCGGCGGCTGGGCCATGTGCGACCCGGTCCGCCTGCGTCAGGTCCTGACCAACCTCGTCTCCAACGCGGTGAAGTTCACCGAAGCCGGCGAGGTCGTCGTGGCCCTGCGCCGCTCAGGCGACGACGTGACCTTCGTGGTCGGCGACACCGGCCCCGGCTTCGACGCCGCCCGCAAGGCCGCCCTGTTCGGCCGCTTCGCCCAGGGCGACGACAGCGCCACCCGCCGCCATGGCGGGGCGGGCCTGGGCCTCGCCATCTGCCAGGACTACGTGCGCCTGATGGGGGGCGAACTCGACGCCGAGAGCACCCTGGGCGTGGGATCGGTGTTCCAGTTCACCTTGCCGATGCCCACGGTGGCCGCGCCGCTGGCCGAGCCGATCGAGGCGCCGGGACCGGAAGCCGACCTTCGGGTGCTGATCGTCGACGACAACCCCGTGAACCGCCAGGTGCTCAGCATGATCCTCGACGCCGTGGGCGTGGAGCACGCCGAGGTCGAGGACGGCCAGCAGGGCGTCGACGCGGCCACGACCGGCGCCTACGACATCGTGCTCATGGACATCCAGATGCCGGTCATGGACGGCCTGGAGGCCACGCGCCTGATCCGCCGGTGGGAAGCCGACACCGGCCGGCGCCGGATGCCGATCATCATCGTCTCGGCCAATTGTCTGCAGGAACACGTGGACGCGGGCGTCGCCGCCGGCGCCGACGGTCACCTGGCCAAGCCGGTGTCGGTGCCCCAGCTCGTCGGCGCCCTCGAACAGCACGCGGCCCAGCGCATGGCGGCTTAATCTCTGGTTCACCATGGCTGTTGACGACCCGTTCACCATGTTGGCCCGATGATTCAGCTTCTGTTGCTTTCAAGGGTTGGGCCATGGGGCTGCCGGTTGACGCCATTCTGCAGGGCGATTGCCTCGAGGAGCTGAGCAAGCTCCCCGACCGGTCGGTCGATCTCGTGTTCGCGGACCCGCCGTACAATCTCCAGCTGGGCGGCGACCTGTTGCGGCCGGACAATTCCAAGGTCGACGCCGTCGACGACCACTGGGACCAGTTCGAGAGCTTCGAGGCCTACGACCGCTTCACGCGCGCCTGGCTGAAGGAATGCCGCCGCGTGCTGAAGGACGACGGCGCCATCTGGGTGATCGGCAGCTATCACAACATCTTCCGCGTCGGCGTGGCCGTGCAGGACCTGGGCTTCTGGATCCTGAACGACATCGTCTGGCGCAAGTCGAACCCGATGCCGAACTTCAAGGGCACGCGCTTCACCAACGCCCACGAGACCCTCATCTGGGCGACCAAGAGCCGGGGCGGCAAGCGCTACACCTTCAACTACGACGCCATGAAGATGGCCAACGACGAGCTGCAGATGCGCTCGGACTGGACCATTCCGCTCTGCACGGGCGACGAGCGGCTGAAGGACGACGCGGGCGCCAAGGCCCATCCGACCCAGAAGCCCGAGAGCCTGCTGGCCCGGGTGATCCTGGCCTCCACAAAGCCGGGCGACGTGATCCTCGATCCGTTCTTCGGCACGGGCACCACCGGCGCCGTGGCCCGTCGCATGGGCCGCAAGTTCGTCGGCATCGAGCGCGAGGCCGAGTATGTGAAGGTCGCCAAAGCCCGCATCGCCAAGGTCATCCCGGCCACCGCCGAGGAGATGGTGGTCACCGGGTCGAAGAAGGCCGAGCCGCGCGTGCCCTTCGGCACCCTGGTCGAGGCCGGCCTCGTCCGCGCCGGGGACATCCTCTATTGCCCGCAGGGCCGCAACGCCGCCCGCGTCCGCGCCGACGGCAGCCTGGTGGTGGGCGAGGTGGCCGGGTCGATCCACAAGGTCGGCGCCATGGTCCAGTCGGCTCCGGCCTGCAACGGCTGGACCTACTGGCACTTCAAGACCGACAAGGGCCTGGCCCCCATCGACGTGCTCCGCGCCAAGGTCCGCGCCCAGCTTCCCGGCTGAGGCGCCGGGGCCAACCGAATCTTAGAACCTCGGTGGTTTCTTCCCGGACGAATTCTCGTTCGTCCGGGGGACCGCTCATGACTGCCCGCCTGCTCTCGCGCCGCCGCATCGTGGCCGGGCTGGGCCTTGCCCTGGTCGCGGCGCCGGCCCTCGCCGAGGATGGCCCGCTGGGCTCCGACGCGCCCGCGCCCGCCGCGAAGCCCAAGCCGAAACCCAAGCCGAAGCCCAAGGCCCCCGCGGCGAAGCCCGCCCCGGCCGCCGATCCCAAGGCCGCCCCCGCGCCCGCCGGCCCGCCGTCGGTCCCGCCCGAGGAAGCGCTCACGCGGCTGATGAACGGCAACGCCCGCTACGTGGACGGCTACGCCGCCCATCCGCACGCCGACGCCGCCCGCCGCAAGGAGACGGGGGGCGCCGAGCGTCCGTTCGCCACCATCCTCGCCTGTTCCGACAGCCGGGTGTCGCCCGAGGTGATCTTCGACCAGGGCCTGGGCGACCTCGCCGTCGTGCGGGTCGCCGGCAACGTCGTCGACGACGCGGTCCTGGCCTCGATCGAGCATTCGGTGATCCACCAGGGCTCGACCCTCGTCATGGTGCTGGGACATGAGCGCTGCGGCGCCGTGAAGGCCGCCGCCGACATCCTCGCGGGCCGGGGCGACCCCGCCGATCGCGACACCCGCTTCGCGGCCATCGCCAGCCTGATCGCGCCGGCGCTCCGGGCCATTCCCGTGGGAACCGCCGACGCCGCTGACGCGGCCGTCTCGCTGAACGCCGCCAACGCCGCCGCCGAGATCTTCGCCGGTTCGCGCCCGCTGCGCGCCCGTGTCCTGGCCGGAGACCTCAAGATCGTCGCCGCCCGCTACGACCTCGACGACGGCCGGGTCACGCCCACCAGGACCCAGCAGGCTTAACCAAGGATTCCACGGAACGGGTAGGTGCGGCGTTCCGCGCGGTCGGTTTCTTAAGTCCCGACCCCTACATGCCGCATCCCTGAACCAGCTTGACCAGTACATGCCCCGAAGAGGCCGCAGGACGCGGCCGCCGGCGACCCGCCGTCCGGGGCGAAAAGAGAGACATGTGATGCGTAAGCTTCCTGCCGCCTTCGCCGCCGTCGCCGCCCTGGTGGTCGCCGCTCCGGCCGCCGCCGAGTCGGCCGCCGACTTCCAGCTCTACGTGCTGGGCGACCTCAAGCTGGACGGCAACGGCGTGAACCACCGCACGGCGGTGGGCGGCGACGCCAAGTTCACCAGCTCCAGCCTGGGCGGCGCCACCGCGGCCAACCCCTACAGCCTCGTCGTCGGGGGCGACCTGACCTACAAGAACGGTGGTTCGATCAACGGCGGCGCCCTCGTGGGCGGGACCAACGGCGCCCCGGTCTACATGCCGGTCACCGCCGGCGCCTCGACCCTGCCGGTCGACTTCGACGTCGAGAACCTGCGCCTCAAGAACCTCAGTGACACCCTGGGCGCCATGGCGGCGACGGGCACGGCCGAGAACAAGTGGGGTGGCCTCTTCCTGACCGGCCTCAACAGCGACCTCAACGTCTTCACGATCTCCAGCGCGATGCTGTCCCAGGCCAGCTGGTTCAGCGTCAACATCGCCTCGGGCTCGCAGGTGCTGATCAACGTCACCGGCGACAACGTGAAGCTCACGGGCGGGCTCAGCTTCGGCAACGCCTCGAACATCCTGTGGAACTTCGTCGACGCCAACAACATCAAGGCCAGCAACGTCTCGATCGGCGGCTCGGTCCTGGCCCCCGACGCCATGTTCCACGGCGGCGGCGGCACGATCTCGGGCAACCTGATCGCCGGCGGCTTCAACGGCGCGATGAGCTTTGGCGACGCCGGCTACGCGGGCAGCTTCCTCACCCCGCCGCCCCCGCGCCCGACGGTGCCGACCCCTGGCACGGCCTTCGCGGTGCCCGAACCCGGTGTCTGGGCGCTGATGATCCTGGGCTTCGGCGCGGTCGGGGCCCAGCTCCGTCGCCGCCGTACGGCCCTCGCCGCGGCCTGATCACCGCTTTCTGAAAACCGATGTTACGCGTGACGCCCGTCACGCGCTGACGTCGCCTGCACGCTCAGGATGCGCCCACGGTCTTCGCCATGGGAGGTTTCCTGATGTCCGGTCGTCACGTCGTTCCCGCCCGCAGCCATGCGCTGCGCCTGCTCGCCGTCGGCGCTGCGACGGTCGCCCTTCACGGGTGCAAGACCGGCCAGGGAGGCGACGGGGGAGGGGGTTCCCCGCCGCCGGTCACCGCCGACGCCATCGTGGTGCACGACATCTCGCCCGACATCGCCAAGGTCTTCACCTTCAAGGCGGTGGTCGATCAGATCCTCTTCACGGCCGGCCAGGACCGGAACGACGAGAACCGCGTCGCGCTCGTCAAGTCGATGATCGACAGCTTCGACAAGGACAGTTTCACGAACCCCGACAGCGGCCTGCCCATGAAGGTCGACAAGCGGGCGAAGGAGTTCGCCCTGAAGCCGCTGGAGCTGCTCGACAACGACAGTCCAAACGGCCTGATCCCGATCGGCTTCTTCAACCGCATGGACCTCGCGTCCGAGACCTGGAGCGACTGCGGCGAGCATCGGATCGTCTTCGCCACCAAACCCTCGGCGGGGTCGGACGTCAGGCGCTTCTTCCTCATCTTCGAGGCCAGGCTGCCCAATCCCAGCGCCAATCCCGAACCCGATCCCGACCCGGTCAAGGCCATGAAGGGCTGCGAGGCTGTCGCCAAGGAGTGGCGCGCTATCGGCGCCGACACCAACGCCAAGAGCCGGGCCGCGCGTCTGAAGAAGCTCTACTTCGATGGCCTGCCCGGCGGCTTCGTCCCCGTAGTGCACCACCTGAACTATGGCGCTCAGTTGGGCCAGGTGCGGGCCAACCTCTTCTCGGGCTTCACCAAGTGGCAGCTGCGCGAGTTCCGCGTCCTCGCCAATCCGTCGTCCGGCAAGCTGGAGTTCGCGCCCGGCCCGGTCGCCAGCAATCCGCTGGCCGAGTTCTACATGGACAATCCGGTCGGCAGCGCCGCCGAACAGGCCGAGCGGACACGCTTCCAGCAGGCCTTCGTGGCCAAGTACGCCGACCATCTGAGGGACGTCGACGAGAAAGCGCCGGCCAACATGTCCGATGCGGTGTTCAAGCAGCGCCTCTTCAACTGCATGGGCGCCCGGATCATCCAGGCCGACAACGAGTTTCAGAGCGACTCGCAAGGGCAGCTCGACGTGCCGTTCGAGCTCCGCGGCCAGACCTTCCGGACCAAGATCGTCGAGTGGAACTCAACGCCCACCGGCCGGAAGGTCACGAGCGAAGAGCTGTTCCACCGGGCGGGCGCCATCACCTGCGGCGGGTGCCACCAGTTCTCCACCGGCAAGGCGCTGGGCTCGACGTCTGGCGGCGCGTTGAACTGGCCGGCGGCGGGCCCGGAGCCCTTCATCCACGTTTCCGAGAACAAGGGCCCCGACGGCAAGCAGGTGCTCTCCACCGCCCTGACCCAGGATTTCATCCCCCACCGCCGGCAGGTGCTGGAGTTCATCCTGGCCGGAAAGCTGCCGGGGCAGCTCTGTTTCAAGGGCGACTCCGCCGTGGCCGCCGCGACGTTCTCGTCGGCGGACGTGGGCGCCGTGGGGCGGGCCAAGGCCGATGCGCTGACGCGCCAGATCCTCCAGACCGGCGCTGGCGCGTCGGCGGCGTCCAGCATGGCGGCGTCGAACGAGCTGAAGGCCCTGTCCGATCGGGCTCACGCCATCGATCAGCAGACCCCCGGCGCCGTCACGCCCTTCCGCCGTCCGCACTGAGACACGCGGCAGGTGCGCGCCGCCTATGCGGCGGCGCGCATCTCTGTCGCCAGGGCGTCGGCCTCGCCCGCCTGGGCCAGCCAGTGCTCGGCCAGCGCCAGGAACGAGGCGCGGATCGCCGGTTCATGACAGCTCTCGGCGATCTCGCTGGCCGCCAGGGCGCGCAGCACGAAGTCGCGGGCCGCATCGTCCATGGGTGTCTCCTCCTCCACTGGTCCGCTGAACGGCCCAGCTTGGGAGGCGTTCCCGCTACGGCGCCTGTCGCGGCCGGGCCGCGCCGCGCTATCCATGCGGCGGGACGCAGAGGAACGCCGCATGACCGCCACCGCCGACGCCGGGCTGCACGAGACCCTGGGCCAGATCCGCGTGGTCTCGATGGAGGCGGGCAAGGCCGTCATCGAGTACCGGGTCGGCCCGCACATGTGCCATTCGGGCGGCGTGGCCCAAGGCGGATTCGTCTGCGGCTGGATCGACGCGGCCATGGCCCATGCGTCCATGTCGCTGTCGCCCGAGATGACGCCGATGTCGCTGGAGCTGAAGGTCAGCTACTTCGCCCCGGCCCGTCCCGGGGTCGTGGTGGCCGAGGGGTGGATCGAGCGGCGGGGCCGGGCGACCTGCTTCGCCGAGGGGCGGCTGCTGGACGAGGCGGGCAATGTCCTGGCCAAGGCCAGCAGCACCATCCGCCTGCTGCCGCGCGAGGCGGTGGAGGCCAGCGCCCGCCGCGCGACCGAATAGGGCCCTAGCGCCCGCCCTTCTCGTAGAAGTCCACCGCGGCCTGGGCCGCCTTGTCATAGGCCGCCAGGTGCGGTTCGGCCGCGGCCGAGCCCGACCCGTCGCGGGTCATGGTGAAGTACTTGTCCCAGTGGCCATAGGCGGTGCGGCACAGGCGGTCGCGCTCGGTCACCACGCCGGGCGTGAAGCTGAAGGTCCGGTAGCTCTCCCACGAATAGCCGACGCAGGCGGCCTTGCCGTGCAGCCAGTCCAGCCGACCCTCGTGGGCGTCGGCGATCCGCTTCGACAGCGTCGGGGCAGGTGGGGGAGGAGCGTTGAAGCCGCCGGCGCGGGCGCCTTCCTCGATCTCGTCGGCTTGCTTCAGCATCTCGGCGATCTCTTCGGGCGGCAGGCTGCCCTTCATCTGTTCGGCCTGGGCGCGCATCTTCCGCGCGAGCTCGATCATCGGCTGGGTCTGGTCCTGGGCCGTGGCGGCGCCGGCGGGCGCCAGCAGCGACAGCATCAGGGCGAGATGCAGGATGCGCATCCGGGGTGGTCCTCTTTGTCTGGTCAGGGGCGGTCCCCCACGGCCGCCGGCCGCAGGGTGACACGGCCCATCTACGGCGCAAGGCGCAGCTTGGACGCCGCGCCCCGCACCGTCAGACCGCTACATGCGGTGCATGGCGCACAGCTTGTTGCCGTCCGGGTCGCGCAGATAGGCGAGGTACATCTTGCCCAGGCCGCTCTCGCGCACGCCCGGCGGGTCCTCGCAGGTCTTGCCGCCGTTGGCGACGCCGGCCGCGTGCCAGGCCTCGACCTGGTCGGGCGAGCCGCAGGCGAAGCCGATGGTGCCGCCGTTGGCGTGGCTGGCGCCCTGGCCGTCGATCGGCTGCGAGACGGCGAACACGCCGCCATTGTGGATGTAGAACATCCGGTGGCCGTCCACCATCGCCGGGCCGGCGCCCAGCGTGCCCAGCACCGCGTCGTAGAACGTCTTGGATTTTCCGAGGTCGTTGGCCCCGACCATGATGTGCGAGAACATCGGTTATTCCTTCCCTTCCGCGCCGCTCCGACTCCCGGACCGGCGTGCGCCTGGATGTCTGCCCCTCCGTCGTGGCGGCAGGCAAGCGCGACCTGCGCCGTGGCGGGCTTTAGGCGTCCAGCGGGGCCTCGACCTCGCAGATCAGCCCCTCCGGCGCGAAGGTCAGGCGCACCGTGCCGCCCAGTTCCTCGGCGAGGCCCCGCTCCAGCAGGCGGGAGCCGAAACCGCGGCGGGTCGGCGGGATCACGGTCGGGCCGCCGCGCTCGCGCCAAACGATGCGCAGCCGGCCGGCCTCGGCGGTCCAGTTGATGTCGACCCGGCCCTCCGGGCGCGACAGGGCCCCGTACTTCAGCGCATTGGTGCCCAGCTCGTGGATCGCCAGGCTGAGCGCCACCGCGGCCTGGGGCTCCAGGTCCAGCCGCGGTCCCGAGACTGAGACGCGGCCCACCCGGTCGCGATGAACGGCCACGGCCACCTCGATGATCTGGCCGATGGGCGCGGCCTCCCAGTTCAGCTGGGTCAGCACGTTGTGCGCCGCCGACAGGGCCGTCAGACGCCCGTCGAACGCCTCCCGGGCCGCCCGTTCGATCTCGGTCGAGCGGAACGACTGTCGGGCCAGCCCCTGCACGGTCGCCAGCGTGTTCTTCACCCGGTGGTTCAACTCGTTCAGCAGCAGGCGCTCGTGCCGCTCGGCCGCCTTGCGCTCGGTCACGTCGATCAACGTGCCGACCATCCGCTCGGGCCGGCCGTCCGCCCCCGGGATGAAGCGCCCGGCGCCTTCGACCCAGCGGATCTCACCGTCAGGCCGGCGGATCCGATACTGGTAGCGGCTGGTCGTCTCGCCCGCCGCCAGGGTCGCGGCGTGCTCGCCCCGAAGCCGTTCGATGTCGTCGGGATGCACCAGGCCGCGGTGGTCCTCGATCTGGCCGGTCAACGCCGCGTCCTCCACGCCCAGGATCGACTTCATCTCGCCGGTCCAGACCAGCGCGCCCGAGGGGATGTGCCAGTCGTAGATGCCGATGTGGTGCGCGCCGACCGCCAGGTTCAGCCGCTGCTGGTGGTGTTCCGCCGCGGCGTTGGCCGCCATGGCGTCGGTGACGTCCTCGATCGCCACCGCGACGCCCGCCGTCCCGATGGGCCCGACCCGCACCACCACGGTCCGCTCGGGGTGCATGGAGGATGGTTCGGTGAACTTGCCGGACTGACGCGCGGTCATGGCCCGGTCCAGCATCTCGCCAAAGAGCCCGGCCTGCTCGCGCGGGAAGAACGACCAGAGCTCGCGGCCCAGCACCTGGTCGCGGCCTATGCCGAAATAGGCCTCGGCGCCGCCGTTGAAGAAGATGAACCGCCAGGACCCGTCCAGCGCGTAGCAGACCTCGCTGACCACATCGAGGATCTGGCCGATCTCTTCCGCGCTCGCCGGCTCGCCCATTCACCCCTCGCGAGTCCCCGATTTCAAACGCTAGCAGCCAACCTCGTCCGGCGGAACGCGTTATGTCTCGGGGCGGGGGACGCCTCGGCCCTTGCCCAGGTGGCCGCTACCCGGCGGCCCCGACCGCGCCTGCCGTCATGGCCGCCACCCCCGCCGGCCCGGGGCGGATATATGCGGGCGGGATGCCGGTGGCCTGCGAGAGGGCCAGGAAGGCGTCCTCCAGCGATCCGGCGTCGGTGATGTCCTGGTAGGCCCCGTCCAGGAAGTTCACGTTGGCGCCGTTCACCACCATGAAGCCCTCGGCGTCCTCGGTGGCGTCGGGATCCACGGTGAAGGTGTGCACCGAGCCCGCCGGTTCGAAGAGATAGCTGCCCGGGGTCTGCGGATCGGCCGCGTGCTCGGCGTAGTTCCATCGCCCCTTGGTGGTGAAGAAGTGCACCGTCCCGGTGTGGAAGTGGGTCGGCAGCACCGTTCCCGGCGCGAACCGGCCGTACAGCACCCAGACCCCGTTCTCGCGGTCGAGGAACAGCGGCGTCAGGCTGACCGGCCCGGGCGAGGCCGGGGCGTCGTTGACGTTCAGGGTCAGCAGGCGGTCCTGCTTCGTGGTGGTCTGGGGCAGCGCCATGAGGATCGCCTTCGGTTGGGGAATGTGAGGGAGGAGGGCGTTCAGAGCCCGGTGACGCCCGAGTCCACGGCCAGCGTCTGGGCGTTCACGTAGACGCTCTCGTCCGAGAGGAAGAACAGGATGGCGTAGGCGATCTCCCAGCCCGTCGCCTGGCGGCCGAAGGGGCCGCGGGCCTTGGCGCGCTCGGGGCGTCCGGCGGTGGTCAGCCGGCCCAGGGGGGTGTCGACCAGTCCCGGCATCACCGTGTTGACCCGCACCCCGCGCGGCAGTCCCTCCAGGGCCATGTGCCGGGCCAGGCCCGCGAGGCCGGCCTTCGTCGCGTCATAGGCCACCAGTTGCGAGCCGGCCTTCTTGGCCGCGATCGACGAGACGAAGACGATGGAGGCGTCGTCGTCCATGCGGTCCAGGCCATGACGACAGCACAGCATCGGTCCGCGCAGATTGGTGGCGACGATGCGGTCCCACTCGGCCATGTCGAAGCCGCGCAGGCCGGTCTGGCCGAAGATGCCGACGTTCAGCACCATGCCGTCCAGTCCGCCCATCGCCGCCACCGCTTCGTCGATCATCCGACGCACGTCGTCCTCGACGGTGATGTCGGCCTGGATCGCCACCGCCTGGCCGCCTTCGCCGGCGATGCGGTCGACCGTCTCCTGGGCGCTTTCGGCGCTGTAGTCGGCCACCGCGACCCGGGCGCCTTCCCGACCGCACAGCAGCGAGACCGCCCGGCCGTTGCCGATCGGATCGGTGGCCGCGTCGAACGTGCGCTGGCCGCCGCCGACCACCAGGATCCGGCGTCCCGACAACCGGCCGCGCCCCGGCGCCTCGCCCAGGGACTCGGCGCTCGGCGGTCTCACGTGGGGATCGGTCATGGCGGTTTCCTCCCGGTTTTGCTTGCCGAACGAACGTTCGTTAGTTATCGGTTCAATGCATGAACGCGGCGCTGGAAGCAAGCTCCCGGGACAGGATCCTGGATGCGGCCCTGGACCTCTTCGCGACCCTCGGGTTCGACGGGACGTCCATGCGCCAGATCGCGGCGGCGGTGGGGATGCGGGCCAGCAGCCTCTACAACCACTTCGACAGCAAGGCGGCGATCCTCGGCGCGCTGATCGACGCCTACGGCCCGGCCCAGGGCGCCAGTCGCCTGGCCTCGCCGCGCTACCGGGCGCTGGCGGACGATCCCGAGGCGTTCGTGCGCCAGTACGCGGCCGACTGGCTGGACCAGTGGTGCGATCCCAACGAGCGTCGGTTCATGGAACTGCTCAACGCGGAGCCCCGCCGGCTGGACGCCCACCGCGCGCACTTCGCCGAGACCCTGTTCGACCGCGAGGTCGTCGCCACCGCCGACTACTTCCGCCGCTTCGCCTTCGCCGGCCGCATCCACGCGCCCGACGCCACCGAATGCGCCCGGCTCTTCATGGGCGGGCTCACCTTCGTGCGGATGCAGCACCTGCTGATGCCGCCCGAGCCTTCGCCCCGCGAGGTGATCGCCGAGGCGCTGGACCGGGTGGTCCGCAACTTCCTCGCGCTCGTCGCGCCCAGGGTCTGAACCGATGTCCGTCCAGCTCTACGCCTTCACCTGCGGGTTCCTGACCATTCCGCGCGCCTTCATGCTGGATGGGGACGAGGGGGTGATCACCGTGCCGGTGCCCTCGTATCTGATCGTCCACGCCAAGGGCCGCGCGCTGTTCGATACCGGCCTGCACGCCGAGACCCTGCGGGACCCGGTCGCCTACGTGGGCGAGGGGCTGGCGCGCTATCACGACTTCCACTTCCATCCGGGCGAGGAGATCGGGGCGCGGCTGCGGTCCATCGGCGTCGAGCCCGAGAGCATCGACGTCGTCATCAACTCGCACCTGCATTTCGACCACTGCGGCGGCAACGGCCAGCTTCCCAACGCCGACATCCTGATCCAGTCGCGCGAGCTGGCCCACGCCCGCGCCGTCGAGAGCACCCGCGGCTACCTCACCACCGACTGGGACACCGGCCAGAAGCTGCGCGCGGTCGACGGCGAGCACGACGTCTTCGGCGACGGCTCGGTCGTCTGCCTGCCCACCTACGGCCACACGCCGGGCCACCAGTCGCTGCGCGTGCGCACCGAACAGGGCGGCGAGTTCGTGCTGTGCGGCGACGCCTGCTACCTGCGCGACTCGCTGGAGAAGCTGCGCCTGCCCGGCGTGATCGCCGATCCCGAGGCCGCGCTCGCCGTCTTCCACCGCCTGCGCGAGATGCAGTCGCGCGGCGCGCGGATCATGTACGGCCACGACCCCGATTTCTGGACCACCATCCCCCAGGCCCCCGTGCGCCTGGGCTGATCTCAAGGACCGCTGATGACCACCGACCTCGCCGAGCGCCGCCTGAAGACCGTGCGCGACCACATGGAGCTGGAGTGCGCCTGCGACTGGGACGCGGTGATTGCCACGTTCGAGCATCCCCGCTACGAGATGTACGGCAACGGCGCCGTGTTCGACGGCGAGGCGGAGGTGCGGGGCTACTTCGCCGCTTCCCGCACCCCGTTCCCCGACCAGGGCAACGAGATCATCGCCCTGGCGCATGACGGCGACACGGTGCTGGTGGAGTTCTGGCTCACGGGCACCCATCTCGGGCCGCTGCGCACGCCGGCCGGTGTCATCGAGCCCACCGGCCGGTCGTTCCGGGTCCGCATGGCCGCGACCTTCGAGTTTCCGCCCGGGGGCGACAAGGTGATCTGCGAACGCCCCTATTTCGACCAGGGCATGGTCCTGCGCGCGCTGGGCCTGATCTGACCTCGCGCGCGGCGAAAGCAAACATGGGTTAACCCTGCGCGGCGATCTTCCCGTATCCGCGTAATGGGAGCGTAGCCGTGTCCGAGTCGCCGACGATCGATGAAGCCGCCCGCCAGCGCGCCGTCGAACGCACCGGCGTGCTCGACACCGCGCCCGAGCCGGCCTTCGACCGGATCACCTCGCTGGTGCGCCGCCTCTTCGGCGTGCCGATGGCCGCCCTCTCGTTCCTCGACAACGACCGCTCGTGGCTGAAGTCGGCGGACGGGATGGACGGCGGCGACTATCCGCGCGCCTCGTCCTTCTGCACCCACACGATCCAGCAGCCGCGCGCCCTGATCGTGCCGGACACCACCGCCGACCCCCGGTTCGGCGACAACCCCTATGTCTGCGGCGCGCCCTACATCGCCAGCTACATCGGCTTCCCGGTCCGCACCCCCGACGGCTTCAACGTCGGCGCGCTCTGCGCCATGGACGTGGTGCCGCGCCAGTTCACCGACGATCAGGTCGAGGGGCTCGCCGAGCTCGCCGCGATGGTGGGCGAGCACCTGGCCCTGCGCCGTATCGCGGTCGAGGACGAGCTCACCGGCGCCCTCTCACGCCGCGCCTTCCTGGAAGCGCTGCACCTCGAGCGGGTCCGCCATGCCCGCTACGGCCGCGGCGTCGCGCTGATGATGTTCGACGTCGACCACTTCAAGCGGGTCAACGACACCCACGGCCATCCGATGGGCGACGAGGTGCTGCGGGCCGTCTCGGCCTGCTGCCGCCAGATGCTGCGTCCCAACGACCGGTTCGGCCGGCTCGGCGGCGAGGAGTTCGCCATCGTGCTCCCCGAGACCGACCCCGACGGCGCCCTGGCCGTGGCCGAACGCTTCCGCGAGGCGATCGAGGCCCTGCGGGTCGGCGACATCGGCCTGCAGGTCACCGCCAGCTTCGGCGTCACCGGGCCCCTGGCGGATGAGGATCTCAGCATCGAGGTCTGGCTGGCCGCGGCGGACTCCGCGCTCTATGCGGCCAAGCATGCCGGCCGCAACGCCTGCCGCCTCAATCCGGCCGCCCGCGCGGCCTGAAGGCGGATCGGCGGCCGCTCCGGAGCGTTCCCGCGCCATGACCACGCACGACGCCGTCACGCTCAGCATCACCATCGCCGCACCGTTCGAGGCGGCCTACGACTTCGCGCACCGGCCGGCGAACTTCGCGGCCTGGGCGGCGGGCCTGGCCAGCAGCCTGCGCGAGACCGACCACGGCTGGGTCGCCGACACGCCGGAGGGCGAGGCCCGGGTGACGTTCTCGCCGCGCAATCCCTACGGCGTGCTCGACCATCGGGTGGTCCTGCCGGACAAACCCGAGGTCTACATCCCGCTGCGCATGGTCGAGAACGGCGACGGGATCGAGGTCTCGCTCCTCCTGCTCCGCCAGCCCGGCATGACGGACGAGATGTTCGCCCGCGACGCCGACCTGGTCCGCACGGATCTCGCGACCCTGAAGCGGGTGCTGGAGGCGCGGGCGCGCTAGGCGCCCATCATCTTCGCCCGCAGCCGGCGCATGCCGCCCAGCCAGCGGTCGTAGTCGCCGGTCTTGCGCTGCATGTAGGTCAGCACCACCGGGTGCGGCAGGATCAGGAAGTTCTCCGCCGCCAGGCCCTCGACCACGCTGCCCGCCACCTCGTCGGGGGTCAGCACGCCGTCCAGGTTCTGCGGCTGCGAGGCCGCGTCGCCCTGGCGCAGCATCGCGGTGTCCACGCCCTGCGGGCAGAGGATCGAGACCTTGATGCCCTGGTCGCCATGGGTGATCGCCAGGGATTCCGCGAAGCCCACCGCCGCGTGCTTGGTGGTGGAGTAGACCGCCCCGCCGATCTGCGAGAGCAGGCCGGCCGCCGAGACGGTGTTCAGGATGTAGCCGCCGCCGCGCGCCGCCATGCCCGGGATCACCGCGCGGGCGGCGTGGACGTGGGCCATGACGTTGACGTTCCAGGCGCGCTGCCAGACCGCGTCGGGCGAGGAGGCGGCGCTGGCCTTGTCGGGGTCGCCGTCGCCGATGCCGGCGTTGGAGCAGAACAGGTCGATGCCGCCGTGCCGGGCCTCGACGTCGGCGACCATCTTCGCCATGGCCTCGCCGTCGCTGACGTCGATCGTCACCGCCTCGCCGCCGATCCCGGCCGCGACCTTGGCCGCGCCTTCGCCGTTGCGGTCGGCCACGATCACGGCCTTGGCGCCTTCCCCGGCGAAGCGGCGGCAGAGCGCGGCCCCGATCCCGTCCGCACCGCCGGTCACCACGACCACCTTGTCCTTCACGTCCATCGGCTCGTTCCCTTCCCGGTTCTTCTGATCAGGCCTGCGCTTCGGCGTAGCCCCCGTAGGAGTTCTTCATGCTGGCGTGGTTGAGCAGCATCTCGGCCACCAGCTTCTCGCCCTTGGAGTCGAACACCCGGGTCTTCACCCAGTACGACTCGGTCCGCTTGCTCTCGGCCAGGGCCACGATCTCGCGGCGCACGACGTACTCCTCGCCCACGAACAGCGGCCCGTCGATCAGCCGGATCTCCTGGTCGGCGAACAGGCCCACGGCCGGGCCCTTCACCGGGAACGCGGCCTCGCGGCTGGAGTACTCGAGCAGCACGCTCAGCATCTCGAACGGGATGATCGCCCGGCCCCAGGGCGAGGCCTTGGCGTCGGAGTACCAGGGCGAGGTCTCGGTGATGACCGCCAGCTTCTGGTTCAGGCTGAAGGGATAGAGCGCGCCCATGTGCTGGTCCGGGTCCATCCGCACGCGCTCCTCCCTGGCGCCGGTCATGCCGACCTTCAGGTCCTCCAGGATCAGCAGCCTGCCCGGCGGCCGCAGGGCAGCCATCCGCTGCTCCAGCAGGGTAGGGCCGGAGTCGTTCCCGATGCTGGCGCTGGCCTCCAGCACCGGCGTCCCGTCGGCCTTCTCGGCCCAGATCCGGGTCGAGGTCGCCCCCGCCGCCGGGATCTCGGCGAAGGCCCGGACCTTCTCGCCCTCGATCACCATGTTGAGGAAGTGGGACGAGATGCAGCCGCGCTCGTACCAGGCCTGGCCCCAGATCTGCGCCAGCAGCGGCTGGAACTGGCTGAAGTGCGTCGGCCCCTCGATCGGCCCGGCCCGGAAGCCCAGCTTCTCGGCCATGGCGTCGTCGTGGATCGATGCGTGGCCGCCATACTCCTGGTCGTGCAGCATCTGGCGCGGCTCGCGCAGGGGCCCGGCGAGGCTGAGAGGCGTGGCAAAGCTCATGGGCGTCTCCTTGCGCGGCGCCGCCCGTTGACGGCGCGTCAGCCCTTCATAGACCGGCGAGGCGAAACGTCGAACGTTTGTTTGAAAATCCTGTCCCGGCCGTGCTTGAAATCACCCCGCCATCGCCGATGCTGGCGCTCGCGCCATCCCCTGGGGAGCCTCGCCCATGACCGAGCCGAAGCTGCTTTCGGGCGGCAATCCGCAGATCCCCAAGGGGCACGGCGACGGGCCGGTCCAGGCCTACATCGACGCGACGCCGGGCTGGAAGCAGGACGTCGTCCGACGCCTGGACGCCCTGATCGTCGCCGCCGTCCCGGGGGTCCGCAAGGCGGTGAAGTGGAACTCGCCGTTCTACGGGCTGGACGGCCAGACCTGGTTCCTCAGCCTCCACGGCTACGCCCGCTATGTGAAGGTCGCCTTCTTCCGCGGCGCGGCGCTGGATCCCCTCCCGCCCGGTGCGTCGAAGCAGGCCGAGGTGCGCTACCTCGACGTCCACGAGACCCCGCCGCTGGACGAAGCGCGGTTCACCGCCTGGGTGAAGCAGGCCGCCGCACTGCCCGGCGAGAAGATGTGACCGGCGAGAGGCGCGGGCGGCGCGACTGTCCCCAATTGTTTCCGGCGCGACCCCTGCGCTGTCGCGGGACTGTCACGGACCCGTCGTAAGAGCCCGTGTTGCGATGCAGCAAGGTTCCGCGGGTGGCGGATCCTGCCGCCGATCGCCCGGGGGGCCGCGAGACCGCACCCCCGTCTCTGACAAGAACTGGGGATATTCCGTGCCTGATTTTGGTGTCCGCAAGCGCGCGCTCATGGCCGCCGCCGCCCTGTCCGTCCTCTCCTTCGCGACCGCCGCGGTCGCCCAGGACGCGGACGGCGAACTCGCCGAGGTGGTTGTCACCGCCGAGCGCCGCTCCGAGAACCTCCAGAAGGTGCCGCTGTCGGTGGCCGTCATCGGCGCCGACGACGTCCGCGCCGCCGCCGCGGGCGGGGACGACACCCTGCTCTCGCTGTCGGGCCGCGTGCCCAGCTTCTACGCCGAGACAACCACGGGCCGGATCTTCCCGCGCTTCTACATCCGCGGCCTCGGCAACATCGACTTCTACCTGGGCGCCTCCCAGCCGGTGTCGATCATCCAGGACGAGGTGGTGCTGGAACACGTGGTCCTGAAGTCGAATCCGGTGTTCGACGTGCGCCAGGTGGAAGTGCTGCGCGGGCCCCAGGGCTCGCTGTTCGGCCGCAACACCACCGCCGGCATCGTCAAGTTCGACACGATCCGCCCGAGCCAGACCTTCCAGGCCCGCGCCCAGGCCACCTACGGCAGCAAGAACACCATCACCTTCGACGGCGGCGTCGGTGGCCCGATCGTGGAAGGCAAGGCCGCGTTCCGCGTCTCGGCCCTCTACCAGCACCGCGACGACTGGGTGGACAACGTCTTCGCCGGGACCAGCGCCGATGGCACGATCACGCCCAAGAAGAACACCATGGGCGGCTTCGACGAGAAGGACGCCCGGGTCCAGCTCCTGCTGACCCCGAACGAGGATCTCACCGTCCTCGGCTCGGCCCACGTGCGCGACTACAAGGGCACGTCCACCCTGTTCCTGCGCAACGCCCTGGTGAAGGGCTCCAACGACCCGATCGCCCCGCGCGGCCAGGTCGCCTACGACGAGGCCCAGAACAATCCGCAGGCCTACAGCACCGCCGGCGCCTCGCTGAACATCGCCTACGACTTCGGTCCGGCCACCCTGACCTCGATCACCGCCTACGAGACCAGTGACGGCTACAGCCGTGGCGACACCGACGGCGGGGCGGCGGCCAACTACGGCGGCATCGGCTTCGGCCAGTCGATGGGCCAACTGCGCGACCTCGACCAGTACACCCAGGAACTGCGCCTCTCGAGCAACGGCGAGGGCCGCCTGAAGTGGCAGGTCGGCGGCATGCTGTTCGACAGCGAGGACCTGACCGACTTCTACCAGCGCGCCTTCTTCCTCAACACGCCGGCCCGCAACCCGAACAACTTCGTGCGGCTCAAGAACGTGAACATGTCCTGGGCGGTCTTCGGCCAGGCCAGCTACCAGGTCACCGACCAGCTCACGATCACTGCTGGCGCCCGCCAGACGGAAGACACCAAGAAGACCAAGCTGATCCAGACGGCCAACACCGCCGCCGGCGCGGTTACCTACACCGGCCGCCGCTACGTGCGCCTGTCCGACAGCAAGCTCTCGTGGGACCTGTCGGCGCTCTATCAGGTGAACGACGACTTCGGCCTCTACGCCCGGGTCGCCAAGGGCTTCCGCGGTCCGACCATCCAGGGCCGCTCGGCCGTCTTCAACGCCGACTTCACCACCGCCGACTCCGAGACGATCCTGTCGTACGAGGCGGGCTTCAAGTCGACGCTGTTCGACAACACCCTGCGCCTGAACGCGACGGCCTTCGCCTACCGGGTCGAGGACATCCAGCTCAACGGCAACGACTCGAACGGCAACGGCGTGCTCTTCAACGCCGACAAGGCCGACGCCTATGGCCTGGAGGCCGACGCCGAATGGCGCCCGGTCCCCAACCTCACCCTGACCGGCGGCGTCAGCCTCCTGCACAGCGAGATCAAGGACAAGCGCGTCTACGCCCAGGTCTGCGCCCTGAACGGCGTCGTGGTCTGCACGGTGCAGAACCCGACCATCAAGGTCGGCGCCAACACCTTTGCCCAGATCGACGGCGAGCCGCTGCCGAACGCGCCAAAGTACAACCTCAGCTTCACCGCGCGCTACGACGTGCCCGTGGGCGATGACGGCAAGCTGTTCGCCGCCACCGACTGGAACATGCAGGGCTACACGTCCTTCGTGCTCTACAAGACCCAGGAGTTCACCTCGAAGGGCAACTTCGAGGGCGGCGCCCGGATCGGCTACGAGGGCGGCGACGGCGCCTACGAGGTCGCGCTCTTCGCGCGCAACATCACGAACGAGAAGAACCTCAAGGGCGTGATCGAGAACTACATGGCCGCCGTCTACAACGAGCCGCGCATCATCGGCGTCTCGCTCAGCGCCAAGCTGCGCTGAGCCTGGCGCGGCCGGCGCCCGCGCGGGCGCCG
>JBFMGV010000102.1:0-21269 GCA_040752615.1 Pseudomonadota bacterium | reverse complement strand
TGGGTCCCGGCGCGCGCCGGGACTCAGTCCGCCCTGGTGAGGCGCGCGGCGTCGACGATCTCGATCCGCCCGTAGCCGAGCCGGATCGCCCCCGCGCGCTCCAGGGCCTTCAGCTCCTTGTTGATGGTCTGCCGCGAGACGCCGATCATCGCGGCCAGATCCTCCTGCCGCACCTGCGCCTCGGTCCCGCCCGAGGCCCGCGCCGCGCCCGCCAGGGTCCGCGCCAGCCGTACCGAGATCGGCTGGGCGATGCTGTGGCCCATGAAGGCCAGGGCCGAGCGCTGGCGCGCCCCGATCAGCACGCCCAGGTCGCGGTAGATCAGCGGGTGCTCGGCCGCGATCTGCGCGAAGGCGGGCAGGGCCACGTGCAGCAGGCGCGCCGGCCTCGCCACCACCGCGTCATGCGGCCTGGGGCCGCCGTCGATGGTCGAGAGCTCCCCGAACCAAGCGCCGGGCCCCAGGATCATCGCCACCGACTCCATCCCCACCGCCGGGTACGAGACCAGCCGCACCTCGCCCTCGCTCACCGACCACAGGCCGTCGGGCGGGTCGCCGATGCCGTAGACCCGGGCCCCGACCGGCGCGTGGCTCACCCGCGCGCGCTCCAGCAGCGCCCGGCGATGCGGCGGGGAGAGGGCGGAGAACCAGGGGTCGGCGGCCTGCGGCGTCATCGGCATCGCAGAAAAGCATCGCCGCGCCCGGCCAATTGTCAATTCGGCGACAATCTCGGCCCCGCGCCCGTGCGACGACGCTGGCGAGGAAACCGGAGACTGCCATGAACGCCATCATCCCGATCAAGGCGGACATCCCGTCGATCCGCGACCAGGTCTCGGAAGAGGAATGGGCGCTGCGCGTCGAACTGGCCTGCGCCTACCGCCTGGTGGCCCACTACGGCTGGGACGACCTCATCTTCACCCACCTGTCGGCGCGCGTGCCGGGGCCGGAACATCACTTCCTGATCAACCCCTACACCCACATGTTCGACGAGATCACCGCCTCGTCGCTGGTGAAGATCGACACCGAGGGCAACCGGGTGATGGAGCACCGCCAGCCGGTGAACAAGGCGGGCTTCGTGATCCACTCGGCGATTCACATGGGCCGCGACGACGCTCACGCCGTGCTCCACCTGCACACGCCGCACGGCCAGGCCGTGTCGGCGATGGCGGAAGGCCTGCTGCCCCACACCCAGACGGCGATGATCGCCCGTCACGACGTCGCCTACCATGACTTCGAGGGCATCGCGACCGACCTGGACGAGCGCGAGCGGCTGGTCCGCGACCTCGGGACCAAGAACACCATGATCCTGCGCAACCACGGCACCCTGACCGTGGGCGAGAGCGTCGGCCAGGCCTTCCTGCGCATGTACTACCTGGAGCGCGCCTGCGAGGCGCAGGTGATGATGCTGAGCGCCGGCCGCGCCGGCCTCTACGAGCCGCCGGCCGGGATGCCCGAGCGCGTCGAGACCCAGACCGCCGTTCCCGGCATGAGGCGCCTGGCCGAGGGGCTCGCCTGGCCGGCCCTGATGCGCAAGATGGACCGCCTGGACCCCAGCTTCCGCGACTGAGGGGCGGGCGCCGGTCGCGGCCGGCGGAGGCTTCGGATAGTCTCCGCCCGCCGCGCGGCGAATCCGCCGCCGGCGCTGGAACGCGGCGTGGGAGGCGGATGTGCGGTCGGTGGTCTTGAGTGTGGTCGGCAGCGACCGGCCCGGGCTCACGCAGCAGCTCGCCCGCGCGGTGCAGTCGGCCGGCGGCAACTGGCTGGAGAGCCACCTCAGCCGCCTGGGCGGTCTCTATGTGGGTTCGGTGCTGGTGGCCCTGGAGGCCGACGGCGTCGAGGCCCTGCGCGCCGCGGTGGGCGCGGTCGACGCCCAGGGCCTGGAGGTCCGCATCGCCGAGGCGCCCGACACCGGGGCGGGCGAGGGCGAGGCCCTGCGCTTCAGCCTGGTCGGCCAGGATCGCCCCGGCATCGTGCGCCAGGTGACCGCGGTGCTCAGCGACCTCGACGTCAACATCGAGACCTTCGACACCCGCATCAGCGCCGAGCCGCACTCCGGCGCCGCGCTCTTCCACATGGAGGCGCAGCTGCGGCTGCCCGCCGGCATGCGGGCCCATGTCGTGCAGGACGCGCTGGAGGCGATCTCGGCCGAGATCATGGTCGACGCCTCCATCTCTCCCGCCGCCGGCGCCTGACGGGCGGGCGCTTGCTAAGGCGGGGACCCGGCCCTAGGCTTGGGCAAGGGTCTGCAGTTCACCCAGGCGTCACCGCCCCGCGAGGGGAGCTAAACCTGCCTCAGCGATCACGCATCAGCCTGTTCTCGCGCCACGTTGTAAGCCGGTGACCCACAGCATCCCTCTTCGGAACGGCGCCGGAGAATAGGAATGTCCAGGACCACGATCCCGTTCGCCACGGCCGACATCTCGGCCCTCGCCAAGTCCCTGCGCGCCCAGCTCGCCAACCGCGACGGCCCGCCCGGCCATGTGGAGATGCTCAACATCCTCGCCCGTGCGGCGGGGCGCCGGAACTTCCAGCAGCTGCGCGCCGAGAGCGAAGGGCGGCCCGCCGCTGAGATCTCGCAGACAACGCCGACCTCCGCCGTCGACGCCGTCCAGATCGCCCGTGTCGCGGGCCACTTCGACGCCCTGGGTCGGATGGTGCGCTGGCCCAGCCGGACCCGCCACCAGGAGCTCTGCCTCTGGGTGCTGTGGTCGCGGCTGCCCGCCCGCCGCGCCTTCACCGAGGCCGAGGTCAACGCGCTCATCAAGGCGCAGCACCTGTTCGGCGACCACGCCATCCTGCGGCGCAGCCTGTGCAACAGCCGGCTCCTGTCCCGGACCAGGGACGGCGCAGAGTACCGCCGCGTCGAGCGCGAGCCGCCGCCCGAGGCCGCGGCCCTCATCCGCCAGGTCCTGGCCACGCGGGCGCCGCCGGGCTGATCGGCCGCATCCTTTACGGCCGATTCACGCTGGCGGCGGCATGGTCGCCATGCGTGTGCCGCCGCTCGCGGCACGTGTGGGGACGTGTGATGACGGGGGTGGAAGTCGTTCTGGCGGTGAACGTGGCGGTCGGCAGCCTGTTCGCGGCCGGCTATGCGATCATCGCGTTCAGCAACGCCTCGCAGCGCGCGGCCCTCTGGTTCGCCCTCAGCTACCTGATCGGCATGGTGACCCCGGTCACCGACTTCGTGGGCGGCCTGCTGGGCGCGTCCCGGATCACCGACGTGATCAGCTACATCGCCTTCCTCCTGGCCTCGCTGTCGATCGCCGCCTCCATCGCCATCTTCCACCAGCGCACGCCGCCATGGCGCGCGATCCTCGCCATCCTGGCGTTCGGCCTGGGGATGCGCGTCTGGATCTGGGACATGCAGCGCGACACCCTGGCCTACGGCTTCGCCTACCAGTCCTGCTATGTGCTGGCCTCGCTGCTGGCGGCGCGCACCACCTGGGCGATCGAGCGGCGCGGGCCGCTGCACGTCGCGCTGGCCGCCGTGTTCCTGGTGATCTCGGCCCATTTCGCGCTGAAGCCGTTCGCCGCCATGACCCTGGGGTCCGGCCGCACCTTCGCCGACTACACCAAGACCACCTACGCCATGATCTCCCAGTCCACCTCGGGGATGCTGTTGGTGGCCGCGGGCATCCTGCTGCTGCTCATCGTGGCCCAGAAGGCGATCGCCGAGTCCCAGAACGCCTCCGAGACCGACCCGCTCTCGGGCCTGACCAACCGCCGGGGCTTCGACCGCCTGGCCGACGAGGCCCTGGCCCGGGCCCGCCGGGCGGGCCTGCCGATGGCGGCGGTGCTCTTCGACCTCGACCACTTCAAGCGGGTGAACGACACCTGCGGCCATGCGACGGGCGACGCCGTGATCGCCGGCTTCGCCGCCGTCCTGCGCGCCACCGCCCCCGGCGCGGCCATCACCGCCCGACAGGGCGGCGAGGAGTTCGTCATGCTGATCGAGGGCGCCACCGCCGAAACCGCCTGGCTCGCCGCCGAGGCTGTCCGCATCCGCACCGCCGCGGGCCTGGGGCCTGATCTGCCGCGCGTCACGGTCAGCGGCGGCGTCGCCGAACTGCGCCCCGACGAGACCCTCGCCGACCTCCTGCGCCGCGCCGACCAGGCTGCCTACGACGCGAAGAACACCGGCCGCGACCGCATCTGCCGCGCCGAAGCCGGCGCGATCGAGGCGCAGGGCCTGAGGCTGGTGGGGTAGGCAGACCTACGCCGCCGCGCGTTCCTCGAAGCCTTCCAGGACCCGCACGATCTCGCTCTCGCGCTCGTTCCACAGCACGGCGACGCGGGCGGCGCGGGCGGCTTCGGCGCCCAGGGCGGCGATCACTTCCGGCTCACGCAGGCGGCGGTCCGACAGGCGCAGCAGGGTGCGCTGGCCGCCCTGGTCCACGCTCACGTCGTGATAGCGCAGGATCGCGTTGATCACCGCCGCCGGGGGCAGGGCGGGCCGCGCCGGCTGCGGAGCCTTGGCCGGGCGAGAGGCCGGGCGGGCGGGGCTGAACCGGCCGGGGGCGAACGGAGACTTGGCGGGGCGACGGGGCTGGAAGCGGGTGGCCATCGGGGATGGGTCCTTGCGGGTTGCCGATGGTTCTGGTTTTGTCTGTCTGGCACGACAAAAACGGACGTAGGTTTCGCGATGCGCCACGAAAAATGTGCGAGGCTGCTGGAGCTGGCCCGGATGCTGGCCAGCACCGCCGAGGGGCTGACCCTGGACGAGATGGCCGACCGGCTGGTCATCGGCCGCCGCACCGCCGAGCGGATGCGTGACGCCGTGTGGGCGGTCTTTCCGCAGATGGAGAGCCTCGACGAGGGCGCGGGGCGCCGCTTCCGCATCCCGGCCGGCCTCGATGGCCTGTTCCAGGCGCCGACCGCCGAGGAGCTCGCCGCCCTGGCCGCCGCCGCGGAGTTGATGGACCGCCAGGGCGCGGGGACGCGCGCCGCCGCCCTGCGCTCGCTGGAACAGAAGGTCCTGTCGGCCACCCGCGCCTCGGCGCGCCGCCGCCTGGCGCCCGACCTGGAGGCGCTGCTCCAGGCCGAGACGATCGCCGTCACCGCCGGCCCGCGCCCCTTCGAGGAGGCCAGCGTCCTGGCCGCGGTGCGCGAGGGGCTGAAATCGATGTCCACCCTGCGTTTCCGCTACGAGGGCGGCTCGCAGCCCGGGCGCACGCGCGAGGTGATCCCGTGCGGCATCCTCTTCGGCCGCTCCAACTACCTCGTCGCCGAGGAAGCGGGGGCGGGCACCGGCCCGCGCAACTGGCGCCTCGACCGTGTCTTCGACGTGGAGGTCACCGGCCAGCCCGGGGCGCCGCCCAGGGATTTCTCGCTGCAGGCCTACGCCGACGAGAGCTTCGGCATCTATCAGGACGACACCCACGACATCGTCCTGCGCATCACCCCCGAGGGCCGGGAGGACGCGGTCCGCTGGCGCTTCCACGCGCGTCAGAAGGTCGAGGACCGCCCCGACGGCTCCACCGTCGTCCGCTTTCGCGCCAGCGGCATGCGCGAGCTGGCCTGGCACCTCTTCACCTGGGGCGACAAGGTCGAGATCGTCGAGCCGCAGGCCCTCAAGGACATGATGCGCGGCGAGCTCGAGGCCGCCATGAAAGCGCACGCCCGCTGAATCTACGTCCGATTCTGACGTAGGTGGCCTCCAAGGTCTCTCCATCAGATCGGAGAGACGCCATGACCACCCTCGACTACGCCCAGCTGTTCGAAGCCGAGTATCGTCCGACCCGCCGCCTGCGTCGCGCCGCTGCCCGGGTCCTGCTGGCCGGCCTCTTCGTCGTCCGTCCCCGCCTGGCGCTTTCGATCTGGCGGGAACGGTGATCGGTCGAAAACGACTTGAGCTTGGGCGCGGCCCGGGGACTATCGGCGCACGAACGTGTTTCCGGAGATCACATGCTGCGTCTGCGCCTGCTCGCGACCGCCTTGGCTGGAGTCTTTCTCATGGGGGCGGCCGCGCCTGACGACGATCCCTACACCTGGATGGAGGAGATCGAGGGGGCCCGAGCCCTCGAATGGGCCAAGGCCGAGAACGCCCGCTCGCTGCCCCAGCTCCAGAACGACCCCCGCTACGCCGGCCTCTATGCCGAGGCCCTGAAGATCGCCACGGCGAAGGACCGGATCCCCGGCGTCTACTTCGCCGGCGACGGCGCCCTGCGCGACTACTGGCAGGACGCCGAGCACGTGCGCGGCATCTGGCGCACCGCCAGTGTCGACAGCTACCGGTCGGGCAAGCCTGAGTGGAAGACCGTCCTCGACCTCGACGCCCTGTCGAAGGCCGAGAACGCCAACTTCGTCTGGAAGGGCGCCGACTGCCTGGCGCCCGACGACCGCCTCTGCCTGGTGAACCTCTCCAACGGCGGCAAGGACGCCGTCGAGGTGCGTGAGTTCGACGCCGTCGCCGGCAAGTTCGTCGAGGGCGGCTTCCGCCTGCCCGAAGGCAAGCACCGCATCGACTGGATCGACAAGGACACGCTCCTGGTCGTCACCGAGTGGGAGAAGGGCCAGGTCACCACCTCCAGCTATCCCTACATCGCCAAGCTGCTGAAGCGCGGCCAGCCGCTTTCGGCGGCCAAGCAAGTGTTCACCGGCCAGAAGACCGACGGCGGCTACGGCGTCCAGTCGATCGTCCTGCGCGATCCGGCCGGCAAGGTGCAGGCGGTGGTGATCCAGCGCCCGCTCGATACCTTCAACGCCGAGTACTACGTCCTCGACGGCGATCGTCCGCTGAAGCTGGACCTGCCGAAGAAGTCGTCCTTCCAGGGCTACCTCGACGGCCGTGTGATCGTCAGCCTGGAGGAGGACTGGGCCGCCAAGGGGATGAAGGAGGGCGACCTCGTCGACTTCGACCTCGCGGCCTTCAAGAAGAAGCCCGGCAGCCTGACCCCCGCGCTGGTGGTCCGTCCGACCCAGAGCCAGAGCGTTGAGCAGGTGGCCACCACCAAGGGCCGCCTCGTCGTGGCCCTGCTGGACAATGTGAAGGGCGAGGTCCTCAGCTATCGCCGGGCCGGCAATGCCTGGACCTCCACGAAGCTGGACCTGCCGAAGGATTCCACGATCGGCATCGCCTCGGCGTCCGACCATGACGACCGGCTGATCCTCAACGTCACCAGCTATCTGACCCCGTCCAGCCAGTGGCTGGCCGACGCCGGCGCCGGCAAGCCGGAACAGCTCCGTACCCTGCCGGCTCGTTTCGACGCGTCCGACATGAAGGTCGAGCAGCACTGGGCCACCTCCAAGGACGGCACCAAGGTTCCGTACTTCGTGGTCTCCAAGAAGGACGTGAAGCTCGACGGCACGAACCCGACGCTGCTCTACGCCTACGGCGGCTTCCTGGTCAGCCAGACCCCGGCCTACGCCGGTACGGCGGGCAAGCTGTGGCTGGAGAAGGGCGGCGTCTACGTGGTCGCCAACATCCGTGGCGGTGGCGAGTTCGGTCCGCGCTGGCACAACGCCGGCCTCAAGCTGAAGCGGATGGCCGTCTACGACGACTTCTTCGCCGTCAGCCAGGACCTGATCGATCGCAAGATCACCAATCCGAAGAAGCTGGGCATCATGGGCGGCTCGAACGGCGGCCTGCTGATGGGCGTCGCCCTGACCAAGCACCCCGAGCTCTACAACGCCATCGTCATCCAGGTGCCGCTGTTCGACATGATCGGCTACGACCACATCGGCGCCGGCTCCTCGTGGATCGGCGAGTACGGCGACCCCAAGGTGCCGGAGGAGCGGGCCATGCTGATGACCTACTCCCCGTATCAGAACCTCAAGAAGGACCAGCCGTACCCGCGCGTCTTCATCGAGACGTCGACCAAGGACGACCGCGTCCACCCGGCCCACGCCCGCAAGGCCGCCGCGCGGCTCAAGGAGTACGGCTACGACTACCTCTACTACGAGAACATCGACGGCGGTCACGCCGCCGCCGCCAACCTCAACGAGCGCGCGACGCGGCAGGCGCTGGAATATACCTACCTGATGCAGCGGCTGATGGACTGACGTCCACGGCCAACCGGGGAGGGGCGGGGTGACCTTGATCCAGAACTTCGAGGATCTGGTGGGGCCCCGCTCCGGCCTGCTCTACGCCTATCGGTTCGAGGAGGGACGCGCCGCGCCCGAGCCCGAGCCGCAGTTCGCCAGGACCGCCGCCGGCTGGTCCTGGCTGCATCTGGCCCTCGGCGACATCCGCTCCAAGCTGCTGTTGGACAAGCTGGAGGGCCTTCCGGCCGACGCCCGCGCGCTGTTCGTGGAGCGCGAGACCCGCGTCCATATCGAACAGGCCGGCGGCTGGGTGTTCGGTGTCCTGCCCGACTTCGAACGCGACCTCGCCGGCCAGGCCCAGGGCGAGGGCCGCCTGGTCTTCGCCCTCGACGCGGGCCGCCTCGTCACCGGCCGCCTGCACGCCCTGCGCTGTGTCGACGATCTGCGGCGCGAGGCCGACGCCGGCGTCCTCATCGACAGTCCGGTCGCGGCGCTCGGGCGGGTGATCGAGCATTACGTCGACCGGCTGGAGGACATCTTCCAGGATCTGGCCGCACGCCTGGCCGAGGTCGAGGACTACGTCCTGACCGAGCCGCAGGATCTCGCCGACACCGGCCTCAGTCCCGTGCGCCGCAGCCTGTCGCGCCATCGGCGCGAGCTCCAGGCCCTGCGCGGCGCCCTGGCGCGCGTGCACGCCGGCCGGGGATCGCGCCGCGTGGCCCTGATGGCCGAATGGCTGCCCGACACCATCTCGGCGGTCGAGGACCTCGACCGCGAGGCCGGCGGCCTGCAGGAGCGCGGCCGCCTCCTGCACGAAGAGGTCGACACCCTGATCACCAGCGCCACCAACCGCAACATGCGCGCGCTGACGGTGATCTCCACCCTGCTGATCCCGCCGACCCTGGTCGCCAGCGCCTTTGGGATGAACGTGGCCGGCATCCCGTTCGCCCATTCGAACAGCGGCTTCTGGACCGTCAGCATCCTCTGCGTCCTGATCGTGGTCGCCGCGCTCTGGATGCTTCGTCGCATGGGCATGCTGCCCTGATTGAGCGGGAGGCCGGACGCCGCTAAGCCTTGCCCATGTTCTGCGAGATCCCCGACCTGCTGACCCCCGACGAGGTCGCCCAGCTCAAGGCCATCGCCACGGGCCTGAGCTTCGTCGACGGCCGGGTGACCAACCCCGACTCCCGGGTGAAGAACAATCTCCAGGGCAGGCCCGGCGACCCGCAGCACGACCGCGCCTCCCAGATCCTGCTGGAGGGCCTGCGCCGCAGCGCGACCTTCATCGCCTACGCGTTTCCGAAGATGGTCGCGCCGCCGGCCCTGTCGCTCTACCGGCCGGGGATGAACTACGGCGCCCATGCCGACGCCGCCTTCCTGCCGATCGGCGCGCGACCGATCCGGGCGGACCTGTCCTGCACCATCTTCCTGGCCGAGCCCGACACCTACGACGGCGGGGAGCTTTCGGTGCGCCTCGGCTCGCGCGCGGTGGACTTCAAGCTGAAACCCGGTTCGGCGGTGCTCTATCCCTCGACCACCATCCACGAGGTCAAGCCGGTGACGCGCGGCGAGCGCCTCTGCGGCATCAGCTTCATCGAGAGCGACATCGTCGATCAGGCCGGCCGCGAGCTGCTCTACACCCTCAACGACGTCCTGGCCGTCGAAGGCGAGAAACTGAGTTGGGAGGCGCGCACGCGGCTGAGCCACGTGGCGACCTCCCTTCATCGTCAGTGGGGCGACGCGGGTTAGGCGACCGCGTCACGCCGGCGGCGCAGGCTCGCGCCGGCAGCACCGAAGCCCATGATCATCAGGGCCCAGGTCGCCGGCTCGGGCACGCCGCCCTGCGCGGCGGCGCCGAACGACAGGTTGTCGATCTGCATCCCGACCGACCCGGTCTGGGCGATGCTGAACCACTCCAGGCGCCCTTGGCCGAAGGACATGGTCTGCATGCCCTTGAGGCGGTCCAGCGTGACCTTCTGCGTCGTCTGGGCCTTGCCGTCGAAGAACGTGAACAGCAGCTCGGCCGCCGCGCCCGTGTCGTAGGTGTCGGAGAGATCCAGTGATTGGAAGCTGAAGGCCTCGCCGTCGGTGCGACGCACGGTGATGGTCTTCGAGCTCCAGTTCGTCAGCGTGGCGCCGTCGGGGTCGGCGTTGTTGATCGTGCCCCAGACGCCCAGGCCGTTGAGCGAGACCTCCGAGGCGAAGGAGAAGCCCTTGCTGACAATCGGGGCGCTGTAGACCTTAACGGGGCTGGTGTGGGTCAGCTCGTTGAAGTCCACCACCGTGGCGGCCTGCGCGCTGCCGGCGACGCCGGCGAGAAGGGCCGCGGCGAGCGCGGCGCGTACGAATTCCATGAAAACACCCATCTCACTCTTACTTTAGGGACGGGTCGTGTGCGGCGGCCGCGGGGGCGCTTCAAACCTTCGCCGACCAACGGACAGAATGAACGCCCAAGGCGCCTATCTGCGGCTGAGCATGCTGCGCACGTCCGCGAGGTAGGTCTTGCCGACCCGCAGCTCCTCGCCGCCGATCATCACGATCCGGACGTCGCGGCTGCTGCGGTTGCGGATGGCCTCGATCCGGTCGGTGCGGACCACGGTCGAGCGGTGGATGCGCATGAACTGGCTGGGATCCAGCTCCTCCTGCAGCGCCGCCAACGGCCCGCGCATGAGGAAGGCCTCGTCCCGCGTGTGCAGCCGCACATAGTCGCGCTCGGCCTCCATCCACTCGATCTGCTGGACGGAGGTCCGCACGTGCAGGCCCCGGCTCAGCACCCAGAAGCCGCTGGCGTAGGTCGTCGTCGACGGCCCGGACTCCGCCGCCCGGCTAGCGTCCCGCGCCAGCGTGAGGGTCCGCCCCGCACGCGCCAGGGCGGTGCGCAGGCGCTCCACCTTGAACGGCTTCAGCAGGTAGTCGATCGCGCCGACGGAGAAGGCCCGCACGGCGAAGCCCTCGTGCGCGGACACGAAGATCACCAGGGGACCGGGTTCGGGGCCCATCTGTTCGACCAGGTCGAAGCCGCTCACCGGCGCCATCTCCACGTCCAGCAGCACCACGTCCGGCCGCAGGCTGCGCGCCAGCTCCAGGCCGCCGCGCCCGGTGGAGGCCTGGCCGATCAGCGCGACGTCGTCGATCTGCGCGAGCGACAGCGCGATGCGCCGCAGGGCCAGGGGTTCGTCGTCGATGGCGAGCACACGAAGGGCGGGCATGTCGATCCGGGCATAAATCAGGGAACCCCGTTGTTCCCGGACACGCCCCGTCAGGTCCACGGCGCCCATCGACGGATGCCGGGTGTTCGTCGCTCCCGACGCCGTTCGTCTCGGTCGGAGGGGGGAGGCGAGCCCGGCCTACTTGTCTCCCACGCCCTGAGCCCCGCGCACCAGCTGCACGAACTCGGCCCGTTCGCCGTAGGGATCGGCGCCCCGCGCGGTCTGGGCCAGCGAGATCACCTGGTCCCAGCCGAAGGCGTCCGGGACGCGCGGGTCCTGCTTCAGCTTCTGGCCGAACCCGGCGACCGCCACGGCCCAGCGCGTCTGTTCCGGCGCGGCCTCCAGCGACGGCTTCGCGTCGGCCCGCGATATCGGCCGCTCCATCAGCTTCGAGGTCCTCTCGCCCGGCAGCTTGTAGCGGACCTTCAGGAACGCCAGCTCGCGCGACGTCCCCGGCGTCGGCGGCGGGCCGCCATAGCGCAGCGGATCGGCCGACGGCTTCGCCCCTGCCGGCGTGATCTCATAGAGCGCCGTCACCGACGCGCCCGCGCCCACCTCGCCGGCGTCCACCTGGTCGTTGTTGAAGTCCTCCCGCGCCAGCATCCGCGTCTCGTAGCCGATCAGCCGGTACTCGCTGACCTGCGCGGGGTTGAACTCCACCTGGATCTTCACGTCGTCGGCGATGGGAAATAGGCTCTTGGTGAAGTCCTCGCGGAACAGCTTGCGGGCCTCCTGCAGGCTGTCGACATAGGCGGCGGTCCCGTTCCCGTTCTGCGCCAGCGCCTGCATCATCGTGTCGTTGTAGTTGCCGCGCCCGAAGCCGTAGACCGACAGATAGACCCCGTCCTTGCGCTTCTCGGCCACGAAGTCCTTCAGGCGCGACGGGTCGGCGATCCCGACGTTGAAGTCGCCGTCGGTCACCAGGATCACCCGGTTCACGCCCTTCGGATCGAACCGCTCCTTGGCCAGGGCATAGGCCAGCTCCAGCCCCTGGCCGCCCGCCGTCGACCCGCCGGCGCGCAGGGCTCCCAGGGCGCAGCGCATCTTCAGTTTCTCGCGCCCGCTGGTGGGGCCCAGCACCGCGCCTGCCGAGCCGGCGTAGGCGACGATCGAGACCCGGTCCTGCGGCCGCAGCTGGCCGATCAGCAGGCTCAGCGACTTCTGCGCCAGCGGCAGCCGGTCCGGTCCCCACATCGAGCCCGAGGTGTCCACCAGGAACACCAGGTTCAGCGGCGGCGGCTCGGCGCGCGTCAGGTCATAGCCCTGGATCCCGATGTGCAGGATCTGGCGCTCGGCCGACCACGGCGAGGGGGCCAGCGCCACATAGGTGCTGAACGGCTGGGTCCGGTCCTGCGGCCTGGCGTAGCCATAGTCGAAGTAGTTCACCATCTCCTCGATGCGCACCGCGTCGCCCGGCACGCGCTGGCCCTCGCTGATGAACCGGCGGACGTTGGCGTAGGCGGCGGTGTCCACGTCCACCGAGAAGGTCGAGACCGGCTCGGTCGCCGCCTGCCGGATCGGGTTCGACACCGCGCCGGGGTAGCGTTCGGTGTCGCGCGGCTGTTCGGGCAACGGCGAGCCGGGGATGCGTGAGCCGGTGACCACCAACTCCTGCAGGGCGCCGGCCGGGGCCACGCGGCGCTCGACCGGCGGCACGGGCAGGGGCGGAATGCTGGGCGCGGCCTGGGCGACCGGCGGCGGCGGCGGAGCGGGCGGCGGAGGCGTCGGCGCATAGCGCGGCGCGGACTTGCGCATCATCCCGACCGGCCCGCCGTACCCCGCCTCGGGCGCGGTGCGGAAGCCCAGCGCCGCGCACTCCGCCGCCGACGGCTGGTCGTCGAACTCCCGGGGCTGGGCGAGGGCAGGGGCGACGGGTCCGCTGGTCGCGGCGGTCAGGCAGGCCAGGCCGATGGCCGGCAGGCGGTGGCGCGTCATCATCCGGTTCCTCCCAAGGTCGTTTCGGATTTCAGGTCGCGCCGGGATCGTGGCGCGCCCGTGGCGAAGCTTTGACAGTTGGATGACGTGCGTAATTTTCCGCGCGCCGCCCATGAGTGGATACGCAGGCCCGGCGCGAACGGGGTCTTGCGGCGCGGCGCGGCGACACGATTTCATGAGCGGGCAACAGGGGGGCTTCCCGTTTGAACCGACGCCGCATGGCCTTGGCGCTTCTTCCCGCCGCGCTGCTGGCGGCCGCCCCGGCCGGGGCCGCCCAGGCGCCCGCGCCGGACGCACCCGCGCCGCTCGACGCGGCCCGGCGACGTCGGGTCGTCGAGACCTTTTCCGCCGCGCTCGTCGATCACTACGTCTTTCCCGACATCGGAACGCGCTATGCGGCGAGGCTGCGCGAACGGCTCCGGGCCGGCGCCTACGACGACCTGACCGACGCGGCCGCCTTCTCCGCCCGCGTCACGGCCGACCTCCAGGCGCTGTCTCCGGACCGGCACCTCGCCATGATCCCCGCCCGCCGCGCCGGACGCCGCCCGCCCGATCCCGCCCAGGCCCCGGCCAGCACCCGCGCGTCGGGGCCGCCCGGTCTCGAGGACGCCCGGATGATCGGCGATGTCGCCTATCTGCGCTTCAACGAGTTCCCCGGCGGCGCCTCGGCTGCCGACGCCCGGGCCTTCCTGCTGGCGCACGCCGACGCCCGGGCGCTGGTGATCGACTGCCGCCCCAATCGCGGCGGCCGGCTGGACGAGATGAACGCCATCCTGCCGCTGCTCTACGACCGTCCGTCCAGGCTCTACCGGATGGAGATGCGCCCCGGCGTCGCCTCGCCGTTCCAGTCCGTCCCGATGGTCACTCCCGTGCCCGGCAAGGCCGCGCTCCAGATGTGGGACCACACCATCGTCCCCGACGACACCGAGCGGCGGCTGCGCTCGGTTCCCGTCTACTATCTGACCTCACGCCGCACCGCGTCGGCCGCCGAGGCCATGGCCCTGGGCCTGCGCAGCACGCGGCGCGCCACCCTGATCGGCGAGACCACGGCCGGCGCGGGATACTTCGGCGGGATCTTCGACGTCGGCGACCCGGCCCTGCAGGCCTGGATCTCCACCGGCCGCACCTATGACCCCGCGACCGACTGGGACTGGGAAGGCAAGGGCATCCGCCCGGACGTCGAGACGCCGGTGGACGACGCCCTGACCGTCGCCCTCGACATGGCTCGCCGGGCGGCGGGCTAGGGTTCGCGGCAGAGCGCTTCCAGGTCTTCGGGATAGGGCATCGGCCGGAAGGCCGACACGTCCGCGCCGCCGGTGTTTCCCGCGGGCGCCCGGCCCAGCCAGGAAAAGACGCCGCCCGCCGCCAGCCGCAGCAGTTGGCCCGCCACCTCGCGCGCGTCACGCCGCCGCCAGCCCACCCGCAGCATCATCCAGTGGGTCCAGCTGTGCGCGCCGGCCCAGGGCTGGCCCAGGATGTGGGCGCGCTCCAGGCGGGCGAACGCCGCGTCCAGGTCGCCGTCGGCCAGCGCCTCGCGCGCGGCCGCCGCCTCGGTCGCATAGGCCGCGCGGCGTTCGGGGGATCGGTTCATCTCGGGCTCCTTCCGGACCCCTCATGCCCCGCCGGTCGGCTCTCCGCTTGAACGTAGCGGCTGGCGCGCGCGGGTGGCCGCGAGCCGTCCGGCCGAGATCCCGAAGCAGGCGCGCATCGTCCGCGCCAGATGCGCGCTGTCGGCGAAGCCCGTGGCGTGGGCGGCGGCGGTGATGTCCTGCCCGCCCGAGATGCGGCCGACCGCCCGGGCCATCCGGCGCCACAGCAGGTGCCGGCGGAACGAGATCCCGAAGGCCTCGGCGAAGGCGTGACGGTACCGGTCCGGCGAGAGGCCCGCCGACGCGGCCGCCATGGCCAGCCGCACCGGACCGTCCTCCAGCGCCGCGTCGATCGTCTCCAGCGACGCCAGCAGGGCGGGCGCGATCGGCCGGCGCGTCTCCTCCGGCGGGGCCAGGAGCGCGCGCCAGAAGCGCAGCGACGGTTCCTCGGCCTCGACGATCACGGGATCGCGCAGTCGCGCGCCCAGCTCCGCCAGCACGGGCTCGACGAGGGCGCCGCCCCGCGTCGGTTCCACGAACACCAGCTCGACGTCCCCGTCCGCCTCCAGCGTGTGCAGCGCCAGGGGATCGACCAGCAGGCAGCGTCCCGTCCAGGCCCGCCCCTGTCCGTCGCGGATCGTGGCCGGCGATCCGGCGAACACGGCCTGGGCGGCCAGATGCCGGTGCGGCCGGTTCTCGCCCACGGGACCGCGCCAGCGCGCGCCCGCGGCCGTCATCTCCAGCCGGCCCGGCCAGGCGGCGCGCGCTGCGGGGCCATGTCGGCGATCGCGATGCTCGTTCGTCGTTCCGATGGCGCGCATGCTCCCGAAGCGAAAGGATGGAGACCGATGGATCAGCCCGACCCGACCAGCACCCCCACCAACGTGGCGCGGAAGTCTGACCGCGAACTCGTCGTGACACGAGTCTTCGACGCGCCCGTCGGCGCCGTCTTCGACGCCTGGACCCGGCCGGAAGTGTTCCGCCGCTGGTGGGCGCCGAGATCGATGGGGGCGACCCTCAGCGCCTGCCGGATCGATGCCCGCACGGGCGGCGGCTACAGCATCACCTTCGGCGAGGGTGAGCAGGCGATGACCTTCTTCGGCAGGTATCTGGAGGTCGTCCCGTCCTCCCGCCTGGTCTGGACGAACGAGGAGAGCGCCGACGCCCCGGTTACCACCGTGACCTTCGAGCCCCAGGGCGAGCGCACCCTGCTGACCCTCGGCGAGCTATACCCCTCCGCCGAGCCGCTCGCCGAAGACCTGGCCGGGATGCAGGCCATGAGCGGCGAACAGTTCGCGCAGCTGGACGAGGTGCTGGCGGGGAAGGGTGGATAGGGGGCGCGGCCCTCTACCGGACGAAGCTCGCCCCGTTGATGTCGATCACCGCGCCGGTCATCGACGCCGGCGCCTCCAGCGCGAGCCAGGCCGCCGCGCTCGCCACCTCGGCGGGCGCCGCGACACGACCCAGGGGGATGTCGGCCAGCAGCTTGTCGCCGCCACGGCTGGCCAGGTAGTCGTCCGCCATCCCCGTCATCGTGAAGCCGGGGCAGACGGCGAAGGCCAGGATCTCCTCGCGGGCGTACCCCCGGGCGATGGACTTGGTCATCCCGACCATCCCCGCCTTGGAGGCCGCGTAGTGCCAGTGGGCGGGGCTGTCCCCGCGATAGGCCGCGCGGCTGGCGATGTTGACGATCCGCCCGCCCCCTCGCTCTCCGCTCGTCCCGCGCTCGCGCCAGTGCAGGATCGCCCGGCGGCAGAGGTCGGCCGAGGCCTGCAGGTTGATCTGCATGGTGCGGCCCCAGCCGGCCTGCCAGTCGTCCAGCTCCGCGTCCACCGCCACGGCCTCGAACACCCCGGCGTTGTTGATCAGCACGTCGATCCGCCCGCCCAGGCGCTCCAGCGCCGCGTCCCACAGCCGGTCGGCCGCCGCGGGGTCCGAAAGGTCGGCGCCGATCGTGGCGGGGCCGTCACTGCGTCCGTGGCCGACCACGTTCGCGCGGCCGGACAGCGCCTCGACGATGGCCGCGCCGATGCCGCGCGTGGAGCCGGTGACCAGGATGTTGGGGATGTCTTGCGCCATGACGTCCGTTAGGCCGGAGCGCCCCCCAGGTTCAAGCTTCGAACCAGGCCGCGCCATGTTGTAGGTGTTGCAGGTCCACGATCCGGGAGCACGGATGCCGCTCGAAGACTTCCAACGCCTGGGCCTGGCCCTCGCCATCGGCGTGCTGGTGGGCGTGGAGCGTGGCTGGCATGGGCGCGAGATCGCCGAGGGTGGCCGCACCGCCGGCCTGCGCACCTATTCGCTGATCGGCCTGCTGGGCGGGATCGCGGCCCTGCTGGGCCAGGCGTTCGGCGGCTGGGCCTTCGCCGCCGTCGCGCTGCCGCTGGCCTTCGCCTTCATCCTCTTCAAGCACCAGGAGCAGATGGAGGACCACGACCATTCGGTCACGGCGGTGGTCGCCGCCCTGATGGTCTTCGCCCTCGGCGCCTACGCCCAGGTCGGCGACTGGCGGCTGGCGGCGGCCGCGGCGGTGGTCACCGCCGGCCTGCTGGCCTTCAAGACCGTGCTGCACGACTGGCTGAACCGGGTCACCGAGGACGAGCTGCGCAGCGCGCTGATCCTGCTGGCCATGACCTTCATCGCCCTGCCGCTGCTGCCGAACCAGGGCTACGGCCCGCACGCGGCGGTCAATCCGCACGAGCTGTGGCTGCTCACCATCTCCATGGCCGGCATCTCGTTCGTCGCCTACGTGGCCATGCGGGTGCTGGGCGCCACCCGGGGCGTCGTCGTCGCGAGCATCGCTGGGGCAATGGTCTCCTCCACCGCCGTCACCCTGCAACTCGCCCGCCAGAACCGCGAGGCGCCCGACAGGGCCATGATCCATGCGGGCGGCGCGATCCTGGCCGGTGGGGTGATGGTCATCCGGATCGGGGCCATCGCGGCGATTCTCGCGCCGACGCTCCTGGCCACCCTCTGGCCGCCGCTGGCCGCCTTCGCGGTGGTCTCGGCGATTCTCGGGGGCCTCGCGACCCTGCGCGCCGCCCGGGAGACCTCGGGCAAGCCGTTGGAGGGCATGAAGAGCCCCTTCGACCTCGGCCTGGTGCTGAAATTCGCGGCGATCCTGGGCGTCGTGATGGCGGCGGCTCGGATTCTCTCCGGCTTCTTCGGTTCGGGCAGCCTGTTGCCCGTGGCCGCCCTGGCCGGGCTCGTGGACGTGGACGCCATCACGCTCACCGTCGGGCGGATGGTGGCGGGGCAGGGGCTCGACCTGCGGACCGCCGCCCTGGCGGTGCTGATCGCCGCGGGCGTCGACACGGTCTCCAAGGCGGTGATCGCCACCGTCGTCGGCGGTCTGCGCCTGGGCGCGCTCTACGCGGGCGGTTCGGCCGCCGCCGCCGCCGCGGCCGGCGCCACGTTGCTGCTGGTGAGCTGATTTTTCAGGAGAAGGTTGGAGGCCCGACCGAGAATCGAACTCGGGTGCACGGATTTGCAGTCCGCTGCGTCACCACTCCGCCATCGGGCCGCCGGAGGTGAGGGGCGGGGACTAACAGAACGGCTCTTCGGCCGCAATTGCCTTCCGCCAGCGTGGGCCTATAACCCGGCGCACGTGATCTTACGCTCGAGGACTCGATGGCCGACTTCGCCGCCGCCCGCCTGAACATGGTGGAAAGCCAGGTGCGCACCCAGGACGTCACCGACGTGCGCATCCATGACGCCATGCGGGCGATCCCGCGCGAGCGCTTCGCGCCGGCCGACAAGCACCACCTCGCCTACACCGACATCGAGGTGGAGTACGCCCCGGGCCGTTTCCTGTTGAAGCCGCGCGACGTCTCCAAGCTGCTGCAGGCCCTGCGTCCGATGCCGGGTGAGCGCGTGCTGGCCATCAGCGCGCCGTACGCCGCCGCCGTGATGGAGGAGCTGGGCTGCGCGGTCACCCAGGCCCAGGCCGGCGAATCGCTGCCGCCGGGCGCCTTCGACATCGTGGTCTGCGAGGGCGCCGTCACCCGCGCGCCGCAGGCCTGGCTCGACGCCCTGGCGCCCAGCGGCCGCCTGGGGCTGGTCGAACGCGACGGCCCGGTGGGCAAGGCCGGCCTCTACGTGCGCACGCCCGAGGGCGTCGGCCGTCGTGATCTGTTCGATGCGTTCCCGCCGGTGCTGGCCGGTTTCGAGGCGAGCCACGGTTTCGCCTTCTGATCGTGGCCGGGTGAAACACCTGGGAAACCGCGGCGTGAAAAAAGCTTAAGGTGACGCCGCTTGGCCGAGAAGGCACAGGGCTACATATAACGAAGAGTCTCTTGCGAGATCGGGGATAAGAAATGTCCATCAACTTCCGCAGCCGTTTGCTGGCTGCGACTGTGTGTGCAGGCGCCGTTGGCGCGTCCGTCCCGGCCTCCGCCGAGACCCTGGCCGACGCGATCGCGCTGGCCTACCAGAACAACCCCACCCTCCAGGCCCAGCGCGCGACGCAGCGGGCCCTCGACGAGAGCTATCTTCAGGCCCGCACCGGCTGGCGCCCGACGCTGACGCTCGGCGGCCAGGCCCAGTGGACCGAGACCCAGACCCCGCTGCTGGGCCGGCAACAGGACTTCAACGGCGACGGCGTGCCCGATTCCGCCGGCACCCCGGGTTCGGTCCGCAGCAACTCCGGCGCGGCCCAGCTCACCTTCACCCAGCCCCTGTGGACCGGTGGCCGCGTCTCTGCCTCGGTCAACGCGGCCCAGGCCGACGTGCTGGCCGGCCGTGAGAACCTTCGCCGCATTGAGGCCTCCGTCCTCGTCAGCGTCATTCAGGCCTACGCCGATGTCCGCCGCGACATCGAGGCGCTGCGCATCCGCCAGGAGAACGTCAACGTCCTGACCCGCCAGCTGCAGGAGTCGCAGGCCCGGTTCGACGTGGGCGAGGTGACCCGCACCGACGTGGCCCAGTCCCAGGCCCGCCTGGCCCAGGCCCAGGCCCTGCTGCAGAGCGCCACCGCCCAGATCGCCATCAGCCGCGCCGGCTACGCGACGATCGTCGGTCAGAACCCCGGCGAACTCGCCCCCGAGCCCTCTCTCGCCTACCTGATGCCGGGCGATCCGGACGAGGCCTACACCATCGCCGAGCAGTTCAACCCGCAGCTCCGCGGCCAGCAGTACGCCGAGCAGGCCAGCCGCGCCCGCGTCGCCGGCGCTCGCGCCGAGCGGATGCCGCAGGTCAGTGCGCAGATCGCCGGCATCCAGCGCGGCGTCATCGACCCCTTCGAGCCCGAGGACCGCTTCGGCCGGACCTACACCGCGACGATCTCGGCCTCGGTGCCGCTGTTCTCCGGCGGCCTCGTGACCTCGCGCGTCCGTCAGGCCGTCGAGCGCAACAACGCCGACCGCATCACGGTCGAGGGCGTGCGCCGCAACGTCCTGCAGGGCGTGACCCAGTTCTGGAGCCAGCTGATCGCGGCCCGGGCCAACATCACCTCCAGCGAGGAGCAGGTGCGCGCCGCCCGCATCGCCGCCGAGGGCACCCGCCAGGAGCAGCAGGTCGGCCTGCGCACCACCATCGACGTGCTGAACGCCGAACAGGAACTGCGCCAGGCCGAGCTGAACGCCGTCAGCTCGCGCCGCGACGAGTACGTGGCCGCCGCCAACGTCCTGGCCACCATGGGCCGGCTCGAGGGCCGCAACCTGGTGCCCAGCGTGTCGCAGTACGACGCGGCCAAGAACTTCCGGAAGCTGCGGATCACCTGGGGCTGGGTGCCCTGGGAAGAGCCGATCAGCATCGTCGACCACTTCGCGACCCCGTTCCCGGCCCAGGCGCCCGCGCTGAAGCCGCTGGAGACGCCGAAGGGCCCGGGCCTCGAGCCGCCGCCGGCGCCTCCCGCGCAGCAGCCGGCGACCCGTTGACGCGTATCACGGGTCGGAAATTGCACGAACGTGCGGGCGCGCTTAGGCTCCGGCGCTAAGATTCACTCGCGGCGGCAGGCAAATGTCCGAACAGAGTTCTCAAGAACCGACGATGGAGGAAATCCTCGCCTCCATCCGCCGCATCATCTCCGAAGATGAAGCCCCGGCGGCGGAAGCGCCGGCCGCGCCCGATATTGATATTCGTCCTGAGCATGTTCCCGAACACAGCGCCCCGCCGCTGCCGGTTCCGGAGCCTGAGCCTGAACGCGCCGCCGCGGCCGCCGCGCCGGTCGCCCTCGACGACGAGGACGACGGCGACCTCGAACTGACCCAGAAGGTCGAGAGCCACGGCGACCTGGATTTCGTCGACGCCGCCCCGCCGCCGCTGCCCGAGCCCGTCGCCGAGGCGCCGCTGCCCCCGCCGCTGCCCCCGGGCGAGGGCCTGGTCAGCGACCCGATCGCCGCCGCCACCGCCGCCGCGTTCGGCCGCCTCTCGGGCAGCATCCTGATGCCCGCCGAGGGCCGGACGCTGGAAGACGTGGTGCGCGAGCTGCTTCGCCCGCTGCTGCAACAGTGGCTCGACGACAACCTGCCCACGATCGTCCAGACCGCCGTCGAGGCCGAGGTCGAACGCATCGCCCGCGGCCGAGTACGCTGAAGTTGCTCCCCCGCGGGGGGAG
>JBFMGV010000101.1:0-48699 GCA_040752615.1 Pseudomonadota bacterium | reverse complement strand
CCGGTCGCCCTCGTCGGCCGGCAAGGCCGACGCCGCCTCGTGCTGGCCGCGAACGCGGCCGCCCAAGTTATGCGCGTCCGGCCGGGCCTACCGGCGGCCGAGGCGCGAGCCCATTGCGCCGAGCTCATCCTTCACGACGCCAATCCTGAGGGCGATCTCGACGGTCTGGACCGTCTAGCCCTCTGGGCGCTGCGCCGGTACTCGCCGATCGTCGCGACCGATCCGCCCGATGGCCTGGTGCTCGACGTCACCGGCTCGACCCATCTCTTCGGCGGCGAAGAGGCCATGCTGGCCGACATGGTCGAGCGCCTGGCGGTGAGCGGTGTCCTGGCCCGCGCCGCCGGCAGCGGGACCTGGGGCGCCTCCCACGCCCTGGCGCGCTTCAAGGCCAACCCCGCGCTCTGCGTCCCTTGCGAGGAAAGCGGGCGAGCCGTCGCCCACCTTCCGGTCCGCGCCCTGCGCCTGACCGACGACATCGTCGCGGGCCTCGGCAAGGTCGGCATCGACAGCATCGCCGAGCTGGAGGCCAAGCCCCGGGCGCCCCTGGCCTTGCGGTTCGGTCCCGAGCTGACGCGCCGGCTCGACCATGCCTTTGGCCGCCTGGCCGAGCCCGTCGAGCCGGTCGAGGCGCCGGAGGTGATCCAGGTCCGGCGCGCCTTCGCCGAGCCCATCGGCGCGCCCGAGACCCTGGCCCGCTACACGCTAAAACTCGTGGAGGCCCTCTGCGCCAGGCTGGAGGAGGAAGGGCTCGGCGCGCGCAAGCTCGACCTTCGCTTCCACCGGGTCGACAACCGGATCGAGGCCATCCGCGTCGGGACCGCCAAGCCGGGCCGCGACATTAAGCGGCTGACGCGCCTGCTCTGCGACAAGCTGGAGACGGTCGATCCCGGCTTTGGGGTCGAGACCATGGTGCTGGTCGCGCCCGTGGCCGAACCTCTCGTCCCGAAGGTGATCGCCACCAGCCTGACCGAAGCGCCGATCCCTGACGTCACCGACCTGATGGACATCCTGGCCAACCGCGCCGGCGGCCATCGGCTCTATCGGGCGGCCCCCGCCCAGAGCGATGTGCCGGAGCGCTCGGTCCGCCGCATCGAGGCCAGCGCGCCTGAGACCGGCGAAACCTGGCCCCAGCGCTGGCCACGGCCGACGCGGCTCTTGAGCAACCCAGAGCGCATCGACGCGGTCGCGCTGCTGCCCGACCAACCGCCGGTCACCTTCACCTGGCGCGGTGTCCGCCGCCGCGTGCGGCGGGCAGACGGCCCGGAGCGGATTTTCGGGGAGTGGTGGCGCAGAGACGGCGAACTCGACGCCGTGCGCGACTATTTCCAGCTCGAGGACGACGCCGGCGCGCGCTTCTGGGTTTTCCGCCGCGGCGACGGCGAGCGGTCCGTGACCGGCAATCTATCCTGGTGGATGCATGGCCTGTTCGGCTGACGCCTCAGCGCGCGGCCGGGGTCCAACCGGCGGCCTGCGCCTCCGCGGCGCTGCAGAACCAGCGCTCGCCCCGCGCGGTGTCGATCACCGTGGCCGCATAGTCTCGCTGGCCGGGGAGATGGAAGATCCTACGGCCCTTGGCGTTGATGTTGCCCTTGATCGCGCAGGATCCTGGCGGCGCGGGCGGCGGCGGCCGCTCGGCGCGCACCTCGGCCCGCCAATGATCCGGCGCCTCGAAGCGGCCTGCCCACAGACCGCGCTTGGCGGTGCGTGCTTCGGTCTCCGCCGCCGCATAGGCGCCCCGGCTGAACTGCCGGTACTCCACCGCCCAGCCGGCGCGAACCAGGGCCTCGCCCAGGTCGACGCCCCCGACCCAGCATTGTGCGACCATGCGGCCATAGCCGTCCCGATCCCGCTCGCGGCAGTCCACCGGGCGGCGGCCGATCAGGCCGGCGAGCCGCTGCCGGGCGACGTCGCCGCAGCGGAAGTCACGCCCCTGCCCGTCCTGACAGACCTGACGGCCTTCAGGCGCATCGACGCCCCACAGGCGCACTCGCTCTGCGCCCACCACGAAGGTGTCGCCGTCGACGACGGTCTGCACCGGCGCGGCGGCCATCAGGCCAAGCGCGAACAAAGGAAGCCAAGGGCGGAAATCCATCGCGCCGCTTCTAGACTGATCCGCGCGCAGGGCGAGGCCGCGCCATGAGCCCGCGCTATGTCGAGCTACAGGCCACCTCGCACTTCTCGTTCCTCCGGGGGGCTTCGTCCTGCGAGGAGCTGTTCGGCCAGGCCAATGTCTGCGGCATCGAGGCCATGGCCATCGTCGACCGCAATTCCGTCGCCGGGATCGTGCGGGCCCATGAGGCGGCCAAGATCACCGAGGTCCGCCTGATCGTCGGCTGCCGCCTGGACCTGGCGGACGGGTCGGGCGTCCTCGTCTATCCGACCGATCGCGCGGCCTACGCCTGCCTTTGCAGGCTGCTGTCTCTGGGCAAGCGCCGCGCGGGCAAGGCCAAATGCCATCTCGAATGGACGGACCTTGCCGACTACGCCGAGGGCCTCATCGCCATCCTCGTCCCTGACGAGGCCGACGAGGTGTGCTCACAACGGCTTCGCCGCCTCAAGACGACGTTCACGGCCGGCGCCTATCTGGCCCTGACCCTTCGCCGGCGGCCGGGCGATGCGCTCCGCCTGCACGATCTCTCCAACCTCGCTGCCCAAGCCGGGGTGCTGACCGTCGTCACCAACGACGTTCTCTTCCATCACCCCGACCGGCGCATGCTGCAGGACGTGGTCACCTGTGTGCGCCACGGCTGCACGATCGACGAGCTGGGTTTTCGGCGGGAGCGCCACGCCGACCGCTATCTGAAGCCGGCCGAGGAGATGCATCGCCTCTTCGCCAAATACCCCGAAGCCCTAGCGCGAACGGTCGAGATCGCCGACCGCTGCCGCTTCAGCCTCGAGGAGCTGAAGTACCAGTATCCGGACGAGGTCTCCGAACCCGGCAAAACGCCCCAACAGACCCTCGCGGAACTGACCTTCGAGGGCGCGGAGCGCCGTTACCCGGAGGGTGTTCCCGACAAGGTGATCAAGCTGCTCAAACACGAGCTGCGGCTGATCGAGACGCTTGGCTATGCCCCCTATTTCCTGACCGTCAATTCCATCGTCCGCTTCGCGCGCAGCAAGGACATCCTCTGCCAGGGGCGCGGCTCAGCCGCCAACTCGGCCGTCTGCTATGTGCTCGGAATCACCTCCATCGACCCCGAGCGCAACGACCTCCTGTTCGAGCGCTTCGTGTCGGAGGAGCGGCGCGAGCCGCCCGACATCGACGTCGATTTCGAGCACCAGCGGCGCGAGGAGGTGATGCAGTGGGTCTACGAGACTTACGGCCGCGACCGCTCGGCGCTCTGCTCGACGGTGATCCGCTATCGCGGCCGCGCCGCGGTGCGCGATGTGGGCAAGGCGCTCGGCCTCTCCGAGGACCTGATCAAGATGCTGTCCGGCCAGATCTGGTCGTGGTCCGAAAATGGCGTCGAGGCCAAGCACGCCGAAGAGCTGAACCTCAACCTCGCCGACCGGCGCCTTCGCCTGGCGCTGGATCTCGCCCGCCAGCTGCACGGCGCCCCGCGTCACCTCTCGCAACACCCGGGCGGCTTTGTCCTGACCCATGACCGGCTCGACGAGCTCGTCCCCATCGAGCCGGCCGCCATGAAGGACCGCCAGGTCATCGAGTGGGACAAGGACGACATCGACGCCCTGAAGTTCATGAAGGTCGATTGCCTGGCGCTCGGAATGCTGAGCTGCATGAAGCGAGGTCTCGACCTGCTGCGCGACCACAAGGGCGTCGATCTCGACCTGGCCACCATCCCGGCCGAGGACCCGCGCACCTACGCGATGATCCGTAAGGCCGACACCCTGGGGGTCTTCCAGATCGAGAGCCGCGCCCAGATGGCCATGCTGCCGCGGATCAAGCCGCGGACTTTCTACGACCTGGTCATCGAGGTTGCGATCGTGCGGCCAGGCCCGATCCAGGGCGACATGGTCCATCCCTACCTGCGCCGCCGCGAGGGCAAGGAGCCGGTCGAGTATCCCAAGCCTGAGCTCGAGGCGGTGCTGGGCAAGACGCTCGGCGTGCCGCTCTTCCAGGAACAGGCCATGCGGGTGGCCATCGAGTGCGCGGGCTTCACCGCCACCGAGGCCGACCAACTGCGCCGCGCCATGGCCACCTTCAAGTTCACGGGCGGCGTCAGCCATTTCAAGGACAAGCTTGTCGGCGGCATGGTGGAACGCGGCTACACGAAGGAGTTCGCCGAACGCACCTTCAGCCAGCTTGAGGGCTTCGGGTCCTATGGTTTCCCCGAGAGCCATGCGGCCTCCTTCGCTCTGATCGCCTATGCCTCCTCATGGCTCAAATGCTGGCATCCGGACGTCTTCTGCGCCGCCTTGCTCAACGCCCAGCCGATGGGCTTCTACGCGCCGGCCCAGATCGTCCGCGACGCCCGCGAACATGGCGTCGAGGTGCGTCCAATCTGCGCCAACGCCTCGCGCTGGGACTGCACCCTTGAGCCAAGCGGCGACCGTCATGCGGTCCGCCTGGGCCTTGGGCTGGTCAAGGGCCTCGCCAACGTCGACGGCGCGGCGATCGTCGCCGCCCGCGCCGAGCAGCCGTTCGCCTCGATCGACGATCTCTGGCGGCGCGCCGGCGTGCCGGCGGCCAGCCTGGTCAAGATCGCCGAGGCCGATGGTTTCCGCCCGAGCCTCGGCCGCGCGCGCCGCGAAGCGCTGTGGGAGATCAAGGCGCTGCGTGACGAGCCCCTGCCGCTCTTCGCCGCCGCCTCGGCGCGGGAGCAGCAGATCGTGCCGGAAGTGGCCGAAGCGGCCGTGGCGCTCAAAGCCATGACTGGCGGCCGCGAGGTCGTCGAGGACTACGGCCACGTCGGCCTGACCTTGCGCGATCACCCCCTCGCGTTCGTCCGCCAAGAGCTCGCCAAGGAGCGCTACGTGTCCTGCGCTGACGCGATGGGCGCCAAGGACGGTCGCTTCCTGAAGGCCGCCGGCTTGGTGCTGGTTCGCCAGATGCCGGGCTCTGCGAAGGGGGTGATGTTCATCACCGTCGAGGACGAGACCGGCTGCGCCAACCTCGTGATCTGGCCCAAGATGTACGAGAAGTACCGCCGCACGATCCTGACCGCCTCGATGCTCGGCATCGATGGCCGCATCCAGCGTGAAGGCGATGTGGTTCACCTCATTGCCTGGAAGGTGTTCGACCTGTCGGACCTGCTCGCCAGCGTCGGCGGACGTGACGCGCCGTTCCCGCTGCCCCATGGTCGAGGTGATGAATTCGCCCGTGGTCCTGGCGCGCCTGACCCTAGAGTCGGACAGCCCAGAGGCCCCAAGGCCCGGGACATTTTCGTCCCCGACCTGCACATCGACACCCTGAAGCAGAAGTCGCGGAATTTCCGCTAGGCGGCGCCGTCTTCGTCCTCGTCGGCGATTTGGGCCACCATCTTGGCGATCGCCTGGCGTATGCGCGGCGATCTTATCCGAGGAAAATCCCGAGCGAGGTCGATCCCGCCGTCCACCTCAAGGAGCTTGTCCGAATTGACCGGCGGCAGGTTCTCGCCTGGCTTCGCGATCCCGGTCGTCACGACGCCCTCGAAGAAGTAGCTGACCGGCACCTTGAGGAAATCAGCGATCTCGTAGAGTCGTGAGGCGCTGATGCGATTGCCGCCGCGCTCGTATTTCTGCACCTGCTGGAACGTCAGCCCGATGGCGTCCCCTAACGCGTGCTGGCTAAGGCCTGACTGCTTGCGGCGTATGCGTAATCGGCGGCCCACATGCTCATCGATGACGTGGGGAGCCTTCAAAGGTCGGGGCATGAACTGACTCTAGGCAAGTAGCGTCATGGCGCAAGCCAACACGAAACGCGAATAGGCGCGCCAGAGAAACCTTGGCCTTTGTAGAGGATACTCCGTGGTGGAATACTCGACAAGCCGAACTCATCCTACGGATGGAGATCCGCGACATCCTTGCCCAGAACCTTAAGACCTGCCGGACCGCCGCCGGCTTGAGCCAGGAGGAGCTCGCCCATCGCGCCGACATCGATCGGACATACATCAGTTCTCTGGAGCGGAGCGTCTACGGCGCCACGATCGATATGCTCGATAAGATCGCCAAGGCGCTTGGCGTTGAGGCCTCTGACCTCCTAAAGCGGCCGGCTGACCGCACCTAGGCTTCGCCAGTCGGTTCGAAGGCGGCCGCGAACACAGCCAGCGCCGCGTTGATTTGCGCGGCCTCCGGGGACAGGTGGGCCTCGCGGTGACAGTTCGGGCAGAGCGCGACGCAGGTCCAGACGCGATCGCTCTGCTCCACCCCGAGAATGTGATGCACGTCCAGGAAACTGCGAAAATCGCGATGCTCCCCGCATCCGGCGCGCTCGCACGTCCCGTTCGCTCGGACAAGGACGGCGTCTCGAACCCGCTGATCCCGCGTCACGCCTGAACGCACCAACCTCACTCGGTCACCCTCGTCACGGCCCAGTTGGGTCGCGTCGATCGGCAGATCGTCGAGGGTGTCGTCGATCCGTTCGATCGCCGAGACCAGCGGAAGCGCGAGGACGTCGACCACGCCCGGCCACCGCCAGAGCAGGTCGGGGACAGCGCGGGCCGCGGGCGTGCGGTCGTCCTGCAGGTATAGGGTTGGACTTGATCCGTTCGCGGCGTGGTTCTTCGCGCGACCGCCGACGACGCCGGCTGCGATCAGAGCGTCGCTGGCGTCTCGTTGCGCACGCCAGATGTCCCCTAACGCGGCGCTGGGAATGAGGGCGGCGTGGCGGAAACCGGCCTCATCGTTCTGGACGAGGAGGTTGTGGGTGTTGCCCTGCGTGCTCTCGCGCCCGACGATGAAGGCCAGGGTCTTGTCCCAATCGTCGTCCTTCAGCCGCGCTCTCAGCTGCGCCGCCGAATACGCGCCTGACCCCGATGCGCGGTCTTCATGACGCCAGCATAGGCGCACGCGCATCTTGAGCGCGGCCCCGTCCGGCGCCCTCGCCGTAATGATCTGCGACACCGAGCTGCCGCGCGTGATCCGCTCGTCTGCAGCACTTCGTACCCGTGCTGGGTGAGCATGGGCCCCACCTGAGCACGGCGTCGGCGCTCGGCCGCCAGGCTGGCTTCAGTGCGAAAGGGCCGTGCCGGCTGAGCCAAGACGTTCCTCCGGTCTCCCGCGGCTAGCGCTGTCCGCCATCATACTCGGTTTGGGAGAGCACCCCGCGCCAGCCCTTGGCAGTGCGCTCGATCTTTTCCGCCTTCCAATACGATAGGGCGCGGGTGGCGCCGTCGGTCAGCCTCAGCACATCGGCAGAGGTCAAATCGTCCACTGGATCCCGCAGCCGAAAGCCCTGCAGACCGTTGTCGGACCACGGATGCCCGTCGAAATCGAAGACGCGCGCCATGCCCTGCTCCCCCGCCTCTCAGAACTTGACCAACTGCATAGCGGCGGGCGCCTTGGAAATCGAGCCGGCTCCCCTCAGCTCGCCTGCAAGATCGGCTCGAGCCGGTAGGCGTCGTTCTCCCGGCCCACGACCCGGCTCACCTCCCGCACGATGCGACCCTTGGGGGTCCGCTCGATGTAGATCACCATATTGATGGCCTGGGCTATGGCCCGGTAGGGGATCCGCTGCGTCACCTCGCCGATGAGGTCCTCCAGGCGCGTCATCGCCTCCAGCGCGCTGTTGGCGTGGATGGTGGCCAGTCCACCCGGATGGCCGGTGTTCCACGCCTTCAGAAGGTCCAGCGCAGAGCCGTCGCGCACCTCGCCGATAACGATGCGGTCCGGCCTCAGCCGCAGTGTGTCTCGAACCAAGTCGGCCATCGTGACCTGCGGCTCCGTCCGCTTGGTCAGCATCTGGATCTTGTCGTCAGCCGGGCACTGGAGCTCGGGCGTGTCCTCCAGGACGGCGATGCGATCGCGTGCGAACGCCGGCTCGTTGAGCACCCCATTGGCGAGGGTGGTCTTTCCCGACCCGGTGCCGCCGGCGATCAGGATGTTCTGCCGACTGGCGGTCGCCTCGCGGACCACACGCGCCTGGCCCGCGGTCATGATGCCCATGTCGACATAGTCATCCAGGCTGAAGACCACCTCCGGCCGTTTTCGGATGGCGAAGGCCGGGCTGCTGACGACAGGCATGAAGGCGCCTTGGAAGCGTTCGCCGGTCTCTGGCAGCGTGGCGCTGACCCGAGGCCTGTCACGGGTGACGACCTCGCCCACGTGATCGGCCAGGAGGCGCAGGATGCGCTCGGCGTCGCCGCCCTGAAGCCGCTCGCCGGTGAACGATCTCCCCTCCCCGATCTTGTCGACCCAGATCTTGCCGTCCGGGTTGACCATGACCTCCACCACCAAGCGATCGGCCAAGGCCCCGGCGATGACCGGGCCCATGGCCTGCTTGAGAGCGGCGACCTTCCGGTCCTGAACGGCGGGGTGATGTTGGGTCATGGCGGGTCCCGAATGGGGCTAGGCGGAGCCGGGCAGATCGTCGGGGCGCAGGGCGTCGACGGGCTGGATGTCGAGGTAGTCGGAGACGGGGATCGCCTCGTCAGTCGGGCCGGCCGGCGGCGCGGCGATGGGGGTGATCGCGACATGGGCCGCAGGCGCAGCGCGGACGGCCCTCGCCCCGGCCCAGTCGATGGAGGCGGGGCCGGGCAGGTCCGCATGGCCGGGCGTTTGCCGATACCGCGCTGGAACGCCGTGGAAATAGTCGCCAGTGCGAGCCTTGAAGAAGGGCTCTTCGTAGTAGCGGATCTTGTCGGCCAGAATCGGCTTGGTGTTGTTGACGAAGAGGAACTGCTTGCTGTCGTCGAGGCCCCGCACATCCTCTTCGGAGAGGATGTAGCGCTGCTGCTCAGACTGAGAGGTGGAGCGGTGCGAGCGGCCGAAGATGCTGCGCGGATCGGAGTAGCTGTCGCGCATCTCCAGCGACTTGCCGGCCCGCCGCACCACCTTCTCGATGCTGGTCGGCTCGGAGGTCGCGAAGCTCGCGGTGATGTGCATGTTGTCGAAGATCGGCGTGCGATCGCCGTACTTCGAGAACACGTCGTTGAAGCTCTGGCAGACCAAATGCGCGGTGATCCCGTAGCCGGCCATCTCGCCCATGGCGTTCTCCAGGAACGGCAGGCTACCGAGCTTGGGGAACTCGTCGAGCATCATCAGCAGGCGGTGGCGCTTGCGCCGACCGCGACTGTCGGCGTGCTCGCTCTCCATCAGGCTGTTGATCGTCTGTCGCGTGAACACCCGCACCAGGAAGGCCAGCCGGTCGGCATGAGCCTGGGGCGTGATCATGTAGAAGCTGACCGGCGCCTCCGAACAGACGAGGTCGCCGATCGAGAAGTCCGACCAGCTGGTGGCGTACTCGACGAGCGGATCGGCCCACAGCGACAGCGAGGCCCGGCAGGTGGCCAGGACATTCGACTTCACCCGCTCGTCCATGCTGTCGAGCGCCGTGGCGCCCAGCAGGACTTCGGGATGGACCTCCGCGATCGGCTGCCCCTCCGCATCCCGGGCCAGGCCGTCGGCGGCGTGGAAGTCCGGCCTATGGCGGTGCAGCGTGTTTTTCATCGCGTGCAGGGTTGGGTCGATGTTGATCAGCAGTCGCCGGACCTGGGCCAGGTTCTTGTTGCTGTCGGCCTCGCTGTAGAGGACGTGCAGGATCACCGCGGTGAAGAAGTCCGTGGCGCTTTGATCCCAGAAGTTCAGGTCGCCGGCCTTGCGGCCCAAAGGGTCGACGAGGATCCCCACGACATTCTGGATGTCGGCGATCTCCATCGGTCCCTTGCGGACCTCGAAGAGCGGGTTCCAGCGCACGGTGTTGGGATCGGTCGGCGCGAAATAGAAGACGTGGCTGAAGGTCTTCCGGTGATCGGCCGTGATGTGCCAGAGCTCGCCCTTCCGGTCGTAAATGAAGGCGCTTTGGGGCCAGGCGACGAGAGTCGGAACGACGTGGCCGGCGCCCTTCCCGCTTCGTGAGGCGCCTACGATGATGGCGTGTTCCACGCCGCTATAGGTCAGGTACTTGCCGGCGAAGCGGCCCAGCACACGGCCGCTGATCTGGCGGCCGGACTGGATCAGCTTGGCCCGTTTCACGTCCGCCAACTGGGCCCAGGCGTCGAGGCCAAAGGCGCGGGGCTCGCGCCGGGTCCGCCGCGAAAGTCCGATCGCGGCCATGGCCGGAATGAAGAGGATGGCGAGCGGCAAGAACACCGCCATGTCGAAGGTGCTGGGATATTCAGCCGCGAACCGGCCGTACCAGGCGACGATCGCCCAGGGGGCGTAAAGCCGGATCCGCCCCACGTCGAACCAGCCGGCGCCGAACTCGCGCGGATAGTGGAAGGCGTGGGCGACGAACTGCGTCGAGACGACGCCGGCCAGCAGCAGGACGCCCACAAAGGCGGGCAGGATGATCTTGGCTTTCGCCGCCCGGGTCATGGTCGCTGCACCGCTCAGGATCCGGGAAACAGGGTCTGACCCAGAGCACGGCCCGGGCTTCGGTTGAGCCGCTCTACGGCCTGCTGCCGGGCCTGCGCGGGGTACTGCTGCAGTGCGGCCCGGCCGGCCGCGCCGACGTCGCGAAAGAACCGCGTCGCGTCCGGCGAGGTGCGCGGGACCTTGAGCGAGGTTTGGCCGAGCGCCTGGGCCACCCGGAGGTCGTTGTAGGTGCGGCTCGCCGCGGCGATCCGCTTGTCCATGCGCTTGATCTTTCGCTCGAGCGTGCGCCGCGCCGTAGCGGCCTCAGCGGCCGCGTCCAGGGCCGGTCGGCGACGCGCCGTGACGTAGGACTGGCCCGCCGGCGAGACGAGCCACGCCTGACGGACCTGCACCCCGAGCTCGGCTCGACGAAGGTCGCGTCGGGCACGGGCGATGGCGTTCATCTCGGCGTGCTTGGCCCAGATCATTCGCGCCGGGTTGCGCACCCAGCGCACCAGTTCGAACGCCCGCGAGCGGACCTTCTTGGCCCGCTCCTCGGTCTGCTGAAGCCGCACGAGCGCGCGCCTTCGCAAGCTCGCCGCCTCCCCCACCACCTCCCGTTCGATCGCTTTGACCGAGGGCGGCCGGGGCGCGGTTATCGCGGCCCGCTCGGCCTCCCAGCCGTCACGCTCGCGGATCATGTTCGCGCGGATCGTCTCGGCGTCGAGCACCAGCTTGGCGACCGGCGCCAAGACCTCCGGTTCGCGGCGCGCGATGCGTTCGACAGTCTCCTCCAGATCGACGTGAAGCTCTCGCACCTTGCGGTTCTTGGCCTTCACCTCGCGGTTCTGCTCGCCACGCTCGGAGGCGACGTTCTTGCGCTCCAGGGCCGTCGCGGCCGGCCCCAGATGGACGGTCGGCTCTCGGTCCACGCCGCGCTCGGCGAGGCTGAGATGAGAGACCTGAGGCGCCTCCGGTCCCAGGTGACGACGCAGGTGTTCGTTCTGGATTTTGGCCCAGGCGGCCCGCCAGTCACGGACCTGTTCGGGCGTGCGCCAAGTGCGATCCTTTGAGCCGAAGCCGGCCGGCCCGACACGCCGCGTCGTCACCATCAGGTGGGCGTGAAAGTTGCGCTGATCGCCCTCCTTGCCCGGCCGGTGCATGGCGATATCGACCACCATGCCCTTGGCCACCAATTGCTCGGCTGCGAACGCGCGAACGAGGTCGCGGCGTTGCTCGAAATCGAGTTCGTGAGGCAGGGCCAACAGCAGCTCGCGGGCCGGTACGGCGTCCTTGCGCTGTTCGCTCGCCTCGGCGGCGTTCCAGAGCGTCGCCCGATCCTGAAGGGCTTCCGGCGCCGTGTCCGGGGCCATGATCTCGCAGTGTTCGACACCGTCCTTCTGGGAGAAGTCGAACTCCATGGCCAGGCGCTCGTCGACCAGACGCGAGGCCGAACGGTAGGCGGCGGCGGCGACGGCCGACCGTCCCAGCGCGCGTTGCACGGTCTGCACCTGGCACAGGAATGACGCCACGCCCCTCCCCTCCTTCCCGGCGTCGCCGCGGGATCGCTAAGGGCTCCGCCCTTGGCTCAAGCCTCGGGCCGCAGCGGGCCGGCGCGAGGTTTGAGGGGGTCGGGCGGAGCCTGACCGCAGGCGTCGGATGGGCGCAGCCCAACCGATGGGTATATGCGCCATTGTCCTCAACCTGCCCTGCCGACACTATCGACCACTCCGGCCTGTTTTGCTAGAGAAAGTCCATCACGGCCCTTTCTTAGCGATTTGGTTGCCCGGATGGACAAGGTCGACAAGAGGCGGCGCAACGCACGCCCCACCCGCTATCGGCCCCGCACCGAGGCCCAGAAGCAGCGTCGCAAGGATCTCTGGGCGGCGCGCGAGGCGGATCGAAAGCTCGGCAAGCGGCGCTCCGAGGAGGAGGATCTGCGCGCCCGGCTCAACGACCTGGAGACCGCCTTGCGAGACCAAGGGCGCCTCGGGGTCCACAATCGGCGCCACGTTCAGCCCCTCGAGGACATCGAGGACGACGCTCAACGATTCGCCGTCCTGAAGGCCCGGGTCGAGCGGCTGGAAGCCCTCTGGACGATCAATCAACGCAAGCGCCAAACCCGCGGCAAGATCATCATCGGCGGGGCGCTCATCGCCGAGATCGCCGACACCTTCGCCGAGGATCGCGACGACCTTCTGCAGCGCCTGGTCGACATCATCGACCGGCGTGTCGACGCCGTGTTCGATCGCCTGACCGTGCGAGAATTGCTCGGCGACGTGCCCTTACCGCTCGCGCCGGGATTGTCCCTCGACGAGGTCCTCGGCGCCGCCGCCGAGGGCAACGCATTCGCCCTCCCCGACTTCGACGCCATGGCTGAAACCGCCATGGCCGAGGAGCTTGATGGCGCGGTCAATGAGGCCGCCCGGTCGGGCTCCTCCTCGCACTCGGCCGGCGCTGCGGAATGAAGCCCCCGCCCGCTCTCTCGGCGATTAAACCCCCCACTCGACAGGATTGAAAACGCCGGGGGCCACGAGGGGGTAAGGCGTCATCTGGCGCGGTCGCTCAACCTGCCATCCGGAAGCACGAACATCGCCCGCTGAGGTTCGAGACTCGGCGGTCCGGTCAGGTCGCCCGACGCCTCGGTGCTCTTGGATTCTGCGAGCTGGGTGGAGGCAGGTTCGGGGCTTGGACCGGCCGCCTTTCGACCCACGAAGATCGGATCCTCTGAGGGCGGCTCGCCCTGCGCGGCCGGCGGGTTCCTTGGCCGACGCGGGCCGCCCCCTTTGACGGCCTCAACATAGAAGCTGTGGGCGCCGATCACCGCCGAAGGCGGCGCGCCGCCAAAGTTGGTCAGGCCCGAGGAGACGGCGCCTGCAGCCTCCCGGGCGGCGACGATGCGCGGGTTCTGAAAGAACCGGGCGCCGTTTGTCAGGTCTGGGAGCCTGCCCTCCAAGGCGAGGTTCAGGATCGTCTCGACTCGAGCCCTCTCGGCCGCGGTCGCGGGGCGAAGGCCCCGCCAGTCTCCTCCGGCCCGCATGACCGGTTCGAACTGCCCCGGCGCGTTCAGGACCGCCTCGACGCTCGAGCCCCAGCGTCCGTCCTCGATCCGGTTCAGGATCGTGTAGACGACGGCGGCCAGGCCCGAGTCGCCCTGATTAGCGGCCTCGGCGAACGCGACCCGGGTGATCGCTTCCCGCGCTTGGGGCGCGGCCAGCGCCGGGGCCTTTGGTTGCGCGCCGGGGGCCACAGGAAGCCGGCCTGGCGCCGGCGCGGCGCTCGGACATTGGAGACCTGCGGGAAGCGGCTCTGCGGTCGCCCCGCGGGCCAGCAGCAGGCAAAGCGAGGCCAAGGCGGCGGGATCCATCAGGCAGCCTTCCCGCGGTTCGGGGCGGTTATCAGCGGCGCGAAGACGCCTTTGACCATCGCCAAGTCGATCGGCCCAAAGTAGCGGCTGTCGAAGCTGTTAGGGATGCGCTGCGAGTAGACGAAGATTTCGCGCGAGGTCAGGGCTCGGCAACCCGTCCAGCGCGGCAACGGGGCCCCTTCGCTGTCGCGGGTCTGGATTGGTGCGCGCCACTGGCCATTGATGTGCAGCGCGCCGTCGTCCGTGCAGACCACGTCGCCTGCCGCGGCTGCGACCTCCTTGAGGATCGGAACGCGATGGAGGTGACCAAGCCGGCGCTCGGCATAGGGGAAGGCGGCAGGCGGCGCGATGAACGCCACGAGCCGGCCCGGCGCGGCGGGCGAAAAGCTGCGCCTGTAAAGGCCGATCGGCTCGCTGGGTGTGCGGTTCCAAATCAGCAGCGGCGCTTTGACCGTGGGCGCGAAGGCGGCCAGAGCCAGCAGCGCCACGAACGCTGACCCGATTACTTGCAACCGCCTGCGATGGCGGCGCTGCAGGCCCGATTGGATCATGCCCTTCCCCAAGTGCCTTAGCGGCCCTCAGGGCGCGACGCCACCGCATGGACCTTTTTTAGAGAAATAGCACATTCTACGCCTCGCCGGACAACCCGCCGAAACAGCGAGAGGGGGCGGATCGCCTACTGGCGGCGCCCTCCCCTGCCTTTCATCGTGGCCTCCAGGGCGTCCAGCGCCTGTCGGAAACCGTCGCCGTTGGAGGTTCGCAAGTCGTGCACCAGGTCCTCGAACCGGCGCTTATCCTCCGCCGCGACCCGGATCGTGAGGCGCTCATCAAAGTTGAGCGGCCTTGGCGCAGGTGCGGCCTTCGGCGCAGCGGGCCGGGCGGCGGCTTTCGAAGGCGCCGGCTGAGGCTCGCGCGACGGGAATCCGGCGGCGGTGCTCAGTTCGCGCAGCTTCGCCGGGTCCGGCTTGGGCACCGGGGTGTCTGAGCCGGCGAACTCGGCCAGTTCGTCGGCGAGGTTCAGGCCGGCGAACCCCGGCGGCTTTGCGGCGGTTGCGGTCATGCGGCCACCCGAGCTTGCTTCATCATGTGGATCACTTCGGCGGCGAACTGTTCCGCGTTCTCTCGCGCCTGCCCCAACGAAGAGGTCAGCGCCGGGTCGAGATCGGCCAGGGTTCCGCCATGGGTGAAGATGCTGCGATAGGCCTCGCGCTCCGCGATCGCCGTATCGAGCGACGGGATGCCGGCCTCATGGAATTGGCTGGCGATCGCCTTGTAGTTCCGGGTCCGGATCCGCTGGGCCGCGGCGACCCGGACAAACATGATCGCATAAGGGATGACCCGGTTCTGAGATTTGCCGGTCGTGCGGATCAGCTTGATGGCGCGCGCGGCCTGATCGGCGTCTAGGACCGACGCCTGGATCGGGATCAGCACCAGGTTCGACATCGAGATGGCGTTCGTGACCCGTGCGGAGGCGGCGCCTTCCAGGTCGACGATCACGAAAGGCGAGTTGTTGCGGGCGTCGTCGATGGAATCGACGATGGTCGACTCTCCGGTGTCGGCCACGACGTCGAGGTTCTCCGGCCGGCCGGGCAGTTGGCTCCACTTGTGGATCGGCAGGTTCGGATCGGCGTCGATGACCGTCACCTTGCTGGCGTGTTGGGCCAACTCGGTCGCCAACAGAAGCGCAGACGTGGTCTTGCCGACCCCACCCTTCGGCGACACGAACGAAATCACGGGCATGGTCATCTCCTGCTTCGTCGAATCATACATCTCAATGTCTGCCGCGTCAGCCCTGGCGGACATGTCCGCCACGTCCGCCACGTCTGCCAAGCCCCTCCCCTCCCCCGCCGCAAGCGTGTTGAAGGGGCGAACGTCCGCCATGTCCGCCATGGCCGACTTGGTTGGAAACAACGTCTGCCGTGGCGGACCTGGCCGCCATGGCCGCCACGTCAGCCACGGCGGACATTCCCATAGCGGCCGTTTCCCAATGGTTAATCGGCGTTTACGACGCCGCCCGCCGCGCCTCGCGGCCACGATCCTCACCGATCTCGCGCGCGCGACCCATCACCAGCTTAGGTCAGCCATGTCCGCCACGTCTGCCTTGGCCGACATGTCCGCCGCGTCCGCCACGTCCGCCACGTCCGCCGTGGCAGACGTAACCGTGAGGAGGGGAGGGGCGCCCGTCCGGAGACGGGCGCGCCGTGAGCTCAGTCTTCGTCGTGGGCCTCGTTGTCGGCCGGCCGATCGAGGGACTTCACTTCGTGTTGCGGGGTGGCCACCACCACCTTGGAGAAGAAGCGCTCCTGACCGGTGTTGTCGGTGAACCGGTCGTGCCGGATCTCGCCTTCGATGAAGATCTTCGAGCCCTTGGCCAACCCACGCGTGGCGAGCCAGTTGACCGTGCCCTGGTTCCAGATCTCGACCGTGTGCCAGGTCGTGTAGTCCTTCCGCTCCCCGGCCTTCTTGGTGTAGCGGCTGGTCGCGACGCGAAGGGTGGCGACCTTCTTGCCGCCGGAGGTGGTGCGGATTTCCGCTTCGGCGCCCGTAAAACCGATCAGTTGGACCTTGTTCAGCATCGTCTTTCTCCATCTTCCGCCGGGAAGGGCCCCGGCGGCTCGCGGTCCCTGCCGCGATCACGAGACCGACCCGGGCGGGAGGAAGGCCCCGGCCAAGGACCGTGGGCGATGGAAGCCGGCCTGCAGCGAAGCGAAGGCCGCGAGGGTCCGTCGCCCACGCCTCGCTCGCGAGGTTGTCTTTGACCGGGGGCGGCCCGCCCTAGGTTCACGTGATTGATCGCGCGACCGCAGCCCGTCCGGGCCAGTCCTGCCGTGGGAAAGGCGGGAAACGGGGGACAGAGGAGGTTCTGGGCCGAACGGGCCTTTGACCACCAATCCGCGGGCGATGTCGTTTTCCCAAACGTCGCCAGCAGTCCGCGACGGGGGACGTCAGGTGAGGGGAGGGGAGGGGCCCGCTCCGCCCAAGCCGGCTGTAACCGGGGCCCGGCGGAGATCGCCTGGGAGAGTGGGCCAAGCTTGGTCTTCACCGGCGACATCAGCGGCCGGTCGCCCCGCCGGTCGAGGCCCGCTTCCGAATGGCGGCCGCCGCGCACGATGAAGTGCACCTGGCCGGCGTCAACGTCGCAACGGCGCCTCTGCTGCCAAGTCGCGTCTGGTTGGCGCCCAAACCACCCCAGCGTCCTTGTCTTCCGACAAAAGAACCCGCCCGCAAGGTGACGTCGGACAGAACGAATCACTAACCCCAACAGCCTGCGCCGTTGGGGATCCCGACCACTACCGCTTGGATTCTGTTCGCCGCTCGTTCCTGCGAAATTGGAAGGGCGCCCTGTCGGGCGCCCATTAATTAGTGCCGCGTGCGACGCTTGTGGATGATCTCGTTGAAGTAGGAGATCGCGGCGGTGTCGAGCTCGAACGGCTTGGCGGTCCGGTCTTCCTCCTGGTCCAGCTCCTCGGCGATCGCCAGGGCGTCCCAGCACTCGGCGACCACATACCAGTTCCCCGTATCGTAGTGATCGTGGGCGTGCTGCAGAACGGCTTGCGCCATCGCCATGGTAGCCATCTCGTCTCCCTCCTTGCGGTGCAGGACCGCGGGCTGGTTCCCGCGATCACGCGACCGTCCAGGCGGGGGTTCAGGGAGGGGCCAAAGGTCGTGGCCGAAGGAAACCGGTCTGCAGCGCAGCGAAGGCCGGAGGCTCCGGCGGACGCGCCTCGCGCAGCGAGGTCGCCTTTGACCCTGACCGACCCCGCCTAGGTTCGTGGATTGATCGAGGACGAGCCTGCCTGCATCGCTCAAACCGGGAGACGAACTGCCTGGCCGAGCCCCCCGCGCCGCCGCCCGGCACTCAGCGTTGGGGGAGGGGAGGTTGCCCGCAGCCCATGCCCGCGCCATCAAGACTGCAAGGAGGCCGCCTTCATGCAGCCCATCGAATTTCGCGCTGAGGCGCGTGAGCATCTGAAGGCCGCCAAGAAGATGCTGGCCGATGCGGGCGAGGCGTCGGCGCGCTACGCCTGCCTCGAGTTGCGCATGACGATCGAGGCGATGACCTACGAGCTCTTCGCCCTCTATTTGAAGGAGATGCCTCGCTCGGCCATCTCCCAGTGGCCTCCGAACAAGGTGATCCGCGAGCTGCTGGCCGCCGATCCCTTGGCCGACCAGACGAGCGCGGTGCGCATCCGTCGCGCCCGCGCGTCCGGTGAGGCTCAATCGGCCGCCTTCGAGGCTGACGACCATCGATTCACCGCCAAATGGGCGAGCAAGGCCCACAACGCCCTGGGCTCCTTCCTCCACACCCCGACTGTGGGCCAGCGCGAGCGGGGTTTAGCGAACCAGGATCAGGCCATGCGCGCCAAGTGCGCCGAGGTCTTGCGTGAGCTCGAGCCCATGGTCAGCCGCCCCTATTTCCATTTCACCATGGCCGAGTTCGTCACCGTCGACTGTGAGTGCAAGGCGACGTTCAAGCGCCGGCCGAACGTCCTCGCCAAGGATCCCGTAGCGGAATGCGTGGGGTGCGGCGCACGTTGGGTCTACGACCCAGACCCAAGCTCCGCCGACTATCGTTTCCACTTGCAGCAGGCCGTCTGGGACTGCCCGGGCTGCGGGGTGAAGCAGGGCATGGCGGCGCACCTCTTGGAGGGGCTTCCCGAGGTGGCCTGCGCGTGCGGAACCCGCCTGCAGATCGCCGCGCACTATGGTTTCGACGTCCTGGACGCTGCCGGCGTCGTGGCGAACGATACCGGAGAAGACGGCGGCCCGAAGGCCGCCGCCTGGGAGGTCAGCCTCGCGCCTTCACCGCTTGATGGCGAAGACCCTTCTCAGCCGCCTTCTGAGCAAGGTTGAGGGCCGGGCCGAAGGGCTGCAGGGACGCGCCGCGTTCCGGGTTCAAGGAGTTGGCCAGGGTCAGGACGCAAACCGGCTCCAGTTCAATGAGCTCGTCGTTCGCTCGGAAGGGCGCGGCGCGCCCGTTGCGATCGAAGTCCGCCTTGGCGAGAACGACCGTGACGCCCTTCTGCCGCGCCCACTTCAGCGCCAGCTTCTCTCCACCCTTGGCGCCCGTGGTCGCCAGCGCCATCTGCGGCCATTGACCTTGCGCCCAGTTCAAGGCGTCGAAGACTCTTTGGGCGTCGAGCTCCGTGTCCGCCTGGGGCGCTGCACGGAAGGCTACAACAATCGCTCCGGGATGGGCTGCGTTGTGTTTGCGGGCCTTCTGGGCCCGGATCGCGTCCCGAGCTTCAATCTGAGCCGCGGTCGTGCGCGACGCCCTCACCGTGCCCTTCCAGGGGCTCCAAATGTCGCCCGTGGAGACGGTGTAGCTGGTCGAAGCGGCGTCCCGGATCATCTCCAGCGCCAAGACCGCCACATCGGCCGCGCGCGCCTTCCGGGTGGCCTCCTGCATCTCGGTGTCGGCGATCTCCGACCCGTCGAAATCGCGGATCAAGCGGTTCAGTTCGTCTCGAGCCTTGTCGGCATCTCGCTCGATGCGCTGGGCCGCCGAGTGGAAAGCGCCCACGAGGGCTTCGCAGATCGTGCCCTGGAAGTCCTCCATGGCCGTCTCCGAAAGGACGTCCAAGGTCTCGGTCATGAGGGCATGGCCGAGCTGTTGCAGGGCGTCCTCGGCAGGGTGGGGCCGAGGATCGTCGAGTTGCAGCGCCTGCGCCTCGAAGTGGCTCATTTCGCCGGTGATGGGGGAGAAGGAAGCGAGTTGCATCAGGGGAAATCCCTTTCAGGAGTGGGGGTTCGAGCCCGTCGGCTCGTGACCGCCCAGCGCCGCCGGCGGGCTGGCCCCGCAAGGGCTTTGAGCGCAGCGCCCCTTGAGGGGCCGGCTGGCTGGTGGCGAGGTCCAAAGAGCCAGAGGGACCCGGCCGCCATGACGGGGTGAGCCCGCAACCTGCGCCTCCCAAGCTCCGGCATCGCGCTACGCCAGGCCGCCCCCTCTTCACGATCGCCTCCAGCGGCGGGACATCGCCAACGTCGAAGCCCGACGGCCGGCTCACCGCCGCCGGTCGGCGGACATCAAGCCCAGGGCCAGTGCGGCCGCGAAACCGACGCCGGCGGCCGAGCATCTTGCCGCGAACGCGACGTTCGACAGGAAGAGGTCCGTGAAGACGAGGCCGGCGACGATCAACGCCGTCAGCGCCACCTCCCAGACCGAGGGCTTGCCGAACTGGTGCGGGTTCCCTGGCGTTTTCATGCCGCCAACGCCGACTGGTCAGCCGCGCTATAGGCCAGCAGATGGTCGATCGCCCGTTGCGCGTGGCCCGAAGCTTCGAGCAGGGCTTTGGGGCGGTCTTTCAGGATCTTGACCCAGTGCGCGAGGTAGGCGGCGTGGGAGTCGAGCAACTGTGGGCGCAGGCCGATCCTCAGGCCCACGGCGGCGCTGCCAAGTTCGGCGACCAGTTCCTCGAAGGCGTAGGCGCTATCGCCGAAACGCTTGCCGAAAGTCCGATTGAGACGCAGCGGGCCGCCGCTCCAGTGGACGGCTTCGTGGGCGAGCGTGGCCAGATAGTCATCGATGGACTGGAAGGCCTCCGGCGCCGGCATCCGAATGAGGTCCGGCCCCGGGAAGTAGGCCGCCATTGATCCGCCGATCTCGAGTTTCGCGGGGATGGCGTCGAGGACGGCATGGCGAGCAGCCGCTCGCACGGCAGGATCGACTTTCGGCGCCTTCAGGAAGCGCTCAGGGCAGTCCGTCAGCTGCTCGGCGTTGAAGACGGCATAGGTCTTCAGATATCGCAGAACCTTGGCGTCGCCGCCGTCACCGTCATCGGACTGCACCTCGGCGCCGTCGACCACGCGGGTCTTGTAGAGGATCGCCACCGAACCTTTGGCGCCCTTGGAGACGGGCGCTTCGATCGCCAGCGCTTGGCGGAAGGTGAACCAATAGGGGCTCGTGTAACCCCGCTCAGCGCCCGCAATGGCCAACAGCCAGGCATTCGACCCGGAGAACGGATGACCGTCCGACCGCAGGGGCAGGGAAGGGTCCGCGCCATTGGCCCAGGGTTGGCGCCAGGGCGGCACGCCGCGCTCAAGTCGCGCGATGATGTCGTTGAGCAGGGGCTCGAGGGGATTGGACATGGTGGCTCCAGACGATCCGCCCGGGTCCATCCCGGGCTTATCCCCCTCGGCCCTTTCTCCATCACCCAGCACGGCGGCGAGGTCTTGAACCTCGCCGGCCGAGACCTATCTCCAGAAAATGACCGGCTCGGGAGAGCTCCCCGCGCCGGTCATCAGCAAAATTGAAAATCGAAAATCGCAAAACTCAGAACCTGATCAAAAGCACCAAACTCGAAAAACGCTCAGAAAACGCAAAACAAAACTCGACGAACAAAGCGCAAAATCCAAAGAATCTGAAACTCGCAAAAGTATAATCTCAAACAATGAATGGGCCTGCGTGAGCCCCGACCACGCGCCAATCACTGCCACGCGAGGTATCACCGCAACATTCATGTCGCGGCCGGCTGCGACTCTTCGGGAGATGGCTCATGAAGCCTCCAAAGAGAGTCGAGTACACGGTCAAGATCGACATAGCGGGTATATTGCTAGCGGTTGCTAGCATCCTGCGATCCGTCGAGGTCTTGGTCGCTTTGATCAACGGTTAGGTGAAGGGGCCACTCCGACGGGGGTGGCCCTTTTGCTTTGCGCCCTAAGCGGCGGCCGCCAGGATGGTTTGGGCCGGCCAGCGTTCGAGGATGGCGGCCAGAACCTCGGGCTTGTCGGTCGGGACGAAGACCCGCGGCGCGTAGCTGATGATTTCCACGAAGCAGCCGAGCGACACGAAGCTCGATCGCTGGGCGGCGGCGCCGACCACCTCGATCCGGTGACGATCCATGACCTTGGCGCGCCGGAGCCAAAGGCCGCCCGACAACGCAATGGAGCTATTTTCCTCCAGAAGCAGCCAGGTCGCCGCGCCACCGCTCACTGCCTGGGCCGTGTCGGTCAGCCCAAGCGCCACTTTCAGCTTGGCGACGTCGGTCGGATCGAGCACTCGGCCAAGCCAACGCCGGCCGTCGGGCGCCTTCAGCCGACGCACGAAGGTGCGTTTGCTCGGAAGGCTTGCCCAGATGGGCAGGAGGAGGCCGGTGACCAAGGTCAGTTCACGGGTCTGCCAGGGGTCCGCCGAAGCGATCTCCTGCGCCCACCTGGCGCGCCACTCAGGCTCGGACACGACCTCCCACGCCGACTCCTCGTAAGCCTTCAGCGACAAGATAGTGCGCTTCTCTGGCCGATGCAGGCGGACGGCCTGGATCAGGCGGTCGTCGTCGTCGGTCGTGGTAAGGCCCTTCACGACCAAGCCGACACGCCCGGTCTTTGCGTTGGCGACGAACTCGATCGTCTCGGAATCGAGCCCAGCGAGCACGTCGTCGGCAGCCGCGAGGGATCGCCGTGTCCGCACAGCAAAGGTGACGATCTTGGTCTGCGCCCCGGTCGTCGTGTCGGTCCGGATCACCTCCTCGGAGATCACGGTCAGGTCGTCGGCGGCGATGTCTTCCATGCCCCGGTCCAGAGCGCCCGAGGCGGCCGCTCGCTCCAGAATGCTGGCGAGGATCTCGTCGAAGGTCTCGAATAGGGCGTTCTGGTCCTCGATCCGCAGGGCGAGGAGCCGGTTGAGCCAGGTGTTCATGGGCGGCAGATCGTCCGACTTCTTCAAGCCGCCGTCGCTGTCGAGAAGCTGAAGCCCCGTTTTTTCCTCGAAGGTGACGCGGTCCATCGCCGGCACGTTGCCGAAGTGGAGCGCCACGTAGAAGGCCTGCAAGGCGCGATGCGCCCATGGGCTTTCAAGGTTGTCTTCGGGCCGGAACAGGCCGTTGCCAGCCGTGCGCCGCTCGCCCTTGGTCAACGCCCCCAGGCTGTCGAGGCGCCGCGAGATCGTCGAGGTGAACCGCTTCTCCCCGTGAATGTCCGTCGTCACCGGGCAGAACAGGGGCGCGCTCGCCTGGTTCGTGCGATGCGAACGCCCGAGGCCCTGGATCGCGGCGTCGGCCCGCCAACCTGGCTCGCACAGATAGTGGCGCCGACGGTCGCGGTTCTCGCAGCCGAGATCGGCATGATAGCTGCGTCCTGTGCCGCCGGCGTCGGAGAAGACCAGCACCCGCTTCTTGCCGCTCATGAAGGCGTCGGTTTCGGCCTTGGCCGCACTGGCGCCCCGACGCTCGACGACCTTGCGGCCATCACGCGGGACGACTCTACGAGAGCGTCCGGTGATCTCCGCCACCTGGTCGGGACCCAAGGCCTCGATGACAGCGTCCAGAACGCCAGGGACGGCCGGAAGGCAGGCCAAGTGAGTGACCAGCTCGTCGCGCAGCCGAAGGGCTTCCTGGCTCACCACAGGGCGTCCGTCGACGACGAGGGGTCGGAGGGTGACGTTGCCCTCATCGTCCTCGATCGTCTCCATGGCCCCGATGGGGAACGCCCCGGTCAGGTAGTCGAGCACCTGGTCCTTGGGCGTAAGGTCGATGGCGAGGTTGTTCCATTCTTCCGGCGGGATCTCGGCCAAACGCCGTTCCATCACCGCTTCGTTCGTCGAGACGATCTGCACCACGGCGGCCCGGCCGTGCGCCAGATCGTCCTTGATGGCCGAGATCAAGGTCGGCGCCTTGAGGCCTGCGAGCAGGGAGGCGAAGAAGCGCAGCTTCGCGCCTTCGAACGCCGACATCACGGCCGAGGCGGACTGGCCGGACTTGGCCTTGCCGTCCTCGGTGACGCCGACGGCTTCAAGAGCGGCGCGGAGGTTCTGATGGATCAGCTGATAGGCGTCGGCCCACGCGTTCCAGATTTCGATGTCTTCGGGCGTTAGACGATGACGCAGCGCCTCGTACTCGACACCGTCGAACGAGAGCGAGCGGGCGATGTAGAGGCCAAGGGCCTTGAGCTCGCGAGCGATGAGCTCCATCACCGCCACACCGCCTTTGTCGACGGCGTCCATGAAGGCGTCGCGGGTGTCGAACGGCGCATCCGGCCCGCCCCACAGGCCGAGCCGCGCGGCATAGGCGAGATTTTCCGGTGTCGTCGCGCCCGTGGCGCTGACATAGGTCACGCGGGCCAGCGGCAGTCGGTTCTGCAGGGCCAGGCCCGCCATCCCCTGCTGCGAGGCCTTCTTAGGACCCCGCGCGCCCTTGCCGCCGCCGGCGGCGTTGGCCATGGCGTGGGCCTCGTCGAACACGACGACGCCGTCGAAATCGGCGCCCAGCCAAGCCACGATCTGATCGAGCCGGGAGAGCCGGTCGCCCCGGGCGGGTTGGCGAAGCGTGGCGTAGGTCGTGAACAGGACGCCCTTGTCCATGCGGATCGCGTCGGACTGCTTCCAGGCGCTCTGCGGCGTGATGTCGGAGGCCGAGCCGCCGATCGCCATCCAGTCGCGCCGCGCATCCTCCAAGAGGGCGTCGTTCTTCGACAGCCAGACCGCCTTCAGCCGTCCCTGCGCCATGTTGTCGGCGATGATCCCGGCGGCCTGTCGACCCTTGCCGCAGCCGGTGCCGTCGCCGAGGAAGAAGCCTCGCCGTAGCTGGAACGCGCCGTCGGCGCCCTCCTGGACCAGCATCAGCTTGTGAGGCGCCTCACCCAGCCGCCACCAGCCCGGCAGCAGACCTGAATGGGCTTCGCCCGCGTAGACGATGGTCTCCAACTGCGGATCGGACACCAGGCCGTCCTCAACGACCTTGGTCGGCAGGACCGGTCGATAGGTGGGTGCGGGCGGCGGAACCGACGCCATCGGCCCGGACTCCACAAGAGGGGAGGGGTGCGGTCTCGCGGTCGGAAAGGCGATGCGGCTGACGCGATAGGCCTGATAAAGGCCGACATCATGCCCCTCGCCGGACCATGCGATGGTTTCGTAGGCGACCGGGGCGGTCGCGGCGAGGAAGCCGAGGCGTGAGCTTGGCGCGGCCAGGGCGCGCGCGCGGGGCGCCAGGATGGCGACGTTGGAGACGGCCCTGAATGGCCGAACCTGGGCGCTCGGACGCGCTGGGAGCGCTGCGGCCAGCCTGGCGAGATCCGCGACGCTCTCGCCCGATTGAAGGGCGGCCAGGGCGCCGCTTGGGGCGGCGCATCGATCGACCACGAGAAGACCCGTCTCGATCCCGACGCCGTGCTTGGCGTAGGCGCGGGCGGGGAAGATCAGCCGGCCGACGATCTCCCCGCGGCCGCTTAACGCCTGCAGTGCGCCGGCGTCCTCCAGCAAACGCGCCGGCACGACGGCGGACAACCGGCCGCCGTCGGCGAGGCAGTCGAGGGCGGCATGGAGATGCGCTTCCAGCTGTTGGAACGGCGGATTGAGCACGACCGCATGGAAGCTTCCCGAGGCCGGCAGAAGGTCCTTCAGGTGGATCGCATCATGACGGGTCGGGGACGCTGTGGGGAAGAGACCGTCGAGGAGCGCCGCGCGATGAGACGCGACTTCGTTCAGGGTCAGGGCCGCGCCGCAGGCTTCGGCCAGTATGGCCAGAAGACCCGTGCCGGCCGAGGGCTCGAGGACAAGGTCTCCGGGTCGGACCTGGGCGGCGAGGACCGCCAGGGCCCCGAGCGCTGGCGGTGTCGAGAACTGGTCAAGCGCGACTTGCTCTTCGCTGCGGCGGCTCTGGGTCAGGGTGAGGTCGGTCAGGCTTGCGAGAAGCGCCGAGACCTCCAGGGGCGCATCTTCCAGTCGCCCGATCTGGGCGGCGAGGCGGCGGACCTGCAGCACCAGGGCCGCCTCGACAGCGTCGTAGGCGTCCTTCCAGGACCAGGCGCCTTCGGTGTCGGACGCGCCATAGGAGGTGGTCATCGTCGCGGCGACCAACCTGCGGTCCAAGGCGCGCGAGCGGTTGAGGTGAGGGGCCAGCGCGCGGGCGGCGGCCAGGGTGTTGGCCGCCTTGTCCGGTGTGGAGGTGGCGGCGAAGAGGGGAAGCATGGCGTTCATCGGAAAGGTCCAGATCGCCCGCGGCGAAGGGCTCCTCCCTTCCGTCCCAACGGGCTCGCCGAGCCCCGTCCTTCCTTCTTCCTTTGACCGGCGTGAGGCGTGGCTGGCGCAGATCGAGCCCCGCGCGGAAACGCGGGGCTCGCGGCCGGTCTTCAGGCTGCCTGGTCCAAGAGGCCGTCTACCGCTTCGGAGGACGGTTCGAGGGGTTCATGGGGCTCGCCACCTTCGGCATGGGCGGTGTCTGCCATGTCTGCCGTGGGACCCCGATCCCAGTTCAGGACCGCCGGAGCCCAGCCTCGATCCGCCGACGCTTCGGCGACGAAGGTGACCAGCTCGTCCTTCTTCAGCGTCCTGGCCCGCGGATCATCGACCTCCATCTCGTCCAACAGGTCGAGAAGCTGCTTCTTGGAGTGGGTGGCCAGGAACCCGTCGTCCGGCGTCCAGTGCGCGGCGAGGTCGGCGGCGCAGAGCGTCGCGATCTCGGCGGCCTCGGCCCGGGCCCCATGGCGGATCGTGCTCGTGCGCTCCTCCCGGATGTTTAGGGAGAGCGCGACCAGCTCGGCCAGCAGGGCCATCTTGTCCCCATGCGCGAGGCTGTCGATCCAGGCGATCGGGCGAAGGCCGGAGGCGCGATACGCGTCGCGTCGCGCCGCAAGCCGCCCCCGCACCTCACCATCCAAGGCCGGGATCGCAGGCATGCGACCGCGGCTGTAGGCGACGGCCGTCACCGAAACGGCCGATTCCCCTTGGCTGACGCCGCCCTGCAACGCCAGGTGCTTGAAGAGTTGGGCCAGCAGCGCGGTCAGGGCGACCGTGGGATTGTCGGCCAGGTCGCGGATGAGACCTCGGGTGGCGACATCGGTGCGGGTCTCGTGAAGAACGTGGCTCGAGCCTGCGACATCGACATCGGCGCGCGGGACTTCCACGTCGGCGACGTACCCGCCACGGCCGGTCGTGGGGCCATCTTCGGCTTCGTCGTCATCGATTTCCGGGTCTGGCTGATACCCCTCGATCTCCCGACCAAAGAAGCCTGCCGTCACGCCGTACGCGCCCGAGGGCGCCAACAGCACGGCGCCAACCTCCAGCCGCTTGAGGGGGGCGGCCGCGACATCGAACTTGGCCTCGAGGAACGACAGGATGGACGTCGCCGCGTCCTCGGACGCCAAGTCGACGCCGCTGAGCGCGCGGCTGGCCCGGGCCTCGATCTCCTTGGCCGCGTCCAAGGCTGCGAGCTGAGTGTCGTCGAGATCGGGGCGGTAGACGTAAGGGAGGGTCTCGAAGCCGTCAGGCGTCCGAAAACCCGTGTCGCGGCCGACGAAGACGACTAGACCCTTGGCCTCGAATGCTTCGACAATCGGCTGAACGCGTGCGCGCCACAGGCCGGTCAGGATCTCGGGATCCAGGTAGCGGTCCGGCAACTCTCCGAAGAGATCGCCCTCGACGCGTCCGCCGGCCTGGCCGTAGCGCTCCACCCCAACCAGGGCGAAACGCGGATCCTGAGCCGTCACCCGCTCGCCGGCGAGCGCTTCCTGCAGCTGGTAATCGTGGAAGTAGCCGTCGAGCGCCGTCTCGGCGATTTCACCCTGCAGCTGCTTGTCGGGCAGTCGCGCGAACAGGCGCACCTGGCGAAGGGTCAGCGAGCCTTTCCGGAACGCCTTAAGCACATTGGCGTGGACCCCCGACAGCGCCTCCAACCGCTTGATCTCGAGCTCATCGTAACCGAGCGCGACCGCGATGCCGGCGGTGTCGATCTTCGAGCGGCGAAGCTTGCCGATCGCGGTGATCACGTCGGCGGTGTGGATGGGCGTGCGTTCGGCGTTGGCCAGCATCGCCGCCGCGGCCTGAGCCGCCTTGTCGGCGAAGAGCTCGCACTTGACCGGGAACGTCGGGTCGATGCGGCCGGCTTCGAGCAGGTGCTGCAGAGCGAACAGCCGTCGACGGCCGTCGAGGACCATGAACGTCTTCTCGGACTTGCGGCCACGACGGATCGACAGCGGGATCACCACATTGGCGGCGGCGATCGTCTCGGCAAGACGCGGCACGTCGTCGTCGGCCGGCTCCTTGAACCGAATGTTTTCAGGGGCGAGGGCAAGATTCGCGAGGGGAACGAAGATCTGACCGGAGGCGGTCTCGGCGGCGACGGGGGTCTTGATCGGCTTGGTCATGGCTGGGTTTCCAGCGCCGTGAGCGAGGGTCATCCTGCTCCTTGGCGCGCCCAGCTCCTCCCTTCCTCCCTCCTCCAGGGCCCCCGAGTGGCGACCGCAGCGGGCTGAGGTCAGCTCGGAGCGTCGGCCCCGAAGTCGATCGTGATGGCGATCGCGGCCGTGATCGGCGCGCCCCGCGCGTACAGCAAGTCGTACAGCGACGGGTGCATGGTCCGGTCGTAGAGCCGGCCCTGCCGGCAGCGCAGGACTTCGTCGGCCACGAACCGCTCAAGCCGCCAACCGTGGATCGAAGCCGGGTCGCCGGCATCCAGCGGCTGAGCCTGAACGAGGCCTTTGAAGCTGGGACTCCGACCTTCTGGCAGCGCCTCGAGCGCCGTATGGACCTCACGAGCCGGAATAATCCTGCAGCCCGTCCTGTTGGCCAGGTTGGCATTGGCCTCGGGGGCGGGTGGGAAGGCGCCCTCGAACGGCACGGCCAACGGATTGTACAGACCGTAGTAGACGGGGAGGTCTCGGGTTTTCATGTACGAATCGATCCGATCGCACTGCTCGCTGCCGGCGCTGAGCGCGTCGTAGGTGCTCCCTTCATCGAACCTGAACCGCCTTTGGCGGGAAAGCGGAAAGCTCGGCTCAGGACGATCGATCAACCGCCCGATCCCGATGCGAAAGTCCGCAGGATCGGCTGGCGTCACGGGAATCTCCCGCGAGTACAGTCGCTTGGTCTGCAGGAGGGCGACCTTGCGCAACTCCAGCTGCCCGCGTTGTCTCAAGGTGACGGAAAAGGCGATGTCGGCAATCTCGAAGCGGCCGTCCATCCAGCGACTGCCGAGAAAATGCGTCTCGATCTCCAGGCCGATCTGCTCGGCGGCGAAGAAGGCCGGCGGCGCTGCCGATAGTTCGCCCACCAGCACGCCGTCGAGAAACGGCTCATGAAAGGACGGCTGATCCGTCAGGGTTCGTGAGACCTTGTCGTTTGCTCTGCCGAAGACCTGGCGGACATAGTCGATGACGACGTCCGGTATATCTGAAAAGCCAACGGCCATTCCGCCCCCCTGTGGTTATGCCTGCGGCGACTGCTGCGCGGCTTTGCCAGGGCAGGTTGGCGTCCCCCTTGGCGGCGCACAAGGCGAGCCCCGCGCCTCCTGGGCACAGCCGGCGGGTGGGCGGCGCCCGCAGGAGCCCAGAGAGTTAGAGAGTTAGATAGAAGGTTAGTAGAGTTACGCGGTCTGAAAGCTGTTTTGCGTCAGGGCGTTGCGACGATTTTCGTTCATGATCGCCCGACAACCCGTTCCCGATCACCCGCGCCCGCCGTTCCCGATCACCCGTCGCTTCGTTCGCGATACCCCGACAGGAGAGGGGCGACGTTCATGATCCCCCGAGAATCGGGCCAAAACCGTTCCCGATTTCCCGACCGAGTGTTCCCAAAAACCCGTGTGGCCAGCGCCTGTGCGAGCCAAGAGGCGGAACAGGGGCGGAACATCCTCGGGTTATCGTGAACACATGCCCCGACGGGCACGGGTTTCCAGGAACAAAGGGCTGCCCGGGCGATCGACAACCTCGGGGAATCGGGAACGGGCCAGGCGGGGTCGGGGAATCAGGAACAGGCGGCGAGACACGGGGTATCGGGAACACCAACCCCGGGCCTCGTGTGATCAGGAACGCTTGTTGCGGAAGACGACCTTCACGTCGCGGCGCTTGCGGGACTTGCCGTCGACCAGGTGCAGCTCGTTGACCATTTCCATATCGAAATTGGGCAGGCCGCCGCGTTCGATCAGCTTGCCGAGCTCGAATTTGAACCGGCGGAGCGGCATCTGGGCCCCCACACGGGCGTACAGCTTCTCGAGGGAAATGGTCCACGGCACGTTCTGGGCGCCGACATGACGTCGGGCGATCATGAACAATTTCCGCTCAACGCCCCCGGTGATGCTGAAATAGACCGGGTCGATCGACAGCGATCGGCCGCCCGCGGTGATGGCGGAGAACAGCCAATCAGACAGCACCACCTCGCAGGCCGCCATCACGTCCGAATGGCCGCTGGCGGCGCGGCGACGGATGAACTTGTACTGCTGGACCCAGCCGAAGCCCTGATCCTCGATCGTGTCTTCGACGGTGATGTTGGTATAGATCGTCGTCGTCTTGAGCCGCTTCAGGGAGGCCAGGAACGCCTCGTAGTCGGAGCCGCCCACGGCCTTGCCGGTGGCGCGCAGATAGTCGTGGACCACGAAGCGGATGCGATTTGAGATCGGCTCGCCCCGGTTCATCGCGTCGATGAGCAAGGTCCGCAGATACATCAGGATGTCGTTGTCCCAGACGGTGGCGATCCCGTCTTCGCCCGCCGAGACGCGAATGTAGGTGCGGCGCCCACGCTGCTCGAACTCGTGTTCGATGGGTTCGAACCGGGGCGTCTTGGCGACCCCGAAGAAGGGCAACGACATGATGTCGATGTCGTCCCGGAACGACGGGATGTCGCGAAGGCTCGTGCCTTTGAAGAGCTCCAGCTGCGCGACTTTGGCGTTCATCGGTAACTCGACGGGAAACGGCGAAGGGGCGATTCCCGAGCGGGTCCGACCATGTGCCGACGGTGATTAAATAAGGTTAACGAGACGTTAATTTTCGCTCGTAGCCTTGGAACGACGGCCAGAAAAACTGTGCGAACTCTGGATGTTACGACCTGGGTGTTGAATCGTCGCGACTATTTCCACAGACCCGCAGGAACAGATTCGGGGAATCAGGAACATCTTTATCGACTGAGTCGCCCGCTGTACCGAAGACGCTAGCCGCCCAGACTCAGCCGAGCCACAGGGTTGCGCCTTCCGGGGCCAGCCAAAGCAGTAATCGGTCATACCAGAAGGCCAGGGCGCCCAGAGCAACGGCGAAGCCCAGCGTCCAAGCCTTTACGTCCCAGGGCACACCCTTGCCGCCCAGCAGCAGAAAGAGGAAGGCGAAGAGCAGTAGGCCGGAGAGAATACGGCAGGCGCCGACGATCAATCCTCGAAACGTCATTAGGATGTGGAACAGCAGGGTCTTGATCAGACGCATGGAACCTCGGCTTGTCGCGCGCCCAAACTGCTGGCCGCCTCGTTGAAATCGCCGTGAGGCTCGGGCGGGTACTCGATCCTGGCGCTCACCCTGCGCTCTTCAAGACGACCGGCCAGAATCTCGGCTGCGGCCACGCCGGGCTTGCCTCGGTCGGCGGCGATCAACACCGAACGCACCTGCCGGGGCGGAATCCAGGTCTTGAGGTTGCGGATCGACATCAAAGCCCAGGCCGGCAGGGAGAAACGCTCACTCGCCGACAGGGTCGTGAACAGACCCTCGCCGACACACATCTCCTCGGCCGCCTCATCCAGACGTACGGCGGAGCTTGGGGGCACGAGGCCCACGCATTTTCGGGGCAGGCGCAGGTCCTGGGCCCGCCGGCCGCTCGGCGCCAGATAGGTGATCTCGACGCCGGTGAGCGCGCCCTCCCGGTCGGAGATCGCCGCGAGGAGGGCAGGCCGACGATGCTTGGTCTCCGCATAGGCCGAGACCGGCGTTTCGGTGCAGTGGCGCAGCGCCTGTGAGCCGGGGAGAGCGCGCAGAATATGGCGCAGACGGCAGTGCCGCTCCGACAAGGTGCCGACGATCCCCCGACCGGCGTTCCAGAAGCGCCGCGCGGCCTCGACGCGGCGTGGGTCGCTCGGCGGCCCCGTCTCGGCCGCCCTCTGGGCGGCGCCCGAGACCGAGGTCGGCGCATTATGCGCGTCAATCAGACGCCGTTCGCGCAGATCATCAAGAACCTCGCGCCAGTCGCCGCCGCCGAAGGTGTGCACCACGACCCGGCCGTCCTTCAGCAGGAGTGAAACGGACCGGTCGGCAAGACTGTGGCCTGGCGCGGGAATATTGGCCCGTCGGCCTCCGTCGTAGAGGTCTCCGCCAACGTTCTCGATGATCGTTTTCAGACTCATGATCGGCACGCTCCAACTGTGGCCGATGTCCCCGCAGCAGCGGCTGCGCCCCAGGCGCGCCATCGGTCAGATCGCACTGCCCTTTCTCCGGACTTTGAAGAGAGACCGCACAGCTCTAGCTCGGCCGAATCCGCTGGATCGCGAAAAACGCGACGATCGCCAGGACCGAGACCGCGAGCCCAACCCAGGCCAAGGGGTGTGGACCGCCCGGCAGGATCGTGCCGGCGGCCACGACGCCGGTCATCGGCATCGGCACGATCAGGAGAAGATCGCGGCGCCTCACGCACGGGCCTCGGCCTGGCGTGGAGGCGGTGTGACGGAGAGCGTCGGATAAAGCCCACTCATTCAGCGTCCTTAAGACCCGGCGCCACGGGCTCCGTGGTGGGGCGGCTATGGGCAGGCCGAGGCGGCGACCCATCGTCAGGCGTGCTGTGCACAGGACGCCAAAATGGCCCTTTTCCCTATAAATGTCACCTAAGGAAGGTGGTTAAGACCTCAATATCGTGCACGGCTCCAAGTCGCGGGCGGCGGCCTGTCGAAGCGCGGAGACAGCTGAAGCCGCCCCCCGGGGCAGGGTGGCGAGACGCGAAAGGCGCCGGAAGTCCATGAGGCTTGCGGCGCCTGAGCGCGATTGCTGGTATCCAACAGCGACTCAGCTAGACGCGCCGATCGAAAGAAGCCTCCGTTGGTGGACGACCCCAACCTTCCATCCAGCCCTAGCGACGGACCCGAGGACGCCTGGGTGCAGTCCTCGACGGGCGATGCGGCGATCCGCATTCGCAACCTGTCGGTCTATTTGCGCAATGGCGGCGCCTTGAAGGAGGTGCGTCTGCTCGAAGGCGAGGATCGGCGCTATACGATGTGGGTTCGTCTAGCCAACCGCGGCGGCGAATTCCGGGTCAATCTCTTCCGCAGCGACCAGCCCAAAACCTACAAGGATTTGGACCTGGCCATGGCCACGATCCGCGACGACTTCGGATTCTTCGGCGCCGTGTCCGTCGCAACCGACCGTCCGGCCGTGGCCGGTCGGGCCCAGGCCGGAACCCTGGGCGACGACGAAGGCTGAGCGTCAGACGATCGCCAGCTCGAGGTCGACAATGATCTGGGCGAGCTCGTCGCGGTTCTCGATCAGCCGCCGCGTCCGGCGAGGCGTGAGTTTGCTTACCGCCCGATCGTAGATAGCGATGTTCCGCTCTTCGTTGAGGCGGGAAGGGTAGAGGATCCCATCCGCCTGGTCGGAGTGGTTGTAGAAGGCCTCGGACCAAATCTGGCCGAGCGTCTGGTCCCTGGCGCCCAGCACGTCGGACGGCACCCCCAGGCGGATGGGTCCGTCGCCGGTGAGGTCGACCAACCGCAACGGCTCACGGATGGAGATTTCGGCGCAGTTGAAGGCCTCGATCTCGGCGAGAGGGATGGTGAAATCCTCATCGCGGCCGTCGGCGCGGTCGCGAAGGATCGCCTCGATGAAAGCGACTTTCGCGCTCGATCCGAGGTAGACGAGGGTGAAGGCGGCTCCCGTCGGATCGCTGAACCGACTATGGCCGGGACCCATGCCGAGCGGATCGGGATACTTGGACAGGTAGAGGCGCCGCCAGTTAATCCCAGCGGGCGGCTCGACGAGCCGCAGGCTTCGGCTCGCCAGGCCTGCCGGCGGAGGCCCACCGCTCGACACTAGGCGAAGGCGCCCATGTTAATGTTGTTGGCGACATTGAGCACCCCCGCCAGGTCGCCGGCCCTCAGCGCCTCGACCCCGGTCCGGCCTTTGAGCTCTGCATGATGCTGACGCAGAACCCTATAGACGGCCCACGGCTGTCCGTTCAGCGCTGCGAAGACGTCGGGGAGGCCCGGCAGAGGCAAGCCTTCGTCGGTCACCTGCCAGGCTGGAAACCGGACGCCACGCGTCGCGCCTTCGAGCCCGAGAACTTCGAAACGCTTGCGCTTGGCGTGCACCGTTTCATGGGATGCGCCGATCAGCGCCCCGAAGTCCTTCGCGGTGAGCATGTCTGGCTGCTTCAGGATCTCGGCGATCTTGGCCGAGCCCCGCGCGCGCGCCGCCGTGAGGGCGACGTCGAGGGCGTCGGGCGCCGCGGTCTGCGCCTTGACGGCTTCGGCGGCGCCGTCGGGCGACACCCGGACCGTGAAGGTCATCGGCCGGCCGGTCTTTTCGGCCTCGGCCAGCACGTCGGCATAGCTCGAGACCACCTTCTCCAGGCTGGTGCGATTGCCCCACAGCCGCCGATAGCGCGTCTGGGTGACCTTCACCTCGGTCACGTCGTCGCCGCCGCTTCCGAGGAACTTCCCCGATCGGTTACGGATGAACAGCCGCTTGCGCGTGGACTTGTCGGCAGCGGCGGGCTTCTCGGTCGAACGGGGCTGGGCCATGGGAATGTCTCCAGGCTCAAAAATGGGCTTACTCATCAAGTTCGTCAAGCTCACCAAACCCATCAACCCCGCCGGCCGGTGCGCGCTTCGCGGAGCCTGCGCCCGGACGTAGCTCGTGGGCTATATCCCGCGGCCCAGAATATGGTCTCGGGCGTATATTCCCTGTGCCGGGATACCGCAGCACCGTCATCGCTTGCGCACCGTGACCACCACCCGCTCCACGAACAGATCGACCGCTTCGGCGGCGATCTTCAGCGCCGGCACGTAGTCCTGCCGGATCCTATCGGCAGCGAGCGAGGTGGGCGTCGAGATCGTCAGCACCCCGTCGACCAGGCCATGGAACCCCACCCGGCTAAACCAACTGCCATAGGCGCCTTCGCGAACGATCCGGCGCAGCTCTCCCGACAAGGCCACCCATCGCGGATCTTCGACCCCGGGCGCGAACATCAGCGGCGGCGGCTCGGGCTCTGGCGCCGGGGCGACCTCCGGTGGAGGAACCTGGCCCTTGGCCTTGAGGATTCGGGCGAAGTTCAGCCTGAGATCGGGGGCGCCAAGCGGATCGTAGGAGGCCATTTTCCCGAAGTATTTGCAGGGGCTGCGGACGTCGGGATCTTCGATCGCGATCGCCAGCATGGCTATCGCCCGCAAGCCATGGCGCTTCAGGGCCCAGGCGAAGGTCTGGTCGTTGTTTCGTTCGGGCTCCGGCAGCAGATCGGTCACGGCCGCCGCGATGCGGGCGACGTCGTCTGGCGAGGCGTCAGCCGGATCGGCCAGGGTTCGGGACCCCACCAGCGCGGCAAGGCGAGGAGAGACCTGGAAGGCGGCCGCAAGCTCTTGGCGGACCATTTCCGAGCGCACCGACCCCTGAGGTTCGGCGCTGGAGAAACCGCTTGCTCCCTCCGGAGAGCAATTGGCGCCGCCCTTGGCGGAGGCTGGGGTTTGGCCCGAGGATCTGCTGGTTTTTCCGGTCGCAGCGGCTTGCCGCTGCGCTGAGGAACGACTGCGCACCGTAGGTGCGTCCGCTACTCGTACAGAGGAACTGACGTTCAAATGGGACTGTTCTAGGCGCCGGTTTTCAGGCGCCTGGGCGCTTATTCCCCCTCGGTCGGCCACAAGGTGTTCAGCCTGACGGGCGCGCTCCGCGCGGAAGGCCTCGTCGAAGGCATCGGCGGCGGCCTCGAGCTCGGGAAGCCGGGCGAGCAGCGGCGCAAGATCATAGGCCTCGACGTCGGCCGGCCGGTTGGCGCGGTTGTAGTCGCGGACCATGTAGCCGAGGGCTTCCAGCGCCTTGCGGTGACCGCGAAGCGTGCTCTCACTGCAGCCGATCTCGCCGGCGACGCGGGCCGAGCTCGGCCATACACAGGCGATGTTGTTCTCCAGCTGGTCCTGATTGAGCCGCCGCACATAGTGCAGCAGCACCAGGCGCTGGATGGGGCGAAGGTCTTTTGCGCCAAGCATAATGGCGTCCTCGACGCGCCAGATCGTGACGCCGGGCTCCCAGCGCCAGGATGCGGCGCGGTCGCGGACCTCGTCGAAGTTCTCGGCGCGCTTGGCGAAGCCAGGCCGCCAATCCTCCAGGGATAGGGCAGGGTGCATTTGCGTCCCTCGGGTGCGGGGACGAGCCGTCGAACGCTGTGAAATCGCCAGACCTGCAGGCAATAGCTGTCCTGCTCGGGCCTTGACGCCGCAAAAAGCGACGCCTAGTTTTGAACCCGATTAATGAAGCCGCCTCGACAACGGCCGTCTGAGATTTCCGAGAGCCTCCAGCGCCAACTGGGGGCTTTCGTCGTTTTAGGGTCTCGTCGCTAGGTCACAGGGTGATCCTCGAAAGGGGAGGTTGCCGGCGGACCGCCGGCGGATGATCGAAACCTCCGACGAGTCTGGCGCTCTCGAAAGCCAGGGCTCGCACGCAGGCGCAGCGCCGCCGCGGCGGTCGCTAGGGGCTCTTTTCAAGGTGAAGTCATCGTCGTCCCTTGGTTGGGACGAGGCCTTTCAACGACTGGAAATATCGGCCGCCGAGCGGCCGCACGAAGCCGTATGGAGCCTTGACGGCGTTCGGAACGCTGTCTAGGTTTTCCTCCATCGAGCGCCGCGGCCAGCAGCTAATCGAAATTTCCGAGAGCCCTCAGTTCCAGCTGGGGGCTTTCGCCGTTTTAGGTCTCGTCTAAGTCATTGCTTGGTCCTTCAGAGGTCGCCGCGCGCCGATACTCAGGCGCTGATTCGGCAATCTGGAGCCTCGACTGAGTCTGGATGAATCCAAAGGCCGGCCCAGTGCGGAAATACCGCGATTGGTCCCTCAAGGCCTTTTGGCGTCTCTTGACGGGCCAGGTATTCCTCGCCGCAAGCGACGCGGCCCGATTCTCACGCGCGGGGCGGTCCGATGGCGCCGGCGGACCGCCGCCACGCTTGAAAGCCGCGATCGCCCTCGATGAAGGTGGCCAGGATGTGGGCGACCAGCAGCTCGGGCTCGATCGGACCGTTTTCGGCCGTGTAAGCGCGCTGATAGTCGGCCAAGTCGACCGCAGCCTTGCCCTTTAGGCGCAGGCGTATGTCGAGAAGCTTCTCCTCGGTATCGAGCTTGGGAAGGGCGAGAGTGGTCTTGGGTTCACGCGCCATGCGGGCCTCATCAACGGGTGGAGGGGAAGGCCTCAGGGCCGAGGAGGTCCTGGCTCATGGATAGGGGGCCAGGATCATGTCTTTGTTCACGATAACCCGAACGGGAAACCCCGCGCGGATACGGATCGTCGGCTGGCGGTTGAGATCACGGCCGGTGATCTGCTGGCCAATCTGCTGGGCTGACGCTGAGACGCCCGTGCCCGCGCTGTTCAGCACCACGCCGTCGGAGCTGCGGCTTCCCGCATCCTGGGCGGAAGCCGCGCCGACGCTGAAGAGCGTCGACAACAGCGCAGCGCGGGCAAGCTGCCCGAAGTGGGTGTCCACCTGGTCCTCCAGACCGGCCACACCGCTGCGATCGGCGCCGGTCATGGAGCCGATGTTCACCGACCGGCCATCCGGCATGATGATCCGGTTCCACGCGATCTGGACCCGGCTCTGCCCGTAGGCGACCTGGCTGTCATACTGGCCGATCAGGCGAGAGCCTTGGGGAATGAGAACGACGCGGCCTGTGACATGGTCGTAGACCGGCTCGGTGACCTGCGCGATCGCCTCCCCAGGTAAGTCGGAATTGACGGCGGTGAGCAAGGCGGCCGGGATGAGCGCGCCAGCCTTCACCTCGTAGCGGCTGATCGCCGGCCGCAGGGGGTTGGTCAGATAGTCCGTGACCTTGGACGCCTGAGCGAACTGAGCCTTGGCGAGCTGCCCGTTGCCGGGTTGGACTTCCCCTGGGCCCGCCGCCGGGGTGTCGGCCAGGGGAGGGCTCAAGGCGCCGAGGTCAGCAGTCTCTGCCGGCGACGCGGACCCTTTGGCCTGCGCCCCTCCGAAAAACGGCGGGGCGGCGCGAGCGGCGCGAGCCTGATCGCGCGCCGCCTGGATCTGGGGGGCCACGGGCGCGGGCGGGGGCGTCGCCGCGCCCGTTGGCGTGGGCAGGCCTGGAGGGTTCGCGGGCGGTAGACTGGCGAAACCTGGCTGGCCAGGTCCCGCCGTCACGGTCGGATCTCCATATCCGCCTGAGAAGCGGGTCGAGATGGCGGGGGGCTGGGGCGCGGACGTGTCGGCGTTCGCCTGAGGGTCGGCCGGCGCTGCCGGCTTCTGCTGTTGGCCTCCGAACCCGATGTAGAAGGCGGCCCCGACCAGGAGCGCCAGCACGCCGGTCCCGGCGATCAGATATTTGCGGTTCCAGCGCGTGACCGGGGTGCGCGGTGCGGCCAGCACGCTCTCTGACGACGCCTTTCGTTCCGGCGGCGGCGCAGCCGCCTGGGGCAGCGGCGGATCGGGCGGCAGGTAGGTCATGGCCTCCACGCCCGCGCCCGGGTGATCCGCACAACGGTCTGACGCTTCTCGCCCAGCCGAAGCTCGGCGACGTCTATGAGCCGGTCCACCACGTAATAGCCGTTGAGGTAGCGGTAGTTGACGAGCTCAGCGGCCTTGTCGTCGCCGACAAGGAAGAGGGGAGGGGCGTCCGTCGCGGCCATGTTTACGGGAAACTGGATGTAGGTCTTCAACCCGTCGTCGAAGACGCGCAGGGGCATCCAACGCGGGGCCCGCGTGTGGACCGGCTTCACCGCATAGTCGAAGTTCAACTGCTCGACAGAAAGGCCCGAAGCGACAACAGGCGCGGCCTTCGACGCCTCGGCCGCGGCGCTGGCCTGCGCTTCGCGCAGAGCCTCCTGCGGATAGTTCCAACCGATCACGCTCGTGTAGGCGTCGCCCTCGATGCTGGTCGCGTCGAGGAGATACGACCTCTGGTCCGTCGTCAGGATGACGTTGGTGCGCAGACCGCCCCGTATGGGCTTGAGCATCACGATGACCTGCTCGCTTGAGCCGGCCCCTTGGACGGTCTCTCCAAGCACCCAGCGCACCGTGTCGCCCGCCGCCTTGGAAATCAGCTTCTCTCCAGGCCGCAAGGTGATCGCGGTCAGGAAGCGCGGGCTGGTCTGGACGGTGTAAAGGCGACCCGGCTCATAGTCGTAGTAGAGCGCCGAATTCACATAGGCGCTGGGGGTGGGATAGCTCCGCGCGCTGGCATTGGCGTCGCCGACCGTCTGGTAGGCCGCCGGCTTGGGACGGGGGCGAGGCTTGGCCGGCAGCGCGACGGGCCGCGGCGTCACGACCCCAGGTGCCGTCGAAGCGGTCGCAGCAGAAGACGCGGCCCCCTTCGCCCCCGGCGCCTGAGCGATCGAGACCGCAGGAGCGATGGCACAAAGCGCAATGGCGAGCACGGCGGCGGTCGGCGCGCCAAGGTGATGTCTGGCGCTCATAGCTCGCGGCTCCACTGGAATGAGGTGATGTAGATGCCAAGGGGATTGGTCCTCAGCTCCGCCTCGTTCTTCGGCGGATTGACCTTGGTGGTGAAAAGCCCGGTCCAGTTCTGGGATGGCGCGCCGGCCCCAGCGTTGAAGGCCTGCTCGCGCCATTGCACCTGATAAGTGTGGGGGCTGCGAGCCAGGACGGAGACGATCTCGACGTTGATCGCCTCGGTGCCCGCGTTCGCGAAGGGGTCGTGAGTTTTGGCGTGATCGTTGAGCTGACCGACCGCCGGCCCGGCCACGAAGTGATAGGCGGCCGTCCAGTTGTCCCGGATGACGATGGGATCGATGCTCTTTGAGCGCGTTCGCTTCACCCAATCGGCGAGGAAGTAACCCATCTCGGCTGTCGACGGCTCGTACACCCGGCCTGCGAGCTCGATCTTGCCCGGCCGCGCGTAGGTGTCGATCGGGACGACGTAGGTGGCGATATTGGTGTTGTTGGCCTGGTAGATCAGACCGCCGACGGCGAGCAACGCCACGCCCATGCAGCCGAACGCCGCGAACCGCCAGTTCTTCGCTTGGACGGCCGCGGAACCGATGCGATTGTCCCATTCGCGGGAAGCGCGAAGGTAGGGGCTCTCGGTTGGAGCGGAGTCGCCATAGCGGTCAGCAGGTCGTTTGAAGGGGTTCATCTGATCATCCGGCTGGGTCTAAGCCCTCGTGTCATCGTCATCGCGACGACTGGGCGTGGCGGCCATTCCCGGGCCGTGACTGTCTGACGCGAGCGCCGTCGTAGCGGCCGTGCGCGCTGCGCCATCGAGGCCGCCATTCCGGGCCCTAGCTCTGTCGAGCGTTGACGCCGTTGCGGTTGAGGACGGCGGCGGCGTGGAACCGCCGCCGTTAGAAGAAGGGCTGGAGCCGGCGGAAGTGTCGCCTCCCGGGCTGGTACCCGCACTGCCGCGGCCGGCCCCGGAGGAGCCAACACTTGATGCCGTCCGCGCGGCCGAAATAGCCTGACCGGCGCCCGCAAAGCCGCTGCCGATGGCGCCCGCCACGGCGCGACCGGCGAGCGCAGCGCCCGCTACGCCGGCGGCGACGCCGGCCGCGCCCATCAGCGCGCCACCGGAATTGAGCTGGGGGCCGCCGCTGATGAGCGCCGCTGCGATCGCGGGAATCTTCAGCGCCAACATGACCATGACGACCGCCGCGAGCAGCAAGCCGACGTCCTCGCCGATGCCAGGGTCCGCCGAGACGGTGTAGTTGTTGAAGATCGTGGTTCCGAGGCTCACCACGATGGCAAGCGCCATCAGCTTGATGCCAACCGAGACGACGTAACCGATCGCCCGCTCGCTCATGAACGAGGTCTGCGTCAGCACGCCGAACGGCACGGTGACGAAGGCCACGAGGGTGACGATGTGAAACTCGATAATCGTGACGACGATCTCGACCGCCAAAATCACAAAGGCGATCAGGATGCCGATCGCCGCGACCATGGCCATGACCACGACGTCGATGTGCGCGAAGAACTCGATCGGACCCGGCGCGATCTTCTTCACGTACTGCAGGAGGCCGCCGATCACCTTGATCCCGGCCATGACGATTTCGGAGGGCGAGGTGGTGAAGGTCGCGACGGTCATCGAACCGCCGCCGGCCTTCAGTCCCAGCGCCGCAAACCCGTTGACGACCGTCATCGACAAGGTGTGCCACTGGGCAACGAGCCAGGCGAAGAACCCAACCAGGAGGATCTTACGCACCAGCGAGGCCAGGACGTTTTGGGTCTCGTCAATCGCCCACAGCAGAGCGGTGAGGGCGATGGAGATCGTCACCAGGGTGGCAAGCACTGCGGTGACATCGCCCTGGATCAGCCCGAACCCAGCGTCGACCTGGCTGCGAAATCGATTGAGGAAGTCGTCCAGGACGGCGGGATCGGCAGTCGACATAGTGCGTCCCCCTAGAGCGCGCCCGGGTTGGCGAGCCGCGAGGCGGGCTTGGGAACGTCGTAGAAGCGGGCAGTTCGCGCGTCGCTTTCCGCAGCCTGGGCATTGACGCAGTTGGGCGTGCTCGACAGCCGGCCTGGATCGTTCTGACATGCGGCCAGCTGTGTCGCGCGCTCGGTTTCATGCGCTGCAAAGTAGGCTTTGTCGCGGGACGGCGACGGTTCAGAGCAAGCGGCCAAGAGGGCGGCGGCTCCCACGAGAACGCATAGGCGACGGACTTTCATCAAAGGCTCCCGGGGTTGTTGACGCGACTGGCCGGCGCTGTGACGGACCAGAAGCGCTGGCTGTCGGCCGCCCCGGCCGCCTGGCTGGCGGCAGCCTGGGCGGCGAGGGTCTGTTCGGCCCGCGCCTGGGTGATCATCAGGTTCTGCAGCTGGGTCAGCTGACCGCTGACGGTAGCCAACAGCTGGTTGGTGGCCTGGATCGCTGCCGTTTGGCCGGGTGCCGACTGAGAAGCGTCAACCACGCTGGCTACCTGAGCCGCCGTGGTCGTTTGGCCCCGCGCGATCTGGTTCTGCAGATCGAGCGCCTGCTGGAGCGACTCTGCGTTGGTGTCACGCCACGACTGCAGCGAGGTCTGAGTCGCAGCGAGAGACATTCCCGCCATACTCGTGGGGTAGAGACTCTTGAACTGCTCGCCGATGCTTTGGGCGCTGTATCCGAGCCCCTTCGCCTCTTGCAGCAGTTGCGTCGCTTGGCCTGTGATCTGAGCGATCGGCCCGGTGATGTCGGTTTTGAGGCTCTGCAGCATCAGAGCTTGGTTCGACAGTTGGTTTTTCAGGTGGTTGATCTGCTCGATCTGGTTGGCGATCTGATCGACCGCCGCCTTCGAGGTCTTCACGAACTCGATGAATGAGGTCGGATCGTGCACGATGCTCACGGGACCCAACTGGGCGTTCGCAGGGACCGGAACGGTCGCAAGCGCTGCGGTGGCCAGGCACGCGACCGCGGAGGTCGCCTTCAACCAATTACGCATGGGGTTTCTCCTTGCGGGTATTGGGGCGGGGAAGGGGGCAAGGCAGTAGGTCGGCCGCCTCGGCGCGAACGAACAGCGGCTCGGTCCTCAGCCGGAAGACGGAAGCGGCGAGGAAAAGCGCCAGGCCGGCCGCCATCACGAAGAAGTTTCGGTGATAGGTCGTCCCGAAGAAGGCGACGAAGCCCGGCGCTGACAGCGCGAGAAAGAGGAGTCTGCGGCGGCGGCGACTCGCGATCCAGGCCGCCGGCAGCAATGTCACGAGCCAGCCGAGCCGATCCAGGTCTCGCCCCGTCAGAGCGCTCTGCGCATCGTCCAGAGTCGGGTTGGATCGCGCGATCACGCGACTCTAGCCTCCGGAGCAGCTCGACCCAGCTCCTCGAGGTAGGCGGCGACGTCGGCATGCCCTTTGGCTTGAAAGAAGCGCGCGGCGAATTCCTCGCGCGGCCCCTCCGCCAGAACCTCCGACATGAGTTGCTGATCGCCGGGCGATGACGACCCCACGGCCGCGAGGGTGATCGGTCCCAGGCCCAGTTCGAAAAGGCGGTTTCCCACCGTCGACTGGTAGTAATACTCCCGCTTGGGCGTAGCGTTGGCGATGATCCGGATCTGCTGGTCGTTGAGCCCGAAGCCCGAATAGAACTGCGCGATCTGCGGCGTCACCGCGTCCGGGTTCGGCAGGAAGACCCGTGTCGGGCAACTCTCGATCAGCGCCGGGGCGATCGACGAGTTCTGGACATCCGCGAGGCTTTGGGTCGCGAAGACGACCGCCACATTCAGTTTGCGCAGGGTCTTTAGCCACTCGCGGATTTTGGCCGCGAAGGACCCTTGATCGAGGAAGAGCCAAGCTTCGTCGAGCAGGAGCAGCGTCGGCCGACCATCGAAGCGCTTCTCCAGCGCTCGGAAGATGTAGGTGAGCACCGGCGCGACGGCGGTCTTGCTGGCCATCAGGTCGGCCATCTCGAACGTCTGCCACGAGGCTTGCGAAAGACTGTTCTGATGGGCGTCGAGGAGGTGGCCATGCGGCCCGTTCAGGGTGAAAGGCGCCAGGGCGTCCTTCACCGCCTGGTTCTGGATGGTCGCGGTCAGCAGCGTCAGGGTGCGCTGGTCTCGGGGTCCTGCCGCGAGGTTGCGAAGCCCGCCCCAGATCTCGTCCTTCACGCGCGGGGTGATTTCCACGCCTTCGGCCGCAACGAGATCCTGCACCCACTCCTGGGCCCAGCCGAGGTCTTCGGACGTGTCGATGTCGGCCAGGGGCTGGAAAGCCAATTGGCCGGTATCGCCGCCCAGCCGATAGAATTGGCCGCCGGTCAGCAGGGTCGAGGCGCGGGAACTGGCGCGCATGTCGAAGAACAGGACCTGCGCCTCAGGGTAGCGCAGCCATTGCACCGCGATGGTGTTGAGCAGCACGGACTTGCCCGCCCCAGTCGGGCCAACGATCATCGTATGGCCGACGTCGCCCTGGTGCAGGTCGAACCTGAAGGGCGTGGTGCCGGCGGTCCGCGTGAACATCAGGGGCGCCTGAACGCCGGGGTGGCCACGCTTCGCGCATTCCGACGTCAGGTGCTCGTTGCGCGTCGGCCCGGGCCATATCGCCGACATCGGCATCATGTCGCAGAGGTTCAGCGATGAGACCAAAGGCCGGCGCAGGTCAGCATAGGCTTGGCCGGGAAGGCTCCCGATCCAGGCTTCGACGGCGTTGACGTCCTCGACCTTGGAGACGAAGCCGGCGCGATTGATCGCGCCTTCGACCTCGCGCACCCGGTCGGCCAGGCGGTCCGCATCGGTGTCCATCAGGGTGACGGTCGGGGTGAAATAGCCGATCGAGGCGTAGTCGCCGCCGAGGATCGCCAGGGCGGCCTCAGCGTCGACGGACTTCGCCGCGGCGTCCGGGTCCTCGAGGACGGAAGGCTCTCGGGTGATGGCTTCCTTCAGGAGCGCCATCACGCCCTTGCGCTTGGCGAACCAACGTTTGCGAACGGCCGTGACGACCTTGCGCGCATCTTCCTTGTCGAGCGGCAGATAGCGACAGACCCAGCGATAGCTGACGCCGAGCTCGTTCAATCGGTCGAGGAGGCCGGGGGAGGAGACGGTGGGATAAGCCCGGATCGAGATGGTTCGGACGTAGCTGCCGCCGAGACGCGGCAGGAGCCCTCCCTGGAAGTCGTCGTCGGTCAGGAAAGCGTCGAGATAGGCCGGCGTGTCTGGCGCCCTGACGTAGTGGGCCTTGGTGGAGATACAGCCGTGCAGATAGGTGAGGGTGTCGTCGTCGTTCAGCTCCCGCACTTCGGGCATGATCGCGGTGAGGATGTCGGCGATCTGCCGGCCTGTGCTCAGGAAATCGTTCAAGGCGGCGCGGTACATCCCGGCTGCGCCGCGCCCGGACGGCGCGTTCTCAAGAAGCAGGCTTTCGGCCGTTGAGATCGCCTCTTCGGGTGGCAGGTACGTGAGCGTGAGGAAGTACCGACTCTCGAAGTGTCGGCCGGCCGTCTCGAAGCCGTCGCGGCGCTCGGTGTCGATGAGGTCGGACACCGGGTCAGGAAAGCGGCTGGCGGGATAATCCTGTGAGGTCGCCCGGAGGGCTTCGATATGAAGGCACCAGCGCGATCCTAATCGGCGCAGCGCGTTGTTCAGTTGGGCGCGGGTCGCCACCAAGCCGGCGTCGGTGGAGCTCGCGAGGTCGGGCCCGCGAAACGCGAAGGTCTTCTGGAAACTGCCGTCCTTGTTAAGCATCAGGCCTGGCCCGATGAAGGCGACCCAGGGGAGATGATCGAAAAGACGATCGGCCGTCGGACGGTATTCGCGCAGGTACAGCACGGTCAGGCGTCCAGGTATGGCTTTTGGCGCACGTGACGGCGCAAGACGTCGAAGAAATAGGGGTCGCGCTTGTTCAACCAGAAGCAGACCGCATGCACCCCCAGGCCCAGGGGAAGGCCCAGCAGCGGGACCTGAAGTCCGAGCGCTAGGACCGCCGTCAACGTGCCGTTCAAGATGGCGATCGTCCGAGGAACGCCCGCGATCGTCACCGGCTCGGAAAGCGAGCTGTGAAAGGCGATCTCGAAGCCTTCGACGCCTGAACGGGCCATGTCAGAAGACCGCGCCCGAGGCGAACCCGAAGAAATTGATGAAGGTCGCCGCCGAGAAGGCGATGGAAAGGCCGAACAGGATGCCGATCCCCTTGCGAAGGGCCGACCCGCCCTCCGCAAAGGCGAAGCCAAGCCCTGTCAGCACGATGGCGATGATGCCGACGGCCTTGGCGACCGGTCCCGACAGGGATTGGGCGACCTGATCCAACGGGCCGTCCCAAGGCATCGCCCCTCCCGTGGTCCCGGCAAGCGCCGGTGTCGCGATGAAAAGCGCCGCCCCACAAAGGAGAATCAGACCCATCGCGCAGTCGCTGCGTCGCCGCGCGGGAAGTCGCTTTTTGCTCATAGCCCTAGACCTCTCGCGAAGCATCGATGCGCGAGGTTTCAGCGCGAAGGACTCAGCGTCAAGGCCCTTTTTTATATATTCCGCACATGTGGGCGCTTTTCTTCAATTTTGGGCAGACCTCCCTATTATCTTCCGCGCAGCGCTGCGCGGACATTTGCGACGACCGCACTTCGATGATCGGGCGGAGAAGCTTCGTACTCTTCCGCCGCGTAGCGAACGAACTGCATGGGGCTGGCCGCCAGCCCAGCGTGGGCGGTTCCGCCTTCGGCGAGCCGCCGGAGGCAGTCATTCACACCTCCCACTCCGGCGCTTCCGCTGTGGCGGGCGTCGACGTGGAGAACAGCGGCGGTCAAAAGCAGGATCGCAAGGCTGAGATCTGGCATGGTCGAAACGTCGGCGCCCAACAGGGCGCGGGCCGTGTCGCGCGCGGACAGGACATCGCCTGCGGAATCCACGAAGACGCGCGTCTCAGCACGTCCGGCTTCGAAGTGTTCGGAGGCCACACAACCATCCACCAAGTTCCTGGGCGCAGGAACCTCGGCGGCCGGCGGCTTTCAGACCCCCCGGCACGTCGGAGTCGCTTAGCGCCACCGCAACAACCAATAGTGGATTGTGGAAGGTGCGAGTCCGCAAAACAATACGGTAGAACTGCCCTAGCGGCGCGGCCGGGCGGCCGGGCGGCCGGGCGGCCGGGCGGCCGGAAGCTCAGGTTTGCGCCTGAGAGATCAAGCCCAACCGCAGAGCCGTCGCCACAGCCTGGGCCCTGGATTTCGCGCCGAGCTTTTTGCAGACGTCGGCCACATAGTGATCGATCGTCCGGGTCGAGAGGCCCAGATCTCTTGCGATGGCTGGCGAGGTCTGCCCCGCCGCAATCCGCATCAGAACGTCGAACTGGCGCGCGGAGAGGACGGGCGCGGCGGCCGCGTTCGGTTCTGTGACCGCAATATCCAGGTTCACCGCCTGGGCCGCGGTCATCGGCGGTGAGGTTTCATAGGCCCCGCCGGGACGCATGAAGCCCTGGCCAAGCGATGCGGCCAGTCGCGACAAATCCACGCCGCCCGCTCGCCGTTCGCCCAAGGCTGACGACACTGTCGACGCCTGCCGTAGCGCTTTTTGATGGGTCATGCCGGTCCTCCCATCTACAGCGCTGAGTGATCGCGGACCGCCTCGGCCAAGGCCGGTTTCAACTCATTGAATCGGGCGTCGAGGACAGCCGGGGTTTCCTGATTGATGCGGGCCATCGCCAAGCGCGCGTCGCCGCCGCGGACGACCTCGAGGGCTCGGCTCTCCAGCGCTTGGATGATGGAGATGGCGACGTCGTCCGCCGTTTCCCTCACGAAGCCCAGCTCGGGACCGGCCCGGTTGGTGGCCATCATCGGGGTTTCGGTTGCGCCGGGGTAGACGGTCATGACGTGCACGCCTTCCCCCGACACCTCGCGCCGTAGCGCTTCGCCGAAGCGCGCCAGGCCCGCCTTGGCCGCTGCGTAGGTCGCGTAGAAGGGCATGCCGATCAGAGCAATGCCCGAGGCGACATTGACCACGACGCCATCGCCGCTGGCGCGGAGCAACGGCATCGCTGCGCGGGTGAGGAAGATCGGCGCGAGCAGGTCGACCTCCACCATCGCCCGGATTTCGGCCTCGCTCGTCTCTTCGAGCCGGCCGGCCCGGACCCCGCCGGCGTTGTTGATCAGGATGTCGAGACCGCCAAAGGCGGCGGCGCCCACGAGCGTGGCCCCGCGTCCCTCAGAGGTCCCGACGTCGGCGGCGATCCCGAGGACGTCGCCGCCACAAGCCCGCAAGGCCTCGACCGCTCGGTCGAGCGCGGCTTGGCGTCGGCCGGTGATACAAACCCGCGCCCCCTTGGCGACGAGCTGGTGCGCCGTCGCCAAGCCGATCCCGCTCGACCCGCCCGTGATCAGGACGCGCTTGTCTTGGAGGTGCATTGGAGATCCTTGTGAAGCGTGGGTGGAAAATTGAAGGGGCTACCAGCGCAGGGCCAAGGGCCCGATCAGGGCCCCGACCGCGCCTGCCGCCACCATCCCCAGGCTGTACCAGACCGCCACGAACGGACCGGCGGCCTCAGGACAACTCAGGGCGTAGGCCGCCGCGCCGAAGCCTCCGGCGGCCAAGCCGATGGCCGCGCCCGCTAGCCCGAGCCGGGTCGGAGCCAGACCGCGCACGGCCATGATGAGGCCGGCCAGGGGCGGGAGTGAGAAGAACAGGATGCGCAGGGAACAGACCGAGGCGCTGCCGCCGAGCAGCAGATGGCTGCGATCCTTCGGCAAGGCGAAGTCCAGCTGCGTCGCCGCCAAGGCAAGGATCGCCGCGACGGGGATCAGCAGCCAACGGGCGCGCCCTTGAGCCAGGCCGCCCGGCCGGGCGAGCCGCTCCACGGTGCAAAGACCGATGACGCCGACGCCGAGGACGTAGACGAGCTTGACCCAGAACATCGGCGTGGAGAGGGCGTGCGCGAAATCCGGCCTGATCCCCAGGATGCTGAGGACCAGGGCCAGCGAGACGGCCGCACCCAACAGGACTGCCGAGACCAGGTTTTGCGCGACCGACCAAGGCTCCACCGCCACCACGTCCGCGGCGAGACGCTCGACGAGCTCAGCCGTGTCACCAAGCCCGTGCCGCGCGGGGCGGATCGATCCTCTTGGGAAGCGCGCGACGAACTTCACGTGCGGGTGCCTTTCGACGAAGTGCCGCGCCGCTCAGACGGCGGCGTTAACAGCATGTTCGTATGGGCGTGAAAGGGGGTTACAGGCGTCGGCAGATATTCGGCCGAAGCCCAGAAACATCAGCGCCGTGAGCGGTTGCGCCTGAGGGCATGTTCGTGTTGTTTTGGCCTCAAGGCGGTTACGGCTCCCGGATCGCCCGCGGCCGCGAGAGCACACACCCTGGAGCGCGTCGGCTTTGAGCCCGCCAGATTTCGAGAGTCGCGCCGAAGGTCTGGCGCCAGAGCGCGACGCTTCCGCGCTGATGGCGGCCTCCATGGCCGGCGATACGGCCGCTTACCGACTTCTGTTGGTCGAGGTCCGCCAATGGCTGCAGCGGTACTATGCCCGGCGCCTGCCGCCCGCGATCGTCGAAGACGCGGTCCAGGACGCCTTGATCGCCGTGCATGACAAGCGCCACACCTATGTGTAGCGGCGCGCAATAGTGAACGGCTCGACGCGAGATACAAGGCGTGTTTCGACGCATATTAGCTGAGACGTCTGTGCCTACTCGGCGCACATTGTGTGAGACTGAAACCACAATGGTTGAGACC
>JBFMGV010000100.1:0-198012 GCA_040752615.1 Pseudomonadota bacterium | reverse complement strand
GGAGGGGGCGGTGATGCCGGGCTCCACGTCGCCGTGCCGCGCCATCCAGTTCTTGATGACCTGCGGGTCGTCGACCGTGGCGCTCAGCCCCACGCGCCGCATGTTGGGAGCCAGCACCGACAGGCGCGCCAGGTCCAGCGCCAGCAGGTCGCCGCGCTTGCTGGCGTGCAGGGTGTGGATCTCGTCGAGGATCACGCAGCGCAGGTCCTCGAAGTAGCCCCGCGCGCCTTCCCACGCGCAGAGCAGGGCCAGCTGCTCGGGCGTGGTCAGCAGGATGTCCGGCGGCTTCACCCTCTGGCGCTGGCGGCGGGCGATCCCGGTGTCGCCGGTGCGGCTCTCGGCCACGACCGGCAGGCCCATTTCCAGGATCGGCTGGTTCAGGTTGCGCTCCACATCGACCGCCAGCGCCTTCAGCGGCGAGATGTAGAGGGTGTGCAGGCCGCGCGGGGCATTGGCCGGTGGCCGCTCGGCGATCTCGATCAGGCTGGGCAGGAAGCCGGCCAGGGTCTTGCCGCCCCCCGTGGGCGCGATCAACAGGGCGTCGCGCCCGGCCCGGCCCTCGGCCACCATCTCCAGCTGATGCGCGCGCGGACTCCAGCCACGACGCTCGAACCACGCCTGGAACCTTGGGGGCAGCAGATCGGCGGGCGGCCCCGCGGCGTCGGCCATCGGGAAGATATAGCAGGTTCTCGTTACGTTTCATGTCCGCCGGCCGACGGCGCTGGCGTTTGTCACGGATTTTGGTTGATTAGCGGCCGATGCGTTTCAGTTTCGCCATGCTGACGGCCCTGGCCCTCGCCGCCTGCTCGCCGCCGTCGCCCGCCCAGCCCGCAGCTCCCGGCCCGGAACGGCTGGCCGGCGGCTTCCCGTCCCCCGACCGCCCGGTCGCCGGCATCGTCGCGCCCGAATGGTCGTCAGGCCCCGACCGCGACGCGGCGGACGAGTCCGGCCAGCTGATCCGTGGTCTGGAGATCACGCCGGGAATGGCCGTGGCCGACATCGGCGCGGGCTCGGGCTATCACACCCTGCGCCTGTCGCCCGCCGTGGGGCCAAAGGGCGTCGTCTACGCCGAGGACATCGTCGAGGCCTACATCTCGGGCCTGCGTCGCGAGGCCGAACGGCGGGGCATGAAGAATGTGCGGATCGTGGTGGGCACGGCCGATGATCCGAAGCTGCCGCCGGCGGCCATCGACCGGGCGGTGCTGGTCCACATGTACCATGAGGTCGAGAGCCCCTACGCCCTGCTCTGGAACCTGGCGACGGCGTTGAAGCCCGGCGCGCGGGTGGGCGTCATCGACCTCTATCGGCCGACCCAGAGCCACGGCACGCCGCCCGAGCTGCTGAAGTGCGAGTTCGAGGCGGTGGGCTATCGTCAGATCTCGCACAGCGCGATGGAGGGCGGCGTCGGCTACCTGTCGGTGTTCGAGGCTCCGGTGAAGCGGCCGCGTCCGCAGGACATAAAGCCCTGCAAGGCGCCCGACTGACGAACTTCCGCCGCGTCGTAATGTCTTGTCACTGGACACGCACGAGCGGTTACATTCCGTAGGCGCAGGATGAGGAGCGGGGCCTCACATGGCGAACCCAGCCAATGACGATCGCGCGCCGGCGCGCCGCGTGGTGAGCGACGACGATCTCCGGGCCTATGCCGCTGGACGCCTCGCCGGCGAGCGCGCGGCCGAGGTCGAGGGGTTCCTGGCCTGCAACCCCGACCTGGCGGCCCAGATGATGGGTCAGCTTCACCGAGGGCATCAGGCGCCGCCGGGACAGCGGAAGCGGCCGCGGGCCGTGGCCGCCGCGGCGCTGGGCGCCTGTTTCCTGTCGGGCCTGCTGGGCTGGAGCGTGGCGGGCGAGCGCGACACCGACGGCTGGCGGGAGGCCGACGGAGGTTCGCCGCCCGACTACGTCGAGGACGCCGCGGAGTCGCGGCAGGCGACCCTGGTTCGCCTGGCCATGCGCTCGCAGCCGGAAAGCCCGCACCTCGACCCGGACGAGGTGCGAACGACGCTGAAGCTCAACCTGCCACGCCTGCCGTCAGCCTGGCGGTTGATCGACGCCCAGGTGTTTCCGACCGACGATGGTCCGGCGGTGCATCTGGTCATGCAGGACGCGGCGCAGCGCCGGATCACCCTGTTCGTGGTTCGCGCCCGTCGCCAGGACCGGGCGCCGCCCGAACTGGCGGTGAAGGCGGCCGACGTCGTGGCCTTCTGGCAGGCGGGCGAGAGCGCCTACGTCCTCGGCGGCGACGGCTCGCGCGAGCAACTGTTGCGCGACGCCCACAGCCTGGCGGATCCAGACACGAGGGCGTGAGGCGGGGTTGGCGCCGGGGGTGTGACACCCTAGCTGCGCCGCATGCATCTTGATCTGAACGACGCGGAAGACGGCGTCGAACTCTCCGGCGACGTCTGCGTGATCGGCTGTGGCGCGGCGGGCCTGACCTCCGCGCGCCGTCTTCTGGAACTGGGCCACACGGTGGTGCTGCTGGAGAGCGGCGGCCGGGACTACGAGCGGGCCACCGCGGAGCTGAACGCCGGCGAGAACGTCGGCGAGTCCTACTACGACCTGGAGGACGCGCGCCTGCGCTTCTTCGGCGGCGCCACCGCGATCTGGGGCGGGCGGATCGCGGAGCTGGACCCCATCGACCTGGAACGCCGGGCCTGGGTGCCGCACTCGGGCTGGCCGATCCGCTGGCGCGAGCTGGAGAACTACTACGCGCCCGCGCGTCGGGTGTTCGGGGCGGTCGAGATCGGGGACGCCGGCGCGATGCTGGCCGACGCGGGGGTCGAGGCGCCGGCCTTCGATCCGAAACGCCTGGAACTCGGCCTGTGGACCTTCGACCGGCGCTTCAACCGCTTCGTGTTCGACGCCTCCATCGACCTCGTCCGGCACCCGCGTTGCACCGTGGTGACCCACGCGACGGTGACCGACCTGGCGCTCAGCCACGACGCCCAGCGGATGACCCACCTTTCGGCCCGCTCGCTCACTGGCCGCGCGCTGAAGGTGACCTGCCGCAGCTATGTGCTGGCGGCGGGCGGGCTGGAGAACCCGCGCCTCCTGCTGGCCTCCAACAAGGTCATGAGGCACGGGGTGGGCAACGCTCACGACCAGGTCGGCCGCTACTTCATGGAACACCCGCACGCGCGGGGCGGCCGGATCGTCGGCGCGCCGGCCTGGGCCCTGCTCAAGGCCTTCGGCCGCACCCATCGCATCGGCGAGCTGGAGATCGCCGGGCTGATCAAGCCCAGCGCCGAGGCCCAGGCCGCGCACCGGATGCTCAACACCTCGCTGACGATCGCCGCGCGCCTGCCTGCGGGGGCGGACGAGAACTGGGGCATGGCCGCCTACACCCGCCTCAAGCACGACATGTCGCCGACCCGAAGCGGTCGGGCGCTCTGGATGGTCACCAAGAAGGCCGCGAAATGGGTCCAGCGGCGGACCGATCCGCTGCGCCCGTGGGCGCTGCATCGCCTGGGGCTGCGTGACCTGGCCCTGTCACTACGGGCCGAACAGTCCCCGAACCCCGACAGTCGCGTCCTGCTGACCGACCGCACCGACGCGCTGGGCGTGCCGCGCATGGCGCTGGATTGGCGTACGAACGCGCTCGACGTGCACAGCGTGGCGGCCCTGGTCGACGTGCTGGACGGTGAGTTGCGCCGCCTGGGCCTGGGGCGCGTGCAGGCCGCGGACTGGCTGGCCGACCCGGCCGGCGGCTGGCGCACCGATCCGCTGATCAGCACCCACCCCTTCGGCGGCTATCACCACATGGGCACGACCCGCATGTCGGACGATCCGCGCCAGGGCGTCACCGACGCCACGGGCAAGGTCCACGGCGTCGAGAACCTCTATGTGGCCGGCAGCTCGGTGTTCCCGACCTCGGGCTGGGCCAACCCCACCCTCACCATCGTCGCCCTGGCCCTCCGGACCAGCGATCTGCTGGCCCGGCGACTTCCGGCGGCCAAGGCGGCCTAGCCTAGCCGATCAGCTTCTCCATCTCGTCCAGCGTGCGGGCGAACTTGCCCAGCATGGCGCGGAACGGCTCGGGCGAGGTCATGTCGACACCGGCCCGGTTGAGCACGTCGACCGGGTAGTCCGAGCCGCCGGCCTTGAGGGCGCCGAGATAGGCGTCGCGCTCCTTCGGACCGCCGCCCAGGATGCGCTCGGCGAAGGCCGACGCCGCCGTGACCGAGGTCGCGTACTGGTAGACATAGAAGTTGTAGTCGAAGAAGTGGCCGGGCAGGGCCCACTCCAGGCCGTAGACGTCTTCGATCTGCACCTTCGGGCCGTGATAGCGCTTCAGCAGGTCGAGATAGATCGCCGAGGCGCGCTTGCCCGAGAGGGCCTCGCCCTTCTCGGCGGTCTCGTGCACGGCCAGCTCGAACTCGGCGAACATGGTCTGGCGATAGAAGGTGGCGCGCATCATCTCGCAGACACGATCCAGGTAGAACAGCTTCTCGGCCTTGGTCTTGGCGCCCTTGACCATGTGGGCGACCAGCAACTGCTCGTTGACCGTCGAGGCCACTTCCGCGGTGAAGGTCGGATAGCCGGCCAGTTCCCAGGGCTGGGCCTTCTGGGCCAGCAGGGTGTGCATGGCATGGCCCCACTCGTGGGCGTAGGTCGACAGCCCCTCGTAGTTGTCGGTGTGGTTCAGCAGCATGTACGGGTGCACGTCGTAGGCCGCGCCGAAGACGTAGGCGCCGGGTCGCTTGCCCTGTTTCGGATAGACGTGGACCCACGGCTTGGACGTGGCGTCGGCGAACAGCGCCGCGTACTCGGGCCCGAGCGGCTTCATGGCCTCCAGCGACAGCTTGCGGCTGGTGGCCAGGTCGAACTTGGCGTCCAGCTTGGTGACCGGCGGATAGAGATCCCAGTAGCCCATGTCGGGCAGGCCCAGCAGCCGGCGGCGCAGGTCGAAGTAGCGGTGCAGGATCGGCAGACCGCGGTTCGCCTCGGCGACCAGCGTCCGGTAGACCGCCTCGGGAATGTTCGGGCCGTCGACGGCGGCGGCGAGGCTGCTGTCGTACTTGCGGGCCTTGGCGTTGAAGATGTCGCCGTTGACCTTGGCCGACAGGGCCGAGCCCAGGCTGGATTCAAACCCCTTGAAGGCCTTGTAGAAGGTGTCGAACACCATCTTCCGCTCGCCGCGATCGGCGGCCGTCCGCGCGCGGCTGTAGCCCTGCTGGTCGAGGCGGACGTCCTCACCGCCGACCTTCACCGTGGGCCAGGGAATGTCCGACGCGATCAGTTGGGTGCGGATGTTGCGCGGGCCCTGCAGCGGGTTGCTGGCGGCGGCCAGCAGGGCCTCGCCCTGCTCGTCCAGGGTGTGCGGCGCCTGGCGAAGAGTGTCGATCAGGCCGAAGCGGAACTTCTCCAGGCCCGCCGGGTCCGACTTGATGAAGGCCTCGATCTTCTCGCGGCCGACCTTCAGCAGCTCGGGGCTGGTCCAGGCTGTGGCTTCGCCGAACTTGGCGAGAAGGGCCTGGGCCAGCTGGCGGCGCTCCTGGTCGACGGCGACCTGCAGGTCCTCGTCGCCCTTCAAGGTCGCGTAGACGAAGAGGCGCGCACCGCGCTTGTTGAGGTCGGAGATGAGCTGCATCACCGCCTTCAGGGTGGCGGCGCTCTCGCCGAGCCGGCCCTTGTAGGGCGCGATGCCGGACAGCGCCGCCTCGACCGCCTTGCGCTCGGTCTCCCAGGCTTCGGGCGTCGGGTAGAGGTGGGTCAGGTCCCACAACGTCGGCAGCGCCGGCTCGGCGGCCTGGGCGAAGGCGGGCAGGGCGGCCGCGGCGGCGGCGAGCGCCAGGGCCTGGCGGCGGCTGAAATCGGTCATGTGAAGCTCCCCTATGCCGGGCAGGCTAGGGGGCCTTGGTCCAGCGGCCAAGTTACTGAACTGTCAGGCGCGCCGGCTTTCGACGAAAGGCCGAGGCCGCGCGACCGGCGCGGCGGTCAGGCGCTGTGGCGCATCCGCTCGGCGTGTTCCTCCCGTTGCCGCCGCCAGCGGGCGCGCAGCGAGGCGGGGCGGTCGGGATAGCGCTCCTCGTGGAAGTCGGCTCCGTTGATCCGGTCGGTCCGGAAGCTGCGGAAGTCGGCGCGCAGCTCGCACCAGGCGACGACCAGGCGGCTGGTCTCGAAATAGCCGACGGCGAAGGGCCAGATCGTGCGCTTGGTCTCGCGGTCGTGCTCGTCGCGATAGGCCAGGGTGACCTTTCGGCCCATGCGGATGCTGGCGCGCACCTGCGCCATGTCGACGTTGTCGGGGACGGCCTTCCAGTTGGGCGCGGCATGGGTGGCGGGCTCCAGCACCAGGGGGCGCAGGTTCTCCGGGATCACCGCGCCGATCTTGGCCACGAGGTCCTGGGCGGCGCGTCGCAGGGCCGGGTCGCCGCGGGCCGCTACCAGCTGGGCGCCGACCACGGCGGCCTCGACCTCCTCGGGCGTCAGCATCAGGGGCGGCAGGTCGAAGCCGTCCTCCAGCACGTAGCCGACGCCGGCCTCGCCGCGGATCGGCGCGCGCTGGCCGATCAGGTCGGCGATGTCGCGATAGACGGTTCGTTTGGAGGTCTCCAGTTCCTCGGCGATGGCGTCGGCGGTCACCGGGCGGCGGGTGCGGCGCAGGATCTGGATGATCTGGAACAGGCGGTCGGCTCTACGCATGTTCTGGCCCCGTTCTGCTGACAGAATGCTGTCAGCAAGGCGCTGTCATCGTCCGCCTGTCAAGCGAAGGAGAGGCGAGATGATCACCCTGTACGGATACGGCGAAGGGTTCGGGCTGCCGGAGATCAGCCCCTATGTGACCAAGACCGAGGTGCAGCTGAAGATGGCGTGCCTGCCCTATGCCAAGGTGATGGGCGCGCGTGAGGATTCGCCGAAGGGTCAGCTTCCCTACATCGACGTCGACGGTGTGCGCATCGCCGACTCCACCTTCATCCGCGCCTATCTGGAGCGCGTCCACGGCCTGGACTTCGATGAAGGGCTCAGCCCCGAACAGCGCGCGCAGGCCTGGGCCATCGAGCGGATGATGGAGAACCACTTCGCCTGGACCCTGGTGCAGGAGCGGTGGCTGGACCCGGCCAACTTCGCCAAGGGGCCGGCCCACTTCTTCGACGGCGCCCCGGAAGGCGTGCGCGAGGCCGTGCAGGAACAGGTCCGGCAAAATGTGCACACGGTGGGCATCGGACGGCATACCGACCTGGAGATCGTGGCGCTCGCGGTGCGGTCGCTGGCCGCAGTTTCCGCCATCCTGGGTGACAAGCCGTTCCTGTTCGGCGCCCGGCCCTGCAGCGCGGACGCGACGGTGTTCGCCCTGCTTGCGGGTATCCTTACCCCTTATTTTGATGGAGAGATCCGCCGGCGGGCAGAGGGCTTCGGCAACCTCGTCGCCTATGTCGACCGGCTGATGGCGCGGTTCTATCCCGAGTTCGGCTGGGACCTGGCGCCGAGCACGCGGGAGCGCGTCGCCGCATAATCTGCGTGACGTTAACCAGTCAGTTGGGATCGCCCCCTAGCTTCGTAAGCAAGAAACAGGCCAGGAGGCGGTTCGTTGGCGCTCAGCGCACGACTCGAAGTTCGGCAGGGACAGGGGCTGGTCATCACCCCCCAGCTGCAGCAGGCGATCAAGCTGCTGCAGATGTCGAATCTCGAACTCGAGGCCTTCGTGGAAGGCGAGCTGGAGCGCAATCCGCTGCTGCAGCGCGAGGAAGGCGAGGCCGAGGCCGCGGACCACGGTGAAGGCGAAAGCCCGGCCCAGGCCGAGCATGTGGCCGATGCCGAGGCGCGGGCCGACCTGGACGCCACGCATGACGAAGCTTCCCCGGGCGAGCGCGCCACGGGTGATGCGCCCGAGGCCGCCGACGCGGGCGGCGCCATCGACTGGTCGCGCGCCGGCAAGGGCGGCAGCTTCGAGATGGACGGCGAGGGCATGGAGAGCGCCCTCAGCCACGAGAAGACCCTGCACGAGCACCTGCACGAACAGCTCGCGGCGTCCGGGCTGACCGGCGGCGACGTGGCGATCGCCACCGTTCTGATCGATGCGGTGGACGACGGCGGCTATCTGCGCGCCGAGACGGACGACGTGGCGATGCGCCTGGGCTGCGAGGCCGATCGCGTGGAACGCGTCCTGGCCGTGATCCAGGGCTTCGATCCCGTGGGCGTCGCCGCGCGCGACGTGCGCGAGTGCCTGATGATCCAGCTCAAGGATCAGAACCGCTACGATCCGGCGATCGGCGCGCTTCTGGACAACCTGCAACTGCTGGCGCGTCGCGACCTGGCGGCGCTGAAGAAGCTGTGCGGCGTCGACGACGAGGATCTCCGCGACATGATCGCCGAGATCCGCGGCCTGACGCCCCGGCCGGGCGCGGCGTTCCCCGGCGGCGAGGCGGCCACGGCGGTGGCGCCGGACGTCTTCGTGCGCGAGGGACCCGGCGGCCTCTGGCTGGTCGAGCTGAACACCGACACCCTGCCGCGCCTGCTGGTGGACCAACGCTATCACGCCCGCGTCTCCGGCGGTGCGCGCAGCGATCAGGAAAAGACCTTCGTCTCGGACTGCCTGGCGCAGGCCAACTGGCTGATGAAGAGCCTGGACCAGCGCGCCCGGACGATCCTGAAGGTCAGCTCCGAGATCGTGCGCCAGCAGGACGCCTTCCTCGCCTACGGCGTCGAGCACCTGCGGCCGCTGAACCTGAAGACCGTGGCCGACGCCATCGGCATGCACGAATCCACCGTCAGCCGCGTGACCTCGAGCAAGTACATCGCCACGCCGCGCGGCCTGTTCGAGATGAAGTTCTTCTTCACCTCGGCGATCGCCTCGAGCGAGGGCGGCGAGGCCCACTCGGCCGAGAGCGTTCGTCACAAGATCAAGCAACTGATCGACGGCGAAGCCCGCGAAGCCGACGTCCATTCCGACGACCGGATCGTCGAGATCCTGAAGGAAGCCGGCGTCGATATCGCCCGCCGCACGGTGGCGAAGTACCGCGAGGCCATGCGCATCCCCTCGTCCGTCGAGCGTCGGCGGATGTTGAAGGAACCGGCCTGAGCGGTTTTCGCTTAGCCTGCACTTGGCGCGCATCGGCCGCGTCGCCAGATGCAGGATAGATGGCAGAGACGACCCAGACCGTCGACGGACACGAACCCGAGCTTCCGCTCTCGGCGATCCTCGACGACATCCTGCTGCATCACGCCCCGCTGATCTCGGTGGGCGAGCTGACCGAGAAGTTCGGCGGGCGGGCGATCGGCGCTCTGACATTCGTCTTCGGCCTCGCCTGCATGTTGCCTCTGCCGCCGGGCGCGACCACCATTCTCGGCTTCCCGCTGGTGCTGTTGGCGCCGCAGTTGATCATCGGCGCCTCCGCGCCCTGGCTGCCGGCGCGGCTGAAGGCCCAGACCATCGCGGTCGACGACCTGCGCCGGAGCCTGCCGCGCGTGATCCGGGCGCTGCGCCGGATCGAGGCGGTGTCCAAGCCGCGCCTTACCCTGCTGCTGCACGCGCTCGGCGAACGGCTGGTCGGCGTGGTCTGCCTGGCGCTGGCCCTGGTGCTGATCCTGCCGATTCCCGGCGGGAACATGTTGCCGGCCCTGGCGGTCTCGACCTTGTCGTTCGCATTGATCCAGCGCGATGGGGTGATCGCCTTGATCGGCTACCTTCTGGCCCTGACCAGCGCGTCCGTCCTGGTCCTCGCGGCTCACGTTATCGTCAGGATGTTCCTGCACGCATTGGAGGTCGTAACAGTTGCTTGACACCATCCGCCCACAGGCGCGTTGATCATCACATGCAAGTCCAAGTCACCGGCAAGCATGTCGATGTCGGCGAGGCTCTGCGAATGCGAGTCGCCGACGAACTCACCACAAGTATCGCGAAGTATTTCGACCGTGGAGGCGGCGGCGCCGACGTGGTCGTGAGCCGAGAAGGCAGCGCCTTCAAGGTCGACTGCGCGGTCACCCTGGCGTCGGGCCAGCAGCTCACGAGTCAGGGCCTGGGGGGCGATGCTCACCTGGCCTTCGACGCGGCGCTGGAAAAGATGTCCAAGCGGATCCGACGATACAAGAACCGCCTCAAGGACCATCACAACCAGGCCCTGGCCAAGCAGGCCGAGAGCGCCGCCTACTTCGTCATCCAGCAGCCCGACGACGTCGAGGACGATGACGAGGAGGTCGAGGCCGGCGGCTTTGGTGAGCCGATGATCATCGCCGAAACAGAGCGTCCGGTGCGGTCGATGACGGTTTCGATGGCGGTCATGGAACTCGATCTGACCGAAGCGCAAACAATCGTGTTCCGAAATGCCGCGCACGGCGGACTTTCGGTGGTATATCGCCGCCCCGACGGGAACATCGGGTGGATCGATCCGGAGAGAACCAGGGCGAGCAACGGCTCTGGGGACGGATCGGCCCACTAGTTGCAACGGCCCCCGCCGTTCCGCTTTCAGCGGAGCGTGCGGGGTTTGGGGTTAGCGCTTCGAGACATGAACATCGGCGAATTGCTGGATCGCTCGGCGATCTCAACGCGCGTGAGCGCGACCAACAAGAAGAAGGCCCTGGCGGTGATCGCGGAGATCGCGGCCCGCAACTTCGGCCTCGACGCCGGTGAGGTGCTGGACGCGCTCAATGAGCGTGAAGCCGCCGGCTCGACCGGTGTCGGCCATGGCGTGGCCGTGCCGCATGCCCGCCTCGGCGGACTGGAGCGGATGCGTGGCGTCTTCGTGCGACTGGATCAGCCCGTGGACTTCGGCTCGGTGGACGATCAGCCCGTCGACCTGATGTTCGCGCTCTTCGCCCCGCGAAACGCCGGCGCCGAGCATCTGCGGGCTCTGGCCCGTGTCTCGCGGCTGCTGCGTCAGAGCGAGCTGCGGGAACAACTGCGCAAGGCCAGGACGGCGGACGCGGTCCACGCGCTGCTGGTGCAGGAAGCCACGGCGCGTCCGGCCGCCTGAGGCCGGGCAAGGAAAGAGCCGGCCACGACGGGCCGGCTCCTCGAAACTCATCTGGCTATGGTCAGTGCACCGACACGGGCGCCAACTCGTGCGCGAGCGCGGCGGCGACGGCCGAATCGCGGTCCGTGAGGACGGCGAGGCGCTCGCCGTCGGCGCGGTGCACCGCGTAGAGCGTCTGATCCGGATCGAGCTCGAAGCTCTGGATCTGGGCCGCCGGCGTGTTGGCGATGATCTCGGCGGCCTTGATCGGCCGCACATAGACCAGGCTGGGCGCGCCGAGCGCCGCAAACGCTTCCATCGAAAGAACAGGTGTCATCATGACCACCTCCGTGAAACTCAACGCTCCGAAAGGCTGCCGGTTCAGCCCGCCTTTCATTTGTTTGGGTCCCGGAACATCCGGCGACCCGGTGGGATAGACTTCGACAAAGCTCAGCCGACGGTCCGTATGGGGATCGTCTGGACCCGCTTCTCGGGTTCCGGTCGCGCGAGGTCGATGTGGAGCAGGCCGTGCTCCAGGGTCGCGCTCTCGACTTCCATGCCGTCGGCCAGGACGAAGCTGCGCAGGAACCCGCGCGCCGCGATCCCGCGGTGCAGATAGCTGTCCTCGGATTTGCCCGCGCCTTCCCGGCGACCGGCCACGACCAGCTGGCGGTCCTCGATCGTCACGCTGAGCTGGTCGGGAGAGAAGCCGGCCACCGCCAGGGTGATCCGCAACGCGCCGTCGCCCCGATCCTCGACATTGTAGGGCGGATAGCTCTCGGCGGCCGCCTTGGCCGCGCGCTCGATCAGGCTGCGCGTGTGCTCGAAGCCCAGCAGGAAAGGGCTGTCGAAAATCAGACCACGGTTCATCCAGAGGAGTCCTCGAAAGAAGCGACTCTCCGGCCGAACCGCCCGGTATCGGCTCGCTTCGACCGGACCTTCCCTATGTGGGAAGCCGGCGAGGTCCAATCAATGTCAGGAAGCCGCGCGGAAGGCCCAGACCCGCGAAAGGCCGAAAGACAGGGCAGGCACCGCCACCGCCACGACCCCCAGCGCCGCCCAGAACGGCCAGCCCCATTGCTCGGCCAACAGCCAGGTCAGGCCCTGGGTCAGGCACAGGCCCAGCAGCGAGACGACGATGAAGCGCATGAACTGAGGGCCGTGCAGGGCGCGCCTGCGGAACGTCAGCCGCGCGTTGCCCACGTACGAGACACCGACCGCCATCAGGTAGCCGGCGAAGTTGGCCTCCATCACGGTCAGGCCGCCCAGTTCACGCGCCGCCAGGGCCGCGACCACGTGGGTGAGAGTGGCGGCGGCGCCGATGATCGCGAAGAGCGGGACCTGATGGGCCAGAGGCCGGTCGGTCATGCAGGCCGCTCGGCGATCAGCAGGATCGAGACGCCGAACGGAATGTCGGTGGCGCGCAGGATCTGCTTCTCGGCCGCGAAGACGCTCTTCAGCAGGGTGTTGACCGCCGGCGAGGGCATGGCCTCGTCATCGCCATCCTTCACGTGGGCGAACGACTTGGCGATGCGCACCGCCGCGATGGGGGGGAACAGCACGCTGTTGAAGTGGGTCGAGCGCCGGATCTTCAGGCCCTCGAACAGGCGGCGGTAGTCATGCAGGGCGTAGCGCCGCTTGTGATGATGCTTGGCGTCGTGCTCGCTCCACATCCAGGCATTCGCGGGGACGGTGGTGACGAGGAAGCCGCCGGGCTTCAGCAAGCCGGCCAGGGCCGTGATCGATCCGGCGTCGTCGTCGATGTGCTCGATCACGTCGAAGGCGCAGATCATGTCGAACGGACCACCCAGGTCGGGCAGGCCATCGGGCAGCAGTCCGCCATCCACCGGCACGCCGGCATGCTCGGCGGCGTACACGCGGGACGCGGGGTCGGGTTCGATCGCCCGAACCTCGCCGAACTGCTTCAGGAGGTCGAGGTTGCCGCCGGGGCCGCAGCCGACCTCCAGTATCCGCGCCGGCTTGGGCAGCGGTAGTCGACGTATTTCAGATTCAAGAATCTCGCGGCGCGCGGCGAACCACCAGTGGTCCTGCTGCAACTCCCGCATCCGCTCGTAGATGGCGCGTTCCATGCGTCAATCCTCGAAGGCGAAGTAAGGCCTGCACATCGGAAGACGTACAGACAACCCCACCGTACATGCAGACCGATGGGTCGCCAATACTCGGTACGCGGCCAAGCTCGAAGATGGACGGGATCAGAACTCGATGTGTCCGAGGCGGCAGGTCGTCTTGTCGTCGATGATTCCGTAGGCATCGAGCGGTCCGGCCGACACCGGGGCGTCGACGTTCCAGCCCGCGTCGGGGATGGTGACGCCAGCGCCCGCCGCCTGCACGTCCGGACGGGCGACCCCACCCTCGCCGGCGCCGATGATCCTGAAGTCGGCGTTCACGAGCAGCACGCGCTTGACCCCGACCTTGCGTTCCGGGTCCCACCCCCAGCCATGGATCTGCACGCCGCCGGGCGCGCCACCGTAGACCTTCATCACGACGTCGGTGTTGCCCATGCACTTGGCCGAGCCCGGGAAGGCCTCGCCAAGGGTCTTGCCGATCAGATCCTTGGCCCAGGCGGGCGGCGCGGGGACCGGCGCGGAGTCGTAGGGAGCCTTGGGGCCGCCCGCCGCCTGGGCCTTGGCCGCCTCGCCGCGCGGCTTCGGCTCGTCGCAGCCGGCGAGCGCGACGGACGCGAGGAGCAGGGCGCATGGAAGAAGGCGAAGGCGCATGGCGGGCAGGTCCTGGCTGGGGTCGCGGGATTTAGGCCGCCCCGCGCCGGGCGCGCAACGGGCCGGCACGACCGCCCGTCGCGGGACGTCTTGACGCGCGACGGCGGAGCGGGCTCACGTGCCGCCGCCAGACGGCGCCTTCAGAGAGAGAAAATGCGTTCGTTGTTCGCGTCCCTGTTCCGCCGCGCGCCCGCGGCCGAGCTTTCCGCATGGTCGGGCGCCGAGACTGCCCCGACTTCCGGCCTCATCCGCATCGACTACAAGGCTCCGGCCGCGTCCCAGGGCGCGACGCTGGAGGCGATCGTCGACGGTCGGACGGTGCTGAAACGCCCGATCGCGGCCGCCGAGGGGGCGGTGGAAGGCTGGTTCGCGGTGCACGGGCACCTGCTGCCGAACGGCGACACGCGCTTGACCCTGCGCCTCACGGGCTCCGACGGTGGCGTCGCCGAGCGCGCGCTGACGCTGAAGGTGCGTAACGAGGGGGCGCTGGCCGCCCAGGTCGCGGCCAGCCTGAAGGCGCGCAAGGCGCCGCTGGCGGTCGATGGGCCATGCGACAGCCGCCACTACGACTATGCCGATCCCAGTCTGAAGTCCTGGTTCGACCGCACCCCCGCCGAGGTCGAGGCGCATCTCGCCGGCCTGACCGAAAGGGGCGAGGCGACCTTCGAGGAGGTCGAGGTCCTGCGGGTCTTCGCCGATCAGGGCTACATGGTCCTGCCCGAGGCGATCGATCCCGAGCACCTGACGCGCCTCAACGCGGCGCTGGACGATGCGGTCGAGAACAAGGTCGACGGCTACGAGTGGGGCAAGAGCCAGCGGATCCACAATCTGCACCAGCGCTATGACGCCGTGCGCGACCTTTGGGTCCACCCAAAGGTGATGCGGATGCTGAGCCTGGTGTTCGAGGCGCCGGCGCGGCCCTGCCAGTCACTGACCTATGTGTTCGGCTCCGAGCAGGAGCATCATCAGGACACCATCCACCTGACCCCGTTCCCGGCTGGCCGCATGTGCGGCGTCTGGACGGCGCTCGAGGACGTGCAGCCGGAGTCGGGCGAACTGATGGTGTTCCCGCGCAGTCAGCATCTGCCACGCGTCTACATGGCGGACGTCGGCGTGGCGAAGGTCGAGAACGACGAGTGGGACGAGTTCGGCCGCGTGGTCACTCCGCGCTGGACCGACATGATCAACTCGGCGGGCCTCGCGCCCGAGCCCTATCGGCCGAAGGCGGGGACGGTGCTGATATGGCACGAGAACCTGATGCACGCCGGCTCGCCGCGCCGTGACCTGTCGAAGTCGCGCCGGTCGATCGTCGGCCACTACTTCGCCGGCGGCGCCATCGCCTATTATGACTCGTCGGGCCAGCCGGCGAACCTGCACGAGGAGCCTTAGGCTCCGACTTCAGGCGGCGGCGCGAGCGACTTTCGGGCGTGGCTTGCGCCGCTTGAACCAGAACGTCCACACGGTGAGCGTGCCGAAGACGCCGAGCGCCACGCCGGACAGCGTCATCACCATGCGCCACGGCAGGCCGCCGACCCGCGCCGCGTGCAGGGGGTAGAAGGCGTTGTAGGCCTGGACCCGGAGCGGCAGCTTCAGGGCGTCGCGCGTCTGGACCAGCTCTCCCGTGTCGGCGGCGAACCACAGGTTGGTGCGGCCGTTCGGCAACCACTCCCGGGGTTGACGCAGGCGCAGGCTGACGAGGCCGCTCTTGCCGCGCGGCAGTGACAGGATCCGCACCTCGGCGTCGGGATAGAGCCGGCGGGCCGTCTCGATCATCCCGCCCCAGTCCGGATCGGAGGCCAGTTTCGCCTTGCGCGGGGTGGGCTGCTTCAGCGAGGCGGTGACCTCGGCCGCGGCGCCCGGGCCGAGCACCAGGTTCGCCACGGGACGGAAGATCATGATCGCGCCGGTGACCAGCGACAGCGCCAGGATCGGCGCCAGCATCGCGCCCCAGTCCCGATGGTGCCGCAGGATCGGGAAGCGTGTCATGGCCTTGGGCCAGGCCCGGAACTCGTAGCTGCGTCGCAGCGGCCACCAGAGGATGAAGCCGGTGATCACGAAGCCCACGCCGAACAGGGCCGCGACGCCGGCCACGATCTCGCCGGTGTCACCGTTGAAGAGATGATGGTGCAGGTCGAACAGCCAGATCTCCGGCCGTTCCCACTGACTGTCCCAGCGTTCGACGATCCGGCCGGCCTGGTTGGCGTAGGCGCCGGCCTCGCCCTGGTAGCTCAGCCGGTCGAGCCCGAAGTCGTGGCTCCCGAACACGATGCTGCGGGGGCGCGTCCCGGGATCGGCCATCAACGTCTCGGCTCGGGCGACGAGCGAGGCCGTGTCCTGCACCGGCGCGTCCAGCGCGCCGGGCACGCCGACCCAGAGGTCCTTGTGCACGAGCAGCGCGCCCGAGACGCCCAGCACCGCCAGCAACAGGCCGACGACGCCTCCCGACCAACGGTGCAGCAGATCGAGCAGTCGCATCAGAAGCGGTAGTCCCAGCCCAGGGTGAAGGTGCGGCCGCGGCCCGAGAAGAAGCGGGTGTTGTTGGTCGGCTGCTGCGTGTCGGTGTTGTAGTCGATGTAGTACTCGTCGAGCAGGTTCTGGACCGACAGCGAGACCGCGCCCCACTTGTCGAACGCGTAGCGGACCGAACCATCGACCAGGGTGTAGCCCTCGAAGCTGTTGCGGGGATCGGCGCCGTCGAAGCTGCGCGAGATGTACTTGCCCACCTGCAGGCGCGTCGACCAGGGGCCACGATTGAAGTTCGCCGCCGCGACGATGCGGTCGGGCGAGATGTTCGCGCCGTCCAGATCGATGTCGACACGGCCATCGGCGTTGGAGTCGGCCCGGCCCTTGAGGTCGGCGTAGCCGGCCTGCACGGTCAGTCCTTCGATGGGCGTGCGGATGGTGGCGTTCAGCTCCAGGCCCTCGATCTCGACGCGCTGGCGTTGGACCTCGAAGACCGTGCCCACGAGGACCAGGAGCTGGCCCTTGGTGCTGGTCGACCAGAAGTAGGTGGCGTTGGCCTCGAACCAGCCGCGCTTCAGCTCCAGGCCGATCTCGCGGTTGTTCGAGACGATGGGGCTGATGTCGAGATAGTCGTCGATGTCGACGCCGTTGATGTTGATCGAGCGGGTGATCCGGCCGACGTCGGGCACGGTGTAGCCCTCGGCGTAGCTGGCATAACCGCGGATGCCTTGCACCGGCTCGACGATGATCCCGGCATTGAAGAGTGTGTCGTTGAACTCGGGCGCGCCGCCCGAGACGAAGCGCGAGCCATACGAGGCCAGCGTAGTGAAGTCGTCGACCTTGATGCGGACGTTCTCGTTCCGGATGCCGCCCGCCAGGCGCAGCTTCTTGTCGAAGAGGGCCAGGTTGGCCTGCGCGAAGGGGGCGATGCTGCGGTAGTCGGTCGGCGGCACCCAGACGCGGTTGGTGCGGACCAGCGCCTGTTCGGTGCGGTCCTTCAGCAGGTCGAGGCCGACGGTGGCGGTCAGGTTCTCGAAGCCAGGGACGGCGCGCTCGTAGCTGAACTTGGCGCCCAGCTTCTTCGATCGGTTCTCGGACTGGTCCAGCAGCGTGCCGATGGGGGCGATGCGGATGTCCTGGAAGGTGGCCGAACTGTCGCCGCCGAACAGATCCTTGCTGCGGTTGAAGAACGCCTGGGTGGTGAGGTTGCCGCCCCAGAGGTCGCTGTCGATGTACGAGACCGACGCGCTCTCGGTGCGGCCACGGGCCGGCGTGCCGGGCTGGACCCCGCGGATCGAGGTTGAGGGGACGCCCGTGGTCCGGTTGCCTGCCACGTTGAGATAGTCGCCGTCGCCTTCGAGCTGGAAGCGGCTGAGGATCACGTCCAGCCGCGCCGTCTCGCTGACCGCGTAGCCGAAGCGGCCAAACAGCGACCAGCTCTTGGAGTCCTGTGTCTCGCCCTGCGCGGCGTCGAAGCCGACCCGGCGGCCGTGGCCGTCGTAGTAGGCGCCGCGGGTCTCATAGGCGCCGCCGACGGTGGCGTCGAACGCTCCGGTCTTCCAGCTTCCCAGGGCGGCGGCCTTGTAGCCCGCGCCGTCGCCGTGGAAGCCGTTGTCGGCCAGGGTCTGCAGCAGCGTGCGGCCGCTGAAGCCCTCGGTCTTGGGGGCGCCCACCGTCACCTGGTTCACGATCCCGCCGGTGCCGCCGATGCCCTGCAGGGCGTTGGAGCCGAAGATCACCTCCACCCGGTCCACGAAGAACGGGTCGATGGTGAAGCCGTCGCGCGAGCCGTCACGCAGCGGGGTCGATTGGGGGATGCCGTTGATGGCGTAGAGCGGCGAGCGGCCGCGCAGGGTCTCGCCGGCGCCCGACAGCTTCTGGCGGGTGGGCGAGAACGACGGCGTCAGCGCCGCCACGGCGTCGACCACTGAGCCCGAGATCGAGACCTGCTCGTCCAGGGCCGACTTGTCGATGACGTCGACTGTCAGCGGCAGGGCGTTGGCGGGCAGGATGGTGCGGGCGGCGGTGATCACCACCTCGCTGACCTCGCGGTCGTGGGCGTCCTCGGCTTGAGCCGCGGTGGCCGTCATGGCCGCCGCCACGAGGATGGAGAAAGACGCCGCCGTGTGCATGAGCACCCCTTTGAAATTCGGAGCGCCGCTATAAGGCATCAGAATATGCGAGTCATTCTCAAACTCGTTCTCAATCGCGTCCGGGCGGCGGGTGCGTGATTCCCGCCACAGGCCTCAGCGGAAGGTCAGCCCTTCGAACTCGCCTGAGTTCCGCCACGCGTCGATGTAACGGAAGTAGGCCGACGGCCCGGCGGGGTAGCCGACGTTGAGCTTCGCGGCGGGGCCGGGATCCTGGCCCTCGTTGTTGTAGTAGCCCGGCGTGCAGTCGGCGGCGCCCAGCATCATGCGCCCGGGGCCCTTCAGCAGCAGATCGACCCAGGCATCCTGCGCCTCCTGGGTGACCTCGACTTCCTTGGCTCCGACGTCGACGGCGTGCTTCACCACCGCGGCGATCGTCCGCCCCCCTTCCGTCAGGTTGTGGGGAATGTTGGAGATCAGGTTCGCGCCCTGGGTCGGCTGCACGAAGAAGAGGTTCGGGAAACCGCGCACGTGGATGCCGTGCTTGGACTTCATGCCCTCGCCCCAGGCCTCGCTGAGCTTCAGGCCGTCGCGCCCCGCCACGTCGAAGCCGGCGCGCCGCTTGTACTCCGTCCCGACCTCGAAGCCCGAGGCATAGATGATGCAGTCGACTTCGTACTCGACCCCGCCGACCACCAGCCCCTTCTCGGTGATCCGCTCGACACCCTGGCCGTCGGTATCGACGAGCTGGACGTTGGGGTTGTTGAACGCCTGCAGGTAGGCGTCGTGGAAGCACGGGCGCTTGCAGAGCTGGCGATACCAGGCCTTCAGCTTGTCGCCGGTCTCACGGTCCTCGACGACGCTGTCCACACGGCCGCGGATCTCCTCCATCTTCTCGAAGTCGGAATCCTCGAAGGCGGCCAGCATCCCCAGCGGGTTGCGCTGGTCTTCGGGCAGGGTGGCGATGCGGGCGCGGATGCGGCGCGACAGGTCGGTCCAGCCGTCCTGCACCAGGTCTTCCTTGGCGTTCCCCATCGCCTGGTTGTCGGTGAAGTTCTCCAGCCAGCGCTGCTGCCAGCCTGGCGTCGCGATGTCCTTGAACCAGTCGGCGTCGATCGGCGCATTGGCCCGCACGTCGATGGACGAGGGCGTACGCTGCATGACGAACAGCTTGCCTGCGGTCTTGGCCAGGTGCGGCACGGCCTGCACCGAGGTCGCCCCCGTGCCGATGATCGCCACACGCTTGTCGCGCAGCTTCTCCATCAGCGCGCCCGACGGGTCGCCGCCGGTGTACGCGTAGTCCCAGCGGCTGGTGTGGAAACTGTGGCCGGCGAAGGTCTCGATCCCGGGGATGCCCGGCAGCTTCGGAACATGGAGCGGGCCGGTGCCGAGGCCGATGAAGCTGGCGGTGAAGCGGTCGCCACGGTTGGTGGAGATCACCCAGCGCTGGCCGGCCTCGTCCCAGGCCACATCGGTGACCTCGGTGTGGAACAGGGCATTGTCATAGAGGCCGTACTGGCGGCCGATCCGCTGGCACTGCGCCAGGATCTCGGGCGCGTGGGCGTACTTCTCGGTCGGCATGTGCCCGGTCTCTTCGAGCAGCGGCATGTAGACCATCGAGGCGGTGTCGCACTGGGCGCCCGGATAGCGGTTCCAGTACCAGGTGCCGCCGAAGTCCCCGCCCTTCTCGACGATGCGGACGTCGGTGACACCCGCCTCGATCAGCCGCGCGCCGGTGACGAGCCCCGCGAAGCCGCCGCCGACGAAGGCGAAGGTCACATGGTCCGTCTTGGGCGCGCGCTCGACGAAGGGCGTGTACGGGTCGTCGAGATAGTGGGCGAGGTGGCTGCCCTTCAGTTCCCGATATTGGTCGTTGCCGTCCGCCCGCAGGCGCTTGTCGCGCTCGGCCCGGTACTTGGTGAGCAGCGCTTCCTTGTCGATGACGCGGGGCGTGGCGGCGTTTCCGTCCATGGGGTGTCCTGATGCGGCGAGAGCGGTGACAGGCGGTGTTTGACCCAAGTCTAGGCGCTTGGTGGGCGTACCATATGTTCAAAATGAAATCTGGCCAGGGCCAAATGCCACGGCGCCGCGCCGCGCGAAGGCGGGGCGTTCTCTCAATATGGCTGCGCTTCGGGCCGTTCAGACCCTGGGCAGGATCGGAGCCAGAGCCTGCCAGGCCTGTTCGGCGCTGAGCTGAGCCTCGCCGAAACCCATGGTGGCCACCACCATGTCATGGGCGGGCAGGACAAAGCAGAACTGGCCGCGCGCGCCCGCGGCGAAGGCCATGTCGCGGGGCGCCGAGGCCACGCGCCCCTCGCCGTTGAGCCACCAGAGGTAGCCGTAGCTGGCGTTGAGGGGCGACGGCGTCAGGGCTCTGGTGATGTAGTCCGCCTCGACGAGCTGGGCCGAACCCCAGCGGCCGCGGTTGAGGTAGAGCTGGCCCAGGCGCGCCATGTCGCGGCACGACAGCAAAATCGAGCCGCCGATCCGGATGTTGCCGGCCCTGTCCACGCCCTCGGGCTGGTATCGGAACACCTCGCAGCCCAGCGGCGCGACCACGTGCTCCATCATGTAGCGGTGGCTGGTCATCCCGGTCGCGGCGGCTGTCACGTCGGCCAGGTGATCGGCCGGCGCTCCGTCGTAGTAGAACGTCGACCCGGGCGCGATCGTGCGGCCATAGCCGGGCGGCGAACCGCGCTCGCCCTCGGGCTGCCAGGCGTACTCCATCGCCGGTCCTGGCGGGCCGGGATCGTCCAGCTTCCTGGGCGGCCGCGAACTGGGCTTCACGTTCAGCGTGCCGCCCGAGGTCATGGTCAGCACGTGCTCGATGGTCGTCTCGGGCTTCAGGCCAGAGGTCGCCGCCGGGTGATACCTGGCCATCAGGTCGGAAGTGCGCAGCCGCCCCTCGGTCACCGCACGGCCGATCATCGTCGCGCCCCACGACTTGCCCGACGAGAACGACACGTTGGGCCAGTCGGGACGGTCCAGGTGCCAGGCGTTGCGCCAGTAGGCCTCGAACGCCAGCCGGCCGTGGCGGACGACCACCAACCCCTGACGCTCGCCCCGGACGGCCAGGGCGTCGGCGGCCTGACGCAGGGCAGCGGATGACAGGCCCTGGCTTGCCGGTTCGGCCGCGGACCAGGCGGCGCGCCCCGGTCCCGCCGCTGGACCCTTCGGGCGCGGCGCCGCGCGGGCCGTGACGGCGGCGAGCGCCAGGCCGCCGCCCGCCAGCAAGCCCCGGCGGCTCGGGCCGCTCACAGGTCCAGCCGGTGCAACGTGCGGTCCATCTGCTGCGACGGATAGCGGGCGATGAACTTCCGCTCCTCGGGGAACGGGTCCTCCACGGCCCTCGATGGAACGTCGAACATCATGGTGGCGCGCCGGGTCAGATCGTAGGGGCGCCAGGCCGGGATCGCGGGATTGTTCGGATCGCCCTTCCGCGCGAACGCGATCCAGCTTTCGGCCATTGCCCGGGCCATGGCGCGGGTCTCGTCGGTTTCCGGGCCGGCCATGGCCTGGCCCCGGGCGTCGGCGACATTGTCGAACACGAAGGGCAGGTCCAGCGAATGCTGGGTCACCCGCCGCCCGCCCTCGACCGGCGACCGCCACATTAGCCGGTAGGCATAGGTCGGGGCGGCCGCCAGCTTCACGCGCTGCTCCGCCAGCAGAATGCTGTCCAGGCCGTAGCCACGCGCCGAGCTGATCGTGAAGAAGGTCTCGGAGGGATTGGCCTGGGGCCGCGATCTGCGGAACGTGGCCACCGCCTCGGGGATGTCGGCCTCGGGAATGAAGGTCTTCAGCCGTTGGACCATGCCGGCTTCGTCCAGCTCGAAGATCCCGGGGATCCGGCCCATCTGGCTGGTGAGCTCTGTACGGTTGAACCCGACCATCAGCGGCAGGTGGCGCGAGCGCGCGGGCGCCTTCGGCAGGAACGGGTGCTCCTTGAAGGTCGCGCCGTCCAGCACGGGCGAGAAGCGGTAGTTCATCGCCGTGTTGACCTTGGAGGCCGCGGCGATGAGCGCGTCCATAGGCACGGCTTGCAGGCGGGCCGCGTCGCCCCGGGGCAGGCCGAGCGTCTTCAGCAGTTCACCCGTGAGCGCGGTGGCCTGATCCTCGGTCTGGATGCGCAGGTGCGAGCCGCTCTGGATCGCCCCCTTGTGGAAGAGCCCCTCGGCCGGGGCGCCCGCGTAGCATAGGCTCACCTTCCGTCCGCCGCCGGACTGGCCGAAGATCATCACATTGCCGGGGTCGCCCCCGAAGGCCGCGATGTTCTCGCGCACCCAGGTCAGGGCCGCCACGAGGTCGAGATAGCCGACGTTGCCCGACTGGGCGAAGCGTTCGCCCCAGGCCGCGTCGAGGCGACAATGGCCGAAGACGTTCAGGCGGTGGTTGATGGTCGCCACCACCACGTCGCCGCGTCGCGAGAGGCGGGCGCCGTCGTAGAGCGGGCTGGAGCCGGAGCCGGCTTCGAACCCGCCACCGTGGAACCAGACCATCACCGGCCGCCTGGCTCCGTCCAGACCCGGCGTCCACACATTGATGCGCAGACAGTCCTCGCTCATGGCGCCGGCCGCGGCCAGCGGGCCGCGCGGCTGGGGCGCCTGGTCGCCGTAGTCGATGGCGTCGAGAACGCCGGTCCACCTGGGCGGCGGCTGCGGTGGTCTGAAGCGGTTCTCGCCCCCTGTGGAGGCGCCGTAGCGAAGACCCTTGAACACGCGGATGCCGTCGACCTCGCGGCCGCGGACCCGCCCCTGGGCGGTCTCGACCACGGGCTCGGCTTGTCCGAACGCCGGTGTGACGTGGAGGCCGGCCATGGCGGCCGCGCCGATCAGGACTTGGCGTCGGTTCATCGATCCTCCCCGTTGTTCCGTATGACGGAACATCATTCCGATCATCATCCAGAGCCAGGGGGCGGCTTGTCAACGGGGCGCCCGATTGTCGGTGACCGCGGCCGCGCCTAGGCTCGGGCCGCGCGCAAGCAGGGGGCCCGTTTGGATCGAGCAGTGTTCAGGGCCTTCCAGATCCTGGAGGCGGTGTCGCGCGCTCGCGATCCGGTGCGGCTGTCGGCGGTGGCTTCCGAGCTGGAGCTGCAGAAGAGCACCGTGCACCGCATCCTGCAGACCCTCGGCGCCATGGGCTATGTGGAGCAGGAGACTTCCACCGGCCGCTATCGCGCGACGCTGAAGTCGTGGGAGCTGGGCTCGGCGGTGCTGGACGCCCATCCGGTGAAGCGGGCGGCCGCGCCGTTCCTGGAGGAACTGCACCGGCTGACCGGCGAGACGGTCAGCATGATGGTGCTGGAAGGGGACGACGTCCTCTACCTCGACAAGATCATTTCTCCTCGGCCCGTGCGCTTCACGACGCGGGCGGGCAGCCGCGTGGCGGCGATCCTGACGGCGGGCGGCCAGGCGATGTTGGCTCTCGATCCCGACGCCCGCGCGGTCGTGGAACGCACGGCCGAACGGCTGGCCGGCGTGCGCGACATCGACGTCGAGACCGTGCTGGCGGCGCTGGAGACCGTGCGCGCCCGGGGCTACGCCGTGTCGCGCAACAATCCCGAGGTGGTCAGCATCGGCGGCGCGATCCTGGGCGAGGACGGTCGGGCGGCCGGCGCGCTCTCGGTCTCCGCGCCCCGTGAGCGCACGGATCCCGACAAGCAGGCCGCCATCGTCGAATCGGTGCGCATGACCTGCACCCGCATGGCCGAGACCCTCGGCCGACTCTGAAGCTCCGACCCTGATCCGAGGTCATCACGGCGCCCCGTCGCGCGCCGTCGGTGTCGCCATGTTCGTTTCGTCAGTTGACACGTCGTTCCGTACTATAGAACTTTAGGCGACATAACGTGCCGCCTGACGGCACACATACGGAGGGGACGGCTATGCGGGCGTGGATGACGGGCGGAGTCTGTGTGGCGGCGCTGCTGGCGGGCGGCCAGGCGCTGGCGCAGGATGCGGCGGCTGATGTCGAGGAGGTGGTGGTCACCGGCTCGCGGATCGCGCGCACCGACTATGTGGCCGAGAGCCCGATCGTCACCCTGGGCGCGGCGGCCGTCGAGGCCCGGGGCCCCCAGACCCTTGAAAGCACCTTCAACCAGATGCCGCAGTTCGCGGCCAGCAACGCCAACAGCGGCTCCAGCCCTGCGCGCCAGGGCCGCAACAACGCCAACCTGCGCGGGCTGGGGATCCAGCGGACGCTGGTGCTGCTGGATGGCCGGCGCACCCAGCCGTCCGACGCCCTGGGCGCCATCGACCTGAACACCATTCCGCCGGCGCTGATCGAGAACGTCGAGGTGATCACCGGCGGCGCCTCGGCGGTCTACGGTTCGGACGCCATCGCCGGGGTGGTGAACTTCAAGCTGCGGCGCAACTTCGAGGGCGTGGAACTGGACGCCCAGTACGGTGTCACCGACCGCAACGACGCCGAAGCGATCTCGGTGTCTGCGATCCTGGGCGGCAAGTTCGCGGAGGGGCGCGGCGAGATGGTCGGCGCGCTGACCTACTACGACCGCAACCCGACCTTCCGCGCCAGCCGGCCCTTCTTCGAACGGTCGGGCATCGCCAGCGCGTTGCAAGGGGGGGCGATCGTCTCGAACGCCTCCAACCTGCCGACCCAGGCGGCGCTGAACAGCATCTTCCAGACCAGGTACGGCTCGACGACCGCCGCGGCGCGCAACGCCTCGTTAGGGGTCAATCCGGACGGCACGATCTTCACGACCGCCGCCCCGATCATCAATCTGCGCTACCCGGAGGGCGAGCCCTACATCACCTTCGAGAACCGGGTCAGCTTCCCGCTGGGCAACACCCTGCCGCTGCAGACGCCGCTGGAGCGCTACACCGCCTTCCTGCGCGGCAGCTACGAGATCACGCCCGACGTCGAGGCGTACATGCAGTTCAACTACATGACCTATGACTCGGCCTACAGCCGGCCCGGCTGGTCGGCGGGCTCCACCGCGCCGCTGGCGCTGATCCCGGTCACCAACCCCTTCATCCCGGCGGACCTGAGGCCGATCCTGGCGTCGCGGCCGAACCCCACGGCGCCGGTCAACTTCACCTTCAGCACCAGCCGGATCGGCCGGACCTCGTACCAGTTCGACTATGACCTGATGGAGACCCTGGTCGGCCTGAAGGGCAAGGTGCCGGGCCGCGACTGGACATGGGACATCTACGGCTCATACGGCGAGACCGACGCCAGCGAGACGACCTCGGGGTGGGTGAACGTCCAGGCCTGGAACACGCTGATCAACGCCGCCGACGGCGGAGCCTCCATCTGCCCGGGCGGATTCAACCCGTTCCTGGCGCAATCGCTGGAGACCGCGCCCGGCCAGCAGGCGTGCTTCGACTACCTGAACCGAACGCTGCACGAGGACACCAAGCTGACGCAGCAGATCGTCGAAGGCTCGCTGCAGGGCGGCCTGTTCGACCTGCCCGCGGGCCGGGTGCGGTTCGCGGTGGGGGCAAGCTATCGCCGCTCGACCTACGACTACGCCCCGCCGGACGCGCGGGTGCGCGGCGAGGTGTGGCCGGTGCAGGCCACCGGCCCCTCCGACGGCTCGTACAATGTGAAGGAGGCCTTCGCCGAGCTGTACCTGCCGCTACTGCGGGATCTGACGCTGGTCGACGAGCTGAACCTGGACGTCGCCTATCGTCGCTCGGACTACAACCTCGTCGGCGCCGTCGACACCTACAAGGCCAGCGTGGACTGGGCGGTCGTGAAGGGCGTGCGCTTCCGCGGCGGATACCAGCGCGCGATCCGGGCGCCGAGCCTGGGTGAGCTGTTCGCCCCGCCCGAGCGGTCGTCGGCCGCCCTGGGCTCCACGGCCAGCGGGGCGGGCGATCCCTGCGACGTCGGCGGCCGCCTGCGCAACCCGGCCCTGAATCCCAACGCCGCCCGGGTGCGCGACCTCTGCGTCGCCCAGGGCGTGGCCGCGTCGATCATCGACATCTACCGCTTCGCCGGCAGCTCGGTCAGCGGCGTGGCCTCGGGTAACCTCGACCTCAAGGAAGAGACCGCCGACACCTGGACCGCCGGCGTCGTCTGGCAGAGCCGCTTCGAGCATCCGCTCGTGCGCCGCCTGTCGGCCTCGCTGGACTGGTACGACATCAAGGTGAAGGACGCGGTGGGGGTGATCACCGCGAGCGTCGGCCTGACCCGCTGCTTCAACGGCGACGGCCAGTCGAACCCGACCTACGACCCGACGAACTACTTCTGCCAGCTCACCAGCCGCAACTCGAACGGCGGGATCGAGACCCAGTCGCAGCCGACGCTGAACCTGGCGGCCTATGAGGTCTCGGGCCTCGACTTCCAGACCGACTGGGGCGTGGATCTGGAGGACGTCGGCCTGGGCGACCGGGGCAGCGTGGCGGTGAACCTCGTGGTCTCGCGCCTCATGCACTACAAGATCCAGAACCTCGCGGGCGCGCCGTTCCTCGACTACGCCGGCACCATCGGCAACGCGCAGATCGACAGCGGCGCCATCGGCTTCCCCGACTGGAAGGTCTCGGCCAGCGCCACCTATGCCTACGGCCCGGCGACGGCGACCCTGAGCTACCGGTGGTTCGACTCCATGACCCATGCGTCGGACGTGGGCGTCGCCAACGGCACGCAGCCGGGGGTGAAGTCGCGCCAGTACGTCGACCTGACCGGTACCTGGCGGCTGGGCGAGAAGACGGTGCTGCGGGCCGGCGTCCTCAACGTCTTCGATGTGGCGCCGCCGGAATGGACAGGGGCGGGCGCTACCGACCTCGGTCTCTACGACCTGCTGCAGCGGCGCTACTTCGTCGGCGTGAAGCAGCGGTTCTGACGATGATGATCGATCGTCGCAGAACCCTCTTCGCCGCGCTGGCCGCTGGTGGCGCGGCGTGGGCGCCCGCCCTCCCCGGGATGGCCCAGACCCGCCCTGCGGAGCCTTCGCCCAAGGTGACGGCCCCGCTCAGCGCCTTCATCGCCGGGGCCCAGACCGCCCCGATCCCGGAGGAGATCCTGGATCTGGGGCGGCGGCACATCCTGGACACCCTGGCCTCGGTCGTGGCGTGCCGGAATCTGGAGCCCGCGGTCCTGGCCCGCCGGTATGCCCTGGCGCAGAGCGGCGACGCCCGGCGCTCCGCCGTGACCATCCTGGGCACGCGCACTCGGGCGGCGTTGACGGACGCGGTCTTCGCCAGCGCGATGACCGCCCACGGCGCCGAGATCAACGACTTCATCCCGTCGGCCTTCGTGCAGCCGGGTCCGTCGATCGTCAGCGCGGCGATCGCGCTGGCCGAGCAGCGCAAGAAGTCGGGCGCCCAGGTGCTGCGGGCCGTGCTGGCGGGATACGAGCTGGCGGGGCGCGTCCCGAAGGCGATCGGCAACGAGAACCTGCGACGGGCCAACATCGCCAATCACGGCATCGGCCCCGTGTTCGGCACGGCCGCCGCCTCGGCCTCGATCATTGGCCTGCCAGAGGGCCGCATCAGCGACCTGCTGACCTATTGTGCGCAACAGGCCTCGGGCTCCTGGCAGTGGATGCTCGACGTTGAGCACATCGAGAAGTCGTTCGTCTTCGCCGGCATGGGCGCGCGCAACGGCCTGCAGGCGGCTCTGTTCGTGGAGCAGGGCTTCCGTGGCGTGCGCGACAGCTTCGACAATCCGGCCGGTTGGCTGAACTCGGCGATCTTCACCGGCCACGACGCCGACCGCGCCTATCTGGTCGAGGATCTGGGCAAGCGCTGGGAGATGCCGGCCACGGCCTACAAGCGCTATCCGGTCGGCGGCCCGACCCAGCCGGCGGTGCACGGCCTGCTGCAACTGCTGCCCAGGATCGACCGCGAACACGTGGCCAGCGTGAAGATCGCCATGCCCGGCCGCTGGCAGGCGTTCCGCGACGCGGCCATGCCGGCGCTGAACCTGCGATACCTCACCGCCATCATCCTGCTGGACGGGCGGCTGGACTTCGTCTCGGCCCAGTCGCTGGAACGGATGCACGGCGACGCGAAGGCCAAGGCGCTGATGGCGCGAGTCGACGTGGTCCACGACCCAGCCCAGGAGCACGCGCCGGGCGAAGAGCGCACCGAGTCGGCGCGGGTCGAAGTGATCCATCAGGATGGCCGGCGACTGGAGATCTTCGTGCCCTACGTGGTAGGCTTCCCCTCGCACCCGATGTCGAAGGCCGACGTCGAGGCCAAGGCGCTGGAACTGATGACGCCCGGCCTGGGCGCCGCCAGGGCGCGGGCGGTCGTGGATCAGGTCTGGAACATCGACCGGCTGGCCGACGGCGGTCGGCTGGCCGCCCTGATCGCCGCCTGATGCGGCCCGTCCAGACGGCCCTGGCGGTGATCGAGACGATCGGGCGGCGCCAGCCCACCGGCGTGTCAGAGATCGCTCGCGAGCTGGAGCTGCCCAAGTCGACGGTCCAGCGCACGTTGAAGGCGCTGGAGCAGGCCGGCTGGATCGAGGCCATCGCCGCCGAGCGCGGCGCCTGGTCGCTCTCGCTGCAGGCGGGACTGGCGGTGGGCCGCGCCGACTTCGCCACGCGGCGGCTGCGCACGGCGGCCATGCCCGTGATGGAGGATCTGCGCCGGCGGACCAGCGAGTCCATCTATCTGGCCATACGCCATCAGCGGAAGATCGCCCTGGTGGAGCGCCTGGACGGCCTCAACCCCGCGGTTCACGCCTGGCCCCTGTGGCAGGCCGGGCCGATGCACGCCACCTCGCTGGGCAAGGCGATCCTGGCGATGATGGGTGAGGCCGACCTCGACGACTACATGACCCAGCCGCTGCGGCGGGTGACGCCGCGCACCGAGACGGATCCGGCGCGTCTGCGCGAGGAGTTGGCGGTGGCGCGGGCGCGTGGCTTCGCCGTGACGTTCCAGACCAACTGGCCGGGAGAGAACGGGGTCGGCGCGGGAATCCGCGACGAGCGCGGCGGCCCCTTCGCCGCCATCTCGATCTCGGCGCCCGTCGAGCGGGTGGACGAGGTCCGCTGCCTGCAACTGGGTGAACTGCTGATGGATGCGGCCCGGCGCATCAGCCTGGGCATGGCGCGGCGCTGAGACCGCGGGAGGAGATGGGGATGATCGATCGGCGCGGACTGTTCGCGGCTGGCGGCGCGGCGTGGCTGACCGCCACGGCGGGGCGAGCCGCCGAGCGCGACCTCTTCCCGGTGGTTGAGACAGCCGACGGCAAGGTGCGCGGGCTGATGTCCGGCGGTGTCGCGGTGTTCAAGGGGTTGCCGTACGGCGCCAGCACGGCCGGGGCGAACCGCTTCCGGCCGCCGCAGCCGGTGAAGCCGTGGGGCGGCGTTCGCGACGCCCTGGACTACGGCCCCATCGCCCCGCAGGTCCCGGGCGACCGGCGGCGCGACTACGCCGACCTGATCTTCAACGACGTTCAGCCCGGCGGCATGGGCGAGGATTGCCTGGTTCTGAACCTCTGGACCCCGTCGGTCACCGACCACGGCAAGCGGCCGGTGCTGGTGCGGTTCCATGGTGGTGGCTTTTACGGCGGGTCCAGCAACTCGCCCGGCAGCGACGGCGAGATGCTGGCGCGGTTCGGCGACTGCGTCGTGGTGACGGTGAACCACCGCCTCAGCGCTTTCGGCTATCTGTACCTGGGAGACGAGGGGCCGTTCGCCGATTCCGGCGCGGCCGGGATGCTGGACCTGGTGGCGGCCCTGGCGTGGGTGAAACGCAACGCCGAGGCCTTCGGCGGCGATCCCGGCCGCGTGCTGATCTTCGGCCAGTCCGGCGGCGGCGCGAAGGTCAGCCACATGCTGGCGATGCCGGCCGCGGCGGGGCTGTTCCACACCGCCGGGATCATGAGCGGCTCGCGCCTCACCGCGCAGACGCGGGAGGAGGCCGCCGAGGTTGCGGCCAAGCTGCTGAAGCAACTGGGTCTGCGCCGCGACCAGATCCGCGAGCTGCAGGCCGTGCCGTTCACGGCCCTCCTGGTGGCGCAGGCCGACCTAGAGGCGGGCGACCGGGCGAGGGGCGAGGCGCCGCGATCGTTCTCGCCGGTCCTGGGAGCCGCCATCCCGCGTCATCCGTTCGCCCCGGACGCGCCGGCGCTGTCGGCCGACATCCCGCTGATCGTCAGCACCACCCTGGACGAGCGGGCCTATCGCGAGAGCAACTTCGATCAGACCTGGGCGGGCGTCGAGAAACGCCTCCGCGCCGTGGTGGGCGCCGATGCGCCACAGGTTCTCGCCGCCTATCGCGACGACGATCCCGCCGCGACGCCCTATGTGATCCAGGCCCGGTTCATCACCGACCAGACGTTCCACCGCTATGCCACCATCCTGGCCAGCCGGAAGGCGGCGCAGGGCCGGGGCAAGGTCTGGAGCTATCTCTGGGCGGCCCCCAGCCCGGCGTACGGCGGTCGCTACGGCGCGCCGCACGCCGCCGACGTGCCGGCTTCGATGCACGATATCCGCATGCCGCTGGCCGGGCCCAGCGCCGACAACCGGCGGCTGGCGGACGAACTGGCCTCGGCCTGGATCGCCCTCGCGGCCAACGGCGACCCGAACAATCCACGCACCCCAGCCTGGCCGACCTACGATGCGAGCCGGCGGGCGACCCTGCTCTTCGGCCATCCCACCAAGGTCGTCGACGATCCCCGCAAGCGCTTCCGCGAGATGTGGGATCGCTACGCCGCCGCGCCCGCGCCGGCCGATCCATCCTAGGCCGAGCGGCGGCGCCCGCGCGCCAGCCCCGCGCTGCCCACGGCCAGGGTGACCAGCAGCAGGCCGGCGACCAGCGACCCCGGCCAGCGCCCGCCGTCGGCGCGGGGCTGGAACGCGGGGGCCTTGGCGAAGTCGCCGACGTCGAACGGCGTCTCATTGAAGATGTAGGGGTAGTAGAACCGGCGCAGGCGGCTGTGGAAGTCGCGGACCTGGTCCTGATAGGCCATCTGGGCGGCGGGATCGGTGTCGGCCAGGCGGTGCAGGGCCAACTGGACGCCCACGCCCGGCAGCAGGTGGCCCAGCCGCTCGCTCCAGGCGGCGCGCTCGAGGATGCCGTCGTGATAGGTGCGGGCGAGGCCAGCCACCGACTGGTCGCCCACCTGATGGAAGGCGAAGTACCACTTCCAATGGAACGGCCCGGTCACCGGCGCGGTGGCGGCCCATTCGGGGTGGGTGGCGAAGAAGGCGCGCATCGTCTGGTCCTTGGGGATGTCCCAGGCGCGATGTACGGCCGATCGCTGGAGCAGGCTGAGTTCCATGCCCTGGCGCAACGGGACCGCGCTGTTGATCGCCACGTGGCCGACCGCCGGCGCGAGAATGGTGAGGACGAGCCAGGTGACGGCGAGCGTCATGGCGTTGGCCAGCGACCCGCGCGCCGCCCGGCCGATCACGAGGCAAAGCACCGTCCAGAAGGCGAGGTAGCCGACGATCAGGACCAGCACCGAAGCCGCCTTCCATGCCGCGGTCCCAGCGACGGCGGCGCCCGTCAGGAACGGCAGGGCGAGGGCCAGGCTCAGCGCCGCCATCCGGATCGCCACGCGGCAGCTCCAGAGCCTGCGCCCATCGCCGACGGCGGCCTCCAGCGACCTCAGACGTCCCGCCTCGCGCTCTCCCGAGCGCAGGTCGTGAAACAGCAGGATCGCGAACAGCGGGGCCAGGTAGACCAGCACGAAGGCGAAGTCGAAACGGCCGGGCAACAGGGCTTCCGGATTGCCGATCTCGCCTTCGTAGAGCTGGGCCTCGAGACCGAGGGCGCGCACGCGCAGGACATAGGGGGCGACATCGCGGGCCCCCAACGCGGCGAAGGCCAGGTCGGACGGCGGGTCCCAGGTGGCGTGGAAGGTGTAGTAGGCGGCGTTGCCGGCGTCCTTGTCGCGGGACACCCAGTCGGAGATCGCCTGCACGTCGCCGGCCTGTTGCGGCCCGATCCGCCGGATGACGTCGGCCTGACGTTGCGCCTCCAGAAGTCCGGCGCCGACGCCCGCTGAAGCCAGCAGGAAGAGGCCCAGGATGGCGACCAGCGCCGAGCGCAGGCCGAGGAAGAGGCGAGCCTCGCGGATGAGATCGTTCATGCGGCGCTCCGGCTGAGGCGTTGGGCGGCGAGGTTGGCAAGGAGGAGGGCGGCGGCCAGCCAGGCGAGCAGGGTCGCCAGGGCCGGCGCGGCGCGGGCGACCACGGCGGCCTCTGTCGGCCGCACCGGTGTGAACCGGGGCATGTCGCGCCAGTGGTCGGCCGAGATGCGGCTGCGGGCTTCTGCGCCATCGTCGCTGCCCTTGGCGGCGTCGTCCGCGGCGGTGACGGCCTGGGCCTGCAGCCAGTTGAGCCGCTGGACGAGGTCGTAGCGATAGGCTTCGGACTGTTCGAGGAAGCGGCGGTAGCTGGCGAGGTCGGTCTCCGCGGCGGTCATCGACAGGCGGCGGATGGCGATGGTGGGGCTGAGCGCCGAGAGCGCGTCCATCGCCAGGCTCTGACTCTCCATCGCGGCGAAGGCTTCGTCCGCGTATCGATCGAAGAGGCCGGAGGTCAGCTTCTCGCCCTCGACCGCCAGAAGGCCACGGTAGTTGAGCGGCAGGTCCTCGACCCTCGCCACCCCGTACTGGGCCAGGGTCCTGCGTTTGAAGGCGGCGAAGTAGGGATCGTCCGGGTCGTGGCTGTCGCCCATGGCCCGCAGGTCGCGCTGGATGGCGATGTCGGTCTCGATCCGGGTCGGCAGCGGCCGGAGCGCCGCTGCGCCCTCGGGAGCCAGACGCGGCAAGAGCAGCGCGCCGACGGTCCAGATGGCGACCAAGGCGATCAGGGCCGAACGGCTGCGGGTCGCCAGGGCCGAGACGGCGACCACCACCACCACCCACACGGCGAGGTAGGCGGCATAGCCCGTGGCGCTCAGCAGGGCCGCCGATGTGCGCGCGGGGCCGATCAACCCCAGCCAGCCGAGCAGCATGAAGGCCGGTGCGGCGATGGCCAGCGCGGCGACGCCCAGGGCCGTCGCCTTGCCCGCCAGGATGCCGCGCGCCGAGGCGCCGGCGAGCAGGGCCTGGCGCAGCGTGCCGCGCTCCCGTTCGCTGGCGACCATCCCCGCGCCGATGAACACCAGCAGCAGCGGGGCGACGACCTGTAGCACAAGGGCGGGGGCGAGTTGGCCGAAGCGGACCAGGAGCGAGGATTGCCGCGCGTCGCCGAAGTTGGCGCTGTTCTGCCGGTGACCTTCGAGGAAGATCATGTTGCCGGTGAAGGCCTCCACGCCCGGATCGATCGCGGCGAGACCGCTGGCCGGCCGGACCGCGAAGTGGCCGTAGTGGACCACCCGGTGCGGATGCCGGTCGGGCTGGGCCTCGAAATCGGCGTTCGCCTCGTTCTGGAGGCGCGCGCGCAGCCCGGCCTGTTCGGCTTGGTAGGCGCTGGAGGTCAGGCCCGCCGCGAGGCTCAGCAGGGCCACGAGGATCACGGCGGTGAGGGCGACGCGGCTGCGCGCCAGATGACGCAGCTCGTTCCGCGCGACGGCGAGGGCGGCGCTCATGCCGCCTGCGCCCGGGTGAAGAGGCCGTGCAGAGCGCGCAGGTCGAAGCGGTCGGAGCCCTCCGCCCGGGCCTCGTCGACGATGCGGCCGTGCTCGAGGAATCCGATCCGGTCGGCGATGTCGGCCGCGCCCACCAGGTCGTGGGTCACGATGAGGATCGCCGCGCCTTCGTGGCGCAGGGTGTCGAGCAGGGTGTTGAAGTCGGCCGCCGCACCCGGATCGAGGCCCGAGGTCGGCTCGTCGAGCAGCAGGACAGAGGCGCGCCGCAGCATGGCCAAAGCGATCGCCGTCTTCTGGCGCATGCCCTTGGAGAAGCCCGCGACCCGCCGATCCCACGCCTCGGCGGCCAGGCCGACGGCGCCGAACGCGGCCTCTACCTCGGTGACCGTGCGGCGAGCGGCGGCCAGGTCGAGGAAGTAGGCGACGTTTTCCCGAGCCGACAGGTGGTCGTAGAGCGCGACGTTCTCGGGGATGTAGGCGATCGAGCGGCGCACCTGCACCGGCTCGACTGTCGGAACGCGCCCGCAGACGGTCACCTCGCCCGATGATGGGGCCAGGAATCCGAGGAGCGCCTGCAGGGTCGTGGACTTGCCCGCCCCGTTGCCGCCCAGCAGGGCGTAGACCTCGCCGGACGCGACCGAGAGCGAGAGGCCGTCCAGTACGCGGCGCTCCCCATAGCGGACCACCAGGTCGCGAATGACGATGGGCGGGGTGTCGGCAGGCATTCCGGCTCCTCGGTCAGGGGCGCGCGGCGTCGCCCTCGATTGATGTGATGTTATATCGTAACATTCTCATTGACCCGCGTTCAAGGCGCCGCTTATTCGTCCCCTGCCGGCGAACGCCGGTTCGAGAGAGGGCTGGCCGGCGACCGTCGGTTCGACAGGGGGAATGAGATGAGACGACAGACTCGGTGGCTGGCGGGCGTCGTGGGCGTCTCCGCCGCGACCTGCAGCGGCGTGGCGGTGGCCGACGAGGCTGCGGACGTGGAGGCCGTGGTGATCACCGGCTCGCGCGCGGCCAGCGCCAGCATCAACGGCCTGGACGTCGAGACCTTGCGGCTGCCGCAGAGCGTGCGGGTTCTGGACGACGCTTTGATCGCCCAGACCGGCATCGCCAACCTCTCCGACCTGTTCGACTACGCCGGTGGCATGGCGCGGCAGAACAGCTTCGGCGGGGCCTGGGACGCCTACGCGATCCGTGGGTTCTCAGGCGACATCAACCAGGGGCCGGACCTGCTGGTGAACCGCTTCACCGCCAATCGCGGCTTCAACGCCCGCCGCGACGTGGCGACGGTGGAGATGTTCCAGGTGCTGAAGGGGCCCGCCTCGGCGCTGTCGGGCAAGGGCGAGCCGGGTGGTTCGATCAACATCGTCACCAAGGCTCCGCGCGCGTCTGCGCACGCTTCGGCCGAGCTGGCCTACGGCAGCTTCGACACCCGCCGCGGAGTTGCGGATCTGGGCGGCCCGTTGGGGCACGGCGTTTCGGCGCGGATGATCGGGGTCTACCAATCCACCGACGGCTGGCGCGATTTCGTCGGCAGCGAACGGCTTCTGCTCGCGCCCTCGATCGCCTGGGCGCCGTCCGACGACCTGCGCGCGCTGTATCAGCTGGAGATCAATGAGGTCCGGTTCGTCCATGACCGGGGCCTGGTGGCGGTGGCCGGCGACGGTAAGGCGCTGCCGCGCTCGCGTTTCCTCGGCGAGCCGAACGACGGACGCATCGCCCAGTCGACGGTGCAGCACCAGTTCACCGCCACCTACAACGTCAGCCCGAACATCGCGGCGGAGGCCGGGGTGCAGTATCGCGGCGGCTCGTTCGAGGGGCGTTCGACCCACAATGCCGCCCTGGTGGGCTCGCAGCTGCGCCGCCAGCTCCGGCTCCATGACTACGACTGGGACGACCTGTCCGGGCGCGTGGAAATCAGCTTCGACGGCGCGCTCGCCGGCCTGGAGCATCAGCTCCGCATCGGCGCCGACGCCTTCACCTACGACCAGCGCCGCGTGTTCCACCGCTTCAGCCCCACGGCGGCCAATCCGTACGCGATCGACATCTTTCGTCCCGTCTACGGGCAGCCGGAACCGGTCGCGGCCCTGAACCAGGACCTGCTGGAGGAACTGCGGGGCGAGAGCGTCTACGTGCAGGACCTCGTCAGCCTGGGCGAGCACGTCACGGTCCTGCTGGGTTTGCGCCAGGATTGGGTCCGCCAGACGAACACCAACTACCGCACCGGCCAGGTGACGCGTCAGTCGCCGTCGCAGGCCTCCCCGCGCGCAGCCCTGACCTGGGCTCCCAGCGAGCGCGTCTCGGCCTATGTGAGCTGGGGCCGCTCGTTCCGCTACAACCAGGGGGCCGACGCGGCGGGCGGCGCCTTCGCGCCGGAACGCGGCGAGGCCTGGGAGGGCGGGGTCAAATGGAACCTCGCCGGCCGCTTCAGCGGGACGGCGTCGGTCTTCCGGATCGAGAAGGACAACATCCTCGTCAACGACCCCGCCAACGGCGGCTTCTTCGTCGCCGTCGGCGGCGCGCGCAGCCAGGGCCTGGAGGTCGAGGCGAACGCGACGCTGCCGCGCGGCGTCTCGGCGACCGCCGTCTATGCCTACACCGATACCAAGGTCACCCGGGACACGCGGGCGAACCTCGTCGGCAGCCGGTTGAGCAACATTCCCCGCCACTCGGGCGCGCTCTACGCGAACTGGCGATCCGACGGCGCGGCGCCGGGCTCGCTCGGGCTGGGCGGGGGTGTGGTCTATGTGGGCCGCCGCCTGGGCGACGACGTGAACAGCGGCTTCGAGCTGCCCGCCTACGTCACCGTGCGGTTGAACGCCTCCTACCAGGCCAGCGCGGCCGTCTCGCTCCATCTGGATGTCGAGAACCTGTTCGACACCTACTATCTCGAGAGCTCGTACAGCGACGTATGGATCACCCCGGGCGCGCCGCGCGCGGTGACGGCGCGGGTCCGCGTGGCGTTCTGATGCGCGGCGTGGCGCCTGGCGGCCGTTGAAGCGTTGTCATGGCCGGACAAGGCGGAGGTCGCGGGATGAGACAGGCAGGCGTGGTGGTCGCGGCGGCGCTGTTGCTGGCGGGATGCGGGCAGAAGGCGCCCGAGGCGGGCGAGGCCAGCCCGCCCGCTCCGACGACCCCCGTCGCACCCGCGCCGGAGGAGGCCCCGGTGCAGCCGCTGCCGCCGGGATCGCCCGGCGCTCTGCCGGATGACCGGACGCCCGTTTCCGAAGCGCCGTTCACGCCCGAGAGCGCCCAGGGCGCGGCGCAGGTCGTGCAGACCTACTTCGCGCTGCTGGAGTCCGGTCGCGCCGCCGAGGGCAGGGCGAACTGGAGCGATGCGGCTCAGGCCGATGCGTTCGTCGCGGGCCTGGGCGAGTTCCGGTCGTTTCATGCCCTGATCGGGGCGCCTGGCGAGATCGAGGGCGCGGCCGGTTCGCTCTACGTGGAGGTTCCGGTGCAGCTCTACGGCCGGCTCAAGGATGGGGGCGAGGGCCATCGGATCGGTGCGGCCACGCTGCGCCGGGTCAACAACGTGCCGGGCGCCAGCGCCGATCAACTGCGCTGGAGCATCTCCGGCGTGGCCCTGCGTCCCGCACCCTGATCCCCGGCCCCGATACTCGCAGGTCCTCGCCATCGATTTTACGCGCTTAACGCGATGGCGGGTGCGACGAATCTCAACCTATGCTTGGGTGATTCCGCGGGAACGGGACAAACGGCAGGGAGATGGTGGAAATTGCGGCGGATGTGACCCACCCCCAGGGTTACATCCGGTACTCGCGCACCGTGGCGGTGACGCGGCTCGCCCTCGTGGGCGGGCTGGTGGGACTGCTGTCGGCCTACACCACCCCGCGGATCGCCGCGCTGGGCGCGGTGGAGTTCGCGCTCTATTTCGGCCTGCTGGTGGCCAGCGAACTGGCGCGGCGCAGCGCCGACGGCCCGGGTGCGTCCCGGCGTCTGCGTTGGCAAGCCGACGCGCTCATGATGCTGCTGGTGGCCAATGCCTGCCTGCTGGCGGCGGCGATCGCGCGCCATGACGACGGGCGGCTGCGGGGCGAGGCGGCGCTGCTGGCCATCGCCGTCCTGCTGTTCGCCGCCTTGCGCGCCCAGACCAGCCGCCTGATCTACGCGATCGCGGTGACGCCGCCGGCCCTGACCCTGATCTGGCTCGGCTTCGACGCCGGTCGATCGTTCGCTCCCACCCTGGAAGCCCTGGCGATGCCGCTCTTCGTCGGCGCCGTCCTGGTCGCGGCCTGGCGGCAGCAGACGTCGGACACGGCGCTGGCCCGCGCGGCCCAGGATCTGCGACGCAAGAACCTGGCGCTGGACCAGGCGGTTGACGAGGCCCGCGCGGCGACCGGGGCCCGCACCCGCCTGCTGGCTGCCACCAGTCACGAACTGAGGACGCCGCTCAACGCCGTGCTGGGTTTCGCCCAGGCCCTGCGTCACCAGCCGCTGGCTCCGCGCGAGGCCGACCTCGCCCGCGGCATCGTCGATGGCGGCGAACAACTCAGCCGCCTGCTGGACGGCATCCTCGCCGCCGCGGAGGGCGGCGACCGGCTGGAGATCGCGCCGCTGGACCTTCGCCGGCAGGTGGAGGCGCTGGTCCGCGTCTGGCGTGAGCCCGCGCAGGGTATGGGCGTCGATCTGGTCTTCATGGACGACGACCCGGGCGTCTCCTTTGAGATCGTCGCCGATGGCGGAAAGCTGGAACGGGCGCTGGTGACCCTGGTGGCCAACGCCGTCCGGGCGACGCCCGCCGGCGGTCGCGTCTGGGTCCGGCTGGCCGGCCTGCGACGCGGGCGGACCCTGGGCGTGCTGGTCGAGGTGCGGGACGGCGGCCGGCCGATGTCGCTGTTGGACAGGTCTCGCGCCTTCGACGCATTTGCCGACACCGCGCGCGGGCGGCAGATGGGCGACAGCGGCCTCAGCCTGGCCGCTTGCGCCGCGAGCCTGGCCCTGATGCGCGGCGAGGTGGGCGTTGACGCGCCGGCCGACGGCACGGGCGCGGTGTTCTGGTTCGCCTTCAACGCGCCGGTGCACATGGCGGCGGCGGCCGGGGACAGCGATGTGGCCCGTCGCCTGAAGGTGTTGGCGGCCGAGGACAATCCCGCCAACCGCAGGGTCCTGTCGGCGCTGCTCTCGCACATGCCGGTCGATCTGGTGTTCGCCGAGGATGGCGCGCAGGCTGTCGACGCCTGGAAGGCCGAGCCCTTCGACCTCGTGCTGATGGACGCCAACATGCCGGTCATGGGCGGAGCCGACGCGGTGAGGACCATCCGCGCCACGGCGCCGGTCTCGGCGCAGGCCCCGATCTGGATGCTGACCGCGAACGTGTCCGAGGCCGACGTGCGGAGCTATCACGCGGCGGGGGCCGACGGGATCCTGCGCAAGCCGATCGACTCGGCCGCCCTGTTCGCGCTGCTGGCCGAGGTTTCCGGTGTGTCGGGTGACGGATAGCGCGACCGCACAGGCCTAGCTTACAAGAGCGCGATGAGCGCCGACGCCGAGAACCTGCGGGGACGTCTTGCGATCCTGCACCCCGCCGGACGGATGGGGCTGGATCGCAACCCGTTCGGCAAGGACGTGGCGAACCTGCAGCTCTGGCAGGCCCTGGCGCGGCACGGCGGTTATTCGCGAGTGGATGTGCTCTCGCTGGTCCCCGTCGAGCCGGCCGACGTCGCGACGGACCTGTTCGGCGACCGGCCCCGTGGGACCGAGATCGGCACGGGCCTGCTCAGCATTTCCAACGCCCCGGCCGAGGCCGGTGTGCTGCTGCGCGGTCAGCCCGACCTCTACGACCTGGCGTGGGGCCGCCGGCGGCGGAACGGTGACCGAAGCTACAGCCTGGTCGGCCTCATACACACCCTGGCGCCGCCGCTCATGCGTCAGACCATCGCCAACACCCAGGTGGCGCCGATGCACCCCTGGGACGCCCTGATCTGCACCTCGCCGAGCGTGCGCGAGAACCTGGAGGCGATGTTCGAGGGCTGGGGCGCGCACCTCGCCGAGCGGACGGGCGGCCGGGCGCCGCCACGGCCGGCCCTGCCGGTCATTCCCCTGGGCGTGAACGCCACGGCCTTCGCGGCCCGGGCGGATCGGCCGGACGCCCGCGCGCGGGTGCGGGCCCGCTACGGTCTGGCCGAGAACGACGTGCTGGTGCTCTGGGTCGGCCGGCTGTCCTACTACGAGAAGGCGTTCCCCCAGGCGATGATGGCCGCGGTGCGCGAGGCGCAGGCCGCGTCGGGCGTGCGGGTGGCCTTCGCCATGGCGGGCTGGTTCCCGGACGCCGGCGACCGCAAGCTTTACGAGGATGTGGTCAAGGTTCACGCCCCCGGCGTCGACGTGCGCTTCGAGGACGGCAACGATCCCCAGGTGGTGAGCGACCTCTGGGCCGGCAGCGACATCTTCCTGTCGCTGGTCGACAACATCCAGGAGACTTTCGGGATCACGCCGCTGGAGGCCATGGCGGCTGGCCTGCCGATCGTGGCCAGTGACTGGGACGGCTATCGTTTCACCATGCGGCACGGCCAGGAAGGTTTCCTGATCCCTACGCTGCTGGGGCCGGCTGGGGGCGGACTGGGCGGAACCATGGTCGAGCGCCACCTCCTCGGCGCCAACTCCTACCAGGGCTACGTCGGCTCGGTGGCGCAGCACACGGCGGTCCACGTGGGGCGCGCGGCCGCGGCGATCACCGAACTGGCGCGCAATCCCGAGCTGCGCCGGCGCATGGGCCGGGCCGGGCGGGTCCGTGTGGCCGAGATGTTCGACTGGCCGGTGGTCGCCCGTCAGATCCACGACCTGACCGACGAACTGGCGCGGATCCGCGCGTCGGCGGCCGATCCGCCGGTGGGACGGCCCGCCGACCCGGTGAAGCAGGACCCGTTCCACGCCTTCGCCGGCTTCCCGACCCATCGCCTGACGCTGGATACGCATCTGGTCGCGGCGCCGGGCGTCACCGCGACCGACGTCCGTTCGGTCGGAGCGGCGGCGCTGGACACCGCCTTCCCCTCGCTCCGGGCCTCTCCCGAGCTCTGCGCCCAGGCGCTGGAGATCCTGATCGGCAGCGGCGGCGGCACGGTCCGCGACGTGCTGACCGCCTTCCCCACACCGCAGCGACGCCCCGTCGAGCTGGGGTTGGCATGGATGGCCAAAATGGGCTTTGTCGACTGGCTGACGTAGCGCAGGCATCCATCCCGCAGCTTCGGCGTTTCTCTCCATCGAGCCGTTCGAGGGCCGGCTCCCACGAGAGGAGAGACCATGACCAAACGACCGATCGCGCTGCTCGCCGGCCTTGCCGCCGTCTCGACGCTGGCCATCGCCCCCGCCGCCGAGGCGGCCTGCCAGAAGCGCCAGACCGGAACGGTCGTCGGCGCGCTGACCGGCGGCTTGCTGGGCCACGCGGTGGCCGGCCGCGGCGACCGCACGGAGGGGGCCCTGCTGGGCGCCGCCGCCGGCGGTCTCGTCGGCAACCAGATCACCAAGTGCAAGCGCGCAGCCCCGCGCCGCGCCTATGCCCCGTCGCGAACCAGCTACCAGCGCGCGGCCTATGACGCCGGCCCGCGCTGCCGGACCGAGACCCGCGCCTTCTATGACCACACCGGGCAGGTGACCTACCAGCCCGTCCAGGTCTGCCGGCGCTAGCGCATGCGCAGGTCGATCATGATCGCGGCCGTCGCCCTGACGGCCGCAGGCCTTTCGGCATGCCAGGACCGCGACCGTCCGGTCGCCGGCATCTGCAAGGCCTTTCCGAACGCCGACGCCGCGCCCGCCGCCAATGACGGCGGGGCGGTAATGGACGATTGCCTGCATCGATGGGCCTACACTCTGGCGGGCGGCCGTGACGACGCCGCGCTGGTCGCGGACGGGGTGGTGGCCGCGTGCACGGCGCCGCTGTCGCGCTGGAACCAGCAGTCGCTCGCCGCCGCCGCGGGCGCGCCACAGGAAGCCCAGAGCCTCCTGACCGGCGAGGCCACCAACCCGATCGCCGAGCATGCGAATTTCGCCAAGGATCGTTCGCTGTTCTACGTGGTCCAGGCCCGGGCCGGTGGGTGCAAGCCGCCGCCACGCCGCGAGGGCCAGGCGCCCATGACCGCGCCGGACAAATGAGTTGCGAGGGGCGCTTGCGGGCGCCCCTCTCGACACGCAGCGGTCCCGGCTCAGTCGGCGAGGAGCTGGTCCAGCTTGCGGATGTCGACGACTTCGGAGGCGACGCCGCCCTCCATCCGCATCACCTTGTTGCAGTAGAGCTTGAGCAGCGGGACTTCGTGCGTCGCCAGCACCAGGATGCCGGCCCGTTCCACCAGCTTCAGCAGGCGCTTGTGCGCCAGCTTCTGGAATTCCTGGTCGCCGACGGCGATCCACTCGTCCATCAGAAGGACGTCGGCCTCCACGGCGGTGGCCGCGGCGAAGGCCAGGCGGCCCTGCATCCCGGCCGAGTAGGTCTTCACCGGCATGGCCAGGAACGGACCCAGGCCGGTGAATTCGGCGATCTCGTCCATCCGCTCGTCGATCTCTTTCGACGAAAGGCCCGCGATGCGCCCACGCAGGCGGATGTTCTCGTAGCCGGTGGCGGACGGATCGATGCCGAGCCCGAGGTCGAGCAGGGCCGCGATGCGTCCCTGGACCTCGATCGAGCCCTCGTCCGGCTCATAGGCGCCCGACAGTGCGCGGAGCAGCGTGGTCTTGCCCGAGCCGTTGTGGCCGATCAGGCCCAGGCGGTCGCCGGCCTCGAGCTTGAGGTTCACCTGGGAGAGCGCGGTCACGTCGGTGACGCCGGCGTGCTTGCCCAGCACCCCGCCCACCGAGACCGCGCGGGCCAGGGCCTTCTTGAGCGACTTCGCGTCGGCCCCGTAGACGGGGAAACGGATCGTCAGGTCGGTGCAGGTGATCGAGGCGCTGGTCATAGGTAGTGGACGATCCGGCGCCGTGTGCGCGCGAAGATGGTGAAGGTCAGCGCCCAGCCGCCCAGGGCCATGCCGACGAGGACGAAGTAGGTGAGCGCGTGGACCGACTGGCCCAGCAGCGGGGCGCGGACGGCCTGCAGCAGGTGGTAGAAGGGGTTCCAGTCGAGGAACGCCTGGTGCTTGCCGAACCGGTCGGGCAGCCAGAACACGGGCGTCATGAACATGGCGAACTGAGTCACCGACTGGACCACCGGGGGGATGTCGCGGAAACGGGCCGAGGCGATCCCGGCCAGCATCGACATCCAGCCGGCGTTCAGCAGCAGGAACGCGATGCCGACCACGGCCAGCAGCGGGTTCGCCTCGCGCCACGTGCCGTAGAACAGCAGCATGCCCACCACGATGACCAGGTGGTGCGCCAGGTTGATCAGGTTCCGGAAGACCGTGCGCCAGACGAAGGTGAACATCGGCAGGCTGGTCTGGGACAGCATCCCCGAGGCGAGGACGAAGGTGTCGCAGCCCTCGTTGATCGTGCCGGTGATGACGCCGAAGAAGACAATGCCCAGCGCCACATAGGGCAGGAACTCGTGCAGCGGCAGCTTGAAAAGGCTGGCGTAGAGTACGCCGATGCCGAGGACCATCAGGCCCATCGAGGCCGTGATCCAGAACGGGCCCAGGATCGAGCCGCGATAACGCGAGCCGACGTCGTGCGTCGCCAGCGACCAGGCCAGGCCGACGCGCTGGAAGGAGTTCGACAGATCCCGGAGCGCCATCTGCAGTTGGAAGAGCGCGCCGCGCTGTCCCGTCCGCAGCATGTGGGTGGCGGTGTCCATAGGCTCTCCAGACAGAAGGCGTGCGAGGTATCAGCCGAGGTAACTGGGCGCAAGGATGGCGCCCGGGGCGGTTTGACCCAGCAGCTTTGATTGTCCGCCCGCTTCCATGCTAGCCGGGGCCGTGGCCCACAGCGTACCGACCCCCTTTCCCGAGCGCCGTGTCCGAACCGGGCCGGCGGCGTCCGCCGTCTCCCTCGAAGACGCGGGGGTCTGGCTCGTGGTGCCTTGCTACAAGGTCAAGGCGCACATCCTGCGGGTGATTCGGCGCACGCCGGCCTGGTTCGAGGGCATTGTCTGCGTCGACGACGCCTGCCCCGAGGGCTCGGCCGACTTCATCGAGGCCGAGAACACCGATCCGCGCGTGGTGGTGGTGCGACTGGCCAAGAACCAGGGCGTCGGCGGCGCGACCATGGCAGGCTACGCCGAGGCCGCCCGGCGCGGCGCCCGCGTGCTGGTGAAGGTCGATGGCGACGATCAGATGGATCTGGCCTACGCCGCCCAGCTCGTCGCGCCGATCCTCCTGGGGGAGGCGGACTACACCAAGGGCAACCGCTTCACCTCGATCAGCCACCTGACCAGCATGCCCACGATGCGGGTGCTGGGGAACACGGTGCTGAGCTTCCTGGCCAAGCTGTCCACCGGCTACTGGAACATCTTCGACCCCACCAACGGGTACACCGCGATGGAGACCAACGTCGCGCGGCTGGTGACCCAGAAGCCGGTGTCGCGGCGGTTCTTCTTCGAGACCGACCTGCTTTACCACCTGGGCACCCTGCGAGCGGTGGTGCGCGACGTGCCGATGCCGGCCCGCTACGCCGACGAGGTGTCGAACCTGCGCATCAGCGCCATCGTCGGGCCCTTCGCCCTGAAGCACGCGCGCAACTTCATGCAGCGGATCGTCGGCCAGTACTTCGTGCGCGACTTCAACGCGGCCAGCCTCGAGCTGCTGTTCGGCCTGTTCTTCTCGCTGTTCGGCCTGGCCTATGCGGTGAGCTACCTGGCCAACCGCGTGCCGGGCCAGGCGGCGTCCGCCGGCATCGTCATGCTGGCCGCCCTGCCGGTCATCCTGGGCGTGCAACTGCTGCTGCAGGCGGTGAACTTCGACGTCCTGAACGTGCCGGGGCGGCCCATCCACCCCTATCTGGCCGTCCTGCGCGAGCTGGAGAGCGAGGAGACCCAGGCGTGAGCCCGAAGGACGTCGCGCTCTGCAGCGTGTTCGCCGTGGCGCTGCCGCTGGGCCAGATGCTGTTCAAGTGGGGCGCGGTCTACAACGAGCGCCTGTCGGGCCCCTTCCTGCAGCGGGTGATCGTCAACTATCCCCTGCTCGGCGCCTTCGCCTGGTACGGCGTCACCGCGCTGCTGTGGTTCTACGTGCTGACCCGGGTGCCGCTCTCGCTGGCCTATGCCTTCTCGCTGATCGGCTCGTGCCTGGTGCCGCTGGCGGGCTGGTTGGTGTTCAAGGAACAGGCGTCCTGGACGATGGCGGCGGGGTACCTGCTGATGGTCGCCGGCCTGTTCCTGATCGTGCGCCCGGCATGAGCCCGCGCGCCGCCCTGGCCGACAGCAAGGCCCGCTGGGCTCTGTGGCTGGCCCTGCTGGCCGGCTACCTGATGATGCTGCGGCTGAACCTGCCCGGGCACCTCTCGGTGGACTCGGTCCTGGCGCTGCACGAAGGACGGTTCGGCGTCCGAACGACCTGGAACCCGGCGATCTTCGGCTGGCTGCTGGGCCGCGCCGACAGCGTGTGGCGCGGCGCGGGGCTGACGGTGGTGGTGAGTGGAGCGGTGCTGTTCGGCGCCTGGGCGGCGATGGCGGCCCTGCGCCGGGGCGTCACCTGGCTGGCGCCGATCGTGGCCCTGGGCGTCATCGCCCTGCCGCAGGTGGTGATCTATCCCGGGATCGTCTGGAAGGACGTCTGGTTCGCCGAGGCGGGGATCGCCGGCTTCGTCGCCCTGGCGTTCGCCCTGCGGAGCCAGCGGATCGCCGCGCGCCTGCCGCTGCTGGCGCTGGCGGCCCTGTTGCTGGCCGTGGCGGGGTTGCTCCGCCAGAACGGACTCTTGCTGGCGGGCGCCGGCTCGGTGGCCATCGCCTGGGCCGGTTGGTCGCGCGGGGCTGGGCGCAGCCTCTTCGGCGCGGCGATCTGGGCCGGGGCCGTGGCCGTGATCAGCCTGCTGCTCAGCATCTATGCCCAACCGCAGGGCGTTGACCGGCCGGATGGCGCCGGGAGCCGGGGCCTGCGACTGCTGCAGGGCTATGATCTGGTCGGCGCGGCGGCGCGCGAGCCGTTGCCGCTGACCGCCATCGACAAGGCGAGCCCGGCATCCGACGACACCATCCGCGCGCAGGCGAAGCAGGCCTACTCGCCCGAACGGGTGGACACCCTGGGCTCGGACAAGGCGATCTCGACCGCCCTGGCCGACACGCCCGACGCGGCGCTTCGCAGCGAATGGCTCGACCTGATCACCCAGCGCCCGGCGCTGTACCTCCAGGTGCGGAGCGAGGTGTTCCGTCAGGTGCTGATGACCCCGGTCATCGACCGCTGCCTGCCCGTCCACGTAGGCGTCGCCGGGCCTCAGAACACCCTGGCCGAGCTGAAGATGCCGCTCCGCGCCTCCCGCGAAGACACCCGCCTCTACAACTACGTCACCTGGTTCCTCGACACGCCGGCCTACGCGCACCTCACCTACGCGGTCGTGGCGCTGGTGGTGATGGGCCTGCTGCTGATCCGCCGCGAGCCGGCGGATCTGGCCATCGCGGCGCTGCAGGGTGGGGCGCTGGCGTTCGCGGCGAGCTTCTTCGTGATCTCGATCGCCTGCGACTATCGCTATCTCTACTTCGTGGACCTGGCGGCGATCACCGGGGTGATCTACCTGGCCATCGACCCGCGGCTCACTCCTCCGCCAGAGCGGCGTCGAGCTCGGCGTTGATCGTCGAGAGCGTGGAGCGCGCGATCTCGAGCTCCAGCGCCTCGCGACGCCAGTGTTCCTCCATCGCCTGGCGCTGACGCACCATCTCGTCCCGCAGCTCCTGCTGGAAGACCTCGGCGCCCAGGGCGCGCTCGCGCATGGCCAGGGCGTCGGCGCGGGCCGTGGCCAGGTCGCGGACGAGACCCAGCGGCTCGATCTCGGCCGCGCGCCGCGCGAGGTCGGCCGCCGCCGCCTCCAGCGCGGAGGGATCAGGGTCGCCCCCCGCCGCGCGTTCGGCGAACCAGGCGTGGGTGCGCGCCGCGATGTCGCCGGCCCATCCCAGGGCCGACAGCCCGTCGTCGCCGGCGTTGTGGCGCAGTTCGGGCGTCAGGAACTTGTCGATCTTCTTGCCGGCGGCCGGCGTCAGGGCTGGCAGCGGCGCGCCGTGCGCCGCCTCGATGCGCGCCATCTCCGCGCGCCAGTCGGCGAGCAGGGCGTCATAGCCGACGAAGGCCCGGGGCAAGTCGCGCGTGTAGGCCTCGGCCGCCAGCATGTAGGCCGTCCAGACCAGCACCGACTTCTGCTCGGCGAAGCCGTCACGGCGACGGAGCGAGCCCGCGACCGCCAACGGGTGGCGCACCGGGATCACACAGCGCGCGCCGACGCCCCGCGCATCCAGCACCCGCCGCCAGAAGGGCAGCAGCACGGTCGCCCGGGGGTCCTTCATCAGCGGCCACGCGGCCTTGGGGAACTCCTCGTCGAACAGCGCCAGCGCGCGCTCGAACCATGCCTGATCCTCGGCGTCGGGAAGCGCGCGATAGGGATAGGCGAACGGGTCGTCCCAGGCCGAGCTGGCTGCGCGCAGCCGCTCGTCGTTGAAGATCGCGATCTTCCAGGGCTCGAAGTAGCCCTTCTGGTTGTGCTCGTCGCCCGGCATGACGTTGGCCGGGAGCTCGGCCCCGGCGAGGGCCAGCAACTGGGTCACCGCCGACGTGCCCGACCGGTGCATGCCCAGCACGAGGTAGGCGGTGCGGGCCGCGGGCTTGGCGGGCTTGGGCTTTGGCGTGCGGCTCATCTTCGGCTGGGTCGTACGGTCCGCGGCGTGCGGCCGCAAGCGGTTGATCGTGCGGTCCAACTGTTGCACACCAGCCCGGCCCCCCAGCAGGAACGTCCGACCGCCATGCCCGCCCGGGCCAATGCCCCCGTAGAGTATGATCAGAACGCGGCCGGCCGGACGATCGCCGCGGCGTTCGATCCCGACTTCTATCGCACCACCTATGCGGACCTGCCCGCCGACGTCAGCCCGCTCTGGCACTATCGGGTCCAGGGCTGGCGTGAGGGGCGCGATCCCGCGCCCTGGTTCTCCGGGGAGGCCTATCTGGCCGACAATCCCGACCTGGCGGCGGTCGGGGTCGAGCCCTTCCTGCACTTCCTCACCCATGGCGCTCGCGAAGGGCGCGCCGTGCGGCCCTCGCGGCACGGGCCCGCCTTCCTGGGGCAGCGCGACTGGGGCGGCACCTGGCGGTTCGAGGCGTTCGGCGCGACGGCCTCGGTCGCCGCCGCTGCCCCGGCGACCGCGCCCCGGGCGCCGGTCATGCCGCTGGACGACCAGGCCCTGGCCGTCGGCCCCGCGTTCGACGCGGCCTTCTATCTGGCCGTGAACCCCGACATCGCCGCCTCTGGCATGGACCCGCTGCAGCACTTCCTGATGACCGGCTGGCTGGAAGGTCGCGACCCCACGGCGCGGTTCTCGGTCAGGGACTATCTGGAACTGCACCCCGACGTGGCGGCGTCGGGCCTGAACCCCTTCGTGCACTATGTCCTGGCCGGGCAGGCCGAGGGGCGGGCGGCGAAGAACGATCTCGGCTTCCGCTATGATCTCGTGGTCCGCGTCACCTCGGTCGAGGAGCGGATCGCCAAGGCCGCCGAGGCCGCGGCGCGGGTCCGCACCGACCCGCCGGCCAAGCTGGCCGCGGGCCTGGGCCGCCTGCGGGACCTGCACGTGACGGTGAGCCACGACGACTACGTCGCCCATTTCGGCGGGTTGCAGCTGTGCCTGCGGCGGGAGAGCGACGCCCTGACTGCCCGGGGCGCGACCCACCTGCACCTGTTCCCGGCGGCCGCCTGGCCGACGGTGCGCAGGCCCGACGAGCCGGGACCCCTGGGCGTGCTGCTGAATGGCCGGCGGCTGGGAACCTATGAACCCGCGGACGTGCGCGCGGCGCTGGCGGCCGCCGTCACCAAGGGGGGGCGCCGCAGCTTCGCGATCCACAGCCTTCTCGGCCACTGCCCGGACGAGACCGCCGACATCCTGGAGGCGGCCGGACTGCGCCAGGGCTTCTTCTGGCTGCATGATTTCGCCAGCCTTTGCGCGGGCTTCCATCTGCTCCGCAACGACGTGGTGGACTGCGCCGCGCCGCCGGCCGGGAGCGGGGCCTGCGCGGTCTGCGCCTACGGTCCCCAGCGCGCGCGCCATACCGAGGCCCACCGCCGCCTGTTCGAGCGGCTGGCGATCACCGTCGCCGCGCCGTCGCAGACGACACTGGACTTCTGGAGCGAGCACACCGACCTGCCGGCCAAGGCGCGGAAGGTCGTGCCGCACGCGACGCTGAAGCCGCGCGGGCGAGCGGCGAAGACGCCGGACGGGCGGCCGTTGCGGGTCGCCTTCCTCGGCATGCCGGCCGCGCTCAAGGGCTGGCCGGTGTTCCGCGAACTGGCCCAGGCGCATGCGGGCGACCCACGCTACGAGTTCCTGCACCTGGGCGGCCGATCGGATCCGGCGGCGCCCGCCGGCTTCCATCCGGTGGTGGTCACGGCCGAGCGCCCGCTCGCCATGCAGGAGGCGGTCGAAGCCCTCGAGGCGGACGTCGCCCTGATCTGGCCGCTCTGCCGCGAGACCTTCTCGTTCACCGCCTATGAAGCGGCCGCGGGCGGGGCGGCGGTGCTAACCGGACCCGACAGCGGCAATGTGGCGGCCTTCGCCTCGGACCCTAAGGTCGGTCGCGTGCTGCCGGACGAAGCGGCGCTGATGGCCGCCTTCGCCAGCGGCGAGATCCTCGGCCTGTCGCGCAACGCCAGGAAGGCGCGGCTGTTCGACCTGGCCTACAGCGGCATGAGCGGCGAGCTGATCGGCGAGGCCAGGCGATGAGGCGACTTCTCGCGGCCGTCGTCCCGGCCCGCTTTCGCACACGGCTACGGCGCCTGCACCCCGACCAGGCGGTCGCGGCCCGGGGCTTCGACGCGGCGTTCTACCTGCGGACCTATCCGGATGTCGCCGAGGCCGGCGATGACCCGCTGGAGCACTACCTGGCCCATGGGTGGCGCGAGCTTCGCGATCCGTCGGCCGAGTTCTCGACCCGGGCCTACCTGGAAGCCTTCCCTGATCTGGCCGAGAGCGGGGTCAACCCCTTCGTCCACTACCTGACCAACGGCCGGCCCCGGGTGGTGCAGGCCGAGCATCCCCTCGGCTTCCGCTATGAGGTGATCTCGGCGCTCGTTCCGATGGACGAACGGGTGGCGCCGGTGCTCGAGGCCGCCGCGGCCCGCCGTCCGGACGCGCCGGGCCGGCTGGCCGAAGCGTTCGCCACGAGCCGGGGCGGGCTGGCGGCCCTGCACGTGACGGTCAGCCACGACAACTACGCGGCCAACATCGGCGGCGTGCAGTTGGCGATCGGACTGGAAGCGGCGCGGATCGCCGACCAGGGCCGTGATCACCTGCACCTCTATCCCGCGGTCGCCGCGCCGGTGGTGCGCGCCCGGGGCGAGCCGGGCCTGCTGGGGGTGGTCTGGAACGGCGCGCGCGTCGGCGAGTTCACGCCGGCCGACATCGCGGGGGAACTGGGCGCCGTCGCCGGGGGCGCGGCGACGGCCCGCAGCTTCGCCATCCACAGTCTCCTGGGGCACGAGGCCGACGAAACCGCCGACATCCTGGCGGCCGCCGGCCTGACCGAGGGTGACTTCTGGCTGCATGACTTCGCGAGCGTCTGCGCCGGCTATCACCTGCTGCGCGACGACGTCGAAGACTGCGCCGCGCCACCGCCGGAGAGCGCGGCGTGTTCGATCTGCGTCTACGGCGACTGGCGCGCCCGGCACCTGCGCGCCCACGCCCGACTCTTCGCGCGCCTGCGGCTGACGGTCGTCAGCCCCTCGCAATCCGCGCTGGATCTCTGGCGTCGCGCCAGCGACCTGCCGGCCAAGGGGCTGGAGGTACGTCCGCACGCCGTGCTGGTCGAGCGGGGCGCCGCGCCCGAGCCCGAGGCGGGCCGGCCGTTCGTGGTCGCCTATGCCGGGCTGCCGGCGGCGCACAAGGGGTGGCCGATTTTCCGCCGGCTGGGTGTGCGCTTCGCCGACGACCCTCGCTACGCCTTTGTCCACCTGGGTTCGCGGCCCGACATGGCCTTCAGCCCCGCCTTCGAACAGGTGAGCGCCACGGCGGCCGATCCGCGGGCGATGCAGGCCGCGCTGGAGCGGGTGCGTCCCGACGCCGTGCTGGTCTGGCCCCTGTGCCGGGAGACCTTCTCGTTCGTCGCGTATGAGGCCGTGGCCGCCGGCTGCGCCATCGTGACCGGCCCTGACAGCGGCAACGTGGCGGCGTTCGTCGAGGCTGGCGATCACGGCGTCGTCCTCGCCGACGAGGCCGCCCTGCTGGCTGCGTTCGAGACCGGCGAGATCATGGCGCTGGCCCGGGGGACGCGGCGCCCGCGTCTGTACGACCTGGCGGCGGGCGCCACGGCGTGAGCTTCCGGCCGCTCGCGATCCTGCGTGGCCTGGCGGTCCGCGCCTTCCGACGCCTGGGCGAAGAGCGGCGGCTGGTGGGGCCGGAATTCGACGCCGCCTTCTATCGCGCGCGCTACCCCGACGTGGCCGCGCTGGGCGGCGATCCGCTGGACCACTTCCTGACGCACGGCTGGCGGGAAGGGCGCGATCCGAATCCCAGGTTCTCGGTGGCCGACTATCTGGACAGTCACCCGGACGTGCGGGCCACGGGGGCGAACCCCTTCGTCCACTACCTGCGCCACGGCCGGAGCGAGAACCGTCCGACCGCCGACAACCTGGGCTTCCGGCACACGACCATCCGCGACATGCAGCCCATCGAGGCCAGGGTCGCGGCGGCGCTCGCCTCCGAGGCGGGCATCCGGCACGGCTCGGCGGCGCAGCTCGCCGCCGCACTGGCCCGCGCCGGAAAGGGGGGGCTGCACGTCACCTTCAGCCATGACGACTACCGCACCCGGCTGGGCGGCCTGCAGATCTGCATCCAGCAGGAGGCGGCCGCCATGGCGCGCCTCGGACGCTCGCACCTGAACCTGCACCCGGTCGGCCGGTGGCCGACCCTGCGCCCAGAGGGCGAAGCGGCGCCGCTGCGTGTGCTGCTGGATGAGCAGGACCTCGGGGTGTTCGAGCCGGCGGCGCTGGCGACGGCGCTCGCGAAGCTGACCGTCCCGGCGGGCGAGGGCAGTTTCGCCATCCACAGCCTCCTGGGGCATGCGGCGGACGTGACCCTCGACATCCTGGCCGCCCTGCGCCTCTCGACCGGGTTCTACTGGCTGCACGACTACGCGAGCCTCTGCGCGGGCTTCAATCTGCTGCGGGACGACGTCGAGGATTGCGGCGGCCCGCCGCCCGGCAGCGCGGCCTGTGCGATCTGCGTCTTCGGCCCGGCCCGCGAGCGTCATCTGGAGGCTCACCGGCGGCTGTTCGAACGCCTGGACCTGACGGTGGTCAGCCCGGCGGCCCCCACCCTGGAGACCTGGCGCGCGGCCTGGCCGTTCGGCGAGGCCAGGGCGGTGGTCCACCCCCATGCGCGCCTCGAGCCGCGCGGGGACGCGTCGACCCCGGCGCCCGGTCGCCCCCTGAACGTGGCCTTCGTGGGCCACGCGGCCGGCCACAAGGGCTGGCCCGTGTTCCGCGAACTGGCGCTGACCTTCGCCGCGGACGACCGCTATCGCTTCCTGCACCTTGGCGACACGCCCGAGCCAGGGCTGTCGATCGACTTCCACCCCGTGCGGGTCTCGGCCCGCGATCCGCGCGCCATGACCGGAGCGCTGGAGCGCCTGGAGGTCGACGTGGTGCTCTTCTGGCCGTTGTGGCGCGAGACGTTCTCCTTCGCGGCGCACGAGGCTGTGGCCGCCGGCTGCGCGCTGATCGCGGGTCCGGACAGCGGCAACGTCGCCGCCCTCGCGCGGACCGACGACTTCGGCTGGGTGCTGCCCGACGAGGCCGCGCTGAGCGAGGCCTTTGCCAAGGGGACCGTCGCCGGGCTAAGCCGTGCATCGCGCCGGCCGACGCTCTACGATCTGGTGCTCAGCGACATGACGGCCGATCTGATCGGCGCCCGGACCACCTGATGAAAGTCCTCTGCTACTCCAGCTTCACGTTCTCGTACCTGAACCGCGCGCGGGTGCTGTTCCAGACGCTGCGCCGCTTCCACCCGGACTGGGAACTGGCCGCGCTGATCACCGACAAGCCGCCGGAGGGCTTCGCCTTCGATCCGGCCAACGAGCCGTTCGACCGGCTGGTGTGGGCCGAGGACCTGGGGATTCCCAACTTCCAGAGCTGGCTCTTCAAGCACGACGTGGTCGAGATATGCACGGCGGTGAAGGGCCCCTTCATCCACCAGGCCTGCGGCTGGGGCTTCGATGCGGTGATCTACATGGATCCCGACACCGCCGCCTTGGCTTCGCTGGAACCGCTGGAGCGCTGGCTGGAAGACCACGACATCCTGCTGACGCCGCACCTCATCGACCCGAACGACGAGCCGGCGGCGATCCTGGACAACGACCTGTCGGCTTCGCGCACCGGGATCTTCAACCTGGGCTTCGTGGCGATCCGCACGACGGGCGAGGGCGCGCGCTTCGCCAAGTGGTGGAACGACCGGCTGCTGGCCTACTGCTTCGACGACATCCCGAACGGCATCTTCGTGGACCAGCGCTGGTGCGATCACGTGCCGGCCCTGTTCGACAAGCTGAAGGTGATCCGCGATCCCGGGTACAACGTCGCGAGCTGGAACCTGTCGAAGCGCACGATCGACATCGGCAAGGACGGGGTGATCACCGTCAACGGCGCGCCGCTGCGCTTCTGGCACTTCACGAAGCTGGGCGCCGTGGGCGACGCGATGACCAAGCGCTACGCCGGCCGCAACTATCAGGTCTATGAGATCTGGGCTTGGTACAAGCGCCAGATCGCCGCCGCCACCGACCCGACCATCCCCGAGCGCTGGTGGGCCTACGGGACCTACGACGACGGCAAGCCCATCGCCAAGGCGGAACGGGTGCTCTATCGGGAGCGCCCCGACCTGCAACAGGCCTTCCCCAACCCCTACGCCTCCGGGCGCGGCAGCTTCCAAGAATGGCTCGAACACGAAGGGGCGTGACCCCCGGGGCTGAGGCTCCCTCGTCCGCCGCGGATGCGGCCCTGCTGCTGGACAAGGCGCGGGAAGCGCTGACGCGGATGCGCACCTATCGGCGCGACTTCGACGGCGCGCACCGAATGGCGCACGACGCCCAGGTGCGCGAGGCGCTGACCCGCAACGAACTGACGGTGGCGCTGCAGGAATCCCTGACGTCACGCGCCGAGATGGAGGCGCGCCTGCGGGACTGGGCGCTGGCCGCCTATGCCTCACGCGGGGCCATGCCGATGCGTCGCCGTAATCGCATCAGCCGCCGCATCGACCGGCTGCTGGCGCGCCTGGGCTCATTGGGTCAGGCGGTGGTGATCGCGCGGAGCGGCGTGTGGCGCGCCTCGGGCCGTCCGCTGCACGACCTGCGCCACATGGCGGCCTATGCCCGCCGCCGCGCGCGGGGCGACGTGGCGCCGCTCGCGCCGCTGGATCAGGCCTGGTACCTGGCCCAGAACGCCGACGTGAGCCGTGCGCGCATGGCGCCGCTCGTCCACTACCTGACCACGGGGGCCGACGAGGGGCGTTCCCCGGGACCGCTCTTCGACGAGAGCTGGTATCGCCTGCAGAACGGCGCGGAGTTGGCGGCGACCGGACTGACCGCGCTGGAGCACTATGTCCGGGTCGGGGCAGTCCGGGGCCTGAACCCGCACCCGCTGTTCGACACCTGCCACTACCTGGCCCAGGCGCCGGTGCTGGCGCCGGGCGATGATCCCATGTCGCACTATCTGCGTGAGGGCGGTGCGCAGGGCCTGAGTCCGCATCCGCTGTTCGACCCGGCCTACTATGGCGCGCGCGCCGGCGACCTCGGCGGGGCGCCCGCGCTCACCCACTACCTGACGCAGGGCTGGCGCGACGGTCTGTCCCCGCATCCGCTCTTCGATCCCGTCTGGTACCGCCACCAGGCGCCCGACCTGGCCGATACAGGCGAGGAGCCGTTGACGCACTTCCTGGCGTTCGGCGGCAACGAGGGGCGCGATCCCAGCCCGTGGTTCGACACCCTGGGCTATCGCGCCGCCCGAGGCGAGGCGTTGCCCGAGGGCGTCAATCCGCTGATCGACTATCTCAAGGGCGGCGCCTGGGCGGTGGCCGAGCCGCGGCCCGGGTTCCCGACCGCGGCCTATCTGGCGTCACGTCCCGACCTGGCGCGCTCCGGTGTCACGCCGCTGGAGCACTGGGCCAGGCGGCAGGGTCGCTGAACGCATCCTCCAGGCCGGCCGCCTCGAGCTGACGACGGACCTCGTCGTAGTATTCGGGCACGTAGTGGAACGGGCTGAGGCCCCAGCGATGGTGCGCGTCGGCGAGGCGATAGGCGCTGGCGTCGATCACGGACGTGGGCGGCATCACCTTCAGGAACGCGGCCTCCTGGCGTTCCAGCACCGCGTTGTAGTCGCCGATGTCCACCGGATCGCCGCCCAGGATCTCCACGTCGCGCAACGCCTCCAGCCGACCGTCCGCATGGCGTTGCCGGTCGGCCCAGCGGGCGGAGTGCAGGATGAGCTGGGCGCTCGCCAGCGGCGTGGCCCGCAGCAGCGCCGCGAACTCGCCCGCGGCCTCGCCCCACAGCCGGTCGCAGGCGGCGGAAAGGCGCGGGATCACGTAGCGATCGGCCAGGGCCGGCTGGTCCAGATAGCCGCTGCGCTTCAGCTCTCCGCTGCGGGTGGCGATGGCGTCTCCGAAGGCGATCAGATCGAAGCGGTCATCGATGAAGTCGAAGATCACGTGCGTCGGGCGCCAGGCGACCAGTCGCGCCAGGGCCGTCTTGCGCAGGTCGGCGATCAGGGCGTTGTGCTCATGGGCGTGCAGGTCGCCGGGCAGCGCCGACTGGGGCTCGAATCCCGCGACGGGCGTCGAGAGCAGGCTGGGGAAGCTGGTGCGGCAGATGTACAGGAGCTGCTCCGCGCCACCGCCACGGATTGGCCACAGATCGCGGGTTATGCAGCTGCCGAGAATCGCGATCCGCGACATCGATACTCCTGGTGCGATGGCGTCCGGTCGACAATCCTAGCATGCGACGGAGCGGCAGGGTGCGCCATTGACACGATTGGGGCCCCTGCGCATCTACGCGCGCTTTCGACGCACCTAGGGCCAGATAGGGCTCAGAACGTCTTTATGTGCCGCCGCATTTAACCATTTGCGCGCGGATTGGTGTATCAGGCCGGTAAGGTCTGCAGGGACGGCTTAGGCAAGATGAAATTCCTGACGTTCCTCTCGAACCTCCCCGACAATCTGCTCGGGAAGGCGTTGCGAGAGGGGTACAAGCCGGCGGCGGTCGCGTTCGGCTTCAGCCTGGTGTCGAACCTGCTGTACATGGCCCTGCCGCTCTACACCTATCAGGTGTACGGCCGGGTGATGGTGAGTCAGAGCATCTCCACGCTGGTGGTGCTGACCCTGATCACCCTGTTCGTCTTCACGATCTCCAGTGTCATCGACGACTTCCGCGCGCGGATCCTGATCAACTACGGCGTGGTCCTGGACCAGCGGCTTTCCGGCCGGGTGTTCACCAGCCTCTTCGACGCGGCGGTCCGCGGCGAGGCGGGTGCGCGCGCCCAGGCCCTGCGTGACCTGGACCAGTTCCGCCAGTCCCTGACCGGCATCGCCGCGGCGGCGTTCTTCGACGTGCCGTGGATCCCGGTGTTCCTGGTCACCCTCTTCATCATCGATCCGCTGGTGGGCGCGGTGACGCTCGGCGGCGCGGTGGTGCTGGTCCTGCTGGCCATCGCCCAGACGCGGGCGACCAAGAACTCCCTCAAGGACGCCAACGACGCGGCGCTCCGCAGCTACAGCTTCACCGACGCGGCGCTTCGCAACGGCGAGGTGGTGCGCGCGATGGGCATGCTGCCGACCCTGGGCAAGGCGTGGGCTCACTACCGCCGGATCACGATCGAGCGCGGCGCTACCGCTGCCGAAGCCTCGAACATGTACAACGACATCATCAAGGCGGTCCGGATGGGCATGCAGGTGCTGATCGTCGCGATCGGCGCCTACCTGATCCTGAAGGGCGAGATCCACTCGGGCATGCTGTTCGCCAACATGATCCTGGCGAGCCGCGCGCTGCAGCCCATCGAGAAGATCGTCGGCTCGTGGGAGCCGCTCAACAACATGTTCCGGGCCTATGAGCGCCTGAACCGTCTGCTGTCGGTGGCCGAGCCGCCGTCGGCCGCCACCGCGCTGCCACGCCCGCTGGGTAAGCTGTCGGTCGAGGGCGTGAACTTCGCGCCCCCCGGCGCTCAGCGCCTTGTGCTCACCGGCATCAACTTCGGCATCGAACCCGGCGAGGTCCTGGGCGTCATCGGCCCGTCGGGAGCCGGCAAGTCGACCCTGGCGCGCCTGCTGGTCGGCATCTGGAAGCCGATGAACGGCGTGGTGCGCCTGGATGGCGCCGACGTCTTCTCGTGGGATCGCGCCGACTTCGGCCGCTACGTGGGCTACCTGCCGCAGGACACCGAGCTGTTCGCCGGCACCGTGCGCAACAACATCGCCCGCTTCCGCGACGGCGTGACCGACGAGGAAGTGGTCGCCGCCGCCCAGATGGCCGGCGTGCACGACCTGATCCTGCGCATGCCTAAGGGCTACGACACCGACGTGGGCGAGGGCGGCGTCGTGCTCTCCGCCGGCCAACGCCAGCGGGTCGGCCTGGCGCGCACCGTGCTCGGCAACCCCGCCTTCGTGGTCATGGACGAGCCGAACGCCAATCTGGACGCCGAGGGCGAGGACGCCCTGATGCGGGCCATCGACGCCATGAAGGCGAACGGCGCCACCGTGGTGGTCATCTCGCACAAGCCCGGCGTGTTCCGCGGCGCCGACAAGATGCTCGTGCTGCGTGACGGCCGGGTCGAACTCTTCGGACCGCGTGACCAGGTCATGGCGCGTCTGGTGAAGCCGGCGGGCGCCCAGCCCCCGCAACAGGCGCCGCAGCAGGACGTGCGCGCCGTGGAAGGTGGTCGATGAAACTGGACCTCGGACCCGTCCGCACCAACTACGTCGCCCCGACCTTCGGCGGTGACGACAACGCCCCGCTGCCGCCCGAGCTGGAACATCGCCTGCGCCGCCCGATGGTGGTCGGCGCCGGCGTGATCGGCGCCTGCGTGCTCGGTCTCGGCCTCTGGGCCTCGGTCACCCCGATCGCCACGGGCATCAGCGCCCAGGCCGAGGTGCGCGCCGACAGCATGCGCAAGACGCTGCGCCACAAGGAAACCGGCGTGGTGAAGCAGATCCTGGCCCGTGAAGGCCAGCTGGTCCGCTCCGGCCAGCCGCTGCTGCTGTTCAACGACGTCGAGGCGCGCGCCGCCGTCGACGTGATGCAGAACCAGTATGACACCCTCCTGGCGCAGGGCGCGCGGTTCAGCGCCGAGGCGATGGGACGCTCCTCGCTCGAGATGCCGGCCGAACTGACGGCCCGCGCGGCCAATCCGGCCGTGGCGACGCTGATCCGTGATCAGCAGTTCCTGTTCTCCACCCGCGCCCAGCTCTTCCAGAGCCAGTCGGCGGTGCTGATGCAGCGCGTCGAGCAGCAACAGAGCCAGGTCCAGGGGCTGCAGGCCCAGCTCGATTCCATCAACGAGCAGGTCCGCCTGACCCAGGAAGAGCTCGAAGGCTATCGCAAGCTCAACGAGCAGGGCTTCGCGCCGAAGACTCTGATCCTGCGCTACGAGCGCACCCTCGCCGACCTGGCCGGACGCAAGGGCCAGCTTCTGGCCGAGGTGGCCCGCGTGCGTCAGCAGATGGGCGAGACCCGGATGCAGCTGAGCTCGCTGCGCGACGAGCGCCAGAGCCAGGCCGCCGAGGGGCTTCGCGACAGCCAGGCCAAGCTGGCCGACGTGATTCCCCGCCTGACCACCGCGCGCCAGACGCTCGATTCGACCGTGGTTCGCTCGCCGGTCGACGGCTACGTCTTCAACCTGACCCAGTTCACCGTCGGCGGTGTCGTGGGCGCGGGCGAGACGATGATGGACGTGGTGCCGTCGGCGACCCCGCTGACCGTCACGGCGATGATCAAGCCCGAGGACGTGGACGCGGTGCGCGAAGGCATGCCGGCCAAGGTGCGCCTGACCGGCCTGAATCAACGCTTCAACGACGCGCTGGACGCGAAGGTCTCGGTGGTCGGCAAGGACCGCATGACCAACGAGAAGACCGGCGTGTCCTTCTATCGGGTCGACCTGAAAATCCCGCCGGCCGAGCTCGCGAAGCTCAAGAAAGGCGTCCAGATGACGCCCGGCATGCCGGCCGGCGCGCTGATCGTGACAGGTGAACGCTCGGTCATGGGCTTCCTGATTTCACCCATCGCAGAGACTTTGGAAGACGCCTTCCGGGAAGAGTAGCGGCGTCTGCGCAACACCTCGGAGCCCACTGTTCCTGCGGGCTTTTTGGTGTTGCGTAATTGGCGGGGTTCCGATACGTCTCCCCTTGGGCTCGTCTAACCTGCGCCGCAGCCCTGCTATGGCGTTTGGGGTAATGGACCGCTGGGACTGCTCCGTCGGGGACGGGGGTCAAGCGTGCCAGGGGTCCGTGTGACACAGACTGGAGAGATCTATGGCGAATTTTATCTTCGAGACGATTACTGAAGCTCAGGCGCTCGCCTTTGACGGCGCGACCGACGACCTGATCTTCACCACCTCTGGTGAATCGGCTCGCCTCACGACCGTCCGCTTCAACCCGGCGACGGCGACCTCGGACGCCACGGTGACCGTGATTTCGGGCGTCACCGGCCGTTCGGTCACGTTCAACGCCACGTTCTTCGGCGAAACCCCGATCTTCCCGGACGGCTCGACGCTGGTCGTCGGCGTGGTCGGTCAGGACTCGGATGCCGGCGGTGCCGGCAGCGACGCCCTGTACGGCTTCTCGGGCGATGACTCGCTCGTCGGCAACGGCGGCAACGACCTGCTGCAAGGCAACCAAGGCAACGACACCCTGATGGGTGGTTCGGGCGCTGACACCATCTACGGTGGCCAGAACGACGACACGATCGACGTGGGCACCCAGGCGAACTTCGCCCAGGGCAACCTCGGCAACGACTCGATCGTCGCCACGGGCGCCTCGGACAGCCAGATCCTGCTCGGCGGCCAAGGCAACGACTCGATCGTTGGCGGTTCGGGCGCTGACACGCTGAACGGCAACCTCGGCAACGACAACATCTCCGGCGGCACGGGCAACGACACCCTGCTCGGCGAAGGTGGCGACGACACGATCACTTCGGGTTCGACGGGCGTGATCTCGGTCGACGCCGGCTCGGGCGCCGACCTGGTGACCACGGGCGCTGGCTCGGCCACCGTGATCCTCGGCGACGGCGGCGACTCGCTCAACGCGGTCGGCAGCGCCACTGCGGTCATGACCCTGTACGGCAACGCCGGTGACGACTCGATCACCAGCGGCAGCGCCGGCAAGGACACGATCCTCGGCGGCCAAGGCAACGACACGATCGTGTCGGCCGGCGGCGGCGGTGACGTCCTCAACGGCAACCTCGGAGACGACCGCGTCACCGGTGGCGCCAACGGCGACAGCATCCTCGGTGAAGATGGCAACGACACCCTCTCGGGCGCCGCTGGCAACGACACCCTGGTCGGCGGTGCGGGCGACGACAACCTGTCGGGCGGCGCTGACACCGACAACATCTCGGGCGGCGACGGCGCCGACACCATCACCACGGACGGCGGCAACGACGTCGTGGACGCTGGCGCCGGCAACGACAACGTGACCGGTGGCGCTGGCAACGAGCGTCTGACGCTCGGCGACGGCAACGACACCCTGACCGACGCTGGCGCCGGCAACGACGTCATCATCGCCGGTGCGGGTTCGGATCTGGTGACCACGGCTGGCGCGGGCAACGACACCGTCCAGCTGGGTGAAGGCAACGACACCGCCGACGGCGGCGTCGATGACGACACCATCGAAGGCGGTGGCGGTGACGACTCGCTCGTCGGCGGCGCCGGTGCTGACAGCATCAACGGCGGTGACGGCAACGACACCATCGTGGCCGGCAACGACGAAGACATCATGGCGGGCGGCAACGGCTCCGACGTGTTCGTCTTCGCTTCGGGCTCGACCAGCACGGCCTTCGGTGACTTCGACCAGATCACCGACTGGCAAGCCAGCGACGCGATCGTGTTCGGCGCCGGCACCACGACCCTGACCGACGGTACGACCTACCTCGAGATCACGGTCAGCACGGTTGAAGCCGCGCGCACCCAAGCGACCAACCTCATCGCCAACGGCGGTGTGAACGGTCCGGAAGTGGTCGTGGTCCAAGTCGGTGGCGACGTGGTCGTCTTCGCCGACGCCGACGACAACGGCGCGATCGACACCGCGATCACGCTGGTCGGCCGTACGCTCGCCGACATCAGCGCGGCGAACGTCCTGGGCGCCTAAGCTCAGTACCGATCCAAGGATTGGGGCCGCCCTCCGGGGCGGCCCTTTTTCTTTGCGCGATCGCCTGACCGCAGGCTAAGTCCGCCGCGATGTCGAACGCGGCGATCTTCCTCCACCCCAATGCCTTCGACACCACGGGCAAGGCCCTGCTGGGCCGCCACTCCGCCGGCGAGAGCTTCCTCCGCGGCCTCATCGCCCACGCCGATGTCGACCAGTTCCACTTCTGGAACGCCGCTGGCCGTCCCCAGCCGGAGATGGACGGGCTGATCGAGCGCATCCGGCCCGCCTCGCGTCCCATCCGCTGGCTCGGCCAGACCAACCGCGCGGCCCTTGCCGACCCGGGTGTCGTCTACATTCCCTCGCCGGCGATCGACTCCGAGGCCTGGCACCGCCGCCGCGTCGGCTCGCGCCGCTACGCCCTGTGCGGCGTCACCCACACCACGGCCACCGCGCGGGTGATGCAGATCCTCAGCAACATGTTCGTGGCCCCGCTCGAGGACTACGACGCCCTCATCTGCACCTCCTCGGCCGTCCGCCAGGCGGTGGAGGTCCAGCTCGACCAGGCGCGGGACTACTTCCGCCATGAGTACGGCGAGCGCCGCCGGGGCGAGCCGCAGCGCGCCACCATCCCCCTCGGCGTCAACGTCGACGACTTCGCGCCTCAGCCCGGCCAGCGCGAAGCCTGGCGCGCGCGTCTCGACATTCCCGACGACGCGGTCGTCGCCCTCTACGTCGGTCGCTTCAGCGTCAAGACGAAGATGAACCCCGCCCTGATGGCGATGGCCCTGGAACGCGCGGCCCAGCGCTCCAGCCGGCCGATCTACTGGCTCGCCTCGGGCTGGACCGAACCGGAGTCAGAAGCCGAGAAGCTTCACGCCGACATCCGGGCCCTGTGCCCCTCCGTGCACTACCGCCTGGTCGACGGCCGCCCGGCCGACGTCCGGTTCTCCATCTGGTCGGCGGCGGACTTCTTCATCAGCTTCCCGGACAACATCCAGGAGACCTTCGGCCTCACGCCTGTCGAGGCCATGGCGGCGGGCCTGCCGTGCGTCGTCACCGACTGGAACGGCTACAAGGACACCGTGCGCGACGGCCTGGACGGCTTCCGCATCCCCACCGTAGCCCCGCGTCCCGGCTTCGGCGGCGACATCTCGTACTGGTTCGCCAACGACTGGATGAACTACGAGAACTACGTGGCCGTGACCGCCCAGCATGTGGCGGTCGACCTCGCGGCGGCCGAGGCTGCAATCCTGCGCCTGGTCGAGGACGCAGAGCTCCGGCGCACGCTCGGGGCCGAGGCTCAGGCTCAGGCCCGCCGGGTGTTCGACTGGCAGGCGATCATTCCGCAGTACCAGGCCCTGTGGGCCGAGCAGGATGCCCGCCGCCGCGCCGCCGCGCCCGATCCCTCGCCCGCCGACAATCCGCTGCGCCCAGATCCCTACACGCTGTTCGCCGGCTATCCCACGCGCCACATTCGGGGTGACGACGTCGTCAGCCTCGGCGCCTTCAGCGACTGGCCGACGGCCCAGGCGCGGCTGGATGGACCGCTGGCGTCGTACAGCCGCTTCAACCGCTCGACACATGACGAGCTGCGCGCGGTGATGGAGCATCTGCTCCTCAACGGTCCGACGCCGGTGGCGAAGCTGGTGGAACTGATCGCACCGACCCGCCGCAACTTCATGGAGCGCGGCCTGCTCTGGCTGGCGCGCTACGACGTCCTCGTGGTGACCCCGGCCGGCCCGGCGCCCTGAAGACGGCGGCGCCCGAAAACGCAGAAGCCGGACAGCGGTGTCCTGAGACGCGCTGCCCGGCCAATGCGACACAGCCATGGAGAGCTAGGCTGACAAAGGGACGCTAGCTCAAAGCTTTGCCTTGCGGAAGGCAGTGGCGGATCACGACTCGTTCAACTGCGCCGGCGTCGCCAGCGCCGCGCGCAGGTCACCCAGGACATGCTCCCAGTCGCCGGGGGCGCGCTGACGGATCGTGCGGACCGAAGGGTACCAGGGCGTCCGGTCGTCGTCCCAGTTGGCCCACCAGTCACGTGCGGGACGCGGCAGCAGCACGTGGCAGGGCTTGCCCATCGCGCCGGCCACATGCGCCACCGAAGTGTCGACCGAGACCACTCGCTCCAGCCCCGCGATGAGCCGGGCTGTGCGCCCGAAGTCGGCGGCGCCCGTGGCCTGAGGCGAGAGGTCGGCAAAGGGCGCGACGGCCCGGATGCGCGCCGCGATATCCGACGGCGGCAGGCGCGCCGGGTTGGGGTTGCGGTCGCCGCCGTCCAGCATGAGTCCGGCGCCGGAGACCGCGTCCGCCGCCGGCGCGACGCTCAGGTACGGCGCGGTGGCGTCGTCGGGGCCTGCGCCGAGCCAGCGCGGCACGGAGCCGATCGAAGCCCAGACATCGTAGGGCATGTCCTCGAAGCTCTGGGCGTTGAAGACGCGGTCGGCGAGGCCATCGAACAGCGGGACCAGGATACGCGCGACGGCCAGGCCGACCTCGGCCGCCTGGGCCCGCAGGAGCGGAACGAAGCGCGCCCACAGCACCTGGTCGCCAAGGCCCTGCTCGGCGATGATCAGGATCCGCTTGCCGCGCAACGGCTCGCCCCGCCACTCGGGCAGCGGCGCGGTCGCGCGCGGCAGCATCGAATGGCGCGCCTCGTAGTGGACCCAGCCCTGGGCGTACTCGCCCTTCTGCAGCAGGGTCATGCCCAGTTGGTAGTTCACCGCCGGAAGATCGGGGCGCAGGGCCAGGGCGCGCCGCAGGTGATCGGCGGACTCCGCGATCCGCCCCGTGATCCGACAAACCACGCCAAGATTCATCAGCGCCGGCACGGGATCGGCGTCGACGACCTGCCGGAAGCAGGCTTCGGCTTCGTCGAGCCGGCCGGCATTGTAGTGGCCGGCGCCCTCATGGATCAGCGGATGCATCGCGCCAGTACTAGCCGCGCCCCGGGCCGCCGCGCCAGCGCCGTGGCTAGAGCCGCGTTTCGAGCCGGCGGCTCAGGGCCACCTTGCCGGCGCGCAGGACACGGTACTCGGCCACATAGGTCCCCCGCGCCCAGCCGGCGGCCGGGCGCCGGCGGCCGACGACGTGCAGATCCTGAGCCCGCCACCGGGCCAGGGCCGGCTGGCGCCCCTCGGCCAGGATCGCGCCGTCGGGCCCGCGCAGGACGATCTCCCGTTCGTCGCCCGGCAGCAGCGCGATGGCGCGGACGTAGACGATCAGCGAGGGCGAGGCGGCGTTGAACGACTGGATCGCCGCATTCTCCACGTCGACCATGCTGGGCTGGGCAGAGGTGAAGCCGGCATTGAGGATCGCGCCGGGCTTGTAGGCGAGCTTCTGGGCGGTCGCGGCGTCCCACAGACCGGCCTGGGCGGCGCAGGCCGCCGGGTTGCTCATGTCTGGGGCGAAGGGATCGACGACCTTGCCGCCCTGCCGCACCTCCATATGGACGTGGGGAAACTCGGTGAGGCCGGACATCCCGACCTTGCCCAGGGGCTGGCCGCGCCGGACAACGTCGCCGGGCTTCAGCGTCACGCTGCCGGCGGCCATGTGGCCGTAGGCGGTGATCCAGCCGCCGCCGTGATCGAGCACCACCACATTACCCAGGCCCACCGGGTCGTGCGGGTTCAGGCCACCCTGGCCGACGACCCGGTCGGGTTGGTCCGAACGCACCCGCAGCACCTTGCCCGGCGCGGCGGCCAGCACCGCCACGCCACGCCGCTGGGCGGCCATGTCGGGCACGCGGATATCGACGCCGGTGTGGGTGTCATAGGTCTTGGACTGGCAGCGATAGTCGCGCGCGCCCGGGCCCGGGTCCCGGTCGACGTTGTGCTGCAGCTCGCAGGTGCGCCCGGGTTCGCAGGCGAGGGGCAGTGACAGTTGCGGCGGCGCGGGCGTCTGGGACGTCGCCGTGGGCGCCGCGGCGCAGGCCAGGAGCGCGGCAAGGATGGCCGTGGCGGATCGGGCGAGGATCGTCATGGCGCGGACCTTCCTGAAGCTCCGGGTCGAAACTTTGACCTCAGCTGAAACGAATGCCGGTGAGGTCGGCCAGCCGCCCGGCGTCCGCCGCGTAGACCTGACGCAGGTAGGCGACGTCGTCCTGTGTCAGCCTCGACGGATAGGCGATGTCGGCGCCCACGTGCACCTCGCGAGGCGTCGGCGCCGGTGCAGGAGGAAGGCCGATGAACGTCCGCACCCGCCCCAGCGCCTCGCCTGGGTTTCGCCGCAGCTCGTCGGACTGCAGCACCAGCACCTGCTCACGGGGAAACAGGGCGTAGAGGCGTTCGATCTGTTCGCCGTAGAAGCCGCGCTCGACATAGCTGAACTCGCGGTGATGGCCCCAAGGCCGGGCGTCGAACGCCCGCTGGCGCCCCTCGCGGATGCACCAGGCAAAAGGATGGGTCTCGACCCCGCGCGCATACTCCATGCGCCAGTGCGACCAGGCGCGCTGCACCGGGTCACGCATGACCAGGATCAGCCGCATGGCGGGATTGTAGGCGCGGATTCGCTCCAGCGCGCCCGGCCACCAGGCGTAGATCGGCGTCGCCTCACCGCAGGGCGCCTGCTCGACCTGGGGGAAGTGGCCCTCGTAGACGTCATAGGGCGGACGGTTCCAGTCGAGCCCCTCGTCGTCGAAGAAGTGCAGCTCCTTCGTCCGCGGCAGCGCGATGTCGGGATAGTCCTGGAGGTAGTCGAACAGGGCCGTGGTGCCGCCCTTCTGGACGCCGGCGATGATGAAGGTGACGCGGGGCGGCTGGGCCATGGCCTCCCATCCCGCGGCTCGCGTTCAAGCGCAAGGCTTCGGAATCAGCGGCTGAACGGCTAATACGGCGCGACGCGCGCGGACCTCGCGCCGAGAAGGATCGGAATGAAGACAGTCATCCTGGCCGGGGGCCTCGGGACGCGGATCTCGGAGGAGAGCCAGTTCAAGCCGAAGCCGATGATCGAGGTCGGCGGGCGGCCGATCCTCTGGCACATCATGCGGCTGTATTCCCACTATGGTTTCAACGACTTCGTCGTATGCCTGGGCTATCGCGGCTATGTGGTGAAGGAGTATTTCGCCAACTACGTGCTGCACAACGCCGACCTGACCGTCGACCTCGCCAAGGGCGAGATCGAGTATCACGCCCGCAACAACGAGCCGTGGCGCGTGACCCTGGTCGAGACCGGCGAGGCCACCATGACCGGCGGCCGGCTGAAGCGGGTAGCCGGCCATCTCGACCCGGATGAGCCGTTCTTCATGACCTATGGCGACGGCGTCTCGGACGTCGACCTCGGGGCGCTGCTCGATTTCCACAAGGCGCACGGCAAGGACGCCACGATCACCGCCGTGGCCCCGCCGGGGCGCTTCGGCGCGCTGGAGATCAACGATGGCCGCGTCGACCGCTTCGTGGAGAAGCCCCCGGGCGACCAGGGGCTGATCAATGGCGGCTTCTTCGTGCTGAACCCGTCGGTGATCGACCGCATCGACGGCGACCCTACCATCTGGGAGCGCGAGCCGCTGGAGGGCCTGGCCGCCGACGGCCAGCTGATGGCCTACCGCCACGACGGTTTCTGGGCGGCCATGGACACCCTGCGCGACAAGAACATCCTGGAAGGGCTGTGGGCCTCGGGCGAGGCGCCGTGGCGGCGGTGAACCGCGGCTTCTGGGCCGGCAAACGTGTCCTGCTGACGGGGCATACGGGCTTCAAGGGGTCGTGGGCCGCGATCTGGCTGGCGCAACTGGGCGCCGAGGTTACGGGACTGGCGCTGGCGCCCGACCAGAGCCCGGCGCTGTTCGACCTGGCGGGCGTGGGCGGCAAGGTGAACTCGCGGCTGGCCGACCTGCGCGATCCGGCCGCCATCGGCGCGGCGCTGGACGGCGCGGCCTTCGACCTCGTGCTGCACATGGCGGCCCAGCCGATCGTGCGGACCTCGGTGGAGGACCCGATCGGGACCTTCGCCACCAACGTCATGGGCACGGCCAACCTGCTGCAGGCCCTGCGTGGCCAGACGTCGCTCGAGGCGGTGCTCGCGATCACCTCGGACAAGGTCTACGCCAACAACGACGGCGGCCGCGCCTTCGTCGAGACCGACAACCTGGGCGGCAAGGATCCCTACTCGGCCTCAAAGGCCGCGACCGAGATCGTGGTCCAGAGCTTCGCCAGGAGCTTCTTCCAGGCCGTCCCGGTGGCGACGTCGCGGGGCGGCAACGTCATCGGCGGCGGCGACTTCTCACGCGACCGGCTGGTGGCCGACATCGTCCGGGCGGCGCGCGGCGGCGCGCAGGTGGTGCTGCGCCATCCGGAGGCCACGCGCCCCTGGCAGCACGTGCTGGACTGCCTGGCCGGCTACTTCACGCATATCGAGGCCCTCGCCACCCGGCCGGATACGCCGCGCGCCCTGAACTTCGGGCCGAAGCCCGGCGGCGCCGAGGTCACCGTGGGCGAACTGGCGACCCTGGGCGTCGAGGCGCTGGGCGGCCAGCCATGGCGGCATGAGCCCGATCCGAACTCGCTGGAGGCCAGGTCACTGGCCATCGATGCCGGCCTGGCCAAGGCCGCCCTCGGGTTCGAGAGCCGGCTGGAGGCCCCCGAGGCCGTGGCCCTGACGATGGACTGGTACCGACGCCAGGCGGCGGGCGAGGACGCGCTCGCCTTGTGCCTGGAGCAGATCGAAGGCTACGAAGCCCGCGCATGAGTTCGACACCCCACTGCCGCTTCTGCCGCGCGCCGCTCACCCGGACCTTCCTGGATCTGGGGCTGCAGCCGCTGGCCAACAGCTACCTGACGCCCGAGCAACTGGCGGCCGGGAATGAGCCGGTGTTCCCGCTGAACACCATGGTCTGCGACGCCTGCTTCCTGGTGCAGGCCGACCACGACGTGCCGGCCGAGGCGATCTTCGACGCCGAGTACGCCTACTTCTCGTCGTTCTCGCCGGGCTGGGTGGCGCACGCCAAGCGCTACGCCGACGCCATGACCGAGCGTTTCGGGCTGGGGCCGGAATCGCTGGTGGTCGAGGTGGCGAGCAACGACGGCTACCTGCTGCAGCATTTCCTGGCCAAGGACATCCCGGTGCTGGGCATCGAGCCCACGGCCAACACCGCCGAGGCGGCGCGGGCGCGGGGCGTGCGCACCGACGTGGTGTTCTTCAACGCCGAGACCGGCCAGGCGCTGGCGGCCCGGGGCGATCGGGCCGACCTGATGGCGGCCAACAACGTCCTGGCGCACGTCCCCGACCTCAACGCCTTCGTGGCCGGCTTCCCGCAGGTGCTGAAGCCGGAGGGCGTGCTGACCTTCGAGTTCCCGCATCTGCTGAACCTGATCGAGCTGGTGCAGTTCGATACGATCTATCACGAGCACTACTCGTACCTGTCGCTGCTGGCGGTCGAGCAGGTGCTGGCGGCCCACGGCATGCGGGTGTTCGACGTCGAGAAGCTGCCGACCCACGGCGGCTCGCTGCGGCTGTTCTGCACCCACCAGGCCTCGGGTCACGCCGAGACCGACGCCCTGCGCGCCCTGCGCGCCGAGGAGGCCGCGGCGGGGCTCGACAAGCCGTCGACCTATGATGGCTTCACGGCCCGGGTCGAAGCGGTGCGCGAGAGCTTCCTGGCCTTCCTCGCCGAGGCGAAGGACGAGGCCAAGGCCATCGCGGCCTATGGCGCGGCGGCCAAGGGCAACACGTTCCTGAACTACTGCGGCGTGACCTCCGACGACATCGTCAGCGCCTACGACGCCAACCCGGCCAAGCAGGACCGCTACCTGCCCGGCAGCCACGTGCCGATCTTCGCGCCCGCGATGGTGGCCGAGACGCGGCCCGACTATGTGCTGATCCTGCCCTGGAACCTGAAGGACGAGATCATGCGCCAGCTGGCCTTCATCGGCGACTGGGGCGGCCGGTTCGTGGTGGCCTCGCCTGAGACGAAGGTGGTGGGCTGATGCGTTTCCAGCGGACCAAGCTGGCCGGGGTCTTCCGTGTCTCGGCCGAGCCGCGCAAGGACGATCGCGGCGCCTTCGCGCGCCTGCATTGTCCCGAGGAGTTCGCCGCCGCCGGCATCGCCTTCGCGCCGGTGCAGACCAGCCTGTCGTGCAATCCGCACGTCGGCACCCTGCGCGGGATGCACTACCAGGCCGCGCCGCACGCCGAGACCAAGCTGGTGCGCGTGACGCGGGGCAGCGTCTACGACGTGGCGGTGGACCTGCGGCCGGACAGCCCGACCTATCGCCAGTGGGTGGGGCAGGAACTGAGCGCCGACAACCTGATGGCGCTCTACATCCCCGAGGGTGTGGCGCACGGCTTCCTGACCCTGGAGGCCCATACCGACGTGCTCTACCAGATCGCGCCCGGCTACACGCCCGGCCACGATGCCGGCGTGCGGTGGAACGACCCCGCTTTCGGCATCGCCTGGCCCGACGAACCGCAACTCATCTCGGCCCGCGACGCGGGCTACCCCGATTACCAGGGCTGAGACCCTCCGGCGTCTCTGCTAGAGATGCCGCCAGCAACACGGACTTTGATTTCATGGCTCAGGAAAAGGCGCTCGAAGCGCTCTCGCGGATCGGTGAGAAGGACGACTTGCGGGCGGCGCTGATCCGCCAGCTGATCGCCTTCGAGGGGCAGATCCAGGCCCCCGGCGTGGACGTACGCGAGGATCTGACCGGCCCGCTGGTCGACGCCCTGTTCGACGACGACCAGGTGGTGCGCAAGACGCTGTCCAGCGGCGTGACGTTCGAGTTCCTGTATCGCTCGAAGATCGCCCGCGACTTCGTCATGTCGCAACCCGAGGCGCCCGACCACGCCTGGGAGCCGCAGACCAGCCGTATCCTGGTGGACCTCGCCAAGGGGGCCAAGAACGTGGTCATCGGCGGCGCCTACTTCGGCGACCACGCCGTGCTGATCGCGCGCGAGATCGCGGCCGGCGGCGGGGTGGTGCACGCCTTCGAGCCCAACACCCAGCAGCGCGGCATGCTGATGCGCAACGCCGAGCTGAACGGCCTCTCCAACATCAAGCCGCGCCCCGAAGGGCTCTGGCACGACAGCACCACCAATCTGAAGCTGGTGGGCTACGACAGCTTCGCCAACGCCGAGGTGGCCGAGGCGGGCGACGACACCTTCAAGACCGTGACCATCGCCGACTACCTCAAGGCCTCGGGCGTCGATCGCCTGGACCTGATCGTGCTCGACATCGAGGGCGCGGAACTGGGCGCGCTGAAGGGCGCCGAGACGTTCCTGTCGGCCCCGAAGGGCGAGGCGCCTGCCATCCTGTTCGAGGTCCATCGCCACTACGTCGACTGGTCGAACGGCCTCGAGAACACCGAGATCGTGAAGCTGCTGACCGACCGCGGCTACACCGTGTTCGCGCTGCGCGACTTCAATTCGAACTACGACCTGGCCGGCAAACCGGTCGAGCTGATCCCCGTGGACGCGGTGTTCCTCGAAGGCCCGCCGCACGGGTTCAACATGGTGGCCGTGAAGGACGCCTCGGTGTTCGACGGTCCGGGCTACAGCATCGTCAAGGACGTCAGCCCCAAGTACCTGCGCCACAAGGACCCCAAGCTGCACCACCCCGTCGGCGGGCTCTGAGACCTTGGGGCGGGCGGCCACGGTCATCGGTGCGGCCGGCTTCGTCGGCGCGCGCCTGGCCGCGACCCTCGCCGAGGCCGGTTGGGACGTCTGGGCCCCGGCCAAGGGCGACCCGGACCTCCTGACCCGGGACCTGGGCGTTGCGTTCTACTGCGCGGGCCTGACCGCCGACTACGACCGCCGGCCGTTCGACACGGTGGAAGCGCACGCCAGCTTGGTCAGCGAGGTGATCCGCGCGGGCCGGTTCGAGCGGATCGTCTACTGCTCGTCCACCCGCCTCTACGACGGTCAGCGCAAGGCCGAGGCGCATGAGGCCGAGCCGCTGGTGTTCGATCCGGCCGACCCGCGCCGCGTCTACGACCTCTCCAAGGCGCTGGGCGAGAACCTGACCCTGGCCCGCACGGGCGGGAAGGGCGCGGTGGCCCGGCTCTCCAACGTCTTCGACTGGGCCGACGGGGCGCCGGGCTTCCTGTCGGAATGGCTGATCGCCGCCCGCGCTCGCCGCGAGCTGACGCTGGAGTCCAGCCCCAGTATCGCCCGCGACTACATCCACCTGGACGACACCGTGGCCGCGCTGATCGCGATCGCGGATGGGCCGGCCCAGGTCTACAACGTGGCCAGCGGCGCCCTCGCCACCAACGCCGACATCGCCCGCGTGTTCGAGGCCGCCGGCTGGACCGTGGCCTTCACGGGTACGGCCGATCCGCCGTCGCCGCCCAACGCCACGGTCGAGCGGCTGGCCGCGCTTGGCGTGCGCGCCCGGCCTGTGGAGGATGTGGTGCGCGCCTATCTGGAGGGGCTGAACGCGTGAAGCTGCTGGACCACACCCGCGAGAGCCTGATCGCCTATTTGACCGCCCAGTGCGCCCATATCGTGCCGGACGGTCGCGAGGAGGCCTTCCGCAAGGCGGTCGACGCCCATCTGGACGAGGCGCTGGAGCGGATGCACGTCTGCATCAACGCCTGCGCGCCTTGGCGGCCAGACCAGTTCAATGTGCTGCAGTCCTCGCAGCACTGCATCTTCCTCTACTACCTGTCGAACACGATCTACCGGCGCTCGGGCGACACGGCGGCGGCGACGCGCCTGTTCCTGATGAACAAGGCCCTCAACGGCATCGACCTCTTCTATGAGATCCAGATGCCGCCGGTGTTCTACATCGGCCATTCGGTGGGCATCGTCCTGGCCAAAGCGACCTACGGCAACTACCTGGTGCTGTACCAAAACTCGACAGTGGGCCGGCACAAGGACCAGATCCCGGTCATCGGCGACCGGGTGGTGCTCTATCCCAACACGGCGGTGATCGGCCGGACCGTGATCGGCAACGACGCGGTGCTGAGCCAGGGCGTCAGCGCCGTGAACAAGAAGGTGCCCGAGGGCGTCATCGCCTTCCGGGCCGGCGGTTCGGACCTGGCCTTCCAGCCGCGGCCCGACGACCTGCTCCAGGAATACTTCCGCCTCTAGGCCCGGCGCTTGATCCCCGGCCGTTCGGTCACGGCCGTGTGGACCATGTCATAGAAATCCTTCGCGAACTTCTGGGTCTGGCCCAGCGGGCTCCTGCGCAGGTCCTCGCGAATGGTCTCACGCAGCTTGCGGCGGCGGTCCGTGTCGGCCGCGAGCTGAACCGCCAGGGCCTGGAACTCGTCCAGCGAGCGGGCGCAGAGGTCGCCGAGCCCCGCGTTCGAGAGGATCGAGTAGCTGAGGCGCTCGTAGAACGCCTCGCCCACCAGGGTCACCAGGGGCACGCCCATCCAGAGGCTCTCGGTGGTGGTCGTGCCGCCGGTCAGCGGGAACGGGTCGAGGCTGACGTCGATGTCGTTGTAGTGCGGCAGGTGAGCGCCGCGCACCGCGCGCCAGATCAGGCGGTCAGCGCTGACGCCTTCCTCGGCGAAATAGCGCTCGATGTTGCGTTGGAAGCTCTCGCCGCTGGCCTCGGGACGCACGAAGGCGAACTTCGAGCCGGGCACGGCCGCGACCACCCGGGCCCAGGCGCGCAGCACCTCTCGGCCGTACTTGTGGGGATTGTTGGCTGTGCCGAAGGTGACGAAGCCGTTGCGGTCACTGGGCAGGCCGGGCGTCATGTCGTTGCGATTGGCGAAGAAGCCGTCGCCCAGCGCCAGCCAGGTCTGCGGCATCACCAGCGGCGTCTCGATCAGGTACTCAGGCTTGGTGGGCTTCGAGTAGGGGTCGCAGATGAAGTAGTCGATGCTCTCCAGCCCCGCCGAGTGCGGATAGCCCAGCCAGCTCGCCTGCAGTGGCGCCGGGCGATAGGCCATCACGTCGAGCTTGTTCATGTGCGTCGAGCCGCCCAGTTCGATCAGGATGTCGAGCTGGTCGGCCGCGATGCGCTCGGCGGCGTCGGCGGTGCTGATGTCGGGCCACCAGTTGTAGGCGGTGATCCGGTCGCGGATGCGACGGATCGCGCCGTCCTCGGCGCCCAGGTAGTACGAGTAGACGAACACCTCGAACCGATCGCGGTCGACGTGGTCGAACAGGGGCATGGCGAAGTAGCCCACCGGGTGGGAGCGCAGGTCCGAGGACATGAGGCCCAGGCGGATCTTGTCTCCGCGCGGACGCGGCGGCGGACGCTTGATCTTGCGACGGGCGGCGCCGGCCTCGACGTCGCGGCCCCAGATGCGGTGCTGCTCCAGCAGCTCCAGCCGGCCCTCGTCACCGCGCACCCGGGCGAGCTGCTTCAGCAGCGCGGTGTGGCGTCCGGTCCTGGCCCAGCCGCGTCCGAGGGTGTTGAAGTCGCCCACGGCCTCCAGGGCGTCGAAGTCGCAAACCCGCACGAAGATCTCGCTGAGGATCTTGGTGGTGCCCTCGGTGAACTCCGCGCTGCGCGGCAGGACCGACAGCGCGAGCTGGTAGGCCCGCTCGATGTGCTGGCCCTCGTTTGCGTCGCGCGTGCGCTCGAGGCTCTCGATGAGCGAGGTGACGTAGTCCAGCTTGTCGGGCTGCAGGTGGGTCGCTCGTTCGAACAGGGCGTTGGCCTCCGCGCGGTTCTTGTCGGCGACGATCGCGGCGAGCTGATAGGGAATCCAGGCCGACTCGGCATCGGTGGCGAGCAGGTCGCGCAGATAGGCCTCGGCCTCGTTCGTGCGGCCCAGGCGGCGTAGCAGGGTGGAGCGGGCCTCCTTCAGACGCACGTCGTTGGGCGCCGCCTGCACGGCCTTCTCCAGGCTCTCCTCGGCCTCCTGCTGGCGCAGTTCCTCGTTCAGCAGCCCGATCATGTCGAGCCAGGCGTCGGCATTGTCCCGCTTCAACGTCACCGCCTGGCGGAGGCGCATGAGGGCCGGTTCGATCTTGCCCTGCTTGGCGAAGGCGCGTCCGAGCTGGCGCTGGTACTCCGAGTTGCGGGGCTCGGCGCGGGCGAGCTTCGTGAAGACCTGCTCGGCCTTGGCGCCGTTGCCGAGGTCCAGCAGCACGTTGCCGAGATTGTGCAGGGCGGCGGCCGACTTCGGGTCCAGCTTGATCGCCGCCTCCAGCGCCGCGGCGGCCTCGGGATAGCGACGCAGCTTGCGCAGCAGCACGCCGCGCAGGTTCATCAGTTCGAAGTCGCGCGGGTATCGCTTGATCGCCGCGGACGCCTGGACCTCGGCCTCTGCGAAACGGCCGGCGTGGTACATCTGCAGCGACAGGACGCGGTAGACCTGGACGGGGCGGGCCGGATCCTCGGCCACCGCGGCGATGAGATGGTCGATCGCCTCGTTGCGCCGTCCCGCATTCAGGGCCGCCTGCGCCTCCGCCAGCCGATCGCTCATACGCAAAACCTTCCAGTCGCCGAAGGGATGCCCTTACGGCGCTCGCCGCGGGATGGCTAGAGCGGCGTGGCCGGCTTGCCGTGCGCCAGCCGCCATTTCAGGCCGAGGATCACGGCCGACAGGATGAGGCACACGGTGTTCGCGCCGACCACCGGCCAGGCCCGGGTCATCACACCGTAGGCGATCCAGAGGGAGAAGCCGGTCACCGTCACCGCGTACATCCGCAGCGATACGCCGTTCGCGTCACGCTCCCGCACGATCTTCACGATCTGCGGAACGAAGCTGGTCATCGAGCATAGGGCGGCGCCCGTGCCGATCAGGTTGGCGATCAGCGACAAGGGCCTAGCCGCGGGGCGGGTCGGGTTCCATCGGCACGCTAACGGACAGGCGCAGCCCCGGTTGCGCGGAGTCGGTGGCGAGCTTTCCGCGAAGCTGCTGGGCCATGAGCTGGGCGACCGTCAGCCCGAACCCGGACGCCGGCTTGCCCTCGGCCATGCCCACGCCGTCGTCGGCCACCGAGAGGTCGAAGCCCTCTCCCGTCCGGCGCAGGCTGACGCGGATGCGACCCGCGCGGCTGTCGGGATAGGCGTGCCGCAGCGCGTTGCCCACCGCCTCGCTGACCAGCAGCGCCACCGGGGCGGCCTGGCGGGCGGCGATGGTGACGGCGTCCAGGTCCAGGTCGATGGCCACGTCGTCGCGTCCGGCCGAGCCGGCCAGGTCACCGACGATCTCCCGGATCAGAGGGGCCAACTGCACCATCTCGCTGTCGTCGATCCAGTCGACGTGACGGTGCGCGACGCTGACCGCCGCCACGCGCTGCTGGACGCCCCGCAGCGCCAGGCGCGCGCCCTCGTCGCTCGTCCGCCGGCCTTGCAACAGGACGATGGACGAGATGAGCTGCAGTGTATTCTTCACGCGATGCTCTACATCGCGGTGACGCGCGGCCTGACGCTCGAGCGCGTCCTCCGGCTTCTCGGTCGGATCGGCCATTCCGTCTCCCGTCGTCAGGCCACTATTCGAACATGTTATCGCAGGTCGGCGTTCCAGGGGTTGCGACCTGGCGCCGCCGCTCGCTGAACGCGGACATATGGTGCTGGGTTAGCAGGGTTGCGGCTTCACCGCACGCGGTTGACCTCACCTGGGCTTGACCCGCGCGGGGGCGCGGGCGAAAGGCCGCGCTCATGAACATCCTGCTCGTGGGGTCCGGCGGGCGTGAGCACGCCCTGGCCTGGAAGATCGCGGCCTCGCCGCTGGTGAAGCGCCTGGTGGCGGCGCCGGGTAACCCGGGGATGGCGGCTCAGTGCGAACTTCGCGCCGTGTCGGCGACCGACGTGCCCGCCTTGCTGGCGCTGGCGCGGGAGATTTCCGCCGACCTCGTGGTCATCGGACCTGAGTCGTCCGTGGCGGCCGGCCTGGGCGACGCCCTGGTCGAGGCGGGTTTTCCCTGCTTCGGACCGACGGCCCACGCGGGTCAGCTGGAGTCGTCCAAAGCCTTCACCAAGGCCTTCACCGACCGCTACGCGCTGCCGACCTCGGCCTATGCGGTCTGCGAGAGCGCGGCGGCGGCCAAGCAGGCCCTGGACCGGTTCGAGCCGCCCTATGTGATCAAGGCCGACGGCCTGGCGGCCGGCAAGGGCGTGGTCATCGCCCCGGAGCGCGCGGAAGCCGAGGCGGCGATCGACGACGCCTTTGGCGGCCGTTTCGGCGAGGCGGGCGCCCGCGTGGTCATCGAGGAGTTCTTGGACGGTGAGATCGGTTCGCTGTTCGCCCTCTGCGACGGCAAGGACTCGATGCTGTTTGGCGGGGTCCAGGATCACAAGCGCGCCTTCGACGACGACAAGGGGCCGAACACGGGCGGCATGGGCACCTATTCGCCCGCGCCGGTCTTCACGCCCGAACTGGTCGAGCAGGTTCGCACCCGGCTGGTGGAGCCGGCCTTCGCGGGCATCGCCACAGACGGGGCGCCCTATCGCGGCGTGCTGTTCGTCGAGCTCATGGCCACGCGGGAGGGGCCGAAGCTGGTGGAGTTCAACGTCCGCTTCGGCGATCCCGAGTGCCAGGTGCTGATGCTGCGCCTGGAAAGCGACCTCGTGCCCTATCTGATGGCCTGCGCCACGGGCCGGCTCGCCGAGATGCCGCCGCCGGTCTGGCGCGACGAGGCGGCGATCTGTGTGGTCCTCGCCGCGAAGGGCTATCCCGAACAGCCCGTATCCGGCGGCGAGATCCGCGGGGCCGACGCCGATTTCGGGGATCAGGTCGCGGTCTTCCATGCCGGTACGAAGCTGGATGCGGCTGGAACCCTCCGCGCGTCCGGCGGCCGCGTGCTGAACGTCTGCGCGCGCGCCGCAACCCTGCGCGAGGCGCGCGACAGGGCCTATGCCGCCATCGAGCGCATCGACTTCGCGGACGGCTTCTGCCGCACCGACATCGGCTGGCGCGCGCTGGGTTAGGCCAGGCCCTCGGCCACGGCCTTCAGCGCCGGCAGCGCCACGGTGTGCCAGGCATGCCCCAGGCCGCCGCGCACATCCTCTGTCTCCCGGTCGTCGAACTGGTCCCAGCCCGAATGGACCAGCCGCACATGCGTGCCGCCGGGGATGTTGCGCAGCCGGATGTCGACGAAGGTGTCGGGCGTCTCGGGAAAGCCCCAGCTGAACGAGATGCGTCGGGGCTGGTCGACGATCTCCAGCCGGCAGGCGATGGCGTCCTCCACCTCGCCGAGCGCTCGTCGTTCGCGATGGGGCTGCAGATAGAAGATGTGGCCGGGCGTGGGGTGAAACCGCAGGCAGCCCATCCACGCCTCCACGAGCGCCGGCTCGGTGAGGGCGCGCCAGACATCGTCTCGCGGCATGGCGATCTCGATGATCGACTGGATGTCTTCGACCATGCGTCGTTTGAGCGGAGGCGGCGGCCTGACGTCAAGGCTCCTTGCCCCCCCGGTGTGAGCCCCCTAGAAAGCGTTCAAACAATTGTACGAAGGCAAGGGGAGACGCCATGTCCGTGACCGCCGACGTCGCCGCCGAACAGGCGCGTGAACAGGCCAACACCGGCACCAAGGAGGTTGCGGAGACCCATCGCTTCGACGAGGCCTCGCTGGAGCGTTGGCTAAAGGCCAACGTCGAGGGCTACGAGGGCCCGCTCGAGGTCCGTCAGTTCAAGGGCGGCCAGTCGAACCCGACCTATCAGCTCATCACGCCGGGCCGGAAGTACGTCCTGCGCCGCAAGCCGCCGGGCAAGCTGCTGCCGTCCGCGCACGCGGTGGACCGCGAGTTCAAGGTGATCTCGGCTCTGCATCCCACCGGCTTCCCGGTGGCCAGGCCGTATGGCCTGTGCGCCGACGACGGCGTCATCGGCACGATGTTCTACGTCATGGAGATGGTCGAGGGCCGCGTCCTCTGGGACCAGAGCCTGCCGGCCTACGAGCCCGCCGAGCGCAACGCCATCTTCCGCGCCAAGATCAAGACCCTCGCCGACCTGCACAACACCGACTACGTGAAGGTAGGCCTGGAAGACTACGGCAAGCCCGGCAACTACATGTCGCGCCAGGTCGACCGCTGGACCAAGCAGTACAAGGCCTCCGAGACGGTCCACATCCCCGAGGTCGAGAAGCTGATCGACTGGCTGCCGAAGACCGTGCCGCCGCAGGAACGGACCTCGGTCGTCCATGGCGACTACCGCCTCGACAACATGATCTTCCATCCAACCGAGTCCCGGGTCACCGCGGTCCTGGACTGGGAACTGGGCACCCTGGGCGAGCCGCTCGCCGACTTCACCTATGTGCTGATGAACTGGATCAACGGGACGGTCTCGCAGATCCCGGACCTGAAGGCGCACGGCATCCCGACCCTGGACGAGGCGGTGGAATACTACTGCAGCCTGACCGGTCGCGAGGGGCTGCACGACCTCAACTGGTTCTTCTCGTACAACGCCTTCCGCCTCGTCGGCATCCTGCAGGGGATCCTGGGCCGGGTGCGCGACGGCACGGCGAACCACCCCGACGCCGCCAACATGGCGCCGCGGGTGACGGCCCTGGCGCAGATGAGCTGGGCCTACGCGCAGAAGGCCGGCGCGAGCTGATCCGCCAAGGCGGTGAAAATTCGTAAATAGGGTATGGCCTGGCGGCCGACTCCCGCGTAACCCTGCGCCGACACAACGTCGGATCGCGGGGGAGAAGCGTCATGACCTACAGCCGCAGGGCCGTCCTGGCAGGGGCGTCGCTGGCCGCCGGAGCGCTGGCTTTGCCCGGCGTGGCCGGCGCGGTGGAGACGGGCGCGATGTTCCCGGTGGTGGAGACCGCCCAGGGCAAGCTGCGCGGCATGACCGGCGGCGGCGTCCACATGTTCAAGGGCATCCGCTACGGGGCCGCGACCTCGGGCAGGAACCGCTTCATGCCGCCCGCCCCGCCGCCGAAGTGGGCCGGGGTGCGCGACGCCTATGCCCACGGCCAGGTCGCGCCGCAGATGCCCAACAGCCGGCAGTTCGCCTATGGCGGCCTGATCATGTTCGACATCCAGCCCGGCGGAATGGGCGAGGACTGCCTGGTCCTGAACGTCTGGACCAAGAGCCTGGACCGGAACGCGAAGAAGCCGGTGCTGGTCCACATCCACGGCGGCGGTTTCTATGGCGGCTCGGGCAATTCGCCTGGCTTCGACGGCGAGGACCTGGCACGGTTCGGCGACTGCGTGGTGGTGACGCTGAACCACCGACTGGGGGCCTTCGGCTACCTGAACCTGGCCGATGCCGGACCGGCCTTCGCACGCTCGGGCGGCGTGGGGATGATGGACATCGTCGCGGCGCTCGGTTGGGTGCGCGAGAACATCGAGGGCTTCGGGGGTGATCCCGGCCGGGTGCTGGTGTTCGGCCAGTCGGGCGGCGGGGCCAAGACCAGCATCCTGATGTCGATGCCGTCGGCGAAGGGCCTGTTCCACCGCGCTGGGGTGATGAGCGGCTCGGCGCTGCGGATCGCGGGGGCGGAGCAGGCCCAGGCGGGAGCCGCGGCGTTCCTGAAGGTGCTGGGCCTCGGCAAGGGTGACATCGGCAAGCTGCAGGCGCTGCCCTACGAGACCCTGCTGGCGGCCCAGGCGACGCTGGAAGCCGGCGACCGGGCCAAGGGCGAGGCGCCGCGCTCGTTCTCGCCGTCGATCGACGGCGTGGCGCTGCCGGGCCACCCGTTCGACCCTGGCGCGCCGGCCATCTCGGCGGACGTGCCCATGATCGTCTCGACGGTGATCGACGAGCGCGCCTACCGGATGATCAACTTCAACCTCGACGAGGCTGGGCTGCGGGCCTTCATCGCCCGGCGGGTGGGGGAGGGGCGCGCCGACGAGGTGCTGGCGATGTATCGCCAGGACGATCCCAAGGCCTCGCCCTATGTCCTGCAGGCCCGGTTCGACACGGACGAGACGTTCCGCAAGGGCGCGCTGGTCCAGGCCCAGCGCAAGGCGGCTCAGAAGGGCGCGCCGGTCTGGAGCTACTACTGGACCAAGGCGAGCCCGGCCTACGGCGGCCGCTATGGCGCGCCGCACGGGATGGACGTGGGGCCGAGCCTGCACGACATCCGCGGCGGCCTGAACGGCACGGGCCCCGAAGCGGTGCGGTTGGCGGACCAGCTGGCCTCGGCCTGGGTGTCGTTCGCGGCGACGGGCGACCCGAACAACGGCCGACTGCCGAAGTGGCCGGCCTATTCGGTTCCGGAACGGGCGACGATGGTGTTCGGCGAGGAGACCCGGGTGGAGAACGATCCGCGCGCGGCCTTCCGCGCGTTCTGGGAGAAGGAGCCGCCGCGCGGGGCGGCAGCCGGCTAGGGCCGGACAGCGGCGAGCACACGGTCGAGAGCCTCCTCGTCGTCGAAGACGGCGCGGACCGGCCAGGCCGCGACGCGGTCCCTCCAGCTCGGCGGGAGCCGGGCCCAGTCCTTCTCGGTGGTGACCAGGCCGGCGTCGAACTGGGCGGCGCGGTCGGCGAGGCGGCGAAGCATGGCCTCGTCCAGGGCGTGATGGTCCGGGAAGGGCCAGAAGTCCTTGAGGTCGCAGCCGGCGGCCTGCAGGGCGCGTTCGACCTTCCATGGCTTGCCGATGCCCGCGAAGCCGACCTGCGGCCCCGTCGGCGGCGCGGCGGCGGGCAGGAGGCGGGCGACCAGCACGGGCTTGGGCCCCAGGGCCGCCAGCAACTCGGGGTCCGGCGCTTCCAGGTCGGCGGGCAGCAGCACCACGGCGGCGTCGGCCCGGGCCAGGCCGACCTTCAGCGGCTCGCGCATGGGGCCGGCGGGGAAGACGCGGCCGTCGCCGAACGGCCACTCGTCGTCGCGGGTCTCGCCGTCGACCACGACCAGCGACAGCGTCTTGCGGACCGACGGGTTCTGGTGGCCGTCGTCCATCACCAGCAGGCGGGCGCCGGCCTCGGCGGCCGCCCTGGCGCCGGCGGCCCGGTCGCGGGCGATCCAGACGGGCAGGTCACGGGCGAGCATCAGCGGCTCATCCCCGACGTCGGCCGCCACGTGCCGCGCGGGGTCAACCTGGACCGGGCCGGCCTGCGAGCCGCCGTAGCCCCGGGAGAGCACCGTGCCGCCCAGCCGCCGGGCGATCTCGCGGACCACGGGGGTCTTGCCCGTGCCGCCGACCGTGAGGTTGCCGACGCAGATGACCGGCGCCCCCGGATCCACCGGGTGCCTGCGCGCGATCCGGCGGGCCGTGGCGGCGCTCCAGATCCACGACAGCGGGGTCAGCAGCAGGCGGGCGATCGCGCCGGTCTTGCCGTCGCGCGTGTACCACCAGCGGGGCGTGCTCAGCTTCATGCCGGCAGCAGCGGTGTGAGGAGTCGGAACGCCGTCTCCAGCGCCCCGTCCTGGCGGCGCGCGTAGGCGAGGGCGGCCTCGCCCATCCGCCGGGCGACGGCGGGATGGTCCAGCAGGCCGCGGATGTGGCGGGCGAGCGTGGCGGCGTCCGGCGCCTGGATGGCGGCGGCCTCGGCGAAGAGGTCGCCATAGGGCTCGGCCGCGTTGAAGGCGTGCGGGCCGGTCAGGATCGGTCGGCCGATCCGGGCGGGTTCGAGCGGGTTGTGGCCGCCGATACCGGGCAGAAAGGCGCCGCCCATCACCACCAGGTCCGCGAGGCGGAAGAACAGGCCCAGCTCACCCAGGGTGTCCGCGACGTGGATCGCGCCGGCCGGCAGCTCGCCGGCGGCCCGGCGCGTGGCCTCGAAGCGGCGGGCGAGGTCGGGGCCACGATCCGGATGGCGCGGCGCCAGGATCAACAGGGCCTCGGCCGGATCGGGGACGGCGGCGCGGAAGGCCTCGACGACGATCTCGTCCTCGCCGGGATGGGTGCTGGCGGCGAGCACCACGTTGCGACCGTCGATCGTCGCGCGCAGCCGGCCCAGTTCGGCCTCGTCGAAAGGCAGCGGATCGCCCGCCAGCTTCAGGTTCAGCTTCGGGCCGACCGTGGCGCCCAGGTCGTGCAGTCGCGCGGCGCTCGCCTCGTCCTGTGGCATGACCAGATCGAAGGCGGAGAAGATCTCGTGCGCGGCCACGGGGTAGCGGCCCCAGCCCTGGGCGCTGGCCTCGGTGATGCGGGCCGACAGCAGGGCCAGCCGCACGCCGCGTCCGTGGGCGTCCTGGATCAGGTTCGGCCAGAGCTCGCTCTCGACGAAGACCGCGAGGGCCGGCCGCCAGTGGTCGAGGAAGCGGCGGACGGCGCCGGGCGTGTCCACCGGCACATACTGGTGGATCACGCCCGTCGGCAGGCGGCGGGCCAGCAGTTCGGCGGCGGTCACGGTGCCGGAGGTCACCAGCAGCGCCAGGTCCGGTCGGCGGGCGCGGAAGGCGGCGACCAGGGGCAGCAGGGACGTCGCCTCGCCGACGCTGACCGCGTGCAGCCAGACGAGGCCGCCGGCGGGGCGCGACGCGGAGGCATGGCCCAGGCGTTCGGTCAGCCGCGCCGCGTCCTCCTTGCCCCGGGCGGCGCGGCGGCGCAGCAGGGGCGGCGCGAGCGGCTCCAGCAGGCCCATCAGGGCGGCATAGAAGGCGAGGGGCAGCGGCCGCATCCTACATCGCCCCGGGCAGAGCTTCGGAGGACGCCGCCGTCGGGTCCGGGCGCGGCGGGATCACACCACCTCGGCCGGGGCGAGGCGGCAGGCGCGGGCGGCGTCGGTCTCCACCTGCAGCGTGGCGTGGCCGATGCGGAAGCGCTTCTCGAGGCCCTCGCAGGCCTCGTGCAGGAAGTGGTCGCCGTCGGTGTGGGCGGGCCGCAGGAGATGGGCGGTGAGGGCGGTCTCGGTGGTCGACAGGGCCCAGACGTGCAGGTCGTGGACGTCCTCCACCCCGGGCAGCGCCTTCAGCCACTTGCGGACCTCGTCCACGTCGATGCCGCGCGGCGCGGCGTCGAGGGCCAGATCCATAGAGTCGCGCAGCAGGCCCCAGGTGCCCAGCACGATCACCGCGGCGATCAGCAGGCTGAGCCCGGGGTCGATCCACAGGATGCCGGTGCGCGACATGGCGAAGGCGCCAGCCACCACGGCCAGCGAGACGCCGGCGTCGGCGGCCATGTGCAGGAACGCGCCGCGCACGTTGAGGTCGGAGTGGCTGCCGCGCATGAACAGCATGGCGGTGGCGCCGTTGATCAGAACGCCCAGGCTGGCCGTCGCCATGACGAGGCCGGTGTCCATGGCGGCCGGCTCGGCGAAGCGGTGGATCGCCTCGGAGACGATGGCCCCGACCGCCACCAGCAGCAGGATGGCGTTGGCCAGCGAGGCTAGGATGGTGCCCTTGCGCAGGCCATAGGTGCGGCGGCCGGCCGGCGCGCGACGGGCGAGGATCGTGGCGCCCCAGGCCAGCACCAGCGACAGCACGTCAGAGAGGTTGTGGCCGGCGTCGGCCAGCAGGGCCAGCGATCCGGTCCACAGCCCGACGGCCGCCTCGGCCGCCACGAAGATGCTGTTGAGCACCACGCCGATCGCGAAGGCGCGGCCCATGTCGGCCGGCGCATGGTGGTGATGCCCATGGCTGTGCCCATGACCGTGCCCATGGCCGTGGGCGTGCCCATGGCCGTGGGCGTGCCCGTGGTCGTGGTGGTGATCGTCGTGGTCGTGGGCGTCGTGAGCCATCGGGGGCCTATGTCTCACCGCCTGCGCCACAGGGCAATGCGCGGGGCTTCCGTTACGGCCGCTTGCCTGCCGTGGTGGCCGATCCCTAGCGTGGCGCCAAAAGGGAGGACGAGGACATGCGGTTTGCGGGGAAGGTCGCCGTGGTCACGGGCGGCGCGTCGGGGATCGGGCTGGCGGCCGCGCGGCGCTTCCACGCCGAGGGCGCGTCGGTGGTGGTGGCGGACGTGCAGGACGAGGCGGGCCAGCGGGTCGCCGCCGAACTGGGCGAGGGGCGCTGCGTCTACCAGCGCACGGACGTCGCCTCCTGGGACGCGGTGCAGGCGATGGCGGCGCGGGCCGAGGCCGAGTTCGGCGGGCTGGACATCCTGTTCAACAACGCCGGCGTCGGCAGTTTCGCCGCCACGCCCGACCTGACGCCCGAGGAGTGGCGCCGGGTGATGGGGATCGACCTGGACGGGGTGTTCTACGGCTGCAAGGCGGCATTGCCGCTGATGCGCAAGCGGGGCGGCGGAGCGATCGTCAACACCGCCTCGATCTCGGGGCTGGCGGGCGACTTCAGCTTCGCGGCGTACAACGCGGCCAAGGCGGGGGTGATCAACTACACGCGCGCCGTGGCCATCGATCACGCGCGGGAAGGCATCCGGGTGAACGCGGTCTGCCCGGGGCCGGTCGACACGCCGATCATCGCCGGGATCAACGAGATGCAGGGCGTGCGCCAGGTCTGGGACAAGGCGGTGCCGATGGGCCGGTTCGCGCGGGCGGAGGAGATCGCGGCGGTGGTGCTGTTCCTGGCCTCGGACGACGCGGCCTACATGACCGGCGCGATCGTCCCGGTGGACGGCGGCGTCACGGCGCACACGGGTCAGCCGGACCTGCCGCGGATGCTGGGGCTGCGGGCGGACTGAGCCGACGCTGCGTCTCTCTTCGCCCACAGGGCGCGGTTCAGCCATTGGCGACGAGCGCCTCGGCGCGGCGCGTGGCGGCGGAGAGCCTGGCGGACCAGTCCTCGATCAGCGTCGCGATCATGGCGTCGTCGGCGTCGGGCGGGACGTGGAGCGGGCCTTCCCAGACGACGGCGCCACGGCCGAAGGGGCGGGCGAACATCACCTTGTCCCAGGTATTCTCCAGCCGCCACGCGGGCGCGGCGGCGATGCCCATGAGATAGACGGCCTGGCCCGAGCGGCGGGCGATCTGCAGCGAGCCGGCGGCGATGATCTCGTTGGGGCCGCGCGGCCCGTCCGGGGTGACCACCAGGGCGCCGCCGTCCTTCACCCAGTTGGTGGCCTCGCGGATGGCGGCGACGGCCTGGCGGGCCTTGGCGGTGTCGCCCTTCTTGGCCGAGGAGACGCGGATGGCCGGGAAGCCCGACATGTCGAGCGCGCGGGCGATGAACTCTCCGTCCGCCGAGGGCGAGATCAGGCACTTGGTGCGCTTGCGCCACCACTGGGGCGCGGTGGCGAGGCAGAGCGGGATGCGGCCATGCCAGAAGAGGGCGATGGCGCCGGCCGTGTCGTCGGCCAGCACGGGTTCGACGCAGGCCACGTTCTCATGCCGCCAGCGGACGGTCTTGAGCACGATGCGCAGATAGGTCCCCAGCACCCAGCCGAGGAAGGCCTGGACGCCGTCCGAGCGGAGCAGGTTCTTCACGCGGCGGGCTCCGCCTCCAGATCCTGGCTTTGGGCCAGGCGGGCGTAGAGGCCGCGCTGCTTCACCAGGGCGTCGTGGTCGCCGGTCTCGACGACGCGGCCCCTGTCGATGACGTAGATGCGGTCGGCGCCGCGCACCGTGGACAGGCGGTGGGCGATCAGCAGGGTGGCGCGCCCGGCCATCAGCCGCTTCAGGGCCGCCTGGACCTGGGCCTCGCTCTCGGTGTCGAGGGCGCTGGTGGCCTCGTCCAGCAGCAGGATCGGTGCGTCCTTCAGGAAAGCCCTCGCGATCGCGATGCGCTGGCGCTGGCCGCCCGAGAGGCGCGCGCCGGCCTCGCCCACCACGGTGTCGTAACCTTCGGGCAGGGCGGCGACGAAGTCGTGGGCGGCGGCGGCGCGGGCGGCCGCCTCGATCTCGGCCTGGCTGGCCTGCGGCCGGGCGTAGGCGATGTTGGCGCGGATGGTGTCGTCGAACAGGAACGGCTCCTGGGTGACCAGGGCGATCTGGTCGCGCAGGGACGACAGCGTCGCCTCACGCACGTCGCGGCCGTCCAGGGTCACCCGGCCGGCGGTGGTGTCGTAGAAGCGCGGGATCAGGTTCAGGATCGTGCTCTTGCCGCCGCCCGAGGGGCCGACCAGGGCGACGGTCTCGCCGCGCCGGGCCTCCAGGCTGACGCCGTCCAGGGCGGGCGGACCCTCGGCGCCATAGCGGAAGGCCACGTCCTCGAAGCGGATGGTCCCCTCGGCGCGGGAAAGGGCGACGGCGCCCGGCCGCTCGCGCACCTCGGGCTCGACGTCCAGCGCGGCGAACAGGCGGCGGGCGGCGGACATGCCCTCGGCGAAGACGGTCTGCAGGTTGGCGAGCTGGCGCAGGGCCTGGGACGCCATGGTCAGGGCGGCGATGAAGGAGAAGAACGCGCCGGCGTTCATCTCGCCCTCGGTCGAGCGCCAGCCTGCATAGGCGAAGACGACTGCCACGATCAGGGTCATCAAGAGTTCGGTGGACGGCGCGGCGCGGGCCCGGGCGTTGGCGCCCTTGGTCAGGTGCGACTGGCGGCGGCGGACCACCTCGGCGACGCGGTTCTCCTCATAGGCCTCGCGGTTCTCCAGCTTCACGACCCGAACGCCGTCCAGGCTTTCCATGATCGCCGAGGAGAGGTTGGAGGTCTCGGCCATGGCGCCCTTGGCGGCCTTGGTCGTGCGCTTGGAGAAGCGGCGCATGATCCCGCCGGCCAGGGGCACGGCGGCCAGCAACACCAGCGACAGCATCCAGTCGTTGGCGACCATCACCAGGATGGCGCCGATGAAGATCAGCAGGTTCTGGGTGTAGTTGACCACGCCCGAGGTCGCCGCCTCGCGGATCAGGCCGGCGTCGTAGAGCACAGAGGCGACGGCGGCGCCGGAATGCTGGCTGCGCAGATGGGCGAGGTCGGCGCGGACCAGCTTGCCGAAGAGCTGGACCTGCACGTCGCCGACCACGGCGTTGCCGATGCGGTTGACCAGGGTGGCCTGGACGATCTGGGCCACCGTGCGCAGGGCGGCGAGGCCGGCGATGGTCAGCGGCAGCCACAGGATGGCGCCCGGCTTGTGGAAGACCAGCAGGTCGTTGGTGGCCGGCTCGATGATCTGCACGAGGCGGGCGCTGCAGTAGGCCACGACCACGGCCGCCAGCATGGCGACGGCCCAGCCCTTCCAGCGCGGCGCCATGTAGATGCGGGCGACCCGCGAGACGACGTCGCGGGCGGACGGCTCCGTCTGGGCGCGCTCGCTCATGGGGGTTGGGGTCCGATGTTGCGGGGGTGAAGTCAAGAGTGGGGGGATTGTCCACGAACCAGGCCGGTCCGCGACGGCGAGGCCGTGCTGAGAAAACCGCGGAAGACGCGGAAGGACGCGGAGGGTGGGCGGCGTCTCCCTCCGCGCTTTTCTGGGTGTTCTGTGGTTCGCCTGAACGAAGGCTTGGGAACCACAGATGGACACAGATGAACACGGAAGGCGGCTGCCAGGGCTTCTGTGGCCTCCTGTGTCTTCCGGAGTTCGCTTCTGGCGGCTTCGCCGTCGTGCTCCCCCTTCGTTCGTCATGGCCCGGGCAAGCCGCGTCATGACGGCCTGCGGCGCATGTGGCTTTGGCCGGGTATGAGCGTTCGGCTCATCCGGTTGGGGCGTTCGGGTCTTGGGCGTTCGGTGGCTCGGCCGATGCCGCGGTGGCGGCTCGCGCCTACGAGGTTCGGCGGTCAGCCCTCGTAGGCGCGGATGCGGATGGGCCGCTGGTCCCGGGGCTGGCGGTAGTCGGCGCCCCCTTCGTCGAGGTCTTCCTGGGCCGCTTCGGTGACGAAGGCGGGGATGGTGGAGATCCCGGCCCTCGGCAGGTCGCGCCAGAGCCCGGCGCGGCGGGTGGGGATCTCGAATTCCTCGCAGAGCCCGACCAGCTGGTCGGCGAGCGGGCGCGTGGCGAACTCGGCGTCCTCGAGGGACATCCGCGAGATCGCCATGTCGATGTCGCGCATCTTGAGGATGACATCCTCGGGTTCGTACTCGTTCCAGGCCACGCGGCTGACCGCATCGCGCAGAACCTTCAGCCGGGCGCCCACGGCGTCATGGTCGAACCTCGGCGGTTTGAGCGCCGCGCGCTGAGCCGCCGCCAGCCGCCGCTCGCGCAGGATCCGCTCGCGGATGGCCAGGGTCTGGCGCAGGGACCGGGCCATCCGCTGATAGGTGCGACACTGTTCGTTGAACGCCTCGTTCCCCTCCGCCGCCAAGGCGCGTTCGTAGGCTTCACGGGCCAGCCGCACGTCCCACTTCGCCACATCGGCGAGCAGGGCCATCACGGGATCGGTGGAGAGGTCGTCAGTGGCGGCGTGGGGCTCGGACATGCTTCCGAGGGAAACACGGGCCTACGTCAGAAACGGTCATAGGTCGGGCGGCGGGGTGGATTTTTCCGCCCCAGGCCACGTAGCTTGCGGCTGGAGCTCCTCTCCCGGGCGGGCCTCGAGCGGGAGCTCACGGCGCGCGGAACACCTTTCCGGCCTTCATCACGAAGCGCACGTCGCGCACCGCGGCGATGTCGCGGGTCGGGTCCGCGCCCAGGGCCACCAGATCGGCCGCGCAGCCGGCGGCGAGGCAGCCCAGCTTGCCCTCCTGGCCCAGCAGGCGGGCGTTGACGGAAGTGGCGGCCGTCAGGGCCTCGGCCGGGGTCATGCCGTAGCGGACCATCCAGTCCATCTCGCGCCAGTTCTCGCCGTGCGGGAAGACGCCCACGTCGCCGCCCATGCCGATGGTCACGCCTAGTTCCCGCGCCTTGCGGAAGGTGCGCTCGGCGTTTCGCATGCCCGGCGTCTGTGGCCCGCCGGGCTTGTAGCCCTGGAAGTACTCCGACGTGGCGGCGGTGGCGGCCAGGGTCGGGACCAGCGCGACGCCCCTGGCCTTCATCAGCTTCAGCGTCGCCTCCGAGGCGTCGTAGCCGTGCTCGATGGTGTCGACCCCGGCCTCCACCGCCCGGCGGATGCCCTCGTCCCCGGCGGCGTGCGCGGCGACGGGGCGGCCCAGGTCGTGCGAGGTGCGGACCATGGCGGCCAGTTCGGCGACGCTGAACGCCGGCCGCACGCTGTTGTCGGGCCCGATCCGGTAGTCGGCGTAGATCTTGATCCAGTCGGCGCCGAGCCCGGCCTGGACCCGCACCGCGTTCACGGCCTCGGCCTCGCCGCCCACCTCCTCGGCGCCCTGCGGCAGATGCATGTCGGACCGGAAGCCCTTGCGCGGGCCATAGCCGCCGCGCGCGACGATGGCGCGGGTGGCGATGAACAGGCGCGGCCCGGCGACGATGCCGTCGGCGATGGCCTTCTTCAGCGAGACGTCGGCGTCGTCCACCCCCTCGGTGCCCAGTTCGCGCGAGGTGGTGAAGCCGGCCATCAGCGTCGTCGTGGCGTCGCGACCGGCGCGCAGGGTGCGCAGGTAGGGCGACTCCTTCAGCACCTGATCGTCCCAGAGGGTCTCGTTGTAGGGGTGCAGCAGCAGGTGGCTGTGCAACTCGATCAGGCCGGGCAGCAGGGTCGCGCCCGGCAGGTCGATCACCTTCGCGCCCGCCGCCCGGACCTCGGCCGCCGGGCCCGCCGCCAGGACCTTCTCGCCTTCGACCAGCACCACCCAGCCGGCCTGGGGCCTGGCATCGCCGGGCCGCCAGACCGCATCCGGCTTCAGCAGGGTGCGCGCGGGCTGGGCCACGGCGGGCAGCGCGACAGCGAGGCTGGCCAGTGCGGCGAAAAACGCTCTGATCACGCGATTGACTCCGAAAATAGGGAACAATAGGGAATATTCAGAGCTGTTGCGCCGAGCCCACCGCCATGTCCGCCGAACCCACGCTGATCCACAAGTCGCTTGCCGGGGTGCTGGTGCTGGTCTGTGACGCGGATGGTCCGAAGCTGGACGGCGAGCGGGCGGCGAGCGACATCATTGGTGACGCTTTCAGCATCGGCGCGCGGGCCGTGGCGGTTCCGGTGGAGCGGCTGGGCGAGGGGTTCCTGACGCTGAGCACCCGGATCGCGGGCGAGGTGATCCAGAAGTTCGTCAACTATGGCTTCCAGCTCGCCTTCATCGGCGACGTGTCCGAGGCCGTGGCCGCCAGCAACGCCCTGCGCGACTTCGTGCGGGAGTCGAACCGTGGCCGGCACGTCTGGTTCGTCCCCGACCTCGCGGCGCTGGAGGCAAAGCTCGCCGCGCGACCTTGACGGCCCGCGGGTCGCCGTCGTCTCTGCCCCCGAACCCAGGGAGAGAAGACGCCATGCAGACTCGCAAGCTCGGTCCGTTCGACGTGTCGGCCATCGGCCTGGGGTGCATGAGCCTCAGCCACGCCTATGGCGCGCCGCCGCCGCGCGAGCAGGCCGAGGCGGTGCTGCTGGGGGCGCTGGACGCCGGCTACACCTTCTTCGACACGGCCGCCGTCTATGGCCTGGGGCACAACGAGACGCTGGTGGGCGAGGTGCTGAGCCCGCATCGGAACCGGTTCGTGCTGGCCTCCAAGTGCGGCCTGACCGACGCCACCGGCACGCAACGCGGCATCGACGGACGTCCCGAGACGATCAAGGCGCTGTGCGACGTCAGCCTGAAGCGGCTGAACACCGACGTGATCGACCTCTACTACCTGCATCGCTGGGATCAGCGCGTGCCGATCGAGGACAGCGTCGGCGCCCTGGCCGACCTGGTGAAGGCGGGCAAGATCCGCACGATCGGCCTCTCGGAGGTCTCGGCCCCGACCCTGCGCCGCGCGCACGCCGTCCATCCGATCGCCGCCCTGCAGACCGAGTACTCGCCCTGGACCCGCAACCCCGAGATCGCGGTGCTGGACGCCTGCCGCGAACTGGGCGTGACCTTCGTGGCCTTCTCGCCGGTCGGGCGCGGCTTCCTGGCCGGCGGCGTGCGCGACGCGGCGCGGCTGGAGGAGGGCGATTTCCGGCGCGGGATGCCCCGCTTCCAGGGCGAGGCCTTCGCCGCCAACCTGGCGCTGCTGGACCGCTTCGAGACCATCGCCCGCGACGCCGGCTGCACCCTGGCCCAGCTCTGCCTGGCGTGGCTGCTGGCCAAGGGGGACGACATCGTCCCGATCCCCGGCACCACCAGCCCGGACCACATGCGCGAGGACGCCGCCGCGGCCGGGGTCGTCCTGTCGGCCGACATCATCCGCCGCGTGGACGAGGTGGTGAACGGCCAGACGGTCACGGGCTCGCGCTACGCGCCGGCGATGCAGGCCTCGGTCGACACCGAGAAGATGCCGGGGGAGTGAGGCCCTATCCCCGCGGCGGCTGGCGGTCGCGGATGCGATCGAAGCCCTGCTTGATGGCGGCGAACCGCATCTTGATCAGCGGTTCGAACTCGGCGTCGGTGAAGATGTAGGGCCAGTCGCCCTCGATCCCCTCGCGGACCAGCTCGCCGACGTAGCGCGGGTCGATGCCCGCATCCACACGGGCGCGGACGTTCTCCAGCCAGGCGGCCTCGGCGCCGGGCGCCGCCTCCGGGCGTGCGTCGTCGAAGCGGTCGGGGCGGTTGCGGCCGGAGTCGGTGATGCGGGTCTTGATGAACCCGGGGCAGAGCACCGAGACGCCGATGCCGCGCGGCGCCAGCTCGACGCGCAGGCCCTCGGAGAGCGCCACGACGCCGTACTTGGTCACGTTGTAGGCGTTGCCCGAGGCCGACAGCAGGCCGGCGATCGACGCGGTGTTGACGATGTGGCCGCCCTGTCCGTGACGCTCGATGAGGGGCCCGAAGATTTCAACGCCCCAGATCACGCCCATCAGGTTGACGTCGATGGTCCAGTTCCAGCTCGGGTCGGTCCAGGCGCCGTAGCCGCCGCCCCCGCCGACGCCCGCGTTGTTCACGACGATGTGGACCTCGCCATAGGCGTCGATCGTCGCCTCGGCAGCCTTGCGCAGCTCTTCCTTCAGCGAGACGTCGGCGCGCACGGCCGAGACGTCGGCGTTGGTGGCGCGCAGGCCGGCGAGGGCCTCGTTCAGCGCGGCCTGCTCGATGTCGCACAGCATCACCTTCACGCCGGCCTGGGCCAGCGAGGTGGCGATGCCCAGGCCGATCCCCGACGCGCCGCCGGTGACGAACGCGGTCTTGCCCGCCAGATCCTTCATGTATCCCCCGATTTCGCTCAGATGCGCCGTTCCAGCCCGGCCCAGAACGGCTCGCGCAGCTTGCGCTTGAAGATCTTCCCGGAGTCCTCTCGCGGCAGTTCGGCGGCGAGATCGACGCGGCGGGGCATCTTGTAGCCGGCCACGTGCTCGCGCAGGTAGGCCTTCACGCCAGCCTCCGAGATGTCCCAGCCCTCGCTGGGCTGGACGACCGCGCACACCGCCTCGCCGAACTCCTCGTCCGGGATGCCGAACACCGCGCAGTCGGCGACGCCCGGCATCTTCAGCAGCTCGGCCTCGATCTCGGCGGGATAGATGTTCACCCCGCCCGAGATGATCATGTCCTTGGCCCGGTCGCACAGGTAGAGGAATCCGTCCTTGTCGAGGTAGCCCACGTCGCCGGGGGCGATCAGCCCGACCTTCTCGCTGTCGCGGCGCTTCTGGTCGTCGCCGTGGTAGGTGAAGTCGGCCATGCCGCGGATGCGGGCCACCACCTCGCCGATCTCGCCGGGCGGCAGGCTGGCGCCGTCGGCGTCGATCACCCGCACGTCGGCCTCGGGCCAGGCCTTGCCCACGGTGCCGGGGTGGGCCAGCCAGTCCTCGGACGTGCAGAACGTCACCGCCGAGACCTCGGTCGAGCCGTAGTACTCGGTGATCACCGGCCCCCACCATTCGATCATCGCGCGCTTGATCGGCGGCGGGCAGGGGGCCGCGGCGTGGACCACGAACTTCAGCGATGACAGGTCGTACCTCGCCTTCACGTCCTCGGGCAGCTTCAGCAGCCGGTGGAACATGATCGGCACCATGTGAAGGTGCGTGACCCTGTGGCGCTGGATCAGCTGCAACAGTTCCTCGGGGTCGAAGCGCGGCTCCAGGATCACCGTCGCGCCCATGCGCGCCGAGGCCAGCCCGTAGGCGTTGGGCGCCGAGTGATACATCGGCCCGGTGACCACGGTGACGATGTCCTGCGGCTCGCCGTAGCCCATGAAGCCGAAGGCCTTGCCGATCACGAGGGCGGTGGTCATCGCCTGCTCGGCGGTCGGAGGCGCGCGGCGCACGCCCTTCGGACGGCCGGTGGTGCCGGAGGTGTAGATGACGGTGCCCGGCGCCTCGGCGGCGCCGGCGACCAGCGGCGGGAAGCCTTCCAGCCAAATCGACCAGTCCAGGAAGCCGTCCGGCACGGGCGCGGCGTCGATGCCGTAGGCCTCGGCGATCTCGGGCGGGGTGGGAACGACCAGCACCGGCACGCCGGGCGGCAGGGCGCTGCGGATCGGCGGGATCAGGTCGGCGTGGATGACGATCGCCTTGGCGGCCGAGTTCTCGAACAGATACGCCGCCTCGTCGGCCGTGTAGTGCCAGTTCACCGGGGTCGGATAGGCCCCGATCAGCCCCGCGGCGAAGCTGGCCTCGAAGAACGGAATGTCGTTCCGCAAGTAGAGCGCGACGAGGTCGCCGGCGCCGATCCCCAGGCTGGCGAGGCCGCTCGCCGCCTTCGCGGCCCGGACCTGGACGTCGGCAAGATCGAGGCGGCGCTCGCCGCTGATCAGATCACCCATGGCTTCCATCCCTTGCGCTCTGACGGCGCTGGAGGGGAGCTTACCCCGGACGAGGCCGGCCGCCAGCCTGCCGTCGCGTCAGCCAAGCTGCGGGCGTGCTTGAAGTTTTCGTGACGCGAAATCTCGCTGTTATGCCAGAGCGGCCGGAATTATTGCTGATGCATCTTTCAAACCCGCCATGCTGTACCGGTGTTATCCTGGAGCGAATACCTGCGACATCTCGGATTTCATCGGCGGGTGAAAGCGTTGCTTAACGCTCGCCGTGCCTGTTGCCGCCTACTCAAACTGGGGATGCGGCATGACCGACAGCTTCGACGTCGCCGAGCGGCTGGACTTCATCGGCCTGGACGCCACCGCGCGTGAGGCGCTGCGGGGCCTACGGCCGTTCATCGAGGCCGAGCTGGGGCCGGCGCTGGACGGCTTCTACGAACAGGTGCGCGCCAATCCCCACACGCGCGGCTTCTTCCGCGACGCCGGGCACATCTCAGGCGCGAAGTCGGGCCAGATGCGGCACTGGGCCAACCTGGCCGAGGGGCGGTTCGACGCGGCCTATGTCGCGGGCGTGCGTCGCATCGGCCAGACTCACGCGCGGATCGGCCTGGAGCCGCGCTGGTACATGGCGGGCTACGCCCTGATCACCGAGGCGCTGGTGCGTCGGCTGGTGGCCGAGCGCCGCCCGAAGCGCTTCGGCTCCAGGCCCAAGGACGACGGCCGGCTGGCCGACGAGATCACCGTCTTCCTGAAGGCGATGATCCTGGACATGGACTTCTCGATCTCGACCTACCTCGACGCCCTGGAGGCCGACCGCCGGCGTCTGGAGGCCGAGCGCGAGGCGGCGCAGCGGGCGCAGACGGCCGCGGTCCAGGCGCTGGGCGCGGCCCTGGCCCGGCTGGCGCGGGGCGAGCTGGACGTGCGGGTCGACACGCCGATGGCGCCCGAGTTCGAGGGGCTGAAGGGCGACTTCAACGCCGCCGTGGCCTCGCTGGAGCGGGCCATCGGATCGGCCGCCGACGCCGCCCAGGTGGTGGGCGAGGGCGTGGGCCAGATCGGCGACGCGGCCGGCGACCTGTCGCGCCGGACCGAACAGCAGGCTGCCAGCCTCGAACAGACCGCCGCGGCGCTGGAGGAGATCACCGTCACCGTGCGCAAGAGCGCCGAGGGCGCGCGGACCGCCCGCGACGCCGTGGCCCAGGCCCGGGCCGCGGCCGACCGCTCGGCGCCGATCGTGGAGCAGGCCATCGGCGCCATGGACCGCATCGACGGCTCCTCGCACCAGATCGGCCGCATCATCGGGGTGATCGACGAGATCGCCTTCCAGACCAACCTGCTGGCCCTGAACGCGGGGGTTGAGGCGGCGCGCGCGGGCGAGGCCGGCAAGGGCTTCGCGGTCGTGGCGTCCGAGGTCCGGGCCCTGGCTCAACGGTCGGCGGGCGCGGCCAAGGAGATCAAGGCGCTGATCAGCGAGTCCGAGGAACAGGTGAAGGCCGGCGTCGGCCTGGTGGGCCAGACGGGCGAGGCCCTGCTGACCATCGGCCAGCAGGTCACGGCGCTGGACGCCCTGGTGGCCGAGATGGCGGTGTCGGCGGGCGAGCAGACCCGCGCGCTCAGCGAGGTCAACGCCGCCGTGCACCAGCTGGACCAGCTGACCCAGCAGAACGCCGCCATGGTCGAGGAGACGACGGCCGCGACCGAGGCGCTCAGCGGCCGCAGCATCGAGCTGTCGCGCGTGATGGCCAGTTTCCGGGTCCGGATGACCGCCTCCGGAACCTACCGCGCCCAACGCGCAGCTTGACCATGAAATACAACCTTAGCGCGTCAAGACAACGTGTCGCACCTCAACGCAGATCGTTAGCAAGTTAACGTTAATTTCCAGGGCGTCCTCTCACGGGAACTTTTGCGAGGGACTCCCGTGAGCGACACCTACGCCGTCCGTGAACGCCTGGACTTCATCGGCCTCGACCCGAAGGCCCGCGATGAACTCCGCGCCCTGCGTCCGTTCATCAAGGCCGAGGTGGAGGGGGCGCTGGACGTCTTCTACGCCAAGCTGCGCCAGACGCCGCAGGTGCGCGGCTTCTTCAGCGACGAGCAGCACATCAAGGGCGCCCAGGGCGGCCAGGCGCGCCACTGGAGCGTCATCGCCGAGGGCCAGTTCGACGAGGCCTACGTCAACGGCGTTCGCCGGATCGGCCAGACGCATGCGCGGATCGGCCTCGAGCCGCGCTGGTACATCGCCGGCTACGCGCTGATCACCGAGGCCCTGCTGCGCAAGGTGGTGGAGGCGCGCTGGCCCAAGGGCGGGTTCGGCAGCCGCAACGCCGGCCCTGGCGGCCTCGCCGATTCCATCGCCGCCCTGGTGAAGGCGATGATGCTGGACATGGACTTCGCCATCTCGGTCTACCTCGACACCCTGGAGGCCGAGCGCAAGCGGCTGGAGGCCGAGCAGCAGGCGGCGCAGCAGCGCCAGACCGACGCCATGCAGGCCCTGGACACGGCGCTCGCGCGCCTTTCCAGCGGCGACCTGCGCGCCCGGGTCGACGTCGAGCTGGCGCCCGAGTTCGCCAGCCTGAAGGCCAACTTCAACACCGCCATGGACGCCATGGAGCGGGCCATCGGCTCGGCGTCCGACGCCGCCCAGGTGGTGGGCGAGGGGGTCGACCAGATCGGCACCGCCGCCGGCAACCTGTCGCGCCGCACCGAACAGCAGGCCGCGAACCTGGAGGAGACCGCCGCCGCCCTCGAACAGATCACCGCCACGGTGCGCAAGAGCGCCGAGGGCGCGCAGGTGGCCGCCAACGCCGTCACCGAGGCGCGGACCGAGGCCGACCGCTCGGGTCCGGTGGTGGACCAGGCGATGCAAGCCATGGACCAGATCGACGCGTCGTCGAACCAGATCAGCCAGATCATCGGGGTGATCGACGAGATCGCGTTCCAGACCAACCTGCTGGCGCTGAACGCCGGGGTCGAGGCGGCCCGGGCTGGCGAGGCCGGCAAGGGCTTTGCCGTTGTGGCGTCGGAAGTGCGGGCCTTGGCCCAGCGCTCGGCCGAGGCCGCCAAGGAGATCAAGAACCTCATCACCCAGTCGGGCGCGCAGGTGAAGTCGGGGGTCAACCTCGTGGGCGAGACCGGCAAGGCGCTGACCGCCATCGCCGAGCGCGTGACCGCCATCGACAGCCTGGTCCGCGACATCGCCGCCTCGGCGCACGAACAGACCCGCGCCTTGTCCGAGGTGAACACCGCCGTCGCCCAGCTGGACCAACTGACCCAGCAGAACGCCGCCATGGTCGAGGAGACGACCGCCGCCACCCACGCCCTCAATTCGCAGAGCGTGGACCTGTCCCGGCTGATGTCCGGTTTCACCGTCGGCGCGGCGGCCACCGCCGGCCCATCCGCCCGCCGGGTGCGCTCGGCGGCCTAGGGGCGGAGGCGGAGGCCGGCACGGGCGCGCCGCCGCGCGCGCCATGCCGCCACTTCCACCGCGCGGCGGCTGGCCCTACTTAGGCGCGATGACGGACGCGCCCGCCGAAGACCGCTTCGACCTTTCGTCCCCGGTGGGGCGGGCGAAGGCGTATCTGGACTACATGTGGAACGACCACGCCTATCTGCGGCTGGGGTTCTCGAACGCGCACTGGATTTCGGACGAGCTGGTGCGGGCGAACCAGCCGTGGCCGCACCAGATCGCGGCGTGGAAGGAACGCGGCATCCGCACGATCGTGAACCTGCGGGGCGGGTTCGACGCCAGTTTCCATGCGCTGGAGAAGGACGCCTGCGAGCGGCTGGGGCTGAACTTCGTGAACTTCACGATCACCTCGCGCGAGGTCCCGTCGCGGGAGCGCGTGCTGGGCGCCAAGCGGCTGTTCGAGACGCTGGCGTATCCGGCGCTGATGCACTGCAAGTCCGGGGCGGACCGGGCGGGCATCATGAGCGTGTTCTACATGCACTTCCGGCAGGGGAAGACGATCCGGGAGGCGATGGACCAGCTGTCGCTGAAGTACCTGCACATCCGGCACGGCAAGACCGGGGTGCTGGACTACACCTTCGCCCGCTATCTCACCGAGGGCGAGCCGGCGGGGATGAGCTTCATCGAGTGGGTCGAGAGCCCGATGTACGACCCGGCCGGCATGAAGGCCGACTTCCGCACGAACATGTGGGGCAACGCCCTGGTCGACGGCGTGCTGCGGCGCGAGTAGCCGCGGCGGCCCGTCAGATCGCGCAGGCCAGCAGGATCTCGGCCCGCAGCTCGGGGATGCCGGCGCCCTTCTCGGACGAGGTGGCGACGACGCGCGGGAAGGCGGCCGGGCGCTTCTGGATCTTGCGCGAGGTCTCGGCGGTGACCTGGGCCACGTCGCGGGCGTTCAGCTTGTCGGTCTTGGTCAGCACGATCTGGTAGCTGACCGCGGCCAGGTCGAAGGCTTCCATCGCCTCGAGGTCCACGTCCTTCAGGCCGTGGCGGCTGTCGATCAGCAGATAGGCGCGCTTGAGGTTGGGGCGGCCGCGCAGATAGGCCCGGCCCAGGTTCTGGAACTTGTTCTTCTCGCCCCGGCTGACCTTGGCGAAGCCGTAACCGGGCAGGTCGACGAGGCGCAGCTGTTCGTCGGCCACGAAGAAGTTGATCTCGCGCGTGCGGCCCGGGGCGGTGGAGGCGCGCGCCAGATGCGTGCGCCCGGTGACCGCATTGATCAGCGAGCTCTTGCCGACGTTGGAGCGGCCGGCGAAGGCGACCTCGGGCAGGTCGGCCGGCGGCAGGCCGGTCATCTGCACCGCGCCCATCAGGAAGCTGACGGGGTGGGCGAAGAAGACCCGGGCCCGCTCCAGCGCCTCGGCGTCGAAGACGGCGTCCTCGCTCACCCGGCGGCCTTCTTGCCGGACAGGCGGGCGATCAGCCGGTCGATCGGGTTGTCCACCTTGAAGCGCCGCATGATCACGTACTGCTGCAGGCCCGTGAGGATGTTGGACCACGTGTAGTAGATCAGCAGGCCGATCGCGAACTGCGCCATGATGAAGGTGAAGATCAGCGGCATCAGCTGGAAGATGCGCTGCTGCACCGGATCGGGCGCGGGCGGGCTCATGGCCATCGTCAGCCACTGGGTCGCGCCGTACAGGATCGGCAGCAGGCCGATGTGCAGGAACCCGGGAGGGCTGCCGTAGGCGAACAGGCTGCCGACCAGCGGCAGGACCGCCGGATCCCAGGGGATCAGGCCGAACAGGTTGAAGATGGTGGTCGGGTCGGGCGCGGCCAGGTCGCGGACGTAGCCGATGAACGGCGCGTGGCGCATCTCGATCGACAGGCTCAGCACCTTGAAGAGGGCGAAGAAGACCGGGATCGTCAGCAGGATGGGCAGGCACCCGGCGACCGGGTTGACCTTCTCACGCTGATACAGGGCCAGCAGCTCCTGCTGCTGCTTCTGCGGGTCGTCCTTGTACTTCTTGCGCAGCTCCTCCATCGCGGGCTGCACCTTCTTCATCTTCGTCATCGACTCGTACTGCTTGTTCGCGAGCGGGAAGAAGAGGGCCCGGACGACGACGGTGAGCAGCAGGATGGCGACGCCCATGTTGCCGACGTAGCTCTGCAGGAAGACGAGGAAGGCGTGCATCGGCTTGGTGAGGAACCAGAGCATGCCCCAGTCGATCGCCTCGTCGAAGTGCAGGACGCCCTGCTTGTCCTGGTAGTCCTTCAGCAGGGAGGCGACCTTGGCGCCGGCGAAGACGCGGGTGGTCGAGCCCACCTGCGTGCCGGGCTGGATCGTGCGCGGCGCGCCGATGAAGTAGGCGTCGAGCAGGTTGACGCTGCCCACCTTGGTCAGGCGGTACTGGCCCTTGATCTGCTCGGTCTGGCCGGGGATCAGCGCCGTCAGCCAGTAGTGGTCGGTCATGCCGATCCAGCCGCCCTTGCCGGAATACTCGGGGCTGGAGCCGTCCTTCTGCCACTTGGCGTACTTGAGCGGACGGGTCTTATCGAGCCAGCCGATGCCGCCCTCGTGGACCACGCCGTTGCGGCCCACGTGCGGCGGGGCGCCGTGGCGCTGGATCGAGCCGTAGGGCGCCAGGGTGATGGCGGCGGCCCCGGTGTTGGCCACGGTGTCGGCCACGGTGAACATGAACTTGTCGTCCACCGAGATCACCCGGGTGAACGTCAGGCCCTGGCCGTTGGCGTAGGTGAGGGTGACCGGCTTGCCGGGAGCCAGGACCGAGCCCTGAGCCAGGGTCCAGACGGTGTTCGGGCCGGGCAGGCCGGGGACGTTGGCGCCCGTCCAACCGATGTCGGCGAACAGGGCGAACTGGGTGCCGTCGGGGCGGAGCAGCTCGACCGACTGAGGCGCATCCAGCGCTTCGCGGTAGTTGGTCAGGAACAGGTCGTCGATGCGCGCGCCGCGCAGCGAGAGCGAGCCCTTCACGGACGGGGTGGCGATCTGGACGCGCGGGGCGGCCGAGACGGCGGTGTCGCGGCTGATGACCTGCGGCGTCGTGGGCAGCGCGCCCGGCGCACCGGCGACCTGGGCCGCGGCCGGAGCCCGGGCCTTCTCCTCGGCGGCGCGCTTCTTGTTCGCCGGCTCGATGACCAGGAACTGGTACGCGATCAGGATCAGGAACGCGCAGACAACGAAGATGATCGTGTTGCGGTTGTTGTCGTCTTGCATGTCGGGAGACGCGTGTCCGTCGAAGGGGGAAAGGCTTCGCCGCCTTATACCTGGGGGCGCGCGCTGTCGGCGGCGAGCCTTATCAGCGCGCTTTTCACGTCGTCAAGCAAACGGGCCCAGGAGCGGGTGATGACGCCGCCGCGGGCGATGAACACATAGTCCACGCCGGGCTGGCCGAGGTCGGGCAGAATCTGGCGGGCGGCCTCGCGCATCCGGCGCTTGGCCCGGTTGCGTTCGACGGCGCCGCCGATGCGCTTGGTGGCCGTGAAGCCGACGCGCACCTTCGGGTCGTCGTCGCCGCGCGGCAGGGCCTGCACGACGACGGCCCCCTTCGCGGTCGAGGGGGCCTTGGCGCAGGCGAGGAACTCGCTGCGCTTCGTCAATTTCTGGATCATGGGGGCGGCGTCCGTCATGCGGACACCCCAGCAGAGCCGGAGCTTAGGCGCTCAGACGCTTGCGGCCCTTGGCGCGGCGGCGCGCCAGGATCTTTTGGCCGTTCTTGGTCGACATGCGGAGGCGGAAGCCGTGACGGCGCGCGCGCACGAGGCGAGACGGTTGGAAAGTGCGCTTCACGACGAAAGCTCCGGGGTCGAAAATCGAGGCGCGGTGATTAGTGGAAGGGCGGTGGGCTGTCAACCACCTGCCGGGCCCGTCGAGGCATCGCCTTCGCCCCACTGGCCTGGAATATCGCGTTGGGCATGCAGGATGCGCCAGACGTCGATGTGGTCGTTCTCCTCCCTGTAGAAGATCAGGAAGGGAAATCGCTGCAGAATCCGCGTCCGAAGACCCGGTGTGGCCAGTTCGTGAGCGTAGCGCGGCGAGCCGATGGCTGGCGTGCGGCCGATAGCGGCCAGTGCTCGGTCGATCTCGTCGAGGAAGCGCAGCGCGACTGGTCGTCCGGCCTCCCGAACGTAGAATCTGGTCGCTGCCTCGATGTCCCGATCCGCGGCTTGGCGCAGGACGATCGGTTTGACGCTCAATCGAGATCGCCGCGCCGGACCCGATCCCGAAGACCGTCGAAGTATGCGGCGTCCGCAACTCCCGTCTGCGGCGATGCTGCGCCGTCGAGGAGAAGCTTGCGCAGCCGTTCCTTGTCGCGCTCGCGGCGGATCAACTCGCGGACGTACTCGCTGCTCGTGCTGTAGCCCTTGTCGGCGACTTGTTCGTCGACGAACGCCTTGAGAGCTTCGGGCAGCGAGATGTTCATCGTGCTCATCCCGTCAAAATGAGCCGATGGCAAAATTTGGCAAGAATCTAATCTGCCAGAGTCACCACGATGGGGCCGTTGCGGGTGGCGACCAGGGTGTGCTCGTACTGGACGGTGGGCTCGCCGCCGAGGGGGCGCAGGGTCCAGCCGTCGTCGTTGGCCTCCTCGACCCAGTCGGCGCCCAGCGACAGGAAGGGCTCCAGGGTGAAGACCAGGCCCTCGGTGATGCGCCGGCGCTCGCGGCGCTCGTGCCAGGTGGGGATCTCGGTGGGCTCCTCGTGCAGGGACGACCCGACGCCGTGGCTGGCGAGGTTCTTGACGAGGCTGTAGCCGTTCTTCCGCGCGAAGGCCTCGATCTGCCGGCCCGGCTCGCCCAGCGAGGCGCCGGGGCGCACGGCGCGGATGCCGGTCCACAGGGCCCGGCGACCGTCGCGGCACAGGCGCTCGACGCGCTTGCTGACCGGCGGCACCGCGAACGAGGCGCCGGTGTCGCCGAAGAAGCCGTCCAGCTCGGCCGAGACGTCGATGTTGATCAGGTCACCGGCCTGGACGACGCGCTCGCCCGGGATGCCGTGGGCCACGTCGGGGCCGACCGAGATGCAGGTCGCGCCGGGGAAGTCGTAGGTGAGTTGCGGGGCGGACCGCGCGCCCTCGCTCTCCAGCACCTTGCGGCCGATCTCGTCCAGCTCACGGGTGGTGATGCCGGGCTCCAGCGCCTCGCCCATGATCTTCAGCGTCCGAGCGACGACGCGGCCGGCGGCCTTCAGCTTTTCCAGCTCTGCTTCGTTGCCGATGGTCATGGGGCGCTCTCCGGTTGAACCGGCAGGTTAGCGCCTCCGCTGGGCCCCGTCATGATCCGGGGCCTGGCGCCGGCTAGAGGTCCGGCCGGATGATCGTCTTGCCGACGACCTTGCGCTGGGCCAGCGTCTCATAGGCCTCGCGCCAGTCGTCCAGGGCGTATTCGTGGTCGACACGCGGCTTCACCAGCCCGTCCTCGGCCAGCTTCCAGATGGCGGCGTTGTTCTCGCGGCCCTTCTCGGGAAACTGGCGGCCGTATTCGCCGGCGCGCACGCCCATGACCGAGAAGCCCTTGATCAGGGCGATGTTCACCGGGAGCGTCGGCAGGCGGCCCGAGGTGAAGCCGATGGACAGGATCCGGCCGCCGAAGGCGATGCAGCGCGTGCTCTCGTCGAAGACGTCGCCGCCCACGGGGTCGTAGATCACGTCCGCGCCCTTGCCGCCGGTCAGTTCCTTCACCCGCTCGCGGAAGCCCTGGGTGACGTTGACGGTGGCGTCGACGTCGTACTCACGCTGGATCACCGCCAGCTTCTCGTCCGAGGCCGAGGCGGCGATGACCTTGCAGCCCAGGACCTTGGCGTAGTCGACGGCGGCGAGGCCGACGCCGCCGGCCGCGCCGTGCACCAGCACCCACTCGCCGGGCTGCGCGTCGGCGCAGCGCTTCAGGGCGACGTAGGCCGTGAGGTAGGCGACGGGGTAGCCGGCGGCCTGGGCGAAGGTCAGGCCCTTGGGCTTCCTCTGCAGGCTGGCGGCCGGGAAGACGGCGTATTCGGCGAAGACCCCGCGGCCGCCCGAGCAGACCTCGTCGCCGGGCTGGAAGGCGGTGACGCCCTCGCCCACGGCGTCGACCACGCCTGCCATCTCCATCCCGCCAATGAAGGGCAGCGCCGGCTTGTGCTGGTGCTCGCCGCGCGTCTGCATCAGGTCGGGGAAGTTCACCGCGGCGGCGTGGATCCTCACGCGCACCTCGCCGGGGCCGGGCTCTGGCGTCGGGACCTCCTTCACGCGGGCGCCGGCGTAGTCCGGCAGGAGTTCCTCGACGACCAGGGCTCTCATGGGGGTGGCGGCTCCTCGTAGAGATCGCGCACCAGGCCGGCGATCTCGCGGCAGGCCGCGTCGGCCGCCGGGATCGCGCCGGTGAAGGCCGCGAACGCGTGCGTGAGGCTGTCGTAGCAACGGTACCGCACCGTCACGCCAGCCTCCTTCAGCCGCCTGGCATAGGCCTCGCCCTGGTCGACCAGCGGGTCGAAGCCGGCGGTGGCGATGACGGCGGGCGCCAGGCCCGAGAGGTCCTTCTCGCGCAGGGGCGACAGGCGCGGGCTGGCCGGATCGTCGTCGGGCGTGAGGTAGTGGCCCATGAACCACTGCATCATGCCGGTGTTCAGCGGGAAGGCGTCGCCGAAGACGGTCATGGAGGCGCTCTCGGACGCCACGTCGGTACAGGGGTAGACCATGAGCTGGAGCCTGGGCTGCGGCTCGCCGGCGCGCTTCAGCTCCTGGCAGACGATGGCGGCGAAGTTTCCGCCCATGGAGTCGCCGCCGATCGCCACGCCGCGCGCGCCGTAGCTGGCGGCGTGGTCCTGGGCCCAGCGGTAGGCGGCCAGGACGTCCTCCAGCCCGGCGGGGAAGCGGTGCTCGGGCGCCAGGCGGTAGTCCACGGAAAGCACGGGCGCGCGGGTGACGCGGGCCAGCAGCGCGCAGAAGCAGTGGCTGGTGTCGAGCGAGCCGATCACGCCGCCGCCCATGTGCGCCCAGACCATCATCGGCGCGGCCGGGTTCTGGTTCTCGGGCCGGTAGAGGCGGGCCGGCACGTCGCCCGCCTGGCCGGGGACGGTGGTCGCCTCCCAGCGCACGCCGGGCTCAAGGTCGCCGGTGACCGCGACGATCGCCTGGGTCTCGCCACGACGGGCTTCCTCGGGCGTCTGGGTGTCCATGGCCGGCTGGCGGCGGGCCTGGGCGGCCAGGAACTGCAGGCGGGGATCTAGGGTGCGGCCGGCCTTGTAGACCACCCCGCCGCCGCTCATCAGGCGCAGCAGGGGCGAGGGCAGGGAGAGCAGCGCGCGGGCGATGAACCGCTGGACGGCGGCGGACGCCATCAGCCCTTGGCTCCCGGCAGGCCGCGCAGGCCGCCGAGGATCATGGCCACGGCGAAGTCGGCCGCGGCGGCGGTGTCGATGGGACGGCGGGTCAGCATCTTGTCGCAGACCTCGCGGGCGACGGCGATGCAGGCGGCGGCCATGTAGTCGGTGTCGGCGATCGGGCTGCGGCCCTCGGCGACGGCGCTCTCGATCGCGTCCTTCACCTCGGCGTAGACCGCGGCCATCTCGGGGGTCTCGCCGTGGATGTGCGGATGCTGCTCGCCGGCCGGGCGGCGGGCGATCCAGCTCACGTGCTCGTCGGCCATGAATTCGAAGTAGGCGAGGATGGCCTCGCGGACGAATTCCTCGAGCGGGCCGCCCTTGCCGCGCAGGTTCTTGAGGATCGGGGCGAAGCGGCGCGCGCCGTCGTCGGCGAGGGCGGCGAACACCTCCTCCTTGGAGCGGTAGTAGTTGTAGAAGGTGCCGGCCGCGAGACCCGTGCGGCGGATGATGTCGCGCACAGTGGCGGACTCGTAGCCCATTTCGCCGAAGACCTCGTGCGCGGCGTCCAGGATGGCCAGGCGGTTCTGGACCTTGGTCTGCTCCCGCTTGCCGACGGGAAGATAGGCAACCTGCGACATCCGACTCCGAGCGCCCCGATAAAACTGACGCGCGTCATATTAGAGGGTTTGTCCCCTGCGCCAATGGGGTTTCCGCACACGGAAAGGGCCGGAGCGGATGTCCGCTCCGGCCCTCGTAAGTCCGGTAAGCGCCGGGGCCCTTAGAACTCGGTCCAGTCGTCGGTGGCGGCCAGGGCCGTGGCGCCCGCGGTGCGATAGGCCGGAGCGGCCTTGGCGCGGGGCTCGGGGGCCGGTTCGAAGGCGGCGTCGTCGGCGCGCGTGGCCTGGCTGAAGGCCGGGGCCGCGGCGGAACCGCCGCTGACCTGGAAGCGCGAGACGAGGCCGAACAGCTCCTCGGTCTGGCCGGCCAGCATGCGGCTTGCCGCGGTGGTCTCTTCCACCATGGCCGCGTTCTGCTGGGTGACCTGGTCCATCTGGTTCACCGCGGTGTTCACCTCGGCGATGCCGGTCGCTTCCTCCTTGGCGGAGGCGGCGATCTCGCTGACCAGCTTCGAGACCTCGTCCACGTGGGTGATGATCCGGTGCAGCGCCTGGCCGGTCTCGCCGACCAGGTTCACGCCCTCGGCCACCTGCGAGCTGGAGGTCGAGATCAGGGCCTTGATCTGCTTGGCGGATTCCGCGGAGCGCTGGGCCAGGGCCCGCACTTCCGAGGCGACGACCGCGAAGCCCTTGCCGGCGTCGCCGGCGCGGGCCGCTTCCACCCCGGCGTTCAGGGCCAGCAGGTTGGTCTGGAAGGCGATCTCGTCGACCACGCCGATGATCTGGCTGATCTCCTTCGCCGACTTCTCGATCTCGTTCATCGAGGAGACGGCGCGGCTCACCACGTCGCCCGAACGCTCGGCCTCGGCCTTGGCGGCGGCGACGGCGTCACGGCTCTGGTTGGCGCCCGTGGCCGAGCGCTGGACCGTGGCGGTGATCTCGTCGAGCGCCGCGGCGGTCTGTTCCAGCGTGGCGGCCTGCTGTTCGGTGCGGCGCGACAGGTCGTCGGTGGCCTGGGCGATCTCGTTGCCGCCCGAACGCAGCGAGGAGGTCGAGCCGGCGATGGCCGAGACGGCCTTTTCCAGCGTGACCACGGCCTCGTTGAAGTCGTTGCGCAGCTTCTCGTAGTCGCCCGGGAAGGCCTGGTTGATGCGCACGGTCAGGTCGCCCTGCGCCAGGCGCTCGAGGCCGCCGGCCAGCGAGGTGACCACGCGGGCCTGCTCGTCGGCCGAGGCCTGGGCCAGGGCGGCCGTCTCGCGGCGGCTGGCCTCGGCGGCGGTGCGCTGTTCTTCCTGTTCGCGGCGCATCTGCTCGAGGTGGAGCTGGTTGTCACGGAAGACGGTGAGCGACTTCACGATGGCGCCCAGTTCGTCGCGGCGCTCCAGCTTGTCGAGATCGATGTCGTTCTCGCCGCGCGAGAGGCGTTCGGTGGCGCCGGCGATCCGCTGCACGGCCCGGCGCAGGTTCAGCACCAGGAAGGCGGCGATGGCGCCGGTGAGGGCCAGGGTGGCCAGCGAGGCGATGATGGTCATCGACTGGGCGGCCTTCGAGCGTTCGCCCGCGGCGGCCGCCTGCTTGTCGGTGGCGGCCTGGGTGGAGGCCACGATCGTCTGCAGGCTGGCGCTCATCTTGTTGTACTGGTCTTCGAACGGCGCGGCGAAGCCGGCGGCCGAGGCGAAGTCGACGCTCATCATCGACATGATGATGTCGACGGCGTCGCGCGTTTCCTTCAGGTCCTTGATGAGCTTGTCATAGGCTGGGCGCTGGCTCGGGATCGCGGCCCCGCGGGCCACGCCGACTTCCTTGGTGATGGCGTCGATCTCGGCCATCAGGGCCTTGCTCTGGTCGGGGATCTTGGCGGTGTCGATCTGCGCCGCCTGATGCGACAGCAACAGATAGAGCTCGCCATGGACATCGGTGATGCGTTCAGAGATGCGCTGCATGCGCAGGCTGTTCGGCATCTCGGTCTTCACGACGCGATCGAGTTCGCGCATCTGGTTCTGTTGAAGAACAACCGCGGTCGTGGCCAGGACCGCAAGCATTACGAGTGCCAGGGCGGGCGCGAAGCCCACCTTGATCATCAAAGGCAGATCATCGAGTCTAAAACGCTTCATAGAAACCGTCCCCCAGTTCCCTATGCTTAACGGAGTACAAACTCCCGGTTGCATAAGAAGCTGAACGAAGGTCCCTAACGGATTCTGACCTAACAGAATTTTTCTGGAGATCAGGCTTCGTTAACCGGCGGCCGGTATTCCCACCATCATTGTTTCTCTAACAGGAGGTGGGGATGCAGAAAGCGATCTCTCTTATTGGTGGTGTTGCTCTGAGCCTGGTGCTGACCGGCGCTGCGAGCGCGGCTTCGTTCCAGGAAAGCATGGCTAAGTGCCTGACCAAGAACGCCAACACCCGTGACGCCGCGACCGTCATGCTTCAGTGCACGGCGACCGGCGGCAAGCTGAACGGCTGCTCGGTCCTCTCGGACAGCGCGCCGGGCAAGGGCTTCGACAAGGCCGCCCTGTGCGTGGCCGAAGCGATGCCGATCGGCGACAAGGCCGGCGACGTGAAGATCCCGATGCGGTTCCCGGGCGGCGCGTAAGCCGAACGGACTACCGATCGAAGCGAAGGCGCCCCGCTCTGTGGGGCGCCTTTTCTTTTGCCTGAAGACCTGAAGCCCTGAAGACTTGAAGCCCTGGAGATTTCCGGGGCTCAGACCGTGCGCTTGGCGCGGTCCTGCTCGTTGGTGGCCTTGATCGAGTTCTTGGCCGCTTCCCATTCGGCGTCGCCCCAGCCCGCGAGCCGGGCGAAGCCGCCGCCGCCCGCCAGGTGCGAGCCGCCGTCGATGGCGATGGTCTGGCCGTTCACATAGGCCGACAGCGGGTGCAGCAGGTAGACGGCCAGGTTGGCCAGCTCGCGCATCTCGCCGTTGCGGCCCAGCGGGATCATCGGATCCTTCTGCTCCTCGCGCATCCCCTCGCCGGTGGGGTTGAGGCGCGCGCTCATGCCCTCGGTGGGGAAGGGGCCCGGCGCGATGGCGTTGAAACGGACGCCGCGGTTGCCCCATTCCACCGCCAGCGACTGGGTCATGACGTTGAGGCCCGCCTTCGACATGGCCGACGGCACGGTGAATGGCCCGCCGTGCCAGACCCAGGTGGTGAGGATCGAGATCACCGAGGCCTTGCGCCCCTCGGCCAACCAGCGCTTGCCGGCGTCGAGGGTGACGAAGAACGAACCGCGGAAGACGATGTTCGAGATCGCGTCGAAGCCCCGGGGCGAGAGGTCTTCGGTGCGGCTGATGAAGTTGCCGGCGGCGTTGTTGACGAGGCCGGTCAGCGGGCCGCCCGCCCAGACCTGGTCCATGGTCTCGTGGATCGCCTCGGGCACGCGGATGTCGCAGGCCATGCCGGTGCAGCGGCCGCCCTTGTCGCCGTGGGCGTCGTTGATCTCCTTGGCCGCGTCCTCGACCACCCCGCCGCGGCGGCCCCAGATGACCACGTCACCGCCCAGGGCGACGCAGGCCTCGGCCATCACCTTGCCGAGCCCGGTGCCGCCACCGGTGATGAGGACCCGCTGGCCCTTCATCAGGCCCGGTCGGAACATCAGGTCGTCCATGGAAAATTCGGTCACGCGGGCCTCCCGGTTCTGTCGTTGTGACGGCCAGCAGGCCGCGCTGACGCAGGGGCGGTCAAGCGGGCCTGCGACATTCTGCCGCCCGGGGGAATCCGTCGCCTCCCCGACACCGTAGCTTTGGGGCATGCTTGAGCTTCGAGGGGGGCCGCGGCGAGGGACTGCATGGCGGCCAGAGTAAGCGGCGAGGTCGACAGCGACCTCCTCGCCACGCGTATCGGTGAAGCGCTGCTGGGGGGGCCCGGCGGTGACGGCGTGCTTGCGTGCGACGCCGCGGGACGGCTGACGTTCTGCGACGAGGCGGGCGCGCGCTTCCTGAAGGCCGGCCGCAGGCGGATGCCCGGCCGGGACCTCTGCGACCTGCTGTCCGCCCTGGGCGACCAGACCCTGGAGCTGCGCTTCCGCAGCGCCCTGCGCGACGCCACGCCCGTGGAGTTCGTGGTGGCCCGTCCCGCCGAGGACGACGAGTGGGTCGAGGTGCGCGGCCTGCCGGCGCGGGACGGCATGGTGTTCTTCCTGCGCGACGTGACGGCGCGGGAGCGTGGCGAACGGGCCCTGCGGCGCAAGGAACGGCGGATGCGGGCCGCCAACGAGAGCCTGCGCCTGGCCCACCAGGCGGCGCTGGCGGCGACATGGGAATGGCGTCACGGCGGGCGGATGCGATGGCTGGACGTGGCGGCGGCGCGGGCGCTGATCGGCCTGCCGGTCACGCTCAGCGAGGACGAGGCGCTGGCCGACTGGCAGAGCTTCGTCGTCGCCGACGACCTGCCGACCCTGGGCGCGGCGCTGGCGACCCTGCCGACCCGGGAACGCACCGACGTGGAGTTCCGCGTGGCGGCGGCGGACGGCGGCTATCGCTGGCTGCGGACCAGCGCGGCGGTGGTGGAGCGCCGGCCCGACGGCGCGCCGGCGCGGGTGGTGGGCGTGACCCTCGACATCACCCAGCACAAGCTGGCCGAGGCCAAGCTGCAGCGCGAGGTGGACGAGCGGCGGCGGGTGGAAGCGCGCCAGAAGCTGCTGATCCACGAGCTGAACCACCGGGTGAAGAACATGCTGGCCACGGTGCAGTCGGTGGCGCGCCAGAGCCTGGGCCGCCTCGGCGCCGAGGCGGCGCTGGCCGACTTCGAGGAGCGGCTGATGGCCCTGGCCTGGACGCACGACATCCTCACGCGCGAGCAGTGGGCGGGCGCCTCGCTGCGCAACATCCTGGAGCGGACGATGGCGCCGCACGGCCGGGGGCGGGTGGAGCTGGACGGCGCGGACCTGCGGGTGTCGCCGAAGATGGCCTTGGCCCTGGCGATGGGCGCGCACGAACTGGCCACCAACGCGGTCAAGTACGGCGCGCTGTCGGTGGACGGCGGCAAGGTGGAGATCACCTGGCGGCTGGACCATCGGTTCGAGCCGCCGCGCCTGATCGTCGACTGGCGCGAACTGGGCGGGCCGCGCGTGACGCCGCCGACCCGCCGGGGCTTCGGCTCACGCCTGCTGGAGCGGGGCCTGGCGCACGAACTGGGGGGCGAGGTGGCGATCCGCTACGTCTCGTCGGGCGTCCGCTGCCGGATCGTGGCCCCGCTGGCCCCCGAGCCGCAGGAACCCACCGACCTGCATCGCGAGACCCGCCCGCAGGACGCGGTCTCGCACTGAGCGTCAGTCGGCCGGCGGGGTGAAACCCGGATCGACGCGCCGGATGAACTCCCGCGCGGCGGCCGGGGCGCGGACCTTGCCCTCGTGGATCACGTAGGCGAACACGTCGTGCGGAGTCTCGGGCGGGCCGGTGCGATCGATGGGCGCGAAGTCGCCCGGCACCCGGCCCTCGGCATAGTCCTTGAAGCGGCCGGCCCAGAGGTCGAGCTCGGGGGCGGTGTAGCCGGTGGGCACGCTGTCGTCCGCCGAGAGCAGCCGCAGGTAGACGAAGTCGGCGGTGATGTCGGGGATGAAGGGGTAGTTCTCGTTCTCGGAGTTGCAGATCGCCACGCCCCGGTCGCGGCACAGGCCGATGAACTTGGGATCGTTGAAGCTGGCGTTGCGCACCTCGACCACATGGCGGGCCGCGATGTCGCCGACCTTGGCCGGCAGCAGGTCGAGGAAGCCGGCGAAGTCGTCGTAGTCGAACTTCTTGGTGGGCATGAACTGCCACAGGATCGGCCCCAGCCGGTCGCCCAGCTCGGTCAGGCCCTGGCCCAGGAAGATCGCCATGCTGTCGCGGCCGTCGGCCAGCACCTTGCGGTTGGTGCAGAAGCGCGAGGCCTTCACGGCGAACACGAAGCCGTCGGGCGTGGCGGCGCGCCACTTGGCCCAGCTGTCGGGCTTGAAGCTGGAATAGTAGGTGCCGTTGATCTCGATCGAGGTCAGGCGGCGGCTGGCGTACTCTAGCTCCCGCGCCTGCGGCCACTTGGGCGGATAGAAGACGCCGCGCCAGGGCTCGAACGTCCAGCCCCCGATCCCGCACCGGATGCGGCCCGCCTCGGCCATCCTCGCCTCCCACGCCTGTGTGCGGGGAAGCTAGTGGCGGCGGGTGGAGTTCACAAGATGTTCTTGGGGAGATTGCAAGCGTCCCCGGCCGTTGGTGACTGTGCGGCCGGGGGCGCCTGGGCGGGTTTCGAGGGACAGTGAACAGGCCCGCCGATCCCCAAGCGGCGAAGCTTGGGGATCGGTTCCGAGCGCTAGCGTAGGGCGCGAACTTATCTTCGGCTCTACCTGTCCCGGGGCCGTTACTTCCGCTGGGCGGCGGTCTTGTCGCGCTCGGCCTTGAACTCGGCGCCGGCCTTCCATTCGGGCCAGATGGTCGAGTTCGCGAGCTTCTGGCCCAGCTCCAGCAGGATCTGGCCGTCGGCCAGGGCGCCGTCGGGCTTCCAGTTCGGGTCGAAGTTGTCGGCCGGCTGGTGATAGCGCCTGGCGGTGTATTCCTCGGCCTGCTTCTGGCCGGCCGCCACGCCGCCGTCGACCATGTCCTGGCCGCTGCGGTAGGAGATCGCCGGCACGCCGGCCTTGGCGAACGGGAAGTGGTCGGAGCGGAAGAAGCTGCCGGCCTCCGGCCGCTGGTCGGCGCTGAAGTAGCGGCCCTTGGACTTGCCGACCGTGATCAGTTCGTCCTGCAGGGTCAGGGGCGCGTCGCCGGCGGTGGAGAAGTTCCTGGCCGGGGCGTTGGCGCCGCCGTCGAGGTTGAGGACGCCGACCGTCTTGCCCAGGGGGTAGAGCGGATTGACGACGTAGTACTCCGAGCCCAGCAGGCCCTTCTCCTCGGCGGTGACGAACAGGAAGCCCACCGAGCGGTCGGGCTTCGGGCCCTTGGCGAAGGCGCGGGAGATCTCGAGGATCATGGCCGTGCCCATGCCGTTGTCGACGGCGCCGTTGTAGATCTTGTCGCCGCTGGCGTCGGGCAGGCCGATGCCCAGGTGGTCCCAATGAGCGGTGTAGAGCACGTACTCGTCGGGCCGCTTGGCGCCGGGGACGACGCCCACGACGTTCTTGGAGACCACCTTCTGGGCGTCTATGGCGTAGTCGGTGGAGAAGGTCACGCCCTTCAGCTCGGCCGGCTTGAAGTCGCGGGTCTGGGCCTGCTTCTTCAGGGCCTCGAAGTCGAGACCCGCGGCCTTCATCAGCCCGACGGCCACGTCGCGCTGCACCCAGCCCTCGAGCGGGGCGTGGGCCTCCAGCGGGTTCGGGCGGATGACGTCGAAGATCTCGTTGGTGTTGGAGTTCTTCACGGTGGCCCAGCCGTAGGAGGCGGGGGCGGTCTCGTGGATGACCAGGAAGCCGACGGCGCCCTGGCGGGCCGCTTCCTCGAACTTGTAGGTCCAGCGGCCGTAGTAGGTCATGGCCTTGCCGCCGAAGTCACCCTTGCCCGTCTCGAAGTCGGGATCGTTGACCAGCACCAGGGCGACCTTGCCCTTGAGGTCCACGCCCTTGAAGTCGTCCCAGTTGCGTTCCGGGGCCTTCACGCCGTAGCCGACGAAGACGATCGGGGCGTCCTTCACCGTCAGGCGCTTCTCGCCGGTCTGGCTGGCGCGGATGGAAATCTGCTCGCCCTGGGTCCAGGCCTGGACCTGGCCGTTCACGGTGACGCCGGCCTTGACCTCGCCCTCGGTGCGGAAGCGGGCCAGGGGGACGTCCTGGGTATAGGCGCGGCCGCCGCCGGGCAGGGGATCGCCGCCGGGCTGCACGCCCGCGGCCTTCAGCTGGGCGACGAGGTAGTCGACGGTCTTGACCTCGCCGGCGCTGGCCGGGGCGCGGCCCTCGAATTCATCCGACGAGAGGGTCTTCACGTCCTGGACCACCCGGGCCGCGTCGAGCGGCGGCGTGGCGGCGGAGGCGGCGGTGGAAAGCGCGGCGAAGGCCGCGGCGACGAAGAGAACGCGTTTCATGTACCTGCCTAAAGTCCGAGATTGCGCGGACCGTAGGCGCTGCGCGGCGGGTTAGCTAGGCCGGGCCGGGCGCGCTGCGATCAACGCTTCGATTCCGTCGAGGACCACCTGCAGGCCGAAGCGGAACCGCCACTGCGGGTCGGCGAACTGCGCCTTGTCGATCTCGCGCCAGGCCTCGCCCAGGCGCATGAGGTTGGGGAACTTGCCGGGCTCCAGCCTGGCCATGATCGCGGGCTCGGCCTCGGCGAACCACTGCTCGTCGGTGAGGCCGCTCTCGCGCTCGACCTCGCGGGCCTCGCGGGCCTGTTTCAGCGCGCCCAGCAGGTAGTGGTGCAGCACGTCGATCACGAGATCCTTGGTGATCTCGTCCAGGCCGGTGCCGGCCAGGATGCGCAGCGCCGCCTCGTGCCGCTCCAGCAGGTTCGGCCCCAGCGGCGGACGGTGCATGGCCAGGTCCAGCATCCACGGATGCCGCTCGCAGAGGGTCCAGCGCTCGGCGGCGATGAACATCAGGCGCTCGCGCCAGCCGTCGCACACGGCCTCCGGGTCGCGGGTCTCGCCCAGCACCCGGTCGTACATCAGCAGCACCAGCTCGGCCTTGGACGGCACGTAGGTGTAGATCGACATGGGCGAGACGCCGAGTTCGACCGCGATGCGCCGGACGGAGATGGCGCCCAGGCCCTCGGCGTCGGCCACCGCGATGGCTGCGGCGACCACCTCTTCCACCGAATAGCGCGGCTTGGGCCCGCGGCGGCCGGGCTCGGTCGACCCCCACAGGAGGTCGATGCTGCGCTTGGGGTCCGCCCCGCTGGTCGCGTCCTGGCTCATGTCGGGTCGAACATTACCGATAAAACACTTTACATCATACGGAGTTTAGACGAAACGGCGCTTCGCACGGTGGCCATCAGAGCCGCCGGCGGAGGCGACAACCGGGATAAGCGGCCCCCGCGCAGAATTGCGCAGGGTGTCGAAGTCCTGTTCAACAACGCCGGTCACATTAGAAGCCTGACGACGATGCTGCGCCGCCCCGGCCTGTACGCCACCATCGCCACAGCCCTCATGCTCAGCGCGTGCGCGACGCCACGCGCCGCGGACACCAGCCTGCCCGCCGCGTTCGAGGCGCCCGCCGGCGCCCCCGCGGGCGCCCTGGCGCTGGATACCTGGTGGACCGCCTACGACGATCCCGAGCTGACGACCCTGATCGAGCAGGCGCTGGCCCGGAACCCGGATATCCGTACCGCCCGCTCGCGCATCGACGAGGTGCGCGCGCAGCGGTCGAGCGCGATCCTGCAGTATCTGCCCCAGGGGGATGCAAACGGCTCGGGCCGCCGCACCACCACCGAGCAGATCTCGGGCACCACGGCGAACATCCCGGGCTTCTCCACCGACGGCACGAACAAGCAGTACGCGGCCAACCTCAACGTGAGCTGGGAGATCGACCCATGGGGTCGCGCCTTCGCGGCCTATCGCGCGGCCGACGCCGAGGTGGACCGGGTCCGGTTCGCCTATGAGGTCACCCGGGCCCAGCTCGCCGCCGACACGGCCGACGCCTGGTTCAGCGCCAAGGGGCTGGCGATCCAGCTCGCCGACGCGCGCGAGACGGCGCGGATCCAGCGCGACCTCTACAACGTGGCCGCCCGGCGCGGCGAACTGGGGCTGGCGGCGACCTCGGAGGCCGACCGCGTGGCGGGCGACCTGGCCCAGGCCGACGCCCAGGTGGAGGCGCTGGAGGCGCAGCTTCAGATCCAGAAGCGCGCGATCCTGGTCCTGACCGGCCGGATCGTGGAGCCCACGGCCAACATCAACGCGACCCCTTCGGTGGGCGCCGCGCCGGCGGTTCCGGCCAGCCTGCCCAGCGAACTGCTGCAACGCCGGCCCGACGTGCGCCAGGCGCAGGCCGCCGTGCGATCGGCGGCGGGCCAGCAGCGGCTGGCGCAACTGGCCTTCTTCCCGACCTTCACCTTCAGCCCCGGCATCGGCTGGTCGAAGATCATCCAGCCGGGGTTCAGCTCCGAGACCCAGAACTGGTCGATCGGCGGCTCGGTGCTGCAGCCGGTGCTGTCGATCCCCCGCCTGATGCAGGACCTGAAGGTCCAGAACGCCCGGGCCGAGCAGGCCGTCATCGCCTATGAGAAGACGGTGCAGACCGCCTTCCAGGAGACCGAGGGCGCGCTGGTGAACCTGGACGCCGACCGCCGCCGCGTGGCCCTGCTGGCCGATGGCGAGGTCCGCGCCCGCAAGGCCTATGAGGCGGCCCGCGAGGGCTATGCCCGCGGCCTGACCGACCTTTCCTCCACCCTCTCGGCCGAGCAGGCCTGGCGCGCCGTGCGCACCCAGCTCACCTCGGCCCAGGTCCAGGCGCTCCGCCGTTCCGTCCTGGCCATGAAGGCCATCGGCGGCGGCTGGCCCGCCCAGACCTACGCCGCCAAATGAGAAGCGCCAGCATGAAGCTCGCCCCCGCCCTCATCGCCGCCTGCTGCGCCGCCCTGGCGCTCGCCGGATGCAAGAAGCCGCCCGAGACCCAGACCGAGGCGCAGCGCGCCCGGGCCGTCACGGTCACGCGGATCGAGCCGCGCGCCATCGTGGGGTCGCTCACCGCGTCGGGCGATCTGATCCCGCGCGAGGAGGCGGCGGTCGCTCCGGAGGTCTCCGGCTATCGCGTGGCGCGCGTCCTCGCCGAGGTGGGCGACTATGTGCGGGCCGGCCAGACGCTGGTCCAGCTGGACCCCGTGCTGCTGGAGGCCCAGATCGCTTCGGCCCAGGCCCAGGCGGCGCAGGCCGACGACCAGGCCAAGCGCGTCGCCGGGCTCGACGGCTCGGGCGTGCTCAGCCAGGAACAGATCGCCCAGCGGCGCTATCAGGCCGAGGTCGCGCGCGCGAACCTGCGCCAGCTGCAGACCCAGCGCCGCAAGATGGCGGTGACCGCGCCCGTCTCAGGCCTGATCCTGGAGCGCACGGTGCGTCCCGGCGACCTGTCCGCCGTGACCTCGACCCCCTGGTTCCGCATGGCGCGGGACGGCCAGGTGGAGCTTTCGGCCGACCTCGCCAGCGACGACCTGACCCGTGTGCGCGTCGGCCAGACGGCGAGCGTCACCCTGCCGGGCGGCGTGACCGCCCAGGGACGGGTGCGCCTGATCAGCCCGCAGATCGATCCCCAGACCAAGCTGGGCGAGGTTCGCATCCTGCTGCCGGTGCGGGCGGACATCCGTTCGGGCGGCTTCGGACGGGCGATCTTCTCCGACGCCTCGGCCAATGTGCCGGCGGTTCCCGAGACCGCCGTCCGCTACGACGCCGACGGCGCCAGCGTGATGGTGGTGGGGTCCGACAACCGCGTGAAGCGCGCGCTGATCCAGACCGGCGCCCGCGGCGGCGGTCTGGTGCAGATCGTCAAGGGCCCGCCCGCCGGCACGCGCATCGTCGCCAGCGCCGCGTCGCTGTTCCTCGATGGTGACCTGGTGCGCGTGGTCGACGGTCCGGCGGCCCCGGCCCAGACCAAGGCTCCGGCGGCCAAGACGGCGGCCGCGAAATGAGCGAGCCCAAGGGCCATTTCGCGATCTCCGCCTGGGCGATCCGCAACCCGATCCCCGTGGCGGTGCTGTTCATCGGCCTCGTCCTGGCGGGGCTGATCGCGTACGGCGGCCTGGCCGTCAAACAGTACCCGAACATCCAGTTCCCGGTGGTGGCCGTGACGGTCACCCAGAGCGGCGCCGCGCCCGGTGAGATGGAAACCCAGATCACCCGGCCGGTGGAGGACGCCATCGCCGGCGTCACCGGGGTGAACAACATCTCGTCCGTGGTGACCCAGGGCGTCTCGACCACCTCTGTCGAGTTCGAGATCGGCGAGAACCTTCAGAAGAAGACCGACGAGATCCGGTCGAAGATCGACCAGGCGCGGGCCCAGCTGCCGCGCGACATCGACGAGCCCCAGGTGACGCAGGTGGAGGTCGACTCCGCCGCCCCGATCCTGACCTACGCGGTGTCGGCGCCGGCCATGTCGGACGAAGAGCTGTCGTGGTTCGTCGAGGACACCGTCGCGCGGGTGCTGCAGACCGCCAACGGCGTGGCGCAGGTCAGCCGCGTGGGCGGCGTGGCGCGCGAGATCAATGTGGTGGTCGATCCCGACCGCCTGGCGGCGCGCGGCCTGACGGCCACGCAGGTCAACAACGCCCTGCGCAGCTTCCAGCTCGACGCGCCCGGCGGCCGGCTGACCGTCGGTGGCCGCGAGCAGACCCTGCGCGTGCTGGGCACGGTGAAGACCGTCGAACAACTGCGCGAGCTGACCATCCCGACCGGCTCGGGCGGCTTCGTGCGCCTGTCCGACGTGGCCGATGTGGGCGACGGCGCCTCGGAGGTTCGCGGCTTCGCGCGCCTGAACGGCCGGCCCGTGGTGGGCTTCCAGGTCTCCAAGACCAAGGAGGCCAGCGACGTCACCGCCGAGGACGCGGTGATCGCCAAGCTGGCCGAGCTGGAAAAGGCCCATCCCGGGGTCAAGTTCTCGAAGATCTTCTCGTCGGTCGAGGAGACCCGCGCCAGCTTCCGCGCCACCAAGAACGTGCTGGGCGAGGGTATGATCCTGGCCGCGGTGGTGGTGTTCTTCTTCCTGCGCGACTGGCGGGCGACGGCGATCACGGCCCTGGCCATGCCCATCTCGCTGATCCCGACCTTCTTCGTGATGAAGATGGCCGACTTCTCGCTCAACATGGTCACGCTGCTGGCGCTGACCCTGGTGATCGGGATCCTGGTCGACGACGCCATCGTCGAGATCGAGAACATCGAGAAGCGCGTGGAGCGCGGCGAGCGCCCCTATCAGGCGGCCCTGATCGGCGCCGACGCCATCGGGCTGGCGGTCGTGGCGACCACCATGGCGATCGTGGTGGTGTTCACGCCGGTCAGTTTCATGCCGGGCATCCCCGGCCAGTTCTTCCGCGAGTTCGGCCTGACCGTGTCGGTGGCCGTGCTGTTCTCGCTGGTCGTGGCGCGCCTGGTGACGCCGCTGATGGCGGCCTACTTCCTGAAGGCCAAGCCGCACGCCAAGCCGCGCAAGCCGTTCGAGGGCTTCTATCGCAACGCCTTGGAATGGGCGCTGGCGCACCGGATCATCGCCTCGTTCATCGGCGGGGTGATCTTCATCGCCTCCCTGGCCCTGGTGCCGATGCTGCCGCAGGGCTTCCAGCCGGCGGGCGACCCCGACTACATGTACGTCGAGATCCAGGGGCCGCCCGGCGCCACGGCCGCGGACATGGAGCACACCGCGCGCGAGATCGACGCGCTGTTCCGCGAGCAGCCGGAAGTCACCAACGTCTTCGTGCAGATCGGCTCGACCGTCTCCAGCTTCGGCCCGGGCATGTCGGGCGGCGGCGGAGACCTGCGCAAGGGCACCGCGACCATCCTGCTGCGCGCCGACCGCAAGGTCAGCGGCGACGAGATCCGCAACCGGCTGCGCGAGCAACTGCGCAAGATCCCGGATGCGCGCCTGGGCTTCCTGAGCTTCGAGGGCGGCGCCGGCTTCCAGCAGATCCTCACCGGCAACAATCCCGAGAACCTCGAGAAGGCCGCCCTGGAATTGGAGCGCCAGATGCGGACCCTGCCGCAGGTGGCCGACCCCAAGCAGGCCAACCCGCCGGTGGGGCCCGAGATCGTCATCCGCCCGCGCGCGGACGAGGCGGCGCGCCTGGGCGTGTCGTCCGAGGCGATCGCCAGCGTGGTCCGCATCGCCACCGTGGGCGACATCGACGCCAATGTGGCCAAGTTCAACGAGGGCGAGCGCCGGGTGCCGATCCGCGTCCGCCTGCCGGCCAGCGCCCGCACCGACCTGCAGCGCCTGCAAGACCTGCAGGTGCCGACCGCCTCGGGCGGGACGACCACCCTGGGCAGCGTCGCCGACATCACCTTCCAGGCCGGCCCGGCCCGGATCGACCGCCTGAACCGCGAGCGGCGCATGACCGTCGAGGCCGAGCTCAACGGCGGCTTCCAGCTGGGCGAGGCGCAGAAGGCCGTGAACGGCCTGGCGATCATGAAGAAGCCGCCCGAGGGCGTGCGGCCGGCGGCCATCGGCACGTCCGAGGCCATGGCCGAGCTGTTCGGCGGTTTCGCGGTGGCGATCTTCGCCGGCGTGGCGATGATCTACGGCGTGCTGGTGCTGCTGTTCCGCAGCTTCTTCAAGCCGGTGGTGATCCTCTCGGCCCTGCCGCTGGCGGTGGGCGGGGCGTTCCTCGGCCTGCTGGCGTTCAACCTGTCGCTCTCGATCCCCTCGCTCATCGGCTTCCTGATGCTGCTGGGCCTGGCGGCGAAGAACTCGATCCTGCTGGTCGAGTACGCCATCGAGCGCGAGCGCGAGGGCATGAGCCAGCACGACGCCCTGATCGAGGCCTGCCGCGAGCGGGCCCGGCCGATCGTGATGACCACCTTCGCCATGGCCGCCGGGATGCTGCCCACCGCCTTCGCCCTGGAGAAGGGGGCCGAGTTCCGCCAGCCGATGGCCGTGGCGGTGATCGGCGGCCTGATCACCTCGACCGTGCTGTCGCTGGTGCTGGTGCCGGTGGTCTATCGCTTCGTGGACGACTTCGAGAACTGGCTGCGTCCGCGCCTCGCCAGGCTGGTCACCCCGCGCGACGCTCCGGTCCAGGCCGCGCCCGAGGACCGTCTGTAAGGCGCGGATTTCCGCGGCATTTCGACACACCGCAGTTTTTTGGCGGAAGTGCGGAATTAACGAGCATCGGCGCACGATGCGCGGATGCGTGGTGTTTACCCTGGTGATCGAGGCGTGGGCGAAAGCCCTCCGACGCTGGCGTTCGTCGAGAGCGCCCAGCGCGGCTATCGGCTGACGCTGACGGCGCTGACCACCCCGTGGCCGGTGATGCTGGCCTTCAACCTGATCACGGCCGGCTCGGTGGCGCTGCTCGGCACGCCGCTGATCGCGGGGATCTGGCTGGCGGTGTCGCTGGGCTATGACCTGGCGGTCTCGGCGCTGTTCCGGCGCTGGGCGCGGACGGTCGATCAGACCCCGGACGCGGTGGGCCTGCGCCGCCTGACGGTGACCAGCACCCTGCGCTCGGCGGGCTGGATCGCGGCGCCGACGGTGATCGCGCTGCAGCATCCGACGCCGGCGGCCTATGCGTTCTTCGCGGTGACCGTGGGGTCGCTGGCCTGTTCGGCGGCCTCGGCCGGCTGGTCCTCGCGCGGGGTGTGGTTCGGCATGGCCGCGCCGCCGTTCCTGGCCGCGATCCTGATCGCCGCCCCGTCGATGGACCTGCGGACCGGCCTCGGTCTTTCGCTGTCGATCGGCGCCTTCCTGATCACCGCCGCCCTGATCCGCCTGGCGACGCGTCGGCTGATCGCCGAGGCCGTGGCGGCGACCGAGAGCACGCAGAACGTCCTCGACCAGCTCCAGGCGGCCCTGGACCGCTCGGAGGCGGCCGAGCGGGCGACCGCGCGCTCGGAGGAACGGCTTCGCCTGGCCATGCGGATGGCCGACATGCACGTCTGGGAGATCGACTACCGCACGCGCGAGCTGATCAAGGCCGGCGCGGAGGACACGTTCTTCACCGAGCCGAAGACCTTCGACGAGTTGGCGGCGGACCTCTACTGCACCGTCGCCGACGTGGACCGCCAGCGGGTCAAGGACGAGTGGCGCGAACACGTGCGGACCGGCCAGCCCTTCACGCCCGAGTACCGCGTGGCCCGCAAGGACGACCGCGAGGTCTGGGTCGAGCTGGCGATGGAGGTGGTCACCGAGGCCGACGGCTCGCCCCGCCGCGTGGTGGGGGCGCTGCACAACATCACCGAGCGCAAGGCGACCGAACGGCAGCTCCTGCTGGCCAAGGAGGAGGCCGAGGCCGCCAACCGCACGAAGAGCCAGTTCCTGGCCAACATGAGCCACGAGATCCGCACGCCCATGAACGGCGTGATCGGGATGAACGAGCTGCTGCTGCGCACCGAACTGTCGCCGGATCAGCGACGCTACGCCGACGCGGTCCGCACCTCGGCCGACGCCCTGCTCGACATCATCAACGACATCCTGGACCTCTCGAAGCTGGAGGCCGGCAAGGTCGATCTCGAATGCATCGACTTCTCCCTGGCCGGGCTGGTCGAGGACGTGGTCGAGCTGCTGGCGCCCAAGGCCGCCGAGAAGGGGCTGGAGATCGCCGGCCACGTGGACGCCGGCGCCCGCGGCGCCTTCGCGGGCGACCCGACGCGCCTGCGCCAGATCCTGCTGAACCTGACGTCCAACGCCGTGAAGTTCACCAGTGAGGGCCATGTGGCGTTGAACGTCCGCTCGTCGCCGGCGCCCGACGGACGGGCGCGGCTGCGGATCGAGGTCCAGGACACCGGCATCGGGCTGAGCGAGGCGCAGAAGGGCAAGCTGTTCCGCAACTTCCAGCAGGCCGACGGGTCGACGACGCGCAAGTACGGCGGCACCGGCCTCGGCCTGTCGATCTCGCGACAACTGGTGGAGCTGATGGGCGGCCGCATCGGCGTGAGCGACGCGCCCGGCGGCGGCAGCGTGTTCTGGTTCGAGGTCGACCTCGCGGAGGGGGCGGCGCCGCAGGCCGCCCTGACCGCGCCGCGTAGCCTGAACGGCCTGCGCGTGCTGATCGTCGACGACCTGGCCATCAACCGGACGATCTTCCGCGATCACCTGGAGCACGCGGGCGCCACGGTGGCCGAGGCCGACGGCGGGGCGGCGGCGCTCGCGGCGCTGGCCGCGGCGGACCCGGCCTTCGACCTGGTGCTGATGGACATGCAGATGCCCGAGATGGCCGGGGACGAGGTGGTGGCGGCCATCCGCGCCGCGCCGGGGCCGCAGCCGAAGATCGTCATGGCCTCGTCGATGGGCGCCCCGGACGGGGCGGTGGACTACGACGCCTATCTGTCCAAACCCGTGCGGCACGCCGAGCTGCTGGCGTGCCTGGGCCGGGTTCTGGGCCGCGCGGATCGCGCCTTGCCGGCCGCGCCGCAGCCCGAGGCCCTGCAGTTCGCCGAGGGGCCGGCGGTGGGCCGGGTGCTGCTGGCCGAGGACAACGAGGTCAACATCCTGCTGGCGGGCGAGATCCTGAAGCAGCTGGACCTGTCATTCCGTTGCGCCCGCACCGGCCTGGAGGCCGTCGCCGCGGCCGGCGAGGAAGACTTCGACCTGATCCTGATGGACATCCACATGCCCGAGATGGACGGGCTGGAGGCGGCCCGCCGCATCCGGGCCACGCCGGGCGCGCGGGGGCGGACGCCCATCATCGCCATGACGGCCAACGCCATGAAGGAGGACCGCGAGGCCTGTTTCGCGGCCGGCATGGGCGACTTCATCTCCAAGCCCTTCAAGCTGGAGGAGTTCGTCGCGGCCCTGGAACGGGCGCTGACCGAGACGCCGGCGGCGGGCGGCGAGGCAGCGGGCGTGGTCGGAATCGCCTAGACTCCGGCGCATGCCGCCGCCCGCCTCCCCCAACGACCCCCGCGTCCGCGCGGCGAAACTGGAGCGCACCGGCGATCTGGAAGGGGCGCTGGAGGCCTATCAGACCGCGCTGTCGCTGAATCCGAACGACCCCGACCTGCTGGCCGCGGTGGCGTCGCTGGCCGGGCGGCTCGCCATGCCGCAGGTGGCCGAGCGGCTGTGGGGCATGGTGGCGACGGCCCAGCCCGGGCGGCTGGAGGCGATCGACGGCCGGGCCGTGGCGCTGCGTGAACTCGGCCGGTTCGACGAGGCGGTGGAGGTCCTGCGCGCCGCGATCATGGCGCACGCCGAGGACGCGCGGCTGTGGAACACCCTGGGCGTGACGCTGGTCCAGCAGGCCCAGCCGGCGACGGCGCTGGCCTTCTTCGACGAGGCCGTGCGACTGGACCCGAAGTCGGCGACGGCTCTCTACAACCGGGGCGGCGCGCGGTTCGACCTGGGCGAACTGGAAGCGGCCGGGGCGGACTTCGCCCTGGCGCGCAAGGCGGCGCGGCGGCCGGGCGACGCGGCGATGATCGCCTTCGCCCAGTCCACCCTGCGCCTGGCGGCCGGCGAGATCGGTGAGGGCTGGGACGACTACGAGGCCCGCTTCGCCCACGACCTGGCGGGCGCGCCGGTGTTCGAGGCGCCGGGCCGGCGCTGGCGGCCCGCGGACCGGCTGGACGGCCAGCGGTTCCTGGTGATGGCCGAGCAGGGCGTCGGCGATGAGGTGATGTTCGCCGGCGTGCTGCCCGACCTGGCCGAAGCCCTGGGGCCGGCGGGCGAGCTGCACCTGGCGGTGGACGCGCGGCTGGTCCCGCTGTTCGCGCGCAGCCTTCCTGGCGCACGGGTCACGGCGCACGTCACGGGCACGGTGGCCGGCCGGCGTCGCCGCGCGGCCCCGCAGGCGGCCCGCAACATCCAGCAGTGGGCGCCGATGGCCTCGCTGCTGCGCCGGTTCCGGCGGGACGCCGGGGCGTTTCCCGCCACGCCGGGCTATCTGAAGCCGGACCCCGCGCGCGTGGCCCACTGGCGAGCCTGGCTGGGCGCCGGCGCGCCGGCGGTGGGCGTGACCTGGCGCAGCGGCCAGGTGCTGGGCGATCGCCGCCGGACCTATCCGCCGCTGGCCGACTGGACCGGGCTGCTGAAGACGCCCGGCGCGCGGTTCGTGAACCTGCAGTACGGCGACTGCGCCGAGGACCTCGCGGCGCTGCGCCAGGCCTCGGGCGCCGAGATCCTGGAGCCGCCGGGTATCGACCTGCGGGAGGACCTGGACGACCTGGCGGCCCTGACCGCGGCGCTGGATCTCACCGTGGCGGCGGCCAACGCGACGGGGGCGATCGCCGGCGCGGTGGGGGCGCCGCTGGCGCTGCTGGGCCCGGCCAGATCGTGGACCGACCTCGGGGCGGAGGCCTACCTCTGGTTCCCGCAGGCCCACCGGCTGGCTCCGGAGACGCCCGGCCAGTGGGAGGCCGCGATGGCGCGCGCCGCCGCCCTGGTCGAAGCCCTGCCGACGCGGGGCTAGAGTTCGCCGCGCAGGACCTGTGCGAACTGCTCGGGGTCGACGTTGCCGCCCGACAGGACGAGGCCCACCGTGCCCGGGATCGTCACCTTGCCGGCCAGCAGGGCCGCGAGGCCGGCCGAGCCGCCGGGCTCGACCACCAGCTTGAGCACCCGGAAGGCCACCCGCATCGCCTCGGCCACCTCGGCGTCGGTGACCACGGCGACGTCCGCCACGTGGCGCTTGAGGATCGGGAAGACCAGCTCGCCGGGGCAGGGGCTCTCCAGCGCGTCGCACAGGGTGCGGTGGGTCGGGGTGATCGGCCGCCGCTCACCTGCCTGCAACGACTTCAGCGTGTCGTCGTAGCCCGCCGGCTCGACGCCGATCAGCGCGGTCCCGGGCGAGAGCGCCTTCACGGCCGTGGCCACGCCGGCCAGCAGGCCGCCGCCGCTGGCGGGGGTCATGACGACGTCCAGCTTCGCGCCGAGCGCCTCGGCCTGCCGGACCAGTTCCAGCCCGGCGGTGCCCTGGCCGGCCATGATGTGCGGATCGTCGAAGGCGGGCACGACGACCGCGCCCCGCTCCTCGGCCACGGCGGCGGCGATCTTCTCGCGGCTCTCGGTCAGGCGGTCGTAGAAGCGCACCTCGGCGCCGTAGCCGCGCGTGGCCTCGGCCTTCACCTTGGGCGCGTCGGCCGGCATGACGATCAGCGCGGGCATCCCCAGCAGCTTCGCCGCCAGCGCCACGCCCTGGGCGTGGTTGCCGGACGAGAAGGCGACGACGCCGCGCTTCTTCTCCTCGTCGCTGAGCTGCGACAGGCGGTTGAAGGCGCCGCGGAACTTGAAGGCGCCCACGCGCTGCAGCGTCTCGGCCTTGATCAGCACGCGCCGGCCCAGGATCTCGTTCAGCGCCGGGCTCTCGATCACCGGGGTCTCGACGGCCCAGCCCTTGATCCGGGCCGCGGCGGCCTCGATGTCGGCCAGGGAGATGGCCAGGTCGTTCACGCTCATTTCTCGAACACCATCTCGTCGCGGGCGAAGGCCTTGAACTCCAGCGCGTTGCCGCTGGGGTCCAGGAAGAACATGGTCGCCTGCTCGCCGGGCTGACCCTTGAAGCGCACCTGCGGCTCGATGACGAACTTCGTATCGGCGGCCTTCAGGGTCTCGGCCAGGGCTTCCCATTCCGGCAGGGTCAGGATGACGCCGAAGTGGCGCACCGGCACGTCCTCGCCGTCGACGGCGTTGGTCCCCCGATGCCCGATCTCGTCCGGCGCCAGGTGGGCCACGATCTGGTGCCCCCGGAAGTCGAAGTCGATCCACTCCGGGCTGGAGCGCCCCTCGGGACAGCCCAGCAGGCCGCCATAGAAGGCGCGGGCCTCCTCCAGGTCGCGGACGGGGAAGGCCAGGTGGAAGCGCGGAATGTCCATGGCGTCGCAGATAACGCGCGAGGCCCTTGAGGGCGAGAGCCACATGGTCTAAAGCGGCGCCGCATTTCGATCCCCGCCTTCTTGCCGAGCACCTGTCGAAGGGCTTGGAGGCGTTCCCCGGGCAGGTGGGGAGATCGTACCCAGATGGCCAATGTGACCGTGATCGGCGCCCAGTGGGGCGACGAGGGCAAGGGCAAGCTCGTCGACTGGCTGTCGAACCGGGCCGATGTCGTCGTGCGCTTCCAGGGCGGGCACAACGCGGGCCACACGCTGGTGGTCGGCGATCAGGTCTACAAGCTGAGCCTGCTGCCCTCGGGTGTCGTGCAGGGCAAGCTGTCGATCATCGGCAACGGCGTGGTGGTCGACCCCTGGCACCTGCTGAAGGAGATCGAGGGCATCCGCGCCCAGGGCGTGAACATCGGCCCCGACCTGCTGGTGCTGGCCGACAACGCCTGTCTGATCCTGCCCATCCACCGCGACCTGGACCAGGCGCGCGAGGCCGCGGCGACCAACAAGATCGGCACCACGGGACGCGGCATCGGCCCGGCCTATGAGGACAAGGTCGGCCGCCGGGCGATCCGGGTCGCCGACCTGGCGGACCGCGAGGCGCTGGAAGCCAAGATCGACCGCCTGCTGGCCCACCACGCGCCGCTGCGCGCGGGCCTGGGGCTGCCGCCGGTGGACGCCGCGGGCCTGCTCGCGGAACTGGAGGACATGGCGCCGAAGATCCTGCCCTACGCCCAGGCGGCGTGGCTGAAGCTGGACGGCATCGTGAAGTCGGGCAAACGCGTGCTGTTCGAGGGAGCCCAGGGCGCCCTGCTGGACGTGGACCACGGCACCTATCCCTATGTGACCTCGTCCAACACGGTGGCGGGCCAGGCGGCGGCCGGCTCGGGCCTGGGGCCGAAGGGGCCCGGCTACATCCTGGGGATCGTGAAGGCCTACACCACCCGCGTCGGCGAGGGGCCGTTCCCCACCGAGCTGTTCGACGAGGTGGGCCAGCACCTGGGCACGGTGGGCCGCGAGTTCGGCACCGTCACGGGGCGTTCGCGCCGCTGCGGCTGGTTCGACGCCGCGCTGGTGCGCCAGTCGGTGGCCCTGAACGGCATCGCCGGCATCGCGCTGACCAAGCTGGACGTGCTGGACGGCCTGCCCAAGCTGAAGATCTGCACCGGCTACCGTCTGGGCGGCGAGGACATCGGCTATCTCCCCGCCGGCCTGAAGGCCCAGGGGCAGCTCACGCCGGTCTACGAGGAGATGGACGGCTGGAGCGAGACCACCCAGGGCGCCCGCACCTGGAAGGACCTGCCCGCGAACGCCGTGAAGTACGTGCGCCGGATCGAGGAACTGATCGGCGCGCCGGTGGCCCTGCTGTCCACCAGCCCGCAGCGCGACGACACCATCCTGATGCGGGACCCCTTCGTCGACTGACGGACCGGAACCCGTCTGCTCAGGGTGAGTAGGCGGGCTTTCGGCCCGGCGCGGGGCGGCGGCGCCATCAAGCGATCCTTTACGGATGGTCAGCTATAGCGTTGGCCGTACCGTGGGGGACTAAGCCTTTGTTCGACACTGACAAAAGGCAACTGGATCGGATGGCGCCCAAGCTGAAGCGGGTGGTCGTGGCCGACCCGCAGCCGGCCAGCGCCCGCATGTTCGGCGAGCTGATGCGCGACATCGCGCTGAGCCACGTCTGGACCGCCCAGACGACGGAGCGCGCGCTGAAGCTGTGCGAGAACTCCGACCCGCAACTCATCGTTCTGGAACTGGGCGACGACCGCGTCGACGGTCTCAGCATCGCGCGCAAGATCCGCCGCTCGACCTGGTCGTGCCGCAAGGCGCCGATCATCACCATCACCGGCGCGGCCACCGCGGCCATGATCCTGGCCGCCCGCGACGCCGGCGTGCACGAGTTCCTGCGCAAGCCCTACAGCATGAAGGACCTGGTCCGCCGCCTGGAGGCGGTGACGCTGAAGGAGCGCGACTGGGTGGAGGGCGTGGGCTACATCGGCCCCGACCGGCGCCGGTTCAACTCGGGCGAATACAACGGCCCGCTGAAGCGCAAGTCAGACGGCGACGAGACGCCGTTCCAGCAGCGGATCAATCAGGCCCTGAAGATCATCCGCGCCGCGGTCGCCGCCGCCGAGACCGACCCCAGCCAGGCGCTGCGGGCGATGGTCACCCAGGCGACGACGCTGCAATCCATGGCCACCGACTTCAAGATGACCCTGGCGGCCTCGGAGTTCTATCGCCACCTGACGCGCCACGCGCAGTCGGGCCAGCCCCTGACCCGCGCCGACGCCCAGAAGTGGGCGGCGCCGCTGCTGGCCTTCCTGCCCAAGGACGCCGACGCCGACCGCAAGCCGCCGCCCGCCGCCGCGGCCTAAGTTCGCAAGGGCGAACAAGGCGGCCCGCGCGCCTGCCTGCTACCGGTCGGACGAGACCGGAGCCCCCATGAAGCGCATCACCCTCGCCGCCGCCCTCGTCCTCGCGCCCTGCGTGGCGCTGGCCGCCAGCCCCGACCCGCTGCCGCGGCGCGGCGCCCTGGGCGTGGCGCTGGAGGACGCCCCGGGCGGGGCCCGGGTGCTGGAGGTGATGTCCGCCGCGAGCGCCAAGGCCCTGGGCCTGAAGGCGGGCGACGTCGTCCAGGCGGTGGACGGCAAGGACACCCCGAACAGCGACGCCCTGGTCCACGCCATGATGGGCCGGCCGGCCGGCGACAAGGTGAAGCTGAAGCTCACCCGCGACGGCAAGGCCCTGTCGCTCGAGGGCCGGCTGGCCGAGCGCCCCCGCGAGACCTACGCGGGCGGGACGGTCGCCTACGGCGCCGTGCCGTTCCAGGGCGGGCTGCTGCGGGACATCCTGGTGACGCCGCCGGGTGGGGCCAAGGGGCCGGTGATGTTCCTGATCCAGGGCTACACCTGCAGCAGCGTCGAGACCGCGCCGGGGTCCTCGCACCAATTGCTGATCGAGGGCCTGCTGGCCCGGGGGATCTCGACCTATCGCGTGGAGAAGCCGGGCGTCGGGGACAGCAAGGGTGGGCCGCAGTGCCCCGACATCGACTTCAAGACCGAGGTCGCCGCCTTCAGCGCCGCATACAAGGCGCTGCGCGAGGCCCACGGCGTGCCGGCCGACCGGATCGTGATGCTGGGCCACTCGCTGGGCGGCCTGGAGGCGCCGCTGCTGGCGGCTGAAGGTCCGTCGCCGCGCGGGGTGGCGGTGTACGGCACGGTGGCCCGCAGCTGGCGCGACTACCTGCTGGACGTCCTGAAGTACCAGCCGTTCATGGCCTCGGGCGCGGACCCGGCGAAGGCCGAGCTGGACGGCGAGAAGGCGCGCCCGCTGATCGAGCGCATCTACGCCAAGGGTGAGAGCCCGACCGCCATCGCGGCCGCCAACGCCGAGGACGCGCGGCTGCTCAAGGAGGTGCTGGGCTGGGACGGCGGCGACCGGCTGATGGGACGCCGCACCGCGTTCTGGACGCAGATCTCGGCGACCCCGTTCCTGTCGGCCTGGCGCGACACCCGCGCGCAGGTGCTGACGGCCTATGGCGAGAGCGACTTCGCGGCCATCGACGCCGAGGACCACAAGCTGATCGCCGATGTGGCGAACCACTATCGCCCCGGCACGGGCCGTTTCGTCTTCGTGCCGCGCACGGGCCACGGGATGCGGCTGGACGGCACGCGCGAGGAAGCGCGGGCGCGCAAGCCCGGCGCACCGGCCGCGGCGTTCAACAGCGACCTGGTGGGACTGTTCGGGGACTGGATCGAGAGCGTGATGCGCGCGCCGCCGGTGAAGGCCGACTAGGGCGACGGACGGCTCAGGCCGCCGAAGGGGCGTGGCCGAACAGGCGGCGGAAGGCGTGGCTGAAGCTGCTGGCGTCGGAGTAGCCGGCCCGCTCGGCCGCGGCGGCGACGCTGAGCCGGTCGGCGCGGATATGGTCGGCGGCGGCGGTCAGGCGCAGCCGGCGATGATAGGCCGCCGGCGCCTCGCCGAAGGCGGCGCGGAACAGGCGGGCGAGGTGGAACTGCGACATGGCGGCCACGCGGGCCAGCTCGGCCTGGGTGACGCTGCGGCCCGGATTGTCGTGCAGGTGGGCGCGCGCCCGCTCCAGCCGCTCCAGCAGATCGCGGCGGGTGGAGGTGCGGACGGCGGGGAGTTCGCCGGCGCGGGCGTCCAGTTCGTCGCGCAGGCGGGTGAGCTCGAGGCCGGCCCTGGCCAGCACCCGGTCGGCGATGACCGGGCCGCATGCCGGGTCGGCCGCGAGGCGCCGGGCGACGCGGCCCAGGAAGGCGGCCAGGGGACTGCCGGCGGTCGGCATGACGAACGAGCGCGCCGCGCCCTCGCCGGCCAGGGGCGCTCCCGTATCGAGGGCCGGCATGTAGAGACAGAGGCCGAGGGTGCGTCCGCTCTGGCGAACCTGGGCCACGCACGGGCCGCCGCGATCCAGCAGCAGGAACTGGCCGGGATTGGCGACCACGGTGCGTCCGTCGATCCGGTAGCGTTCCTCGCCCTGCAGCACGAACTTGATCGAGGGGGAGGGGGCGGCGATCACGCTCTCGCCCGCGCCCAGCCGCGACAGCACCACCCGGCCGCCGGCGGGGGCGGGCGCGGGGTGATCCCGGTGCTCGGTGACTTCGGCGAAGGCGGCGCGCATCGTGGCGGCCACGCTTAGCATGGGTGGCGCGGGCCCGAGCCCGGCCGGCCCCGCGTCCGTCGACGCTAGGGCGCCTTTGGTCGAAAGATGTCGAGCGGCGCGCCCGCCGCCGGGTCGAAGGCGCGCCAGTCGAGCCCCAGCGCGGTCAGGCCCGTCGCCGCGAGCTGGCCGGTGGAGGCGCATCCGGCGGGCCTGGAGCCCGGGACGACGTCGGGGCCGATGATCGCCGCCCAGGTGGCGTCCGAGCCGGAGTAGTTGGGCTTGCCGTGATGCTTCCAGGCGTCGGGCCCGCCCTTGCCCCGCCCGTGGTCGGTGGTGACGATCAGGGTGGTGCGGCCGGCGTAGTCGGGATCGGCCTGCAGGGTGCGCCACAGCTCGGCGATATAGTCGTCGGCGCGGCGGGCGGCGCCCAGGGCCAGGTCGTAGCGGCCCTCGTGCGCGAAGTCGTCGGTCTCGCCATAGGCCACGTACAGCACGTGCGGCCGGGTCCGCTTCAGGGCCTCCAGGGCGTAGGCGTGGGTCAGGATGTCGAGCCGAACGGTGCTCCACAGCCGGGGCGCGCCGGCCTGCATCCGGGCGATGGCGGCCTCGTCGGGGCTGGCGGCGGGTGCGTCCTCCCAGCCGGCGTTGACCGGCAGGCCGACGCGTGGGGCGTTGATGATGTCGCGGAAGGTCCGCCAGGACGCCACGGCCTGCACCCGCCCGGCGAAGTCGGCGCGGCGGTTCAGCCACTCCAGGACCGTGACGTTGCGGTTGGGGCCGTGCTCGTTGGAGGTGATGGCCGGATCGGGCCGGCCGGTGAGGATCTCGTTGTAGCCGGGGTACGAGAACCACTGGTCGTTCGCCACGGCCATGCAGCCGCCGTGCTCGCGGTCGCCCAGCAGGACGCCCTGGCGGGCGACCACGTCGTGCAGGAAGGGCATCAGGGCGCGCGGACGGTCCGGCGCCTCGACGAAGGGCTTCACCAGGGCGGTCTCGTGGACGAAGGCCTTGTCGGCGGCCCGGGCGGGATCGGCGCCGCGAAAGACGTCGGTCCAGTCCAGGCCGTCCAGGGTGACCAGCACCAGCCGCCGGTCGGCGGCCCCGGCCGAAGCCGGAGCCAGGAGGGCGAGCAGCCCGATCGCGAGGGAGAGGACGGCTCGCCGCATGGTCAGAACGTCTTTCGCACGGTGAAGAAGACCTGGCGCGGCGCGCCGGTCAGCAGGGTCTGGCTGTCGCCCCGGATGGGGAAGCCGTTGGAGTTGATCGTCGAGATGTAGTCCTCGTCGAACAGGTTGCTGATGTTGGCCTGCACCTCCAGCCCCTCCAGCCACGGCGAGCCCGAGAACCGGTAGCCGACGGTCAGGTCGGCCAGGGTCTGGGACGGGACGCCGCGGTCGTTCTCATAGGTGAAGTAGCGTCGGGACATGTGCGAGACCGAGACGCGGCCGAAGAAGCCGTCGCTGTCGTAGGACAGCTCGCCCTTCAGGATGTGCCTGGGCGTGTCGGCGGTGGTCTTGCCCTTGGTCCGCGCCACGATGGCTCCGTTCCCGTCGACGGTGTCCTCGTCGTACTGGCTGTCATTGTAGGCGTAGGAGCCGAACAGCGACCAGTTCTCGGCGAAGTCCCAGGTCGCGACGGCCTCGACGCCCTTGGCGGTGACGCCGCCGACGTTGGAGAGCGCCGAGGGATTGCCGACGATCCCGGAGCCCACCGGCACGGCGAACAGGCGATCCTTGAACTTCACATGATAGGCCGCCAGCACCGCCTGGAAGTCGGCGTTGCGATAGCGCCAGCCCGCCTCGAAGGTGTCCGAGATCTCAGGCTCGAGGGTGTCGCGGATGGCGTTGAAGCCGGCCTGGGTGGTGGAGAAGGGGCCCGAGGTGCCCGAGCTGGGGAAGGCGCGCATGTTGCGGGCGTAGCCGGCGAACAGCTCGCTGTCGGGGGTGAGCGACCAGCGTGCGCCGGCCTGCGGCAGGAAGCTCTCCTTGGCCTTGATCGTCCCGTTCTTCTCCACCGAGGTGGTGCGGGCGAAGAGGGTCTCGCCCTCGTTCTCCACCGACAGCCCCGCGAAGCCGAAGTTGACCGAGAGCTGCTCGGTGACGGTCCAGGTGTCCTGGAGCCAGAACTTCCAGGTGGTGGTCTTGAAGTCGTAGTCCCAGTCGGTGCGGAAGGCGCCGTCCTGCATCTTCAGCGCCGAGCGCTGGGGCGCGGCGCGGTTGAGGGCGTAGTAGCGGCGCGCCTGATTGAAGTCGTTGTCCTCGTACCAGAAGCCGCCGTTGATCGCGTGGGCGACCAGCCGCACCGTGGCGCCGGCCACCACGCCGTAGCGCTTCAGGTCGTACTCGGTGGTGCGGATCGAGATCGGGGCGTCGTCGCCCGTGGCGCCGGCGACGCCGTAGTTCGGCGACGGCACATAGGGCGTGAACCACAGGCCCTGGCCCTCGTCGTCGTGGCCATAGAGCGTGGCCTTGAAATCGACCGTCTCGCCGAGCGGCAGGCGCAGGGTGACCGCGCCCAGCACGTCGTCGCGCAGGCCGGCGGCGTCGAAATAGGCGTCGTCGACGCTGGCGATCGGGGCCGGGTAGGTGGTCCCGAAGCTGGGGAAGCGGGGGGCGACGCCCGTGTCGCCCCGGTTGTTGCCGATCTCGGCCAGCCGCACGGCCAGGGCCCAATCATCGGCGATGTTGTCCCAGTCGCCGCCGAGGCGGTCGATCATCTCCAGCGACAGGTCCTGATAGTCCTGCTCGCGGCGCTTGGACCAGTTGAGCCAGCCGGTGATCGAGCCGCCCTCGCCGATCGGCTGGACGACCTTGAAGTTGATCTGCTGGTGCTTCTGCTTGCCGTCGCCCTTCCACTTGTCGGCGCTGTTGCGCGAGTAGCTGAGATAGCCGCGCGCGCCGGTCGGCAGCTCGCCGCTCTCCACCCGCACGAAGCCGCGCCAGGTCTGGTCGCTGCCCACCGTGCCGGCCACGAAGGCGCCGAAGCGCTCGGACGGATCGCGCGAGACGTACTTCAGCGCGCCGCCGAGGTTGCTGGACGAGGCGATGTCGAGGGCGCCCGTGCCCTGGGCCAGCTCGACCCCGCCGACGTTCTCGCCCGAGATCGCGCGGCTGATGTGCAGGCCGTTGTGGTTGCCGTAGGTCATGTCGCCCAGCGGCACGTCGTCCAGGGTGAAGCCGAGCTGGCCCTGGTTGAAGGCGCGGATCGAGATACGGGCCGACCACTCGTAGGAGCCGAAGGGATCGGCCGCCTGGAAGTTCACGTTGGGCAGCTTCTCCACCAGCTTCAGCGGGCTGGCGCCGGGCATCTCCAGCGACAGCTCCTCGCCCGAGACGGTCTGGACCTGGCGGGTCTCGCCCCGGCCCAGGATGACGATCTCCTCGACCGATGAACTCGCGGCGGCGTCGGCCGCCGCGTCGGCGGCCAGGGCCAGGCCGGGCGCGGCCAGGATCAGGGCGGCCAGGGCGGCGCCCGTCAGCAGGTGGTGCTTCATTCTTGTCCCCTCATCGCGCCGCGGGGGCGGCGTCTGATGGGGGCTCGCGTATCAGGGGTTTTTGACGGCTTGCGCGCAGTCACCCTGAAGATTTGTGGCAGCCGGGGAACGCGGCTCCCGAATAGCGAAAGGCCGCCCGTTGTCGGGGCGGCCTTTCCATAGTCGGACCGCTAAGGCGGTACGCGACCTTGCCCAGAAGGCTAGGCGCAGACCCCGTTCACGGAGGTCCAGGTCACGGTCACCGCTTGGCGGTTAGAGCTATGAGACACTGGATCACCTCCTTTCAAATGTTGAACACAACATCTGAAACATGGGACGGACCCGGCCGGCGCGCAACCGGTCTCGTGCGCCTCATTCCGCCGCAGCGTGGGTCGCGGCCATGAACGGCGTCAGCTGTGCGCCCTCGGCCTCGCGCTCGCGCAGCGACGCGCGGCGGCGCAGCTCCGGGACGGGCCGGGTCAGCTTGTCGAGCGAGGCGAGGGTGGCGCGATAGCCGGCCTCGACCGCCTGGTCGTAGGCCTCCCAGTTGCGGATTTCGATGCCCGAGACATCCGGCTGGATCAGCACGTCGGTGGCCTCCCGCGCGGCGGCCAGGTCGCGGCCGGTGGAGACGGTGGCCGTGCGCATCAGCAGCGAGACGATCGGCGGGCCCAGCCGCCACTGGCCCGAGCGGATCCAGCGCCAGACCGAGGAGGGGCGCGCCACGTCCTTGGCGGTGATGCTGCGCGCGGTGGTGACGTCCACGCCGATGATCGGGCCCGAGTGCGAGGCGCGCATGATGTCGGCGGGGAAGTTCTTCATCACCGCGCCGTCCACCAGCACGTTCTGGCCGTCGGTGGCCGGCGGCATCACCCCGGGCAGGGAGATCGACGCCCGGAGCGCCTGGCGCAGCAGGCCCCGGCGGTGGAGCTGGTAGGCGCCGGTGGTCAGGTTGGACGACAGGCAGAAGAACGGCAGCCAGAGGTCGGCGATCTGGGTCTCGCCGAAGTGGGTGGCGAGGCGCTCCGACACCTTCACCCCGTGGGTCATGGCCAGCAGCGGCAGGGCCATGTCGTCGAGCGGGCTGGAGTTGACGAAGGCCTGGCGCAGCCGCTCGTCCATCTCGGCCTCGCCCCAGCCCATGGCGACGCCGGCGGCGACGATGGCGCCCATCGACGAGCCGCCCACGAAGTCGATCGGCACGCCCCGCTCGCGCAGGGCCTTGATGGCGCCGACGTGGGCGTAGGCCCGCGCGCCGCCGCCCGACAGGACCAGCCCCACCGCCTGGCCGGTGATGACCCGCGCCAGCCGCGCGAAGTCCTCGTCCTCGCCGCGCCGCACATGGAAGACCCGCGCCGCCCGCGTGCCGTCGAGCCAGGCCTCGGACCCCTGGGGCCGCGGCTGGCCGGCCGGATGGACCAGCAACAGGTCGACCAGCCCCTGATCCTGCAGCGTGGCGGCGCCGGAGGGCGGTCCCTCCACCTGCGCGGCCTTGTCGCCCCGGCCCACCTGGAACAGCCGGTCGACCTGGCGCGGCACGAACGGCGCCCAGGCCGCGTCGTCGCGCTCGGCGACGTAGAGGACGAAGTCGTGCACCCGCTCGACCTCGGAGAACCATTCGGTCGGGGCGGAGGCGGCCTCGGAGCCGACGGTGGTCACCGCATAGCCCATGCGCGCGATGTGACGTTCCAGCTTCTCGACCAGCGGCCGGATCGGGCCGGGCCGTCCGGCGGCCACGAAGCCGAACACCGAGGGATCGCCCACCGGCCCGCGCCGCGCCACCTGGCGGCTGCGCAGGATCATCAGCCGCGCCAGCTCGGTCATCACCTGACCGTCCGCCTCGCAGGCCTCGAAGAAGGCCTCCTTGGGGATCGCCAGGATCTCGGAGTCGCGCAGGGCGTAGACGTCGGCCGAATGGCTGACCCCCGCGATCAGCGCCATCTCGCCGGCCGGTTCGCCCGGGCGGATGATGCCGAGGAAGTGCGGTTCCTGTCCCTCCTCGCGCCGGAAGGCGCCCAGGCGGCCGGTGCGCACGACGAAGAGCTGATCCGAGCTGTCGCCCTGGCCGAACAGCTTGTGGCCGCCGGGCAGGGAGAACCAGGACGTGGCGTCTCGCGCGCGTTGCTGCCGGAACAGCCGCGTCAGCACGGAATCGGGCGGTATCTCGGGAAGCGTCCCCACGATGCGGCAGGGTAGCGCCACGGTGCGCCGAGGGCTATGCCTGCCGCCGACCTGAAGGAGTTCCCCGTGACCAACGAGTTCGTCCATCCCCTCGTCGAGTTTCCGGACGTCAGCGCCACCACCGAACTGGTGCACATCCAGGCCACCCAGGCCGGCGCGGTGACGGTGACCATGAACCGGCCAGCCAAGAAGAACGCCTTCAACGACGACCTGATCTCGGCCCTGGAAGAGGCGTTCCAGACGCTGAAGGGCGCCGAGGGCGTGCGGGTGGTGTTCATCCGGGGCGCGGGCACGACGTTCTCGGCGGGCGCGGACCTGGACTGGATGCGGGCCGCCGTGGATCGCACCGAATCCGACAATCGCGCCGACGCCTTCGCCCTGGCGCGGATGCTGAAGGAACTGCACGACCTGCCGGCGCTGACCGTGGCCCTGGTCGACGGCGGCGCGTTCGGCGGCGGCGCCGGCCTGGCGGCCGCCTGCGACCTGGCCATCTCGACCCGCGATGCGAAGTTCAGCTTCTCGGAGGCGCGGCTGGGCCTGATCGCGGCGACCATCAGCCCCTATGTGATCGAGGCGATCGGCCCGCGCACGGCGCGCGCCCTCTTCGCCACCGCCCGGGTGTTCGACGCGGCCCATGCCGAGAAGATCGGCCTGGTCTCGGAACTGGTCGACGACGCGGCGGGCCTGGGCGACGTCGCCCATCGGATCGCCAGCGAGATCCTCGCCTGCGGCCCCGACGCCGTGGCCGGCAGCAAGAAGCTGGTCGAGGACGTGGCTGGCCGGGTGATCGACCACGCGTTGATGGAGATGACCGCCCAGCGCATCGCCTCATTCCGCGTCAGCGCCGAGGGGCAGGAGGGCGTCCGCGCCTTCCTTGAGCGCCGCAAGCCGAACTGGACGCCGGGAGAATAGGCGTCCGCCGCCATGCCGCTGCACATGATCAAGCTGGTGGTGGGCGCCGCCACCATCGAGGACCTGCTGGACTGGCGCGCCGCCCATGCGCAGCCGGGCGAGCCCTGGGTGCTGCGCACGCGCATGACGCCCAAGCGCGCGCCCGAGATGATCGACGGCGGCTCGGTCTATCGCGTCTTCAAGGGCGTGATCCTGTGCCGGCAGAAGATCCTGGACGTGAACACCGTGGGCGAAGGCGCCAACGCCCGCTGCGAGGTGACGCTGGACGAGGCGATCGTCCGCGTCGCGCCGACGCCCCGGCGGGCCTTCCAGGGCTGGCGATACCTGGAGGCCAAGGACGCGCCGCCCGACCTGGACGAGGCCGTGCACGGTGAGATCCCCGAGGAACTGGCGCGGCAACTGCGGGAAGCCGGCGCCTGGTGATGCGCGCTTCCACCTGGCGGGACGGGATCAGTCCCCCAGGTTGTCGATCAGGCGGGCCTTGCCGAGATGGGCCGCGGCCAGGACGCGGATGGGGCCGGTCGCCGGGCCGGGGCCCAGGCGATCCAGCGTATCCGGGACGCGCGCCTCGACGTAGTCCACCCTGGCGAAGCCGGCGGCCAGCAGCTCGGCCACGGCCTCGGCCTCGACCGCCTGCACGGGTTCGCCGGCCCGAAGCCGCGCGTGCGCCCGGCGCAGCACCTGATTCAGCCGCCCGGCCACCGGCCGCTGTTCGGGCGTGAGGTAGGCGTTGCGCGAGGAGAGCGCGAGGCCGTCCTCGGCCCGGGCGGTGGGGCCGCCGAGGATCTCGGTGGGGATGTCCAGGTCGGCGGCGAGGCGGCGGATCACCTGCAGCTGCTGCCAGTCCTTCTCGCCGAACACCGCCACGTCCGCGGCGCACTGGTTCAGGAGCTTGCTGACCACCGTGGCGACCCCGGCGAAGTGGCCGGGCCGGGCGATCCCGTCCAGCGGCTCGGACACCCCCGCCACGGTGACGGTGGTGGAGGCTCCGGCCGGATACATCTCGGCCACGCTGGGAGCGTACATGAGCGCGCAGCCGGCGCTGGCCAGCAGGGCCGCGTCGCCCGCCTCGTTGCGCGGATAGGCGTCGAAGTCCTCGTTCGGCCCGAACTGGGTCGGGTTGACGAACACGCTGGCCACCACCCGTTCGGCCCGGGTCCCGGCCAGCCGCACCAGCGACAAGTGGCCGTCATGAAGCGCGCCCATCGTGGGGACGAAGCCGACGCGCAGGCCCTCGCGGCGCCAGGCGCCGACCTGGGCGCGGAGGTCGGCGATCGTGCGGACGATGGGGAGCTCGGAAGACATGGCGGGCATATGCGCCAGGGGCGCCCCCGGCGTCCATCCACAGACGGCGGCGATGTGCGCGTTGACGCCGGGGGGCGTCGTACGATCATTTCCCGTTAAGGATTGAGTCGGCTGCGGCCGTCTTGGGAGCTGCGAATCATGAGCCAGGCCAGCGTCATCGTGGTCGGCAACGAAAAGGGCGGGGCCGGGAAGTCCACGCTCGCCATCCACATCGTCACCGCCCTGCTGCACGGGGGAGCCAAGGTCGCGGTCATCGACCTGGACCTGCGCCAGCAGACCATGGGCCACTTCTTCTCGAACCGCGCCAAGTGGCTGGCGGCCAACGGCGCCGAGGCGCCGATGCCGATCGAGCACCCGATCAGCTCGGCCGGCGACGCCCTGGCCAAGTCGCCGGACGCCGAACAGCTTGCGCGCTTCGAGGAGGCGTTCGCCGAGGTGGCCGGCCAGGCCGACTTCGTGCTGATCGACACCCCCGGGGCCGACACGGCGATCATGCGCGCCGCCCACGCCAAGGCGGACCTGATCGTCACGCCGATGAACGACAGCTTCGTCGACTTCGACATGCTGGGCGTCGTCGACCCGGTGACCCTGGATCTGACCCGCCACAGCCTCTACGCCGAGACCGTGTGGAGCTGCCGCAAGCAGCGCGCGACGGTGGACCGCAAACAGATCGACTGGGTCGTCCTGCGCAACCGCCTGGCCCCCACCGAGGCCCGCAACCGCAAGCGCCTGGACGAGCGGGTGCAGGCGCTGAGCCGCAAGGTGGGCTTCCGGGTCGGTCCCGGACTGCGTGACCGGGTGATCTATCGTGAGCTCTTCCCGTTCGGGCTGACGGTGGCGGACCTGTCGCCCACCATCCGCCCGGTGGCCATGAGCCTGCAGCACGTGGCCGCCCGCCAGGAGCTGCGCGCGGTGATGGTGGCCCTGGGCTTCAACGGCCTGGACGACGCCGAGAAGATCGCGGCCGAATAAGCGGATGCTGTACCTCGCGCTGGGGGCCGCGGCCTTCGCGCTCTACTTCTGGGTCACGGGACGCGCTCCGCTGTTCAGGCGGCGGGAATGGCGCGTGGCGGCTGGCGTGGTCTCGCTGGCCGCGTTCACCGTGGCGGCCTGGGCCGGCGTGCGGGGCAGCTGGGGCCTGACCATCGTGCTGCTGGTGCTGGGGCTGTGGTTCGCCGCGTCGGCGCGGAAGACGGCGGTGGGCGGCGCCCGTCCCGCCGCGACGCCGGCTTCGCGGATGAGCGCGGCCGAGGCCCGCCGCATCCTCGGGGTGGAGGCCGGAGCCTCGACGACGGAGATCCAGGCCGCCTACACGCGCCTGATGCGGGCGGTGCATCCCGACAAGGGCGGCACCGCCGGCCTCGCCGCCCAGCTCAACGCCGCCCGCGACACCCTGCTGAAGCCGTAGGGCCGCAGCCACGAGCTGGCTTCAGATGCGGTGAGGCGGCGAAACCGCGGGAATGATCAACCGCGGACAGCACGGAAAGGCGCGGAAGGAGCCAGCGTCGCCCGTCCGCGTCTTCCGCGGTTTGCTCTTCTGACGGCTTCGCCGTCGATCAGGAGCTGGGTCGAGCCGCTGCGTTCGCGGGGCTCGCCAGCGGGTGTCAGCCCCGGCCCGGGGCGACCACCACGCAGGGCTGCTTCTTGGCCTTGAGGGCGCGGCAGGCGTCCTTGGCTTCCTGTTCCGTCAGGCCCGAGAAGCGCGAGCGGTACTTGGCGCCGTCCTTCTCGGCGACGCCCTTGGCGTCGTCGACGTGCTTGCCGAACTTCTTCTCGACGATGGCCAGTTGCTCGCGGGCGTCGGCGCGGCTGGAGAAGCTGCCGACCTGGATGGTCCAGCGGCCGGCGGCCTGGGCCTTGCCCTTGCCGTTCAGCTTGGCCACCGACTTGGGCTCGACGATCTGGATCGAGGAGGCGCGCGACGGCGGCGGGGCCGAGACCATGCGGACCGACAGGCCCGCCTCGGTGTCGCCCTGCTGCATCGAGGCCTGGGTGGCCTCGGCCAGCTGCGGCGGCTCGAAGAAGTTCTGCGCCACGGTGATCTGCTCGCCGCGGGCGCGACGGTCCAGGACCTCGAAGCCGGTCAGCAGCAGGCCCTCGGCTACCTTGTTGCGGGTCGCGACGGTGGGACCGCCCAGGACCACGGCGATCAGGCGGCGCCCGTCGCGCACGGCCGAGACCGCCAGGTTGAAGCCCGAGGCGTTGGTGAAGCCGGTCTTCAGGCCGTCCACGCCGTCCATGGTGTAGAGCAGGCCGTTGTGGTTGCGGATGTTCTGGCCGCGGAACGCGAAGTTCTTGGTCGAGAACAGCCGGTAGTACTGCGGATAGTCGCGCATCACGGCGCGCGACAGGATCGCCAGGTCGCGGGCCGACGAGATGTTGCGGCTGTCGGGCAGGCCGTGCGGGTTGGCGAAGTTGGTGTTGGTCATGCCCAGTTCCTGCGCGCGCAGGGTCATGAGCGTGGCGAAGCGTTGCTCGGTGCCGCCCAGCTTCTCGGCCATCGCCACGGCGGCGTCGTTGGCCGAGCGGGTGACCATCGCCTCCATGGCTTCCTGGACCGTGATCGAGTCACCGGCGCGGACGCCGATCTTCGTCGGCGGCTGGGCCGAGGCGCGGGGCGAGAACACGACCTGCTCGTTCAGGTCGATCTTGCCGGCCGCCAGGGCCTCGAACGCCAGATAAAGTGTCATCACCTTCGTGATAGACGCCGGATAGCGCGGCGCGTCGGCGCGCTTGGCGTACAGCACTTCCCCGGTCTTCGCGTCGACCACGATCGCCGCGTACTTCGAGGAGTTCTGCGGGATGAGCTGGAAGTACGGAACCTGCGCCATCGCGGGCGCCGCCGCGCCGCCGAGGGCGGTGGCCGCGGCGAGGGCGATGGTAACGAACAGGCGGCGGGCGTGCTGGATCATGCTTCGTCCGTCGAATCAACGCGTTGAGCGGCTACAGCGCCGCCTGGAAAGGCGTACCATGCCCTGATTACCCTTGCAGGAGGGTAAACAAGGATTGAACGGGCGGAATTGACGCATCCAGCTTGGCTGTACGGAATCCAGGCATGTTGCACTGCACAAAAATATCGTTGACTGCTGCAGTGCAACATGAGACAACGGCGTCATCGGAGCGGGACGTGATGCGTCTTGGCCCCGTGCCCCCATTCCGCCTGTCGACCCCAGGAGCTTTCACATGGCCGCCGCCGAAGCCGCGAAGTCCACCGTCGAGCAGTTCACCGCCGCCACCAACGTCGCCTTCAAGGACGGCGTCGAGAAGAGCCTGGCCGCCCTGAACGAGCTGAACACCCATTCCAAGAAGAACCTGGAAGCCGTCGTCGCCTCGGCGACCGCCTCCGCCAAGGGCGCGGAAGCCCTGGGCGCCCAGGCCATGGCCTTCTCGAAGGCCGTCTTCGACACCCAGGTGAGCGCCGCCAAGTCGCTCGCCGGCGCCAAGAGCGTACAGGAAGTGGTCGAACTGCAGACCGCCTTCGCCAAGTCCGCTCTGGAAACCTACATGGCCGAGTTCACCAAGATGTCCGAGACCGTCTCGGCGTCGGTGAAGGAATCGATGAAGCCGCTCAACGAGCGCGTGACCGCGACCGTCGAGAAGTTCCAGGCCGTCCGCTAAACCCTTCTGCGTATCTGAAGGTGAAGAGCCCGGGGGGTGCTCCCGGGCTCTTTTCGTCCTCTGGACGACCCTGCGCGCTCCGTCTCCCTCCCCCCTAGGGGCGCGTAGCCCAAGTGGCGTACCAGTGGCGTACGAGGCCGGTCCCCGCGGGGCCGGCCTTTTTGCTGTGGAGCAAGCCGCGACCTACGCGGCGGGTCATGGCCCCCATCGGGCGGGCGTTGGTATGAGAAGCGCCTCTCGCGCCGCCCTCCGGACCCGCCCATGCTGAACCGCCGCCATCTGCTCTCCGCCTCGGCCGCCGTGCTGGCCGTGGGCGCCGCCCGGCCCGCCGCCGCCGCCGCGCCGTCCAGTCTCACCGTGCTGCTGGACGAGGTGATGCAGCGGGCGCTGATGTCGTCGCCGCAGCTGATGACCCTCACGGGCCTGGATACCGGACCCAACGCCGCGGCGCGCGGCAAGCTGGACGACCGCTCGCCCGCCGGTGTGGAGACGATGCGGGGGCTGTTCCTGGACCTGAAGGCGGGCCTGGCGAAGTTCGATCCGGCGACTCTGTCGCCCACTGACTGGGTGAACCACCAGTCGGCCCTCTATCTGGCCGAGACCACCCTGCAGAGCTACGGCTTCCCGTACGGCGACGCGAACGCCGGCGTGGCGATGCCCTACATCGTCTCGCAGCTCACCGGCGCCTACCGGGCCACGCCCGCCTTCCTGGCCGATCAACACCCGGTGACCAACGCGGCCGACGCCGAGGCCTACCTCTCGCGCCTCTCGGCCTTCGCCGTGCTGCTGGACCAGGAGACGGCGCGGACGCGCGAGGACTTCGCCAAGGGCGTGGTCCCGCCGGACTTCATCCTGCGCACGGCCGGCGTGCAGTTCGAGGAGCTGATGCGGCCGGCGGCGGCCGACTGCGACATGGCCCTGGCCCTGGCGCGCAAGGCGACGGCGGCCAGGCTGGACGGCGACTGGCGCGGCCGCGCGGCGCGGATCATCGAGCGCGAGGTGCATCCGGCCCTGGAGCGCCAGGCCGAGCTGCTGCGCCGCGCCTTGCCCACGGCGACGCACGACGCCGGCGTCTGGCGGTTGCCCGAGGGCGAGGCCTACTACCGCTACGCCGTGCGCGCGGCGACGACCACCGACCTGGCCGGCGACGAGATCCACCGTATCGGGCTGGAGCGGGTGGCCGAACTCACCGCCCAGGCCGAGGCGATCCTGCGAGCGCGGGGACTGACCCAGGGCAGCGTGGCCGCGCGGATCTCGGCCCTGCGCCGCGACCCCGCCCAGCTCTATCCGGACACGGACGCGGGCCGGGAGGCGCTGCTGGCCGACCTGCAGCGGATGACCGACGCCATGCGCGCGCGGTTGCCCCGCTACTTCGGCGCCTTGCCCAGGAGCGGCGTCACGATCCAGCGGATGCCGAAGGCCATCGAGGCGGGCGCGTCGGGCGCCACCTACCAGCCGCCCAGCCTGGATGGGACGCGGCCGGGGCTGTTCTCGATCAACCTGCGCAACATGGCGGAATGGCCGCGCTTCGACCTGCCCACCCTGGTCTATCACGAGGCGATTCCGGGTCATCACCTGCAGAACGCCCTAACCAACGAGGTCGAGGGGCTTCCGGTGCTACGGCGCATGCCGCTGTTCTCGGGCTTCTCCGAGGGCTGGGCGCTCTACGCCGAGCAGCTGGCCGATGAGATGGGCGCCTATGACGGCAATCCCTTGGCGCGGCTGGGCTATGTAGCGTCGATGATGTTCCGCGCCTCGCGGCTGGTCCTGGACTCGGGCATCCACGCCAGGCGGTGGAGCCGGGAGCGGAGCATCGCCTACATGACCGCCACCCTGGGCAACGCCGAGACCGAGGCGGTCCGTGAGGTGCAGCGCTATTGCGTCCAGCCGGGCCAGGCCAGCAGCTATATGCTGGGCTGGCGGGCCTGGGATGGGGCGCGACGCGAGGAGAAGGCCCGGCTCGGCGAGCGGTTCGACATCCGCGCCTTCCACGACGTCGGCCTGTTGAAGGGCGCGATGCCGCTGGTCGTGCTGGCCCGGGGCGTCGCCGACTGGAAGGGGTGACCCACGGTGGCGTCCTGCCCGCTGGCCGGAACCGGGCGGGCGGCTGTAAGACCTGGAGCATGAGCCTTCGGAGCGGCGCGGCCGCGTGGATCGCCGCCGTCGCCTGTCTCGCGCCCTCGGTGGGCGACGCGGCGCCGGCCTGCCCGGCGCCGGGCGTGAAGGTCGGGGCGGACGGCGTCGCCAGGACGACCCTGGACGTCCTGACCTACAACATCGAGGGGCTGGGCTTTCCGGCGCGGACCCGTCGCGGCGGCGACCTGGACCGGATCGGCGAGCACCTGGCGGCCCTGCGGCAGGCCGGCAAGGCGCCGGACGTCGTGCTGTTCCAGGAGGTGTTGACTGGCCGGGCGCGGGCGGCGGTCGAGGCGGCGGGGTATCCGCACCTGGTCTACGGGCCGGGGCGCAAGGCCAAGCGCGACCTGCCGGCGGACCGGGAGTCGCGCAAGGGGGCGGGCAAGCGCTCGTTCCGGCGCGGCGAGATCGGCCTCAAGCTGACCGGGGGCGGCCTGGCGATCGCCAGCCGCTATCCCATCGAGGCCCAGGCCGAGCAGCCGTTCGCGGCGCGCAGTTGCGCGGGGTTCGACTGTCTGGCCAACAAGGGCGCGCTGTTCGTGCGGGTGCGGGTTCCCGGCGCACCCGAGGCGGTCGACCTGTTCGGCACGCACATGAACTCGCGCAAGGCCTCCCGGGCGCCGGCCCGGCGGACCCTGCCGATCTATCGCGCCCAGGCGGGTGAGCTGGGGGCGTTCATCGATCTGGTGCACGCCGCCGACTACCCGGCGATCCTCGGCGGCGACTTCAACATGCGCAATTCCGAGGTGCGGTTCGACTTCCTGGAGTCGCGACTTCCGCTGACCCTGACCCAGCGCCACTGCCTGAACCCGGACGCGGCCTGCGCCGTGAAGATCTCCTTCGACGGCGACGAGCCGTGGATGGACACCCAGGACCTGCAGTTCTTCCGCTCCGGCGCGCGCGTCACCCTGCGGCCGATCCGGCTGGAGGCGATGTTCGACGGCTCGCCGGGCAGCCCGGTGCTGTCGGACCACGACGGCTATCGCGTGATCTACGAGCTGTCTTGGCCGGCGGCGGAGACCGTGGCCCCCGCCGCTTGCTGACTAGAGGGCGAAGGAGAAGCCGCCGTTGACCGGATAGACCTGGCCCGTGATCCAGGGCGAGGCGTCCGAGGCCAGGAACTGCACCATGTTGGCGATGTCGTCCGGGCGGCCCGGGCGGCGGATGATGTACTTCTCCAGGGTGCGCTTGAGACGTTCGGGATCGCCGTTGAGCGTGCGCTCGACCGCCGGCGTGGCGGTCAGCGCGATGGCCACCGAGTTGGCGGTGATGCCGTAGCGGCCCAGCGAGCGGGCGACCGAGCGCATGAACCCTGCGGCGCCCGCCTTGGCCCCGGCGTAGATCTCGAGCCCCGCGTCGCCCCAGCGGCTGGCGTCGGAGATGACGGTGATGATGCGGCCCGGCGCCTGGCGCTGGATCATGCCAGGGATCACCGCGGCGGTGCAGTTCATCACGCCGTAGAGGTTCACGCCGATGAAGCTGTTCCAGACCTCGGGGCTGGTCTCCCAGAACGGCTTGCCGAGCTCGGCCGACGGGGTGGCGCCCGCGTTGCCGGCGTTGTTGACCAGGATGCCGACGGCGCCGAGATCGGCGGCGGCCTTGGCGACCATGTCCTTCACGGCCTTGTGGTCCGAGACGTCGCACTGCAGGGCCAGGGCCTTGCCGCCCGCCGCGCGGATCTCCTCGGCCACGGCCTCGGCCCGCTCCAGCACATAGTCGTTGACCACCACGCCGCCGCTGCCCTGGGCGTCGGCGAGTTGCAGGGCCACCTGGCGGCCCACGCCCTGGCCGGCGCCGGTGACGAGGGCCACGCGGCCGCCGAGGTCGAGAATGTCGGTCATGATTTCCTCCGTCGTGTCTGTCGTTGGCGGCAGGATTCCAGACTGCCCCCAGGTCACGGCAACAGGGCTTGGGATCGCCTCGGCACGGCCAAGCTTTTGCCGCGAAGAACCGGCGATCTGCGACGGGTCCATCGGGGAGAGATCATGTATCGCGCCATCCTGACCGCGGCCGCCGTCGCAGCGGCCACACCGGCCTTCGCCCAGACGCCCGTGCTGGAGGACCCCGAGGCCAACCTCGTCGAGGAACTGGTGATCCAGGCGCGTGAGCCGGGGCCGGCCTGGTGGAAGGTCTCGGATGCGGATTCGACGGTCTACATCCTGGGGGTCGGCGAGGCGCTGCCCCGCGGCATGGCCTGGGACCGGCGCTTCTTCGACCGGCGGCTGAAGGGCGCGAACAGCCTCATCGTCGGCACGCGGATCAGCCTGACCGGCGGGATCAAGGACGTGCCGGCGCTGCTGAAGCTGCGGGGCCAGCTCCGCTCGAAGACGCCGATGGAGGAAACCCTGCCGCCGCCGCTGCGCGAGCGTTTCGTGGCGGCGCGGACCCGGATCGGCCAGCCGGCGGGCCCCTATGCGAAATGGACCCCGGTGGTCGCCGGACAGCAACTCACCGGCGACGCGCTGCGCGCCTCGGGGGCGACGCCGGTGGCCGACCTGGCCACGAAGGCCGCGAAGAAGCAGAAGGTGAAGGTGGTCGATCCGGCGCGGTACGACGCCCTGCCGTTCCTGCGGAAGGCGCAGGCCTCGCTGACGCCGGCGTTGAACGAGCGATGCCTGACCCTGGCGCTGGACGACATCGAGGTTCCGGCGGCGCGCACCCGGGCGGCGGCGGAGGGGTGGGCGAAGGGCGACGTGGCGGCGGCGGTCAGCGCCCCGCGCGGCTTCGACAAGTGCCTGCTGATCCTCGGCGGCGGCGCCGAGCTGTGGCGCCGGGCGGTGGACGATCAGGCCGACGCGGTCGCCGATGCGCTGAAGGTCCCGGGCCACTCGGTGGCCCTGATCAGCCTGCGGCCCCTGCTGGCCGAGGGCGGCGTCATCCAGCGGCTGGAGGCCAAGGGGATCGAGGTGGAGCGGTAGGGGCGAGTCCCACAGTCCTCCTGACCCGTCATCGCCCGGCTTGTCCGGGCGACCCAGGATCGCGGCGCGGAATCTGTTGGCTCGGGCGTCGCCGCGCTTCCTTCCCGACCACCGAGATCATGGGTGGCCCGGACAAGCCGGGCCATGACGAGGTGGGGGAGGGAAATACTCACACCGCCGCGGCCAGTGCGGGGGCGAGGTCGCCCTTCGGCTCCACGCGGACGTCGCCGAGGCTCAGCCAGGCGGACATGCGGCGCAGTTCGGCGGCGAGCCTGATCGGCGTCTCGTCGCTGGCCCAGGGCTCGGCGTGGGCCGACTGGACGATGAGGACGCCCGCCTTGCGGTCGGACTTCAGGTCGACCTTGGCGGTCAGGGCGTCGCCCTCCAGGAAGGGCAGGACGTAGTAGCCGTGCTGGCGCTTCTCGGCGGGCACGTAGATCTCGATGCGGTAGCGGACGCCGAACATCCGCTCGGTGCGCTCGCGGAACCAGATCAGGTTGTCGAAGGGCGACAGCAGGGCGGTGTGGTCGACCCGGCGCGGCCGGCGCGCGGCGGGATCCAGATAGGCCGGCGCCCCCCAGCCCTTTACCGTCACGGGCAAGAGGTCGCCGGACTCGACCAGTTCGGCGAGGCGCTCCTTCGCGCCCTCGACCGGCATCCGGAAGTAGTCGCGCAGGTCCCTGGCCGTGGCGACGCCCATGGCGCGGGCGGCGATGCGATAGAGCTGGCGGTGCGCGTCCTCCCGCGTCGGCGTCGGGGTGTCGACGATCGCGCGCGGCAGCACCTTCTCAGGCAGGTCGTAGACGCGCTCGAACGTGCCGCGCCGGGTGGCGGTGGTCAGTTCGCCCGCCCAGAACAGGCTCTCGACGCCGGCTTTGGCCTCGCTCCAGCCCCACCAGCCGCCCTGGCCCTTGTGGCCCATCTCCAGCTCGCCGGCCGACATGGGGCCGCGCCGGTCGATCTCGTCGCGGACGGTGTCGAGGAAGTCGCGCCGCTCGCGCAGGATGCGGGCGATGCCTTTCCAGGCGCCCACGCCGGCCCGGGCGTCGTCCATCCGCCAGCGGAACAGGGGTTGGGAGGACAGCGGCAGCAGCGACGCCTCGTGCGCCCAGTATTCGAACAGCGGCCGCTTCTTCGCCCAGGCCACCTCCTCCAGCAGTTCGCGCGGGTAGGCGCCGAGGCGCGAGAAGGCCGGCATGTAGTGGGTGCGCGAGACGACGTTGACCGAGTCGAGCTGCACGACCCCCAGCCGCTCGATCAGCTTCACGAGCTGGCGCCTGGCGACCGGCGCGTCCCGGTCGCCGCCGAAGCCCTGGGCGGCCAGGGCGATCCGGCGGGCCTCGCCGGCGGTGAGGGTGTCCTTCATGCGGGGTCCGGAAAGCGCTGAGTCGGGTGGCAGACTATCGCGCGAACAAATGACGAACAACTATCGTAAATCGATGGTTAACCGGAATGGTTAACGTCTCGGCGGTGGCGTGAACGAACCGGGAAACAATCCATTTATAACAATGAAATGCGATAGTTATGACTATCTGGCGAGCCGCCCGTCGGTGAGCGCGGCCGTTTCGAAGGGGAAGACGACCTTGGGGTCGGGCGCCGCGATGGCGTCGGCGATGTGGGGCGGGGCCAGCAGTTTCAGCAGGTGACGGATGATGTTCACCCGCGCCTCCGCCTTCTTGTCGGTCCGCACGATCCACCAGGGCGCCTCGGCGCAATGGGTGCGCGCCAGCATGTCGTCGCGGGCGCGGGTGTAGTCGTCCCACTTCTCGAGGGCGACGCCGTCGAGCGGGCTGACCTTCAGCGCCTTCAGCGGGTCGGTGGCGCGGTCCTTGAGGCGCTTGGCCTGCTCGTCGCGGGAGATGTCGAGCCACAGCTTCACGATCTGCACGCCGCCGGCGACCAGCATCTGCTCGAAGGTGGGAACGTGGCGCAGGAAGACCTCCTGCTCGTCGGGCGTGGCGAAGCCCATCACCCGCTCGACCCCGGCCCGGTTGTACCAGGAGCGGTTGAGGATCACGAGCTCGCCGCCGGCCGGCAGGTGCGGGACGTAGCGCTGGAAGTACCACTGGGTGCGCTCGCGGTCGCTGGGCTTGGGCAGGGCCACCGCGCGGGTGTTGCGGATCGACAGGTGCTCGATGATTCGCTTGATCGCACCGTCCTTGCCGGCGGCGTCGCGCCCCTCGAAGATCACGAGGTCCCGTTCGCCGGCCTCCATCGCATATTGCTGGAAGCGCACCAGGGCGAGCTGGAGGGCTTCGAGTTCGTCATCGTCCTTGGCCATGGCGGGATAATGCGCGGGATTGCTATCAGGGACCATGATCCGTCTGTTCGTTCCACACGATCTGTCGGCCGGCGCCCGGCTGGACCTCGACGAGGGGCAGAGCCGCTATCTGGCCGCCGTGATGCGCCTGTCCGTCGGGGACGAGGTGGCGCTGTTCAACGGCCGCGACGGGGAATGGCGCGCCAGGCTGGCCAGCGTCGGCAAGCGCGTGGTGAGCCTGGAGGCCGCCGAACAGGTGCGGCCGCAGTGGGTCGGGCCTGACCTCGACCTCGTGATCGCCCTGGTGAAGCGCGCGCGTCTCGAGACCATCGTCGAGAAGGCGGCCGAGCTGGGCGCGCGGCGCGTGCGGCCGGTGATCACCGAGCGGACCAACGCCGACCACACCCGCGTCGACCGGCTGCAGGCCATCGCGGTGGAGGCCTCGGAGCAGACGGGGCGGCTGGACGTGCCGCAGGTGTGCGAGCCGGTGAAGCTGGAGAAGATGCTCGCCGGCTGGGAAGAGGGACGGCGCCTGCTGTTCTGCGACGAGGCGGGCGACGCGCTGCCGGCGCTGCGCGCCGCGGCGGGCGAGGGGCCCTGGGCGATCCTGATCGGGCCCGAGGGCGGCTTCTCGCCGCGCGAGCGGGAGATGCTGCGAGCTCTGCCCTACGCCACCCCGGCTAGCCTCGGCCCCCGAATCCTGCGCGCCGACACCGCGGCGATCAGCGCCCTGACGCTCTGGCAGGCCGCGCTGGGCGACTGGCGGTAGAGCTGGAATGGCTATCTCTCCTCACCCGTAGGGGGAGAGGGACCATGCGCAGCATGGTGTAGGGGGGATCACACGAAGCGCCGAGCTTGGGTCGCTTCCCCCTCCACCACGCTTCGGGCGGTCCCGCCTCCCCCTACGGGTGAGGGGAGGCGCCAGCCGTTGGGCGGAACCACATCCGCCCGCACTTGAGCTTCCCGCAATTGCGCCCACCTATCCTGACGACGTAAAGACGCGGGCCGCGGGGACCTGACTCCCCAGCCACGGCGTTAGGGCCCCGGGGAGAGACTATGGCCGAAGCCGCCTGCGACGACCGCCCGCTCGTGTTCGAAGACCTGGTCCAATGGATGGCCAGTGGCGCGAAGCCGAAGAGCGAATGGCGGCTCGGCGCCGAACACGAGAAGTTCGTCTTCCGCCTGAAGGACCATGCGCCGGTCCCCTATGAGCCCAATGGCATCAAGGCGCTGCTGGACGGCCTGACCCGCTTCGGCTGGGCGCCGGTGTACGAGGGCGAGAACGTCATCGCGCTGGAGCGCGGCATGGCGAACGTCAGCCTGGAGCCGGGCGGCCAGTTCGAGCTGTCGGGCGCGCCGCTCGAGACGATCCACGACATCTGCGAGGAGACCGGGCAGCACCTGAACGAGGTGAAGCAGGTCGCCGACGAGCTGGGCCTCGGGTTCCTGGGGCTGGGCTTCACGCCGCTCTGGCGCCGGGACGAGGTGCCGGTGATGCCCAAGGGCCGGTACAAGATCATGCGCGAGTACATGCCGAAGGTCGGCGGGCTCGGCCTCGACATGATGTTCCGCACCTGCACGGTGCAGGCGAACCTCGACTTCGCGGACGAGGCCGACATGGTGGCCAAGTTCCGCACCAGCCTGGCGCTGCAGCCGATCGCCACGGCGCTGTTCGCCAACTCGCCCTTCATCGAAGGCAAGCCGTCGGGCTTCGTCTCGGCCCGGGCCAACGTCTGGACCGACACCGACGCCGACCGCACCGGCATGCTGGACTTCGTGTTCCGCGACGGCTTCACGTTCGAGACCTACGCGCGCTACGCCCTGGACGTGCCGATGTACTTCGTGAAGCGCGGCGACCGGTACATCGACGTGGCCGGGCGCTCGTTCCGCGACTTCATGGACGGCAAGCTGCCCGAACTGCCGGGCGAGCGGCCGACCCTCAAGGACTGGGCCGACCACACCACGACGATCTTCCCGGAAGTCCGGCTGAAGAAGTACCTGGAGATGCGCGGCGCCGACGCGGGGCCGTGGGGTCGCCTTTGCGCCCTGCCGGCGCTCTGGATGGGGGTGCTGTACGACAGCGCGGCCCTGTCGGCGGCCTGGGACCTCTGCAAGGACTGGGACATCGCCGACCACGAGCGCCTGCGCGCCGACGTCACGCGCCTGGGCCTCAAGGCCGAGATCGCCGGGCGCACGGTGCAGGACGTGGCCAAGGACATGGTGGCGATCGCCAAGTCCGGCCTGAAGACCCGCAACCGCCTGTCGGGCGGGCTGGTGGACGAGACCGGCTACCTGGCCGAGCTGGAGCAGATCGCCGACAGCGGCGTCACCCCGGCCGAACGCCTGCTGGAGCTGTACCGCACCACCTGGAACGGCGACGCCAGCCGCGTCTTCGAGGACTTCGCGTACTGAGGTCTGGCGGCGCGCGCCGCCCCCTCCACCGCTTCGCGGTCCCCCTCCCCCGCTTCGCAGGGGAGGTTTTGTAGTGGCTCGAGAACCTCCCCCATTCATGGGGAGGGGGACCCCGAAGGGGTGGAGGGGGCGGTGGCGCCACGCCGACGCATCTGGCTCTCCCGCGCCGGACGTCCGACAGCTACCTCCGCAGCCATGCCCATCTGGTCCGGATCCTGCCACTGCGGCGCGGTGCGCTTTCGCGTCGAGGCCGAGATCGACGAGCTGACGCGGTGCGACTGTTCCCTGTGCCGGCGGCGCGGGGCGCTGATGACCAAGGTCCATGAGAGCGCCCTGACGATCGAGGCCGGCGAGGATCGGCTGCGGCTCTATCAATGGAACACCCGGGTCGCGCGGCACTGGTTCTGCGGCGACTGCGGCGTCTACACCTTCCACCGGAAGCGGGCCGCGCCGGACCACTACGGCGTCAATGTCGGGTGCCTGGAGAACTTCGATACGTCGGCCTACCCATTTCGTCTCGCCGACGGGTTGACGATGAGCGTGCGCTCTGGCGAGGCTCGCGCGCAGTGGCCGGGGCCGCGCGAGGACTGAAATGCCCGTCAAGCTGCCGAAGTACGCCCACTGGGTGGCGGAGCGCCGGTTCGTGGTCGATGCGGCGCGCCTGCCGACGCTGGACCCCACGGCCGCGCGCACGATCGAGGACCTCTACATCGACGGCGGGCGCCTGCGCCTGCGCCGGATCACCCACGCGGCGACCGGCGAGCAGGAGTTCAAGCTGGGCAAGAAGTACGCGCCGGACAATCCTCTGATCGGCCCGATGACCAACCTCTATCTCGACGCGGACGAGTACGCGGCGATGGAGACGCTGCCGGGCCGTCGGGTGGTCAAGCAGCGGCACAAGGTGGGCGCCTTCACCATCGACGTCTTCCAGGCCCCCTTCCTGGGGCTGGTGACGGCCGAGTGCGAGGCCTCGAACCGCATGGCCGCCCTGCGCTTCGACGTGCCCGACTGGGCCGTGCGCGAGGTCACCGACGACGTGGACTATACGGGCTGGAGCCTCGCCCAGGCCCAGGTCGCGCCGAAGGGGTGAAGCCCGCATCCCTCTCCTCGCCCGTAGGGGGGAGAGAGAACCTCTCCGGAGACTTTACCGAGGCTCGCCGGCCGGTCCCTCGACGTTGCTGGGCCAGTGCTCGCGTTGCGACGCGCCGGAGCCCGAGTCGGTGTGCTGGATGACCTCGTCGATGGCCGCCCGGTCGACGGCGCGGCCCTCGTGGTGGTGGGGGTTCACCGCCGCGTCGCTGACCTCGTAGACCTCGATCCGGTCGGCGTAGAAGGCGATGCGGCCGGCGATGTCGGCCATGGCGGGGTACGGCGTCTCGTACGACCAGGCGACGTTCTCCTCCACCGCGCCGTCGCGCTCCAGCGTCCAGTAGCTGGCCTCGCCCTTGTAGGGGCAGGTCGTGTGATGGTCGGTCCGGCCGAAGAAGGCCATCGAGACGTCGGCCTTCGGGAAGTAGACCACCTGCGGATAGCTGGCCTCCTTCAGGAGGATCGCGTGGTCGCTGTCGGCGATCACATGGCCGGCGTGGCGCGCGCGCCAGCGCGTGGGCGCTTCGGTCAGGGTGATCGGATGGTCGGGGCCGGGCGTCAGCATGGATGGGGATCTCCTTGCCGGCCTAAACGCCGTCGGCGTGATCCGGCTGCGCCTCATATGGGGGCGAGTTCGTCGCAGCGCCCATCCCCAGGGCGCAGGTTTGCTTGTGCCGGGGCGGTGCGCGTGATTTTCTCCCGCCAAATCCCGGCGCGCGGGTCGATCCCCCCGCCGCGCCCAGCTTAGGGAAAGCGGAAACTCCTACAGATGAATCTGATCCTTATCCTCGGCATCGTCGTGACGCTCGTCACCGGCGCGCCGGTGCTGATTCAGCTTTTGCGCAATCACCCGCGCGGGCTGATCATCCTGTTCTTCGCCGAGATGTGGGAGCGGTTCTCCTACTACGGGATGCGCAGCATCCTGATCTTCTACCTCACCCAGCACCTGCTGTTCGACCAGGAGACGGCGGGCAACCAGTACGGCTCCTACACCTCGCTGGTGTACCTGCTGCCGCTGATCGGCGGCCTGCTGGCCGACCGCTGGCTGGGCACCCGCAAGGCCGTGGCGTTCGGCGCCCTGCTGCTGGTGGCGGGCCACCTGACCATGGCGGTCGAGGGCAGCGGCGCGAAGCAGACCCTGACCTATGCGGGCCAGACCTACGAGGTCGTCTCGGAAGGCCGCATGGAGGAGCGTCAGGTCCGCCTGATCGTCGCCGGCCAGCCCTATGAGTTCGGTCCCGCCGCCTCGGGCGGCCTGGAGGTCAAGAACCTGCCGACCGCCTCGCCCATCCCGGCGGTGCTGCCGAAGGGCTCTTACGCGCTGACCACCACGACCGATCCGCTGGCCAAGAACGCGTTCTTCTTCGCCGTCAGCATGATCATCATGGGCGTCGGCTTCCTGAAGCCGAACATCTCGACCATCGTCGGCCAGCTGTATCCGCAGGGCGACCCGCGGCGGGATTCCGGCTTCACCCTCTACTACTACGGCATCAACCTGGGGGCCTTCTGGGCCTCGGCGCTGTGCGGCCTGCTGGGCGTGAAGTTCGGCTGGTGGGCGGGCTTCGGCCTCGCCGGCGTCGGCATGGCGGCCGGCTTCGTAGTCTTCATCCTCGGCAAGAAGCACCTGCAGGGCAAGGGCGAGCCGCCCGAGCCGGCGAAGCTGAAGGAGAAGGTCGTGGGACCGATCAGCCGCGAGTGGCTGATCTACCTGGGCGGCATCCTGGGCGTAATCCCGGTGTTCGTGCTGGTGCAGAGCAACCAGCTGGTCGGCGCGGCGCTGGGCGTCGCGATCCTGGCCTCCCTGGCCTACATCGGCTTCGTCATCAGCAAGTGCAGCAAGGTCGAGCGTGAGCGGATGCTGCTGGCGCTGGTGCTGGTGTTCGGCTCGGTGGTGTTCTTCACCCTGTTCGAACAGGCCGGCACGTCGCTCAACCTCTTCGCGGCCACCAACGTGGACCTGATGGGGATTTCCGCGGCCCAGACCCAGTCGTTCAACGCCGGCTACATCCTGATCTTCGCCCCGATCTTCGCGGCGATGTGGGCCTGGCTGGCCAGCCGTGGACGCGATCCGAACCCGACGCTGAAGTTCGGCCTGGGCCTGCTGCAGGTGGGCCTCGGCTTCCTGATCGTCGTCTGGGGCCAGGGCTTCGCGAGCGAAGAGTTCAAGATGCCGCTGGTCTTCCTGGGCCTGCTCTACATGTTCCACACCACGGGCGAGCTCTTCCTGTCGCCGGTGGGCCTGTCCGAGATCACCAAGCTGTCGATCCCCCGGGTGGTCAGCTTCATGATGGCGGTGTGGTTCCTGGCCTCGTCGATCGCCCAGTACGTGGGCGGCTGGATCGCCGGCGCCATGGGCACCGAGACGGTCGGCGGCCAGGTGCTGGATCCGGCGGCGGCGCTGGCCACCTCGCTGGACGGCTTCAACAAGCTGGGCTGGGCCGGTGTCGCGGTGGGCGTGGCGTTCATCCTGGCCAGCCACTTCATCAAGGGCTGGTCGCACGGCGTGAACGACGCCAGCAATCACGCCCAGCCCGAGCCGATCGCCCCCACCCTGGACGGTGAGCGGCAGGCGGTGAACCCGTCGGCCATCCGCAACGACCAGTAGGGTCCGCCGACCGACCCGAGACGATGAAGGCCGCGGAGCGATCCGCGGCCTTCGTTGCTTCCGGGACTCCCATCGCTAGCTGTACCGAAAGTTTCATCTATCGTTGGTTGCCGAACGGGTTTGGCAAAGCCAAGCTGCGGCCAGACGGCGGCTCCTGTCCGCCGGACCTCCGACGGGAGCGCTGAGCATGCCGGGCATCGTCGCCGCGCGGGTCTACGCCAACAACGAGATCGCCTATGTCGCCTGGGACGTGGACGGCCTGATCCCGGACTGCCTGGGCTTCGAGGTCACCCGCGTCGTGCTGGACGACCAGGGCGCGGAGGTGGAGCGGCGCAAGTGCGCGGCGTGGGTCGGCTTCAAGGGCCAGCGCAACCCGCACTGGCTGCCGCAGGACAGCGGCGTCTGGCCGGTCCAGAAACTGTCCTGGCGCGACCTGACCCTGCGCAAGAAGCGCAGCGGCATGGCGCGTCGGCCGGACGAGGTGCTGGTGCGCTACGAGATCCGGCCGGTGGGCGACCTGAAGCCGGGGATGACGCCGGCCTCGGACCCCACGCCCCGGGAGGTCACGGTGACCGTCCGCGACGACAAGGAGCGGCCGGTGCTGGACGCCAACGGCGTTCCCAAGCGCCAGAAGGTGAAGGCCTATACCGGCGCGCCGCGTCCGCTGGGCTACCTGGGGCCGGCGGCGTTGACCAACACGGTGCGGATCACCAAGGTGCGGGGCCCGTTCCGCAGCACCTTCACCAACGGCATCCTCGCCGCCCAGTGGCTCAGCAACGTCCTGCTGGAGGACGGGGTGATCGGGCCCAACGAACTGATCCACAAGCTGGAGGACCCGACCGATCCGCATCGCAAGTACCTGGCGGGCGACGTGCTGCCGATGTTGCACGAACTATTCGCGCGGCCGGGCGAGTTCCACCTGGGGCTCTATGAGCTGGAAGACCGCGAGCTGATCGACCTGCTGGTGGCCAACGCGGGGCGGGTCCACGTGATCCTGGCCAACACGGCGGCCAAGGACGGCGTCTGGGACGAGCGCAACGCCAAGGGCCGGCAGGAGCTGATCGCCGCCGGCGTCGACCTGCAGCACCGCATGTTCAACAACAGCATGCACATCGGTCACAACAAGTTCGTCGTGCATTCGCAGGGCGGGACGCCGCGCGCGGTCTTCACCGGCAGCACCAACTGGACCTCCACGGGCGTGGCGGGCCAGACGAACAACGCGCTGCTGATCGAGGACCAGGGCGTGGCGCAGGTGTTCCTCGACTACTGGAGCCGCATGAAGGCCGACGAGCTGGCCACCCCCAATCCGCTGGGCGCGCCGATGAAGGACGCGCGGCAGGGCGCGGCCTTCAGGGCGTCGAACGCGGCCTCGACGACCGTGCAACTGGCCGGCGGGGCCAGGCTGACCACCTGGTTCTCGCCCAACATGGCCAAGCGCACCAAGGGAACAGCGACGCCGCCCGACCTGACCGAGGTCTACCGGCGCATGCGCCTGGCGAAGCAGGCGATCCTCTTCCTGGCCTTCTATCCCGGCCAGAAGGGCAATGACTGCATCATCGGCGAGGCGGTGGAGATCGGTCTGAAGGATCGCGAACTGATCGTCATGGGCGCCGTCTCCAGCCCCAACGCGATGCCGAACTACGTGCCCAAGGACAAGGGCGACAGCGACGACGACGCCGACGACGTCGCGGCGATCTCGCCCTTCACCTTCACCGACGGGAACGTCGAGATCGTGCGGGCGGCCAAGATCGACGACCGGGCGCTGCTGGCGGACTTCGGCGTCGAAAAGGCCACGGCCAAGAGCGTGGGCGCGATCATCCACGACAAGATCTGTGTGATCGACCCGCTCTCCGACGACTGCAGCGTGATCCTCGGCAGCCACAACCTGGGCTTCAAGGCCTCGTACGCCAACGACGAGAACATGGTCATCGTCTCGGGCGATCGCGCGCTGGCCGAGGCCTACGCGGTTCACGTTCTGGACGTCTACGACCACTACCGCTTCCGGGCGATCCAGTCCGAGCGGCAGCGGCAGGGCAAGTCGGGCTGGTCCGGCTTCCTGCAGGGCGACGACTCCTGGCTGCGGCCCTACGTCGACCGCGAGAAGGGCGTGCTCGGTCGCTACTTCGCGCTGGGCGGCTCCTGACATGACAAAGGCCGCGGATCGCTCCGCGGCCTTCGCTTTCCGGCGGTGGGGAACGCCGGCCGGCGTCTGCCATTTCCAGGCAGGATCCTGAACCTTCGCCGGTTCGGGCGAACCGGCGAAGGCTTCTGGGGATCAGGCGCCGAAGGTCTTACGGATGCGCACGTAGTACATCCGGCCGAACTGGTAGTCCTGGTCGTCGATGCGGACCGGGCTGGTGTTCACGTCGCGCGGACCGCCATAGTTCGCCACCGTGCGACGCAGGCCGCGCGAGGTGACGTTCGGCAGTTCCAGACGCACCTGCACGTCCGGGCGCGGGCGCCATTCGGCGAACGGGCGGACGTAGGTCTTCAGCTTGGTCGTTTCGATCAGGTTCACCCGGTACGAGGTCTCGCGCCAGGCGCCATAGGCGTCGAAGCCGTAGGTCATCCGCCACTGGGGCAGGTCCTGGGTGTAGGTGGCGTTCCACTCCAGCGGACGCAGGTCCGAGATCTCACGCTTGCGGCCGGTGGTGGGGTCGGTGACGCTGGACCAGCGCTTGGTGATGTCGCCCTTCAGCTGGCCGCGCTTGATGCCGACCTTGTCGAGCGGCAGCGTCAGTTCGGCGATCAGCTCGTCCTTCGTGCCCTTGCCGATGTTGGTGGGGCCGTCGAAGACGCCGGTCGGGCTGCGGAACGGACCCCGGTCGACCACGTCGCTCAGCTCGGAATGGCGGGCCGTGAAGACCACGACCGCCGTGCCCAGGAACCGCTTCTCCAGCGCGATCTCGCTGACCCAGGCCTGCTCGGGGTTCAGGTCGGGGTTGCCGGCGCTGACGCCCGTGCCGGTGTTGAAATTGGACTCGGCCACGAAGTCCGAGAAGTCGAGCTGGTCGACCACGCGTTCGAACCGCACGCGGACCTGGGTCTGGCTCGAGGGCGACCACGAGACCTGCAGGCGCGGCTTCAGGAACTTCAGGGTCTTTTCCAGGTCCACGTCGCCCGACGAGGCGATGTTCGAGCGCTCGAAGCGCAGGCCGCCTTCGACCGACCACTGCTGCGACGGACGCCAGATGGCCTTGCCGAACAGCTCGCCGCGCTTCTCCTCGACGGTGACGTTCGCGGCCGGAAGATCCTGGGTGACGCCGTCCTCGGTGTAGCCGGTGGTGCTGTCCAGCTTGTTGAACGCGGCCTCGCCGCCGGTCTCGAGCGTGAGCTGGTCGCTGAAGCGGTACTTCACGACCGTCCGGCCGATGGTCTCGCTGGTCTCGCGCTCCAGGGCGAACAGGCTGCTCGTGGTCGGGGCGCGGAACGCGGAGGTGACCTCGCGGTCGCGGGTCTGGTGCAGGCCGATCAGTTCCAGCTTGATGCGCTGGCCGAAGTCGCGGTCGAAGCGGGCGCCGACTTCGTTCTCGAACAGCCGCACGTTGTCGTCGCTTTCGAACAGCTGACGGGTCGGGGCGGTGATGACCTCGTCCTGGTCGAACTTGTACTTGGCGCCGAACTGGCGGGCGTTCAGGCGCACCTTGCCGCCGGCCAGCGGCTGCGAATAGGCGCCGGTGAGCGTGTAGTTGCCCTCGTCGCCCTCGGAGTCGATCTCGGACTGGCGCAGCACCGTGCCGTTCGGGAGATAGCGGACAGCCGGGCCGTCGCCGGCGCCGTCGTCGATGCCGAAGCCGAAGCGGGCCGAGGTTTCCCAGGCCTTGTCGCCATTCTCGCCCGACAGCTCCAGGCGCGAGCCATAGGCGTTGCGACCGTCGTAGACGTGATTGTTGGCCACGGCCATGAGGCCGCGGAAGCCGCTGGAGCCCTTCTTGCGGACCACGTTGGCCATCACCGAACGGCCCTGCATGTCGATGCCCGGCGCGCCGCCGCGGATCACGTCGATGCGCTCGACCTGGCTGGCCGGCACGCGCCGCAGGATCTCCTCCAGGTCGTCGGTCTTGCTGGTGGGGCGCTGGCCGTCGATCAGCACGTTGCCGCCGCCGCCCTCGAAGCCGCGGATGTCGTCGCCGTTGGTGAAGGCGAAGCCGGGCAGGCGCAGCACCATCTCGTGCGCGTTCACCGGCTGCTGGGCGGCGAAGAAGGCGGGCGGATAGCTGACCACGCCCTGCTGCGGCGCGGCCGCGGCTTCCGGCGTGGCGGCGGCGGCCGCCTGGGCCAGAAGGTGGATAAGCAACATAGAACTCTCTCCCCAAGTCGGGGGAAGAGGTGCCCGCCGGCCCGGCCGGGAGCGAGTTAAATGGCCGTAAGGTGGATTAAATAGGAGACAGGATTGTCACCGAAGGGTTGCCGGCAGGATTCCTGTTCCCTGCCGGCCCCAGGCGGATGCGGGCGGATCAGACGCTGGTGCCGCCCACCGTCAGGCCGGTGATCTTCAGCGACGGCTGGCCGACGCCCACCGGCACGCTCTGGCCCGACTTGCCGCAGACGCCGACGCCGGGATCGAAGTCGAAGTCGTCGCCGATCATGGTGACGCGGGTCAGGGCCGAGGGGCCGTCGCCGATCAGGGTCGCGCCCTTCACCGGCACGCCGATCTTGCCGTCCTCGATGAGGTAGGCCTCGGTGCACTGGAAGACGAACTTGCCGTTGGTGATGTCCACCTGGCCGCCGCCGAAGTTGGCGCAGTAGAGGCCGCGCTTGGTGGAGGCGATCATCTCGTCGCGGCTGTGCCCGCCGCCCAGCATCGCGGTGTTGGTCATCCGCGGCATGGGCATGTGGGCGTACGACTGGCGCCGGGCGTTGCCGGTGGGCGCCATGCCCATCAGCCGCGCGCTCATCCGGTCGTGCATGTAGCCGACGAGGATGCCGTCCTCGATCAGCACGGTGCGCTCGGTGGGGGTGCCCTCGTCATCGACGGTCAGCGAGCCACGGCGGCCCGGCAGGGTCCCGTCGTCGAAGACGGTGACGCCGGGGGCGGCCACCCGCTCGCCGATCCGGCCCGAGAAGGCCGAGGTGCCCTTGCGGTTGAAGTCGCCTTCCAGCCCGTGGCCCACGGCCTCGTGCAGCAGCACGCCGTTCCAGCCGGGACCCAGGACCACGTCCATCTCGCCGGCGGGGCAGGGGACCGCATCCAGGTTCACCATCGCCTGGCGCAGGGCCTCGTCCACCTGGGCCTGCCACTTGTCGGGGCTGATCCAGGCCTCGAAGCCGGCGCGGCCGCCGGCCCCGGTGTAGCCCGTCTCGCGGCGGCCATCGCGCTCGACCGTGATCTGCACGTTCACGCGGCACAGGGGGCGCACGTCGCGGATCAGGCGGCCGTCGGCGCGCAGGATCTCCACGGTGCGGCGCTCGCCGGCGATGGAGGCCATCACCTGCACGATGCGCGGATCCCGGGCGCGGGCCCAGGCGTCGATCTCCTGCAGCAGGGCGACCTTGTCCGAGAACTCGGGCGAGCTCAGCGGGTTCTCCTCGCCGTACAGCTTGGCGTTCGTGGCGCGCGGCGCCTCCGCCGCCGTTCCGGCGTAACCGCGCTTGGCCAGCCGGGCCGAGTCGGCGGCGCGGCCGATCGCGGCTTCGGAAATCTCGGAGGCGTGGGCGTAGCCGGCGGTCTCGCCCGCCACCACGCGCAGGCCGAAGCCCTCGGTCGAGTCGTAGTTGGCCGATTTCAGCCGGCCGTCGTCGAACAGGAACGATTCGCTTTCCGAGCGTTCGACGAACAGCTCTCCGTCATCCGCCCCTGCCAGGGCGTCGGACAGGATCTCCCGGGCGCGGGCGGGATCGACGCCGGCGGCGTCGAGGATCGAAGGGGCGGGGACGGGCGCGTTCATGCACAGGAAGATAGGGAGGCGGCGGCCCGCCGTCATCCGCCATGGCGTGGAGGCGGCGATTCGGAGGTGCGTGCGACATTCTGGCCCGGCCGCCTGGCCCGGCCGCGAGTCCCGCTTCGCAAGCAGGCGCCGCATGCCTTCGCGCGGGCCTCGACGCCCCGGCTGCGGCCCGTCACGGCGGATACGCCTTGAGTCAGGTCAAATGGGAGCCCTCTAGCGCCTTGGCAAGCCGACATGATGCGCGTATGGACCCCCGCGAAGGGGCCGGTCGGGTGGCGTAAGCCGCGTCCGCGCGTCCCGTTCATGTTCGTCGGCGGAGGCATCTCGCCCGTCCTGCGGGGCGCCGCCGGCACAACGGACCGAGGGGACATGAAGTCGAGCTTTCACGGATTGCGGACGCGGGCGGCCTGGGCGCTTGCGGGCGCTGGCGCGGCGTTCTGGGGTGGGGCCGCGATGGCCAACGACCTGCTGGGCCAACCCACGCCGGGCGGGATCGATCTGCAGCCGGGCGTCACGCCCCTGCGCCATCACGCCATCTTCTTCCACAATGTGATCCTGCTGCCGGTCATCACCGCGATCACCCTGCTGGTGCTGGGCCTGCTCGCGTGGATCATGATCCGCTACAACAAGCGGGCGAACCCGGTCCCGGCGAAGTTCAGCCACAACACGAAGCTGGAAGTGGCGTGGACGCTGCTGCCGGTGCTGATCCTGATGGTCATCTCGATCTTCTCGTTCCGGCTGCTGTTCGCCTACAACGACATGCCCAAGCCGGACGTGACCGTTAAGGCCGTCGGCTACCAGTGGTACTGGGGCTACGAGTACCCCGACCAGAAGATCGGCGAGTACGTCTCGAACATCCTCCCCGAGGACAATGCAAAGGCCGAGGGCAAGCCCTTCCGTCTGGCCGTGACCGAGCCGATCGTCGTTCCGGTGAACAAGGTCGTCCGCGTGCAGGTCACCGGCGCCGACGTGATCCACGCCTTCGCCGTCCCCGCCTTCGGCATCATCACCGACGCCGTCCCGGGCCGCCTGAACGAAACCTGGTTCAAGGCCGAGAAGACGGGCGTCTACTACGGCAACTGCCGCGAACTGTGCGGCGTCGACCACGCCTTCATGCCGATCGAGGTCCGCGTGGTCACTCAGGCTGAGTTCGACGCCTGGGTCGCCAGCAAGGGCGGCACGGTCGCCGGAGCCGCTCCGGCTGCGCCTTCGGCCCGCTCGGCTGACGCCGGCGCGGCGGCCACGCCCGCCGCGGCCACCGCCCCGGTGAACCCGGCGGCGCCCGCGCCCGCGACTCCCGAACCCAAGGCGCCCGCTGGCGCCCCCGCCGCCACGTCCACGCCCGCGCCCTCGGCGCCGGCTGCGAAATAATTCAGGACCCGCGTACGATGGCTACCGCCGCCGCTCACGACGATCACCACGGTGATCACGACCACAAGCCCAGCTTCTTCGTGCGTTGGTTCCTGTCGACCAACCACAAGGACATCGGCACGCTCTACATCATCTTCGCGATCATCGCGGGGATCATCGGTGGCGCGCTGTCGGGCCTGATCCGCCTCGAGCTCGCCGAGCCGGGCATCCAACTGTTCAAGGCCGGCTCCTGGCTGGCCTCGACCGGCCTCGTGGACGCGTCCAAGCATGGCTACAACGTGGTCGTCACCGGCCACGCGCTCATCATGGTGTTCTTCGTCGTCATGCCGGCGACGATGGGCGGGTTCGGCAACTGGTTCGTGCCGCTGATGATCGGCGCGCCGGACATGGCCTTCCCGCGGATGAACAACATCTCGTTCTGGCTGCTGATGGCGGCGTTCTCGCTGCTGGTCATGTCGATGTTCGTCGACGGCGGCCCGGGGCGCGGCTTCGGCGGCGGCTGGACGGCCTATCCGCCGCTCTCCACCAGCGGCCACACCGGCCCGTCGATGGACCTGGCGATCCTGTCGCTCCACCTCGCCGGCGCCAGCTCGATCCTGGGCTCGATCAACTTCATCACCACGATCTTCAACATGCGCGCGCCGGGCATGACCCTGCACCGCATGCCGCTGTTCGCGTGGGGCGTGCTGATCACCGCCTTCCTGCTGCTGCTGTCGCTGCCGGTCCTGGCGGGCGCCATCACGATGCTGCTCACCGACCGTAACTTCAACACGCACTTCTTCGACGCGGCGGGCGGCGGCGACCCCGTGATGTACCAGCACCTGTTCTGGTTCTTCGGTCACCCCGAAGTGTACATCATGATCCTGCCGGGCTTCGGCATCGTCAGCCACATCGTCTCGACCTTCTCGAAGAAGCCGATCTTCGGCTACCTCGCGATGGCCTACGCCATGGTCGCCATCGGCTTCATCGGCTTCGTCGTGTGGGCCCACCACATGTACACCGTGGGCATGGGCATCGAGCTGCGCGCCTACTTCGTGGCCGCCACGATGGTCATCGCGGTGCCGACCGGCGTGAAGATCTTCTCGTGGATCGCCACGATGTGGGGCGGCTCCATCGAGTTCAAGGTGCCGATGCTCTGGGCGATCGGCTTCATCTTCCTCTTCACCCTGGGCGGGGTGACGGGCGTCGTGCTGGCCAACGCCGGCATCGACTACAGCCTGCACGACACCTACTACGTGGTCGCCCACTTCCACTACGTGCTGTCGCTGGGCGCCGTCTTCTCGATCTTCGCCGGGTTCTACTACTGGTACGAGAAGATGTTCGGCGTGAAGTACAACGAGTTCCTCGGCGCGGCCCACTTCTGGGTGACGTTCGTCGGCGTGAACCTGATCTTCTTCCCGCAGCACTTCCTGGGCCTGCAAGGCATGCCGCGTCGCTACGTCGACTATCCGGAAGCCTTCGCCCAGTGGAACAAGGTCTCGACCGACGGCTACTTCATCACCGTCATCGGCGTCGGCATCTTCCTGGTGCTGCTGCTGGAGTCTGCGGTGCGTCGTCGCAAGGCCGAAGCCAACCCGTGGGGTGAAGGCGCGACCACGCTAGAGTGGACGCTCCCCTCGCCGCCGCCGTTCCACCAGTTCAACGAACTGCCGGTGGTGAAGCCCGACGCGCACTAAGCGTCGCTCCGGGCACACCGAACCTGATCGGGGGGCGCGTTCCGGAAACGGGACGCGCCCTTCCGGCATCTAGAGAGTAGTATCGATGGCCATGGCCTCGGCCCCGACCACTTCCCCCCGCGTCGCTCGCTGGCAGGACTTCGTCCAGCTGCTGAAACCGCGCGTCATGTCGCTGGTGGTGTTCACCGCGCTCACCGGCCTCGTCTGCGCGGGCCAGCCCATGAACTGGGTGCTGGGCGCGGTGGCGGTGCTCTGCATCGCGGTCGGCGCCGGCGCGTCCGGCGCGCTCAACATGTGGTACGACGCGGACATCGACGCGAAGATGCGCCGCACGCGCGGCCGTCCCGTGCCCGCCGGCAAGGTCCAGGGCGCCGACGCCCTGGCGCTGGGCGTGGTGCTCTCGATGTTCTCGGTGATGCTGATGGGCGTGGCGACCAACTGGTTCGCCGCGGGCCTGCTGGCCTTCACCATCCTCTTCTACGCCATCGTCTACACGATGTGGCTCAAGCGCTGGACGGCCCAGAACATCGTCATCGGCGGCCTCGCCGGCGCGCTGCCGCCGGTGATCGGCTGGGCGGCGGTGACCGGCACGGCGCCGCTGAACGCCTGGCTGCTGTGCGCCATCATCTTCATGTGGACGCCGCCGCACTTCTGGGCGCTGAGCCTCTACACCAGCGAGGACTACGCCAAGGCCGGCGTGCCGATGATGCCGGTGGTCAAGGGCGCCTCGTCCACGCGCAAGCAGATCCTGGCCTACAGCCTGGCGCTGATCCCGGTCTGCGTGGCGCCGGCCTTCACCGGCCTGGGCGGTGTCACCTACCTCGCGGTCTCCGCGATCGGCGGCCTGGTGTTCCTGCTGCTGGCCTGGCGCCTGTTCCGCAGCCATGCGGGCGAGGCGGCCGATCCGCGCAACGACGACGGCCTCTATGACGTGCGGGCGGGGGCGCGGGACGCGCGCAACCTGTTCGCCTTCTCGATCCTGTACCTGGCCCTGCTGTTCGCCACCCTGCTGGGCGAGCATCTGCTGGGCGCCCATCCCCTGGAGGTGTTCTGACGATGAGCAATCCGCTCGGCGAGGACCCCGAGGCCGCCAAGGCGCGCCGCGGACGCAACATCGCCATCGCGATCGGCCTGCTGGCCTTCGTGGTGCTCGTCTATGTGGTCAGCATCGCCAGGATGGGCGCCAATGTCCTCGACCGGCCCCTCTGACCCCGTCCGCCGCCGCAACGTCCGCGTCGCGCTGATTGCCGGCACGGTCTTCTTCGGCATGATCGGCGCGGCCTACGCCTCGGTCCCGCTCTACCGCATGTTCTGCCAGCTCACCGGCCTGGACGGCACTGTCAGGCGGGCCGAGGCCGCGCCGACGGCGGTGCTGGACAAGACCGTGGTGGTCCGCTTCGACGCCAACACCCGCGACGTCCCCTGGACCTTCACCGCCGAGCAGACGTCGCAGACGGTGAAGATCGGCGAGACCAAGATCGCCTTCTTCAAGGTGACCAACAACTCGGACAAGCCGGTCACCGCACGGGCCACCTACAACGTGGTTCCGGAGCAGGCCGGCGCCTACTTCCAGAAGCTGCAGTGCTTCTGTTTCACCGACCAGACGATCGCCGCCGGCGCCACGGTCGAGATGCCCGTGCTGTACTTCATCGACCCGAAGTACGCCCAGGACATCAACACCAAGGGCAAGACCGAGGTTACGCTGAGCTACACCTTCTTCCGCGCCGTCGACGAGCAGAAGACCGCCGAGGCGAACAAGCGCGACAAGAAGGGCTGACGCCAAGCCCCTTTCCCCCTTGGCGAAGGGACGGACAGGGGGCTATAGCGTCCGCGACTAAGTGCGCGCGACTCCCGTCAGGGCCGCGCGTGAGGGGACAAATTTCAAGAGGTTGGCACCGTTATGGCCGCTGGCGTGAAGCACGACTACCACCTGGTTGATCCGAGCCCCTGGCCGCTCGTGGGCTCCCTGTCCGCGGCGATCATGGCGATCGGCGGCGTGGCCTGGATGAAGGGCGTGTTCGGCCTGCCGGAAGGCACGTCGTGGCTGTTCTTCGCCGGTCTGGCCGGCGTGCTGTTCACGATGGTCGGCTGGTGGACCGATGTGGTGAAGGAAGCCAACCGCGGCGACCACACCCCGGTCGTCTCGATCGGCCTGCGTTACGGCATGGTGCTGTTCATCGCTTCGGAAGTGATGTTCTTCGTCGCCTGGTTCTGGATGTTCTTCGAAATGGCCCTGTTCCGCGACCTGCGGACCCACGCGCCGATCGAGGAAGTCGCCGCCGCCTGGAAGACCTGGCCGCCGCAGGGCGTCGAAGCCGTTCCGGCCTTCCAGCTGCCGCTGGTGAACACCCTGATCCTGCTGCTCTCGGGCACCACGGTCACCTGGGCCCACCATGCGCTGCAGGTCGGCGACCGCAAGGCCGCCAAGCAGGGCCTGCTCATCACCATCATCCTGGGCGCGCTGTTCACCGCGGTGCAGGCCTACGAGTACCACCACATCCTCGAGCACAAGTACTTCTTCGGCGGCGAGGGCGCGGAGAACTCGGGCCTCTACGGCTCCACCTTCTTCATGGCCACCGGCTTCCACGGCTTCCACGTGCTGGTCGGCACCATCTTCCTCGCCGTCTGCCTGGCCCGCCTGATGGGCAAGGGCTTCTCGCCCAAGCAGCACTTCGGCTTCGAAGCGGCCGCCTGGTACTGGCACTTCGTCGACGTGGTGTGGCTGTTCCTGTTCGCCTTCGTCTACGTGGTGTTCGGCGCTTCGGCTCACTGAGCCGTTGAGCCGGCCCAATCCGTTCGTGGCTGGGGCAGCCGGACGCTGCCCCATCTGTGGTGAAGGCCATCTCTTCCAGGGCTTCCTCAGCCTGCGCCCGGCCTGCGAGGCCTGCGGCTACGATTTCTCCGCCGCCGACAGCGGCGACGGCCCGGCGGTGTTCGTGATCCTGATCGTGGGGTTCGTGGTGGCCTTCGCCGCCGTCTTCACCGAGTTCAAGGTCCACCCGCCGATCTGGCTGCACCTCGTGCTGTGGCTGCCCGCGACCCTCGTGCTGTCGCTGGGGCTGATGCGGCCGCTGAAAGGCCTGATGCTGGCCGCGCAATTCATGAACAAGGCCGCCGAGCACCGCCATGGCGGGTGAGCGCCGCCGCTTTCCCATCGGCCTGACGATCGCCACGGCCGTCTCGCTGGCGATCCTCGTCACCCTGGGCACCTGGCAGCTTCAGCGCCTGGCCTGGAAAAACGACCTCGTCGCGCGCATCGCGGCGTTGCAGTCCGCACCCGCCCAGCCGATCGATACCGTCCTGGCCCGCGCCGCCGCCGGCGCCGACGTCGGTTTCAGCCGCGCCACGGCCCTCTGCCCCGGCCTGGCCAGCGCCCCCTATCTCGAACTCTACGCCATCGTCGACGGCCAGGCGGGCGTGCGGCTGATCTCGGCCTGTCGGGTCGAGGCGGCGCCCTATCGCACGGTCCTGGTGGATCGCGGCTTCGTGGCCGACACCATCTCGGCGCGGCCGCCGGTGGACCCGGCCGCCCAGGCGCCGCTGGCCGTGACCGGCGTCCTGCGCCTGCCCGACCCGGCCAACAGCTTCTCGCCGCCCAACACGCCCGCCCGCTGGTACGTGCGCGACGCCGCCGCCATGGCCGCGCAGCTCAAGGCCGCCGCGCCCGCGCCGCTGTTCCTGATGGCCGAGACCGCGACCAACCCGGAGTGGAAGGCCCTGGTCCCCGCGCCTGTGCCGGCCAGCATCCCCAACCGGCACCTGGAGTACGCCCTGACCTGGTACGGCCTTGCCGCCGCCCTACTCGGCGTCTATGCCGCCCTGCTTTTGAAGAGGCGGAAGGGCTGATGCGCTACATCTCGACTCGCGGCCAATCCCCCTCGGTCGGCTTCACCGACGCCGTGCTGGGCGGCCTCGCCCCCGACGGCGGCCTCTATATCCCCGAAGCCTGGCCGACATTCACCCACGACGAACTGGCCGCCTTCGCCGGCAAGCCGTACGCCGAGGTCGCCGCCGCCGTGCTGGGCGCCTTCGCGGGTGACGAGATCCCCGCGGCCGAGCTGCGGGCCATGTGCGACGAGGCCTACGCCACCTTCAGCCACGCGGCCGTCGTGCCGATGAGCCAGATCGGTCCGCAGACCTTCATCGGCGAGCTGTTCCACGGCCCGAGCCTGGCGTTCAAGGACGTGGCGATGCAGATCCTCGCCCGGCTGTACGACCACATCCTGGGCAAGCAGGGCCGCAAGCAGACCATCCTCTGCGCCACGTCAGGCGACACCGGCGGCGCGGCCGTCGAGGCCTTCCGCGGCGCGAAGAATGTGGGCGTGGTGGTGATGTTCCCGGAGGGGCGCATCTCCGAGGTCCAGCGGCGCTTCATGACCACGGCGGTCGAGAAGAACATCGCCTGCGTGGCGGTGAAGGGTACCTTCGACGACTGCCAGGCGATCCTGAAGGACGCCTTCCAGGACAAGGCCCTGCGCCAGGCGGTCGACCTGGCGGCGGTGAACTCGATCAACTTCGCCCGCATCGCCGCCCAGGCGGTCTACTACTTCACCACCGCCGCGGCGCTGGGCGCGCCGGACCGGGCGATCAACTTCGTGGTCCCGTCGGGCAACTTCGGCGACGCCTTCGCCGGCTACGTGGCCCTGCGCATGGGGCTGCCGATCAAGCGGATCGTGGTGGCCACCAATTCCAACGACATCCTCGCGCGCGCCTTCTCGGAAGGCCGCTACGCCCGGGGCGCGGTGCAGGCCACCCTGTCGCCGGCCATGGACATCCAGTCGGCCTCGAACTTCGAGCGCCTCTACTTCGAGAGCGTCCAGCGCGAAGCCACCGAGACGGCCCGTGCGTTCGAAGCCTTCGCGCGCGCCGGCGCCATCGACATTCCGCCCGCCGCCCTGTCGGCCATGCAGGCGGTCTTCACGGGCGTCGCCATCGGCGAGGACGAGACGCTGCGCACCATCGTCTCGACCCTGAACGAGACGGGCGAGCTGATCGACCCGCACACCGCCGTCGCCGTCGCGGCCCTGCGCCACGTGGACCTGGACGGTCCGACCGTGGTGCTCTCCACCGCCCACGCCGCCAAGTTCCCGGAAGACGTGGCCCGCGCCAGCGGAGTCACCCCCGCGTTGCCGCGCGGCACGGCCAGCCTGGCGGATCGCCCCGAGCGTTTCGACCGGCTGCCGGGAGACGCCGACACCATCAAGGCGTACGTTCGGGCCTTTGCGGAGGCCTGACGGCTTGACGCCTCGCGTCCACACCCTCTCGAACGGCGTCCGCGTCGTCTGTGATCCCCTGCCGGGCTGGCAGACCGTGGCCCTCTCCGTCGTGGCGGGGCGCGGCGCGCGCTATGAGGATCCGGCCCGTTCCGGCTGGTCGCATCTGCTGGAGCACATGGTGTTCAAGGGGGCGGGCGGGCGCTCGGCCAAGGACATCGTCGAGGTGATCGAGGCCGAGGGCGGCCACATCAACGCCGCGACCGGATATGAGCGCACCAGCTTCCAGGTGCGGGCGCTGAAGGGCGGGCTGGACCTGGGCTCGGCCGTGCTGGCCGACCTCGTGCAGCGGCCGACCATGGACGCCGGCGACCTTGCCCGCGAGAAGCAGGTGGTGGGCCAGGAGATCGCCGAGGCGGCCGACACGCCGGACGACCTGGTGTTCGAACTGGCGCAGGCGGCGGCCTTCGACGGCCAGGCCCTGGGCCGCCCGATCCTGGGCACCGTGAAGTCGATCGGCACGTCGGCGGCGGACAGCCTCGACGCCTGGCGCGCGGCCCTCTACGCGCCGCAGTCCCTGGTGGTCAGCGCGGCCGGGGCGGTGGACGAGGACGAGCTGCTGGCCCTGGCCGAGCGCGACTTCGGCGCGGCGTCCGGCGCGGCCGTCGGCGGCCCGGAAGCCACCGAGTTCAAGGGCGGCGTGCGCACCGTCGCCAAGAAGCTGGAACAGGCCAACGTCGTCCTGCTGCTGCCGGCGGTCGGCGTGAAGGATCCGGACTACTTCGCCCTGCGCGTCCTGGCCGAGATCCTGGGTGGCGGCATGGCCTCGCGGCTCTTCCAGGAAGCGCGGGAAAAGCGCGGCCTGGCCTACGCCATCGACGCCTATTCCGAGACCTACGCCGACGTGGGCGTGCTGGGCGTCTTCGCCGGTTGCGACGCCAAGGACGCGGGCGAACTGGCCCAGGTGACCATCGACGAGCTGAAGGGGCTGACCGACCTCGTCGGCGACGCGGAGCTCAGCCGCGCCAAGGCCCAGCTCAAGGGCTCGATGTTCATGGGCCGCGAGTCCGCCCTGGCCCGCGCCGAGCAGAACGCCGGGCAGACCCTGATCTTCGGCGAGACCCTGGATCCGGACGACCTGGCCGAACAGGTCGACGCCGTCAGCGCCCGCCAGCTCGCCGACCTGACGGCGCGCATCCTGGCGCCGAAGAAGGCGGCGGTGGCCATCCTCGGCCCCAAGGCGGCACTGCCCGCCGCGGAGCGCTTCCAGGCGGCCCTGCTGGGCTGATCTCGCGCCCCTTGACCGGCGCGCGAATTGCGCGAGGCTCGCGGCGATGGCTCTGCTGGACTGGATCGCGCCCGAAAGCGGCCTTCGCGTCGAAGGCGAGGGTGTCTGGCTGCGTCCGCCGCGCGCCTCCGACTATGCCGAATGGCGCGAACTGCGCGCCCAGAGCCGGGCCTTCCTGCAACCCTGGGAGCCGACCTGGCCGGCCGACGATCTCTCCCGCGCGGCCTTTCGTCGCCGGCTGATGGCCTACGCCCGCGATCGCGAGGCGGGGGCGGCCTATCCGTTCTTCGTGTTCCGCGCCTCGGACGACGCCCTGACCGGCGGCATCACGCTCTCCAACATCCGCCGCGGCGTCGCCCAGATGGGGTCGGTCGGCTACTGGTGCGGCAAGCCCTACACGCGCCAGGGCCTGACGTTGGCGTCGGTCAAGGCGCTCTGCGAGTTCTCGTTCCGCACCCTGGCCCTCCATCGCCTGGAGGCGGCCTGCATTCCCGACAACGCGCCCTCACGCGATCTCCTCAAGAAGGCGGGGTTCGTGGAGGAGGGATTTGCGCAGGCTTATCTTAAAATTAACGGCGGTTGGCGAGATCATGTGCTGTTCGGTCGGATAAGTCCCTACAGAGGACACGACGCGCCGGACGAAGGGGTGTCGGTCTGAGGGGATCGGCGCCGCAACGCGGGCACTAGTTCAGGACTGCATGGCGAACGACCGCTGGATGTGGGACGCCACGGCTACCCTCGAGGCCCTGGGTGCGGCTGAAGTCGCGCTCTGGGTGTGGGAGCCGGAGAAGGACCGTCTGCGGCTGACGGGTGCGACACGCGCCCTCGGCCTGGGCCCCCTTGCGCCTGATTGCTCGTCCGCCGCCCTGCGCGCCCTGGCCCTGCCCCAGGACCGCGCCATCGCTGAAGACATCCTGCGCGTCCAGGCCCCCGGCGGCGAGGTGGCCGTGCGCCTGCGCCTGCGTGGCGGGGCCCCCTGCATCTGGCGCGGCGTCTGGCTGGAGGAGGGCGTGCGCGCCGCCGGCGTGGTCGCCGCCGAAGTGCGCTTCGCCGCCAGCGGCCTCGACAACCTGACCGGCCTGGCCGACCGCCGCAGCTTCCTGACCCTGGCCCGCGAGCGCCTCACCACGCCCGGCCAGTACGAACTGATCGTCGCCGACCTGGACCGCCTGCGCCGTCTGAACGAGGCCCTGGGACATGAGCGCGCCGACCTGGTGCTGGCCGCCCTGGGTTCGCGCCTGGCCGCCGCCTTCCCGCCGGGCGCCCTGCTGGCCCGGATCGGCGAGGACGAATTCGCCAGCCTCGCGCCCGTGGGCGTCTCGCCGGGCGCCGAGGCCCTGCGGCGGGCGCTGGAACAGCCCCTGCGGGTGGCCGGCTTCGACATCCATCCGACCCTCTCCATCGGCGCCGTGGAAGCGGCCGGCGGCGAGGACGCGCCCGAGGCCGCCGAGCTGCTGCGCCGGGCCGAGCTGGCGGTGGAATCGGCCAAGAGCAACGGCCGCGGCGGCGCGGCCGCCTACGGTCGTGGCCTGGAGACCGACGGCCTGTCGCGCCTGGCGCTGGAAGGCGACCTGAAGGGCGCGCTCCGCCGGGGCGAACTCACCCCGTTCTACCAGCCCATCGTGCGCCTCTCGACCGGCGCCCTGTCGGGCTTCGAGGCCCTGGTCCGCTGGCGCCACCCGCGCCGTGGCCTGCTGATGCCCGAGCAGTTCCTGCCGCTCTGCGACGAGATGGGCCTGATGCCCGAGCTGGGCGCGATGATGATGCGCGAGGGCGCGCGCCAACTGGCCGTCTGGCGCAAGCGCCACGCCGCCGCGGGCGAGCTGACCGTGGCCGTCAACCTCTCCACCGGCGAGATCGACCGCCCGGACCTGGTCTCCGACGTCGAGTCCATCCGCGCCGAGACCGGCCTGCCGCCGGGCGCGTTGAAGCTGGAAGTCACCGAGAACGACGTCATGCGCGACCCGGACCGCGCGGCGGTCGTGCTGCGCAACCTGCGCGCCGCGGGCGCCGCCCTGGCGCTGGACGACTTCGGCACCGGCTTCTCGTCGCTGAGCTACCTGACCCGCCTGCCGTTCGACACCCTGAAGATCGACCGCTACTTCGTGCGGACCATGGCCACCAACGAGGGTTCGGCGAAGATCGTCTCGTCGGTCGTGAAGCTGGGCCAGGACCTCGACATGGAGGTGGTGGCCGAGGGCGTGGAGAACGCCGGCATGGCCCGCCAGCTCCTGGCCCTGGGCTGCGACTACGGCCAGGGCTTCGGCTACGCGCCGGCCCTCTCGGCCCAGGAGGCCGAGGTCTATCTCAACGAAAGCTACGTCGACGGCGCCGCCCCGGTGAAGGCGCGGGGCTAGGCGCTACGCGCCCAAGCCGGGTGCTGGTTTCGCAGACTTATCTCCCGTTCCGAACGTCCGCTGCCCTGCACATACAACAACAACGAAGTCGCCCCTCTCTCAGGCGCGGAGCGCCGTGGGAGAGGTTGGGAGAGGGCGGCGCAGCGGTCGACGGGTCTGCGCCGTGGGACCCGCTCGCGCTTCAGCTTGGCGGCTAGGCTCGGCGACCGCGGGCGATCCGACGACCACGCCGGCTCGGATCTGACTCGCGGCACGCGCTCAGGATCTTCCAGGCGACGCGTTCGCGATCGTCGGACACCTCAGCGTTCCGGAAACGGAGCACGCTCAGACCCCGATGCTTGAGGTATGTCTCGCGGCGAACGTCGTATTCGACCTGCTCGGCGTGGACGCCGCCGTCGAGCTCCACCACCAGGGCGGCCTCAAGGCAGAGGAAATCCACGATGAACGGGCCGATCGGAACCTGACGGCGCCATTTCCAGTCCTCGAGACGCGCCCCCCGCAGCAGTTCCCATAACTGGGTCTCGGCCTCCGTTTGATTCCGCCGGAGCCGTCGGGCGCGATCGCGGCGCAGCTTGGAGACGACGGAGATGACTCTCGCCAAGGCAGATCTCGGGTCCAACGCTGCGGAGGCGGGACGGCCGCGCCGCCCTCTCCCGACCTCTCCCTCGGCGCTCCGCGCCCGGGAGAGGAGATGGTAGAACAAATAGGAAACTTCGCGCCAGCCCCTTCGCCCGCCTTCCACCCCTCCCAGACATTCGCAAGGCCCGCCTCGGCGAGGGCCCCGGGGCAGCGCCCTAGGCCCGGCCAGCCTCGGCGCTGAGGAACTTCGGATCGATGCCCAGCTTGGCCAGGGCGCGGGTCCATTTGGCGCCGTGATCGCCGTCGAAGACCAGGGCCTCGTCCGCCTCGACCGTCAGCCAGACGTTCTGGCGGATCTCCCGCTCCAGCTGGCCCGCGCCCCAGCCGGCGTAGCCCAGGGCCAGGATCGCCCGGCGTGGGTGGTCGTCGCCGCGCCCCATGGCCTCCAGCACCTCGCGGGTGGTGGTCAGGGTCAGGCCGCCGTCGACCTTCAGGCTGTGGTCGACGTGGAAGTCGTCGGTGTGCAGCACGAAGCCGCGGCCGGTCTCGACCGGACCGCCCAGCAGGACGGGCTCCTCGGGCAGCCCCTCGCGCGTCTCCACGTCCAGCCGCTCCAGCACGTCGGGCAGGGTCATGCCCTCCACCGGCTGGTTCACGGCGATGCCCATGGCGTGGTGCTGGTCATGGGCGCACAGCAGGATCAGCGAGCGCTCGAAGCGGGGATCGCCGATGCCCGGCATGGCGATGAGCATCTGGCCTGAGAGGAACGCGCCTTCCATGCGTTCAGAGATTCTGCCGGAACGTGGCGACATCAAGGGCCAAGGCCACGGCAGGGGCAGAATTCGTGCGCGCGAGAAATCGTGGTTACGGCCCGACCCGGTTCTCGGCTATCTCACGGACCCAACCCGAAGGAGGATCCGCATGACGATCAAGGTGGGCGACAAGCTGCCGAACGTGACCCTGACCCAGGCCACTGCCGAAGGGCCGAAGCCGGTGCAGAGCGAAGACTTCTTCAAGGGCCGCACCGTGGCGCTGTTCGCCGTGCCGGGCGCCTTCACCCCGACCTGCTCGGCCAAGCACCTGCCGGGTTTCAAGCAGCACGCCCCCGACCTGAAGGCCAAGGGCGTTGACGAGATCGCCTGCATCTCGGTCAACGACGCCTTCGTCATGCGCGCCTGGGGCGAGGATCAGGCCGTGGGCGAGGACATCGTCATGCTGGCCGACGGCAACGGCGCCTTCGCCGACGCGATCGGCCTGGCCATGGACGGCTCGAAGTTCGGCATGGGCAAGCGTTCGCAGCGCTACTCGATGATCGTCAAGGACGGCGTCGTGAAGGAGCTGAACATCGAGGGTCCGGGCGAATTCAAGGTCTCGGCCGCCGACTACATGCTGGCCCAGCTGTAGGTCCTCGGGAACGGCCGGCTCAGGAAGCGCGAGCCGGCCTCGCCGAACCGCCAGGGTGTCTCGACGCCCTTGGTGATCCCGATGCGCGGGCCGGCGATGACGGCTTTCGCGCCGCCCTCCCGCAGTTCGAACGGCGGCCGGTCCAGCGAGAGGCCGTCGTGCTCGCGGGTGACCGCCATGGCCTGGCACAGCTTGCCGGGGCCGGAGCACAGGGCGCGCGGATCGGAAAGCCCCCGCCGCCCGGCCATCGTCCCCAGCCCCGCCGTGGGCTCGATCGCGCGGATCAGCACCGCGCTGCCGGGATCCTCGCCGCACACGAAGTTCAGGCACCAGTGGATGCCGTACGAGCGGTAGACGTAAGCCCGCCCGACCGGACCGAACATCACCGCGTTGCGCGGCGTGGGCCCGGAGAAGCTGTGCGAGGCCGGGTCCTCGTGGTGATAGGCCTCGGTCTCGACGATGCGGCCGCCGGCCCCGTTCACGAACACCTCCCAGCCGATCAGGTCGCGCGCCACGTCCGCCGGCGCGCGGGTCCAGAACGCTTGACGGGCCTCTTTCGAAGGTTCGGAATGGCCGAAAGACAAAGATGACATCCGGGGAGGATGCGCCATGGCATACGTCGAAGGCCAGACGATCCACGACGCCGACAGCCACATCATGGAGCTGCCGGGCACGATCCATCGCTACATCGATCCCAAGCGACGCGACGAGTTCGTCGAGAAGACGGGCAAGAAGGACGTGCTGCCGGAATGGTTCGCCAAGGCGGCCGACCGGCACGAGGACGCCGAATTCCGCGCCGGGGCCGAGGCCAACATCCTGCTGCGCAAGAACTACGAAGCCCTGGGCGCCTTCCGGGCCGACGACCGGCCGGCGACGCTGGACTATCTGGGTTTCGCCAGCCAGCTGGTCTTCACCACGGCCTGCCTGTCGAACTGGGGGCTGGAGCAGGCCGGCGAGGTCGACCTGGCGCTCGAGGCGGCCCGCGCCCACAACCGGATGATGACCGAGTTCTGCAGCGTCGACCGTCGCCTGCTGGCCACGGGGTATGTGCCGCTCGTCGACCGCCAGCGCGCGCCTCAGATCGCCCGCGAGGCCATCGAGCTGGGCGCCAAGGGGCTGGTGATCCCGTCGCGTCACCCGCCGGGCTTCTCGCCCAGCCACCTGGAACTGGACCCGCTGTGGGCGGTGGCCGAGGAGGCGGGGCTGCCGATCCTCTTCCACGTGGGCGGCGAGGAGAAGATGGCCAAGGCCTACCTCGAGAACGGCCTACCCTATGTGAAGGACTTCCATGGGGGCGACGAGAACTTCACCTCGCTGACCTTCATGGCGATCCCGCTCAGCGCCTGGCAGACCCTGTCGGCCCTGGTGATCGACGGTGTCTTCGACCGGTTCCCGAAGCTAAAGTTCGGCGCGATCGAGCTGGGGGCGTCGTGGCTGCCCAGTCTGATGAAGTTCCTGGACTCCGGCTGCGCGGCGTTCGGCAAGGAGGAGCGGCTCCAGAAGCTGTCGGCCAAGCCCTCCGAGATCCTGCGCCGGCAGTTGCGCGTGACGCCGTATCCCCACGAGGACGTGCGCTGGATCATGGAGAACGCCGGGACCGAGATGGTGCTGTTCAGCTCGGACTTCCCCCACATCGAGGGCGGCCGCAACCCGCTGAAGCGCTTCAACGAGAGCCTGGAGGGCGTGGGCGAGGCCGAGAAGCGCGCCTTCTACCGCGACAACTTCATCGATCTGATGGGCAGGGGCCTGGACGCCAGCCTGCACGACCTGCCGAACCTTCAGGCCGCCTAGGCGGACGCGGTCAGCTCCAGCGGCGCGGCGGACAGCGCCCGGTCGATGGCTTCCAGCAGGGCCGGCAGTTCGATCGGCTTGGAGCTGTGGTCGGTGAAGCCCTGGGCCAGATAGCGCTCGCGGCCGCCCGAGGTGACGTCGGCGGTCAGGGCGATTACCGGCGCGGCCTGGTTCGGCCCGGGGGCGGCGCGCAGGCGCTGCAGCACCTCCAGCCCCGTCATCCCCGGCATCTGGATGTCGGTCAGCACGAGGTCGAACGCCGCCTCGGCCAGGATCTCCAGCGCTGCCGGTCCGCTGTCGGCGCGCGTCACGTCCATGTCGAGGCTGGTGAGAAGCTGTTCGACCACCATCAGGTTCACGGCGTTGTCGTCCACCGCCAGAACCCGCAGACGCGTCGCCGCGATGGCGGCATGCGCGGGTGCGGAAACATCGACCTGCGCCTCCTTGGCCGGCGCGGCGTGCGCCAGCGGCATCTCGATATGGAAGGTCGAGCCGGTCCCGACCTCGCTCTCCACCCAGACCCGCCCGTCCATCAGCTCCACGAGCTGGCGCACGATGGCGAGGCCCAGGCCGGCGCCGCCGAACCGGCGGGCGTCCTCGCCCTCGGCCTGGGAGAAGCGGTCGAACAGGGTCGGCAGGTTCTGGGCGGCGATGCCGGGACCGGTGTCGCGCACGGCCACGCGCAGCAGCACGTCGCCTGACGGCCGGGCGATCCCGTGCACGATCACATCCACGCTGCCGGCCTCAGTGAACTTCAGCGCATTGCCGACCAGGTTGAACAGCACCTGGCGCAGGCGGACCTGGTCCACCATCACCCGGCCCGGAACCTGGGCGGTCATCCGCAGGGCGAGCTGCAAGCCGCGTTCCTCGGCGCGGGGCGTCCAGAAGGCGATGAGGCCCTCCATCAGCGCGCGGATGTTGGCGGGCGCGGGCACGATCTCCAGCTTGCCGGCGTCGATGCGGGCCGCGTCCAGCACGTCGTTGAGGATCGCCATCAGGTGCTCGCCCGACTCGATCAGCACGCCCAGCCGCTGCGACTGGAGCGGATTGGTTTCGTCGCGCCGCATCAGCTGGGCCATGCCCAGCACGCCGTTCATCGGCGTGCGGATCTCGTGGCTCATGGTGGCCAGGAAGGCCGAGCGGGCGCGACCGGCCTCGGCGGCGGCCTCCCGCGCGGCGTCGGCGGCGGCGCGCTCGGCCACGCTCTGGACGAAGGCGCGGTGCCAGGCGCTGACGGTGTTGTTGGCCCCGCGCGAGGACGCGAACACCACCACCAGCAGGACCAGCAGGGGAGGGATCATCGCCAGCGCCGCCGTGGGCGCCAGCAACAGCCCGACCAGGGCCGTCACCTCGATGGCGAGCGGGCCCACGAAACCCCAGAAGATCAGCCGCGAGAACGCCGCCGAGCCCGCGGCCACCGCCAGCAGGGTGGCGAGCTGCAGCCCGAAGAAGAACAGCTCGGGCACGCCGCGGCCGATCACCGCCATCGCGAAGGTCGGCGCGGTGTAGATCAGGCTGCGGGCGAGCGAGAGGCCGGCGATACGGCGCAGGCCTACGGCTTCCTCGGTCTGCCGGCTGTCGCCCAGCCAGTCGCGGAGCAGCTTCTGCTGGACGACGTCGAACGCGGTCGCGCCGACCAGCAGGCCGGCGCCCAGCCAGGGATAGCCCAGCAGCAGCAGGCCGAGGCCCGTCAGCGCATTGGCGACGATGTGCGCCGCCACCGGCAGGCGGTAGGCGTTCAGCGCGATCTGGTAGGCCGTGAGGCTGGCGTCGGGGCCAACTACGGTGGCCGCCGTTCGATCCTCGGTCGTGGCCGCCTGCATCGCCCGATCCCCAGCCATGGCGACGCTTTAGGCCGCCGGAGGTAAACCGTTGGCGAACGTGCGAACCATTCGCGGAAAGATCGGGCCGGGCGCCTAGCTCGCCAGGGCGGCGGCCGTGGTGGCTTCCAGGTCGTCTGCGCCGTTCTCGACGATGGCGTCGGCGAGGCCGGGGGCCAGCGACAGGACCTGGCTGGCATAGACCCGGGCCAGGGCGGCCTTGCTCTGCAGCCACGGATCGTCGGACCCGGCGGCCGCCATCGCCTGGCGGCCCAGGATCCAGCCGCCGACCACGTCACCCGACAGCTTCAGGAACGGCGTGGCGGCGGACAGCGCCGCGCTGTTGTCGGCGGTCAGCAGCCAGTCGGTGGCGCGTTCCAGGGCGGCGACGCCGGCCGTCAGCTTCCTGCCCACCGCGGCCAGCTCGGCGGTGTCGGTCAGGACCTGGGCGGTGAGGGCGATCTCGGCGCAGAGCGCGCGCAGGGTCTCGCCGCCGTTGCTGCGCACCTTGCGGCCCACCAGGTCGATGGCCTGGATGCCGTTGGTGCCTTCGTAGATCGGGGCGATGCGGGCGTCGCGATAGTGCTGGGCCGCGCCGGTCTCCTCGATGAAGCCCATGCCGCCGTGCACCTGCACCCCCGCCGAGGCGACTTCGACACCGATGTCGGTGGACCAGGCCTTGGCGATGGGCGTCAGCAGCTCCTGGCGCGCCTTGGCCGCGGCGCGTTCCTCGGGCGTCTCGGCCCGGTGCGCCACGTCGGCCAGCACGCCGGTGGTCAGGCAGATGCCGCGCGCGGCCTCGATCTTCGCCTTGGACAGAAACAGGGTGCGGCGCACGTCGGGGTGGCCGTAGAGGCCGTCGCCGCTCCAGGCGGTGCGACCCTGCACGCGTTCCTGGCTGAAGGACAGCGCCTGCTGGAAGGCGCGCTCGGCGATCGCCACGCCCTGCACGCCCACCTGCAGGCGGGCGGCGTTCATCATGACGAACATGTGGGCCAGGCCCTGGCCCAATTCGCCGACCAGCTCGGCCTCGGCGTCCTCATAGACCATGACGCATGTGGGCGAGCCGTGGATGCCTAGCTTGTGCTCGATCGAGGCCGGCCGGAAGCTGTTGCGCGGGCCCAGGCCGCCGTCGTCCTTCACCTGGAACTTGTTGGCCAGGAACAGGCTGATGCCCTTCACCCCGGGCGGGGCGTCGGGGGTGCGGGCGATGATCAGGTGGCAGATGTTGTCCGCCGCGTCGTGGTCGCCCCAGGTGATGAAGATCTTCTGGCCCGACAGCAGCCAGCCGCCCTTGCCGTCCGGCCTGGCGATCGAGGTCAGGGCCGCCAGGTCCGAGCCGGCTTGCGGCTCGGTCAGGCACATGGCGCCGGTCCACTCGCCGCTGACCAGCTTGGGCAGGACCAGCGCCTTCTGCCGGTCGGTGCCGTGCAGGGTCAGGGCCTCGATGGCGCCCTGGGTCAGCATCGGGCAGAGGCCGAACGCCATGTTGGCCGCGTGGACCATCTCGAAGACGGCCAGCTCCATGGCCTTCGACAAGCCCTGGCCGCCGTGCGCCGGATCGGCCGACAGCGAGTTCCAGCCCTGCTCCACGAAGGCGCGGTAAGCATCGGCGAAGCCGGGCGCGGCGGTGACCGCTCCATTGGCGTAGGTCGCGCCCTTGAGGTCGCCCTGGCGGTTCAGCGGCGCCAGTTCGTTGTCGGCGAACGACCCGGCCGCTTCCAGCACCGCCTGCACCGTGGCGTCGTCGAGATCCGGGAAGGCTTTCGCCAGCAATTCCGGATGGCCGATGGTCTTCAGGGCGAAGGCCAGGTCGCGGACGGGGGCGCGGAAGGTCATGGACGTCCTCTGGAGAGTTCGGGCGCGTTCTAGCCCGGTCGGCCGCGCACGCACGCAAAATCTCGCGGAGAGGCTAGGATGGCGTGGCTGGAGACCGTCTCGCCGATGCCGATCCGCTTCATCGCCATGCTCGCGGCGGCGCTGCTCGCCCTGCCGGCGCGGGCCGCGCCCGATCCGGCGACCGCCGCGGCGGGCGTCTACCGCCTGGATCCGGCGCGCTCCACGCTGACCGCCCGGGCCTCGCTGTTCGGCGGCCTCTATCGCTATCCGCTGACCTTCCGGGGGCTCAATGGGCGCCTGGACCACGACCCGGCCCACCTCGCCGGTTCGCCGGTGGCGATCACCGTGGATCCCCGCACGGTGGAGGCGCCCGACAAGGCCGGCGCGCGCGCGGCGCTGGCGCTGTTCGAACCCGAGCGCTTCCCCACCATCGACTTCCGCTCGCGCAGCTACCGTCCCGGACCTGACGGTCGGGGCGTGCTCAGCGGCGACCTCACCCTTCACGGCGTCGTCCGCCCGCTGGTGCTGGACGTCACCCTGCGCAGCGTCGAGGGCGGTCGGCTCAGCTTCTCCGGAAGAGGCAAGGTGCGTCGCTCCCAGCACGGCATGACCTCGGGCCGCCTCGTGACCGGCGACGTGATCGACCTCAGTTTCGACGTCGAGTTCGTGCGGAAGTAGGCGCGCCGGGCCGGCCGGTGTAACCAGCGCCCGTGAGCACGACCCTGCCCCCTTCGAACGTCGCCGACGCGGCCGACGCCTTGGCGCGGGGCGGCCTGGTGCTGATGCCCACCGAGACGGTCTATGGCCTGGCCGCCGACGCGGCGAACCCCCTGGCCGTGGCCGCGGTCTACGAGGCCAAGGGCCGCCCCAGCTTCAATCCCCTGATCGCGCATGTGGCCAACCTCGCCATGGCCCGCCGGATCGCCCGCTTCGATGCGCGCGCCGAGAAGCTGGCGGCGGCGTTCTGGCCGGGGCCGCTGACGCTGGTGCTGCCGGTGGCGGACGAGGCGGCGGTCTGCGACCTCGCCAGGGCCGGCCTCGACACCGTGGCCGTCCGCGCGCCGGGCCACCCGGTGGCGCACGCGCTGATCGAGGCGTTGGGCCGGCCGGTCGTCGCGCCGTCCGCCAACCGCTCGGGCCGCCCCAGCCCGACCACCTTCGCCGACGCGGTGGAAGAGACCGGCGTCTCGGCCGCCGCTGCCTTGGACGGCGGTGCTTGCGCCGTCGGCCTGGAATCCACCGTCGTGGGCCTGTTGGACGCGCCACGTCTGCTGCGTCCGGGCGCCGTGACCCGCGCCCAGGTCGAGGCGGTGATCGGCCCGCTGGCCGAGGCGGAGGACGACGCCAAACGCTCGCCCGGTCGGTTGGCCCGCCACTACGCGCCGAACGCGCCAGTGCGCCTGGACGTCGAGACGCCGAACCCTGGTGAGGCGTGGCTCTCCTTCGGCCCCGATGCGCCGAGCCCCTGGAACCTCAGCCCCACTGGCGACCTCGCCGAAGCCGCCGCCAACCTCTTCGCCTTCCTCCGCGCCGCCGACCGCACGAACCCGGCCGGCATCGCCGTCGCCCCGATCCCGCACGAGGGCCTGGGCGAGGCGATCAACGACCGGCTCAAGCGCGCCGCGGGATTCGTGGGCTAGAGGGGCCGCTCAGACGCCGGGTGTGGCCAGGGCGATGCGGAGCGCGGCGTGGGCTCTCGACGGAAACGGCTGATCCCATCGGTCGTGAAACCGGTCCCGCCCCGCTTCAAAGAGCTGGTCGGCCAAAGCTAAGACGGCCTCTCCGAACGTCTCCGACGCGCAAACCGCTGAGAAGACCTGTACGCCAAGTCTCCTCACGATGAGCGAGAGGGTGTCCGGAACCATGGGATCGCCCTGTCCACGCTGTAGCCTGAGTGACAGCGGGCCGGGCTCAAGATTGAAATTGCACTCTGCGACGAGGCCGCCAGCTACGATCTGCAGCGTAGCGCGAAGCAGGTCGCCCAGGGCGTCGGTGAGATCGCTGATGTGGTGCTCGAACGCGTAATCGCCCACCTGAATCTTGAACTGCACCCAACCGATCTCGCCAGCATCCAGCTCGATCTTCACGGGTGACCTGATCGACATCGTTACCGCCCCTAAAGCGCCGAGCGCACGTCCGTCAGCGCGAAGTCGTCGCCCTTGTAGAGCAGCGGCGCGTCGAGCGCCTTGGCCAGGGCGTAGGCGAAGCAGTCGCCGAGGTTCAGACGAGCCGGGTGACGGCCTTTGCCGAAGCGGAGGTAGGCTTGGAGTGCTTCACTGGCGAGGCTGAGGTCCCGCCGCACCGAAACCCGCTGTGCTGCGAGCCATGTGTCGAGCTCGTCTGGCGTCGAAACAGCGCCGCGGCCGAGAAGCAGGAGTCCCGTCTCGACGTAGTTGATCGGACTGAGCCAGGCGACATCGGTCTCGTGCAGCGCGAGCTCAATTCGCTCGGCTTCGGGTTCGGCCAACATGATCGCCACCAGCGCCGAGGCGTCGACCGCGATCACGCCTCATCCTCGTGGAGGCCCGGGACCTCATTGATGGCGTCCCACTCGGCCTTGGTGGTAGCCGGCTGAGGGAGCTCAAGTCCGATGCGCTCGCGAAATCGCGCGGTCGCCGCCCGCATCTCTTCAAGAGTCGGTTGCGGATCGGTCGCGACCTCCGCCAACGCCTTCTCCAGCGCGCCGTCCAGCGCCGCCGTGATGGTCAGGCCGCGCAGGTTCGCCAGCTCCCGCGCCTTGCGCTCGACCTCGGGGTTCTTGATCAGGATCGCCATGCCCGGCCTCCGGTATATACTGGTATATACTCTGGCGGAGGGGCGTCCGGAAGCCTAGGCTCCGGCCATGACCGCGCCCGTGCCCGCCGATGTGATCTCGCGCCTGAAGGCCGTGCTGGGGCCGGGCGGCTTCAGCGAGGACGCCGAGCGCATCGCCCCCAAGCTGGTGGAGTGGCGCGACCGGTGGGTGGGCCAGACGGCCTTCCTGGCCTTGCCGAGGACGACCCACGAGGTCGCCGCGGTGGTCGGAATCTGCGCCGAGGCCGGTCAGGCGATCACCGTCCAGGGCGGAAACACCGGCCTGGTCGGCGGCCAGATCCCGCAGGGCGAGATCCTGCTGTCCACCGAGCGCCTGTCCGCCATCCGTGAGGTCGACGCCCTGGACGACACCCTCGTCGCCGAGGCGGGCGTCACGCTGGCGCGGGTGCACGAGGCCGCCGCCGAGGTGCGCCGCAGGTTTCCGCTGGGACTGGCGTCCGAGGGCTCGGCCACGGTGGGCGGGGTGGTCTCCACCAACGCCGGCGGCACCCAGGTGCTGCGCTACGGCATGGCTCGCAGCCTGGTGCTGGGGCTGGAGGCGGTGCTCCCGAACGGCGAGGTCTGGAACGGCCTGAAGCGGCTGCGCAAGGACAACACCGGCTACGACCTCAAGCAGCTGATGATCGGCGCCGAGGGCACCCTGGGCGTGGTCACCGCCGCGGCGCTGAAGCTCTATCCCGTGATGGCCTCGCGAGCCGTGGCCATGGTCGGCGTCGAGACGCCCGAGGCCGCGTTGCAACTGCTGGCCCGGGCCAAGGACGAGACGGGCGGCGCGGTCGAGGCCTTCGAGCTGATGGGCCGCCTGGGCATCGACTTCGCCTTGAGGAACATCGCCGGCACGCGCGATCCGCTGGAAGGCCCGCACCCCTGGTACGTCCTGGCCGAGTTCGCCTCGGGCGAGCCGGGGTCGGCCGAGGCGGCGATGGAGCGTTTCCTGGCCAAGGGGCTTGAGGACGGCCTGGTCCGCGACGCCGTCGTCGCCCAGACCGACACCCAGGCCAAGGCGCTCTGGGCGATCCGCGAGAACCAGTCCCCGGCGCAGAAGCCCGAGGGGGCGACCTGGAAGCACGACGTCGCCGTGCCGGTCAGCCTGGTCCCGCGCTTCCTGGCCGAGGCCACGGCGGCCATGCAGGCCCTGGTCCCCGGCGCGCGCATCGCCGCGTTCGGCCACGTGGGCGACGGCAACATCCACTACGACGTCCTGCGGCCCGATGGCGGCTCAGACGCCGAGCACGCGGCGCGCCGGGACGCGGGTTCGCGCATCGTCCACGACCTCGTCGCCGGCCTGGGCGGCTCGATCAGCGCCGAACACGGCCTGGGCGCCATGAAGACGGCCGAGGCGGCGCGCTACAAGTCGGAGCCGGAGCTGGCCATGCAGCGGGCGGTGCGCCAGGCGCTGGACCCCAAGCGCATCCTCAATCCCCGGGTGTTGTTCTAGCTCTTCGCTGCGATGCAGCATTGCGGCTTGGCGGGCGGGGGGACGGCGCTTATGACACCCCGATGCTGATCGTGATCTCCCCGGCCAAGGCGCTGAACTTCGCGGCGGGCCCGGAGTCGGCGCCGCTGACCCTGCCGCGCCTGTCGGATCAGACCGCCGAGCTGTCGGCGGTCACGCGCAAGCTGCGCGCGGTCGATCTCAAGAAGATGATGTCGCTGTCAGACAGCCTGGCCCAGCTCAACCGCGAGCGCTTCCAGGCCTTCGACCCGGACAGCGAGGATGGCCTGCAGGCGGCCTTCGCCTTCAACGGCGACGTCTACACAGGTCTGAAGGCCCGCACGCTCGACAAGAAGTCGCTCGGCTGGGCCCAGGACCACCTGCGCATCCTGTCCGGCCTCTACGGCCTGTTGCGCCCCCTCGACGCCATCCAGGCCTACCGGCTGGAGATGGGGGTCCGGATCAAGACCAAGCGCGGCGCCAGCCTCTACGATTTCTGGGGGCCGCGCATCGCCGAGGCCCTGAACGCCGACATGGCCGGCCACAAGGACAAGACCCTCGTGAACTGCGCCAGCGAGGAATACTTCGGCGCCGTCGACCGCGCGGCCCTGAAGGCGCCCGTGGTGGCGTGCCGGTTCCTCGAGGAGAAGGACGGCGAGAGCCGGATCGTCTCGTTCTACGCCAAGCGCGCCCGGGGCCTGATGGCGCGCTACGCCATCGACCACCGGATCGAGCGCGCGAGCGACCTGCGCGCCTTCGACGTCGACGGCTATCGCTTCCTGGCCGACCAGTCGTCGGACGAGACCTACACCTTCTCGCGGCCGCAGCCCCCGCCGCCCAGCCAGCAACGCAAGGAGGCCTGATCATGGCCGTCGAATACGCAATCCAGGGCCAGGCGGCCGTGGTCACCGGCTCGACCAGCGGCATCGGCCAGGGCCTGGCCCAGGCGCTGGTGGAACAGGGCGTCAGCGTCGTGCTGAACGGCTTCGGCGATCCGGCCAGGATCGAGGCCGAGCGCGCGGCCATGGAAGCCAGCGGCCCGGCCGGCGTGCGGGTGCTGTACCACGGCGCCGACATGACCAAGCCGGCCGAGATCGCCGACCTGATCGCCTTCGCCCACAAGGAACTGGGGCGGCTCGACATCCTGGTGAACAACGCCGGCCTGCAGCACGTGGCGCCGATCGACGAGTTCCCGGACGACAAGTGGGACACCCTGATCGCGGTGATCCTGTCGTCGACCTTCCATGCGTCCAAGCACGCCATCCCGCACATGAAGGCCCAGGGGCGCGGCCGGATCGTCAACATCGCCTCGGCCCACGGCCTCGTGGCCTCGCCGTTCAAGTCGGCCTATGTCGCGGCCAAGCACGGCGTGGTCGGCTTCACCAAGACGGCCGCCCTGGAGCTGGCCCGGTCAGGGGTGACGGTGAACGCCATCTGCCCCGGCTATGTGAAGACCCCGCTGGTCGAGGCGCAGATCGGCGACCAGGCCAAGGCGCGCGGCATCTCCGTCGAGCGGGTGATCGAGGACGTCATCCTGGCCGCCCAGCCGAACAAGCAGTTCGTCGAATACAGCCACCTCGCCGGGATGCTGCTGTACCTCGTCTCCGACATGGGCGCGTCCACCACGGGCGCGGCGCTTACCGCCGACGGCGGCTGGACGGCGGGCTAAGCCGCCACCTGCCGCAGGCCGCTGTCGCGCCGGAATCCCCGCGCGACCTTGAAGCGCCAGGCGCGCTCGGCGTGCGGCAGGCTGTGGTCGTCCCACAGGATCTCGACCGTGCCCTGAAGCTGGGTCATGGCGCCTGACGCGAAGTCCACGAACAGCAGCGCCGCGCGCGGGTCCAGCAGCAGATTGCCCAGGGTGTTGAAGTAGCGGTTGCCGCGATAGTCGGGGATCGTCAGCACGTCGCCGTCGATCCGAACGAATCCCGCCGGGCCGCCGCGATGCGAGATGTCGACCCCTCCGTTGGTCACTTCCGCGCCGCTGGACGTGGCCACGAAGAAGGTGTCGGCGGCGGCCACCTGGGCGCGCGCCGCCGGGTCCAGCCCCTCGAAGGTCTCGACCGCCAGATCCGCGGTCGCGTCCACCTCGACCACGCGCGGGTGGATGTACTGCGGACAGTTGCCGAAGCTCTGCAGGATCTCGACCAGCATCCCGGGTTCGCCGGCGAAGGCGACGCGGCCGTTGGCGCGGTTGCGGCGGCGCGTGTGCAGCTCGATGCCGAGCAGTCCGACAGGCTCGCCCTTCGTCAGCCGCTCGCCCGCCGGATCGAGGCCGCGGGCGGCGATCGCCAGGGTGCGCGGGTCGGGGCTGCCGACAAACCCGGCGCCGCCGGCCAGCAGCGTCGCCATCGGCGCGCCGTCCGCGTCGGTCGTGCCGGCGACGATGAACGGCAACTGGGCGAAGAACAGGCGGTGCTGGTCCGGCATGAAGTCCCGGATGCCGAAGCCCGGCGGGATCTCGTCCATCCCGGACCGGCTCTGGGCCGCCAGTTCGCCCGCGTGCCAGGGGCTTTCCTCGATGCTCATGACGGACCCTCCGATCTTCGAGCGAGAACCTAGGTCTTGCGTATCGCGCGCGGAATTGGCCTGATCCTGAAGTCAGAATTGCAGAAATTGGAACAATGGATCGTCTCGACGAGCTCTCGGTGTTCCTGGCCGTGGTCGAGGCGGGCGGGCTGGCCGCGGCCGGTCGGCGGCTTCGGCGCTCGCCGGCGGCCGTCACCCGCACGCTCGCGGCGCTGGAGGCCCGGGTCGGCGCGCGGCTGATCGAGCGCACCACGCGCCGGCTGTCGGTCACCGAGGCGGGCCGCCGGCTCGCCGACGAAGCCCGCCGGATCCTGGGCGCCTACGAGGCGGCGGTGGAGCGCGAGGCCTCGGGGCCCCTGCGCGGCGCCCTGCGGATCAGCGCGCCCCTGGTGTTCGGCCGCCGGCACGTGGCGCCGCTGGTCGCCGGCTTCCTCGACGATCACCCGCAGGTCACCGCCGAGCTGGTGCTGAACGACCGCAACCTCGACCTGGTGGAACAGGGGATCGACGTGGCGTTGCGGATCGGGGACCTGGCCGACTCCGGCCTGATGGCGCGCAAGGTGGGTGAGGTCGGCCGCCAGGTGGTGGCCTCGCCCGCCTACCTCGCCCGGCGGGGCGCGCCGGCGCGTCCGGTCGACCTGTCGGACCACGAGATCGTCCACGCCAGCACCCAGGCCGGCCCGGCGGACTGGCGCTTCGAGCGGGGCGGCCGGCGCGAGACCATCCGGGTCCGCCCGCGCCTGATGATCAACGCCATCGAGGCGGTGGTGACCCAGGCCGTCGAGGGGCGCGGGATCGCCCGGCTGTTCTCGTATCAGGTGGCGGACGAACTGGCCGACGGCCGCCTGACGCGCCTGTTGCCCGAGTGGGAGCCGCCGCCGATGCCGGTCCACCTGCTGGCGCCGACCGGACGGCTGATGCCGGCCCGCGTGCGCGCCTTCCTGGACTTCGCCGCGGCCCGCCTCACGGCCCTGCCGGTGATCCGTCCCGGCTGACCTCGCGTCACGGTTTTCAACGATAACCCACGGCGCCATGCTCCCGCGCAAACAACGGGAGGACGCCGCCATGACCCTGCATACCCCGCTCTGCGACCTGTTGGGCGTGAAGCATCCGATCATGCTGGCCGGCATGGGCGGCGTATCCTACGCCGAGCTGGTGGCGGCGGTGTCCAACGCCGGCGGCTACGGCGTGCTGGGCATGGCCGGGCGCGGCCCCGACTTCATCGCCGAGCAGATGCGCCAGGTGCGCAAGCTCACCGACAAGCCGTTCGGCGTCGACCTGCTGGCGGCCAGCCCCGAGAGCCTGACCGCCTCGGTGGACGTGATCATCGGCGAAGGCGCCTCCAGTTTCGTGGCCGGCCTGGGCGTGCCCATGCCGATCCTGGAGAAGCTGAAGAAGGCGGGATTGAAGGTGATGGTCGTCTGCGGGGCCGTGAAGCACGCGGTGAAGGCCGAGCAGGCCGGCTGCGACGCGGTGATCTGCCAGGGCGGCGAGGGCGGCGGCCACACGGGCCTCGTCGGCACCATGCCGCTGGTGGCCCAGGCGGTTGAGGCGGTGAAGGTTCCGGTGGTGGCGGCCGGCGGCCTTTACGACGGCCGGGGCCTGGCCGCCGCGCTCAGCCTGGGCGCCGTGGGCGTCTGGATGGGCACCCGCTTCATCGCCAGCGCCGAAGCCCACGCGGGCCAGATGTACCGCGACACCATCGTGGCGGCGAGCGACGAGGACACCGTCCGCACCCGCTGCTACTCGGGCAAGCCGATGCGCGTTCAGAAGAACCCCTACGTCGCCGACTGGGAGAGCCGCCCGCAGGACATCCAGCCGTTCCCGCAGCAGGCCATGATCTCGACCCAGGCCGGGGTGATGGGCGGCATCGGCGGCCAGATCGAGGGCCTCGACGCCGACCGCTCGTGCTTCGCCATGGGCCAGTCGGCCGGCGGCGTGCACGACGTCCTCCCCGCCGCCGAGATCGTCGCCCGTCTCATCGCCGAGGCCGAAGCCTCGATCGACCGCGTCTCCGCGATCCGCAAGGCGTCGGCCGTCCCGGCATAAGGCACGGCGAAGCCGTTCTTCGAGTCACCGCGGGAAGCGGGGAACAACGCGGAAATCGGGCCTCGTCCCTTCTGCGTCTTTCTGCGTCTTCCGCGGTTCACTTCAAGCGGCTTCGCCGCTTCTGGCGACGTGTCGTCAGGCCGCGTTGGCCAGGTAGGCCACCGGATCGCGCAGGAAGTCGCGCGCCTCGCCCAGGCATCCCTGCCACGCGGCGAGGTGGGTCATGGCGCTCTCGCGGGTGTCGGACTTCACGAGGACGGCCGCGTAGATCGCGTGCGGCTTGCCGGTCTTGTCCTGGTAGACGCGGCAGAAGACCGAGGTCTGGTTGAAGCCGTTGATCTGGCTGAGGGTCGGCGCGCCGGCGCCCATCAGGCTGTCGTAGAGCGCGGCCTTGCAGGCGCGGCCCTGGGCGTCGCAGCCGGCGAACTGCAGCGAGAAGTTCGCCGCCGCCGAGGTCACCGCCACGAAGACCGAGTCCTCGTCCTTGCGGGCCGGCGTGGTCTTGGCCCCCAGGTCGTTCAGCAGCGTCGTCAGGCTCTGGGGGTTCTGGGCGTCGTAGGCGATCGCCGGCTTGGCCGGCGTCTTGGGCGCGGCCTTGGCGGGCGCCGTCTTCGGCGGAGCCTTCGGGGCGGGCGCGGCGGCGGCGCAGGCGAGGGCGGCGGCGGTCAGCAGGATCAGGCGGCGCATGTCGGTTGGCTAACATCCCCCCGATCTTGGCGCGAGCGTGGCGTCCGGTTTCCGTGGCGGGCGCCGGAAAGCGTGGCTAGACTTCCACGCGAAGTTCGGGAGAGGGACACGTCATGGGTATGATCGTCGCCAGCATTTTCCTCGTGCTGGCCCTGGTCGTGGCGTTCGGGGCGATCAAGATCGTCCCCCAGGGCCGCGAGTACACGGTCGAGCGGTTCGGCCGCTACACCCGCACCCTCAAGCCCGGCATCAGCTTTCTGACCCCGTTCGTCGAGGGCGTCGGCCGGCGCGTGAACATGATGGAACAGGTCCTGGACGTGCCGCGCCAGGAGGTGATCACCAAGGACAACGCCCTGGTGCAGGTGGACGGCATCGTCTTCATCCAGGTGATGGACGCCGCGGCCGCGGCCTACCGGGTCGACAACCTGAACTACGCGATCCAGCAGCTGGCCATGACCAATCTGCGCACGGTGGTCGGCTCGATGGAGCTGGACGAGGTGCTGAGCCAGCGCGACGCGATCAACACGCGCCTGCTGAACGTCATCGACGAGGCCACCGGGCCGTGGGGCGTCAAGGCCGCCCGCATCGAGATCAAGGACCTGCAGCCGCCGCCGGACATCACCACCGCCATGGCTCGCCAGATGAAGGCCGAGCGGGAGCGCCGCGCCGTGATCACCGAGGCCGACGGCGAGAAGTCGGCCGCCATCGCCCGCGCCGAGGGCGCCAAGCAGGCCGCCATCCTCGAGGCCGAGGGGCGCCGCGAAGCCGCCTTCCGCGACGCCGAGGCCCGCGAGCGCGAAGCCGAGGCCGAGGCCAAGGCCACCGAGATGGTCTCGAACGCCATCGCGGCCGGCGACGTGAACGCCATCAATTACTTCGTGGCCCAGAAGTACGTGGAGGCCTTCGCCGAGCTGGCGCGCAGCCCGCAGCAGAAGACCGTCATCGTCCCGGCCGAGATGGGCGCCCTGGTGGGCACCGTCGGCGGCATCGGCGAGCTGGTGAAGACCATCAGCGCCGACGGCCCGCCGCCGCGCTCGCCGCCGGCCGGCCGGGGCCGTGGCTCGGTCCCCAGCGGCGGAGCCTGACCCCATGGACCTGATCGCCGGCCTCTATTCGGACAATCCGTTCTGGGTGTGGGCGGGGATCGCGGCCGCGATCCTGGTGGCCGAGATCCTGACCGGCACCGGCTGGCTGCTGTGGGCGGCGGCGTCGGCGGCGGCCACGGGCGCCATCGTGGCGCTGGCGGGGCTGAACGTGCCCAGCGCGCTCCTGGTGTTCGCGATCCTGACCAGCGTCTCGACCCTGCTGGCGCGGCGCTATCTGCCCCGGTCGGTGACGGCCGAGGGCGACGACATCAACGACAACGTCGGCCGCCTGATGGGCCATCGCGGCGCGGCCGTGGCGGCCTTCGCCGGCGGGATGGGACGGGTGTTCATCGACGGCAAGGAGTGGGCCGCCGAACTGGCCGACGGCGAGGCGCTGGACGCGGGCGCGCGCGTCGAGGTGGTGGGGGGCAGCGGCGCCCGCCTGAAGGTGCGTCCGGCCGGATGACGACGCTCTCCGAAACCATGGATTCGGAGCGCTCCGGGACCTCTACCCGGGGCCTATAAGTTTGAAATAAAGCCACACTTCCGTCGCCATCGCGGGGCAGCTTGACCCGCGGGACCTCGCGGCGCTTATGTGCGCCCCAAAATCACGACCCCAAGGTCACGACCCAGGAGAGACTCAAGGTGAAGACGCCCAAGGCGCTCGGGCTGGCGATGGCCCTGGCGGCCACGCTGATCATTCCGGCGGCCGCTATTTCCCAAGGTAAGAAGCCGGCCGGCATTCCGGAAGCGGCGCGTAAGGCCGGCATGGCCCAGGCTCCGGCGGTCGTGCAGGCCGCGGGCCTGAACTGTCAGGTCTCGGACGCCCGCCTCATCGGCGAGGACAAGAAGAGCAAGAAGTCCTACTTCGAAGTCGCCTGCGGCGCCGGCGCGATGGGCTATCTGATCGAAAAGCCCGCCGAGGGCGCGCCCAGCGCGTTCACCTGCGTGGAAGCCAACTACCCGGCCGACGGCAGCAAGCCCAACACGCCCTGCATCCTGCCGGCCAACGAGAACCCGCTGACCGCCCTGCAGCCGCTGCTGACCGCCTCGGGCGTCCAGTGCCTGCCGGAGAAGGCCCGCGGCGTCGGCCAGACCAAGACCAGCACCTACATGGAAGTCGCCTGCCAGGGCGGCACGGGCTACATCGTGGTCGCCAGCGCCCCGTACGACGGCGCCAAGCCGGCCCAGGTCCAGAACTGCCTGATGTACGACGCCGCCGAGTCGAACATCAAATGCACCCTGGCCGACGCGCCCAGCCGCCTCGCGGTCATGGACAAGTACGTCACCCAGGCCAACAACGGCTGCGTGGTGAAGGAACGCCGCTTCGTCGGCATGTCCAAGGACAACTCCACCTTCTACGAAGCCTCGTGCCAGGACGGTAAGGGCTACATCTTCAAGGTGGCCTCGGCCGGCACGCTGTCCGAGACCTATGACTGCGCCAAGGCCAGCAACATCCTCGGCGGCTGCACGCTGACCGACGCGCGCCAGGCCCAGAACGAACAGGCCGGCCTCTACACCAAGCTGGCCACCAACGCGGGCGCCCCCTGCGAGGTCGAGCGCTACGCCCTCTTCCCGGCCAAGAACCCGCGCGAGGAAGTCGTGGAGATGGTCTGCAAGGGCGGCACGGGCGCCATCGGCATCTTCCCGGCCGGCTCGAAGGGCCAGGTCGTCGACTGCGGCCGCGCTCCGGTCGCCGGCTACAAGTGCTCGCTCAGCGCGGACAAGGGCTACAAGAACCTGACCGCCGACCTGAAGAAGTACAACTTCAACTCCTGCGAGGTCTCGGACACTCGCGTCGTCGGCAAGACCGAGAAGGGCACGACCTATGTGGAAGTCGCCTGCGCGGACAAGCTGAAGGGCTATGTGATCGAGTACCAGTCGGCCCCCACGGTGACCGCGGTCAACGCCATCGGCTGCGCGTTCGCCGGCAGCTGCACGCTGCCGACCAACAAGTGATCCGACCGGCCATCGGCTGATCGGGAAGGGCCCGCGGAGCGATCCGCGGGCCTTTTGCTTTCCAGCCGGGCTTTGGACTTGCCGGACGCTGGGGCAGGACCCCGAGTTTGCGCCTCCCACAAGGAGGAGAGCCGGCCGATGCCCGCCTACGTCATCTTCATCAAGAACAGCACCAAGGACGCCGAGGAACTGAAGACCTACGGCCAGAAGGCGGCTGGGGCGCGCGGCGACCATCAGATCAAGCCGCTGGCCTTCTACGGTCCGCTGGAAGTGCTGGAGGGTGACGACGCCGAGGGCGTGGTCCTGCTCGAGTTCCCCGACAAGGCCGCCGCCAAGGCCTGGTACGACAGCCCGGCCTATCAGGAGGCCAAGGCGCACCGTCTCAAGGGCGCCGACTATCGCGTGATCCTGGCCGAAGGGCTCTGAGGCGCCACGCCGTCATCCCCGTCCCCGCCTCGGGCGTGCGGGGATGACGGTCCTGGTGTCGATCAGATCTTCGCTTCGATGAACATCGGGCCGCGCTGGCCCATGGCGCCGGCGAAGGCGGTCTCGAACGCTTCCGCGGTCTCGCAGCTCACCGTCGGCAGGCCCATGCCCTTGGCGAGGGCGATGAAGTCGATGTTGGGATCGCCCAGGTCCAGCAGCTTGCGCGCCGAGGGTCCGGCCTTGCCCGCGCCCGTGCGCTCCATCTCCACGTTCAGGATGCGATAGGTGTAGTTGGCGAACACCACGACGGTGATGTCGAGGTTCTCGCGCGCCATCGTCCACAGCGCCTGGATCGTATACATCGCCGCGCCGTCGCCGTTCAGGCTCAGCACCTTGCGGTCCGGGGCTGCCACCGCCGCGCCGATGGCCAGGGGCAGGCCGATGCCGATGGCGCCGCCGGTCAGGGCCAGCACATCGTGCGCCCGGGCGCTCGCCGTGCCCGCCGCCACGCCCGCGCCGGAGGTCACCGCGTCGTCGCAGATGATCGCGCCCTCGGGCATGTGCCGGGCGATCGAGGCCCCCACCGCGTAGGAGGTCAGCTTGCCGGTCGGCGCCGCGTCGGGCAGCGCCAGCGCCTGCGTCGGGCCCGACTTCGGCGCGCCCAGGGCGTCGGCCAGGGCCGCGAGGCCGGCCACCGCGTCCTCGCCGCGCTCGATCGCGGTCAGGGTCTGGCAGCCTTCCGGGACCAGCACGGAGGGCCGGTCGGGGTAGGCGAAGAAGGCCACCGGCATGGTCGTGCCGCCGAAGACCATCAGGTCGACGCCCTCCAGCTCGGCCAGGGCCATCTCGCCGAAGTACTGCATCTTCTTCGGCAGGAAGCCGCCGGCGCCGCGCGGCTGCCGGGCCACGAAGGTGTCGGTGTAGACGGTGACGCCCGCCGCCTGCAGGCGCGCGGCCTGGGCCAGCGCCTCGGCGCGGCAGGCCTGGCCGCCCAGCAGGATGACCGGCTGCTTCGCCGCCTTGATCGCCTTGGCCGCCGCGTCGATCGCGGCGCCGGCCGGGGCGGGGCGCACCGGCTTCTGGGCCAGCACGACCTCGCCGCTGGCCGGCAGCCAGGCAGCGTCGGCCGGCAGCACCAGGCTGACCGGACCGCCGGGCGGGCCATAGCTGGCGGCCACGGCCTCGGCGGTCAGGCTGGCCACGCTCTCGGGCGTGTCCGCCGACTTCGCCCAGATCGAGTTCGGCTTCACCAGGGTGGCGATGTCGGAGTTGAGCGGGGCGTCGTACTGACGGTGGTAGGTGGCGTGGTCGCCGATGACGTTGACGATCGGCGTGAAGGCGCGCCGGGCGTTGTGCAGGTTGGCCACCCCGTTGCCGTAGCCGGGGCCCAGGTGCAGCAGGGTGCAGGCCGGCTTGTCGGCGATCCGGCCGTAGCCGTCGGCCGCGCCGGTCGCCACGCCCTCGAACTGGCACAGCACCGGCCGCATCGCCGGCACGCCGTCCAGCGCCGCCACGAACTGCATCTCGGACGTGCCGGGGTTGGCGAAACAGGCGGTGACCTCGTTGGCCACCAGGGTCGAGATCAGGGCGTCAGCCCCGTTCTTGGGGGCGCTGCTCATTCAAACACCATCACGTCTTGGGGTACTGGAACTGAGAACAGACGCTGGGCGGCGTCGGCTCGGCGGGTGCGGGCGAGGCTCTGGGCGATGTAGCCCTTGTCGGTGATCTCGCCGCTGGCGGCGTCCGGCGCGTCGGGCAGCACCAGGGCGCGCGCCACCCGGCCGCCCGAGCCCTTGGCCCGGCCGTTGAAGGCGGCGATGCCCTTGCGCACGGCCGCCTCGATCTCGGCGCGATCCATCGTGGGGTTGGGATAGAGCAGCAGGCCGACCGCCTCCTGGCCCTCGCCGCAGACCACCGCGTCGGTGACCGCGTCGCCGACCGCGCCGATCGCCCCGATGCGCAGCTCGCCCACGGAGACGAAGGTGCCGGACACCAGCTTGAAGTTCTCGGACAGGCGGCCGTCGAAGATCATGCCGGCCTGCGGATTGCCCGGCTCCACGAACCGCGCCGCGTCGCCCAGCCGGTAGAAGCCTTCCTCGTCGAATGCCGCCGCCGAGGCCTCGGGCCGGTTGAGGTAGCCGGCGGTGACCTGCGGGCCCTTGACCCGGAAGTCGAGCTTGCCCGCCTCCGGGACCAGCCGCACCGAGGTGCCGGGGATCGGCGAGCCGATCATCCCCATCCGCGCGTTCGCCCAGTGGACGTTGCAGGCCGTGGGGCCCGTCTCGGTGGCCCCGTAGCCCGAGCCGAAGCTGATCCGCTCGCCCACGGTGCGCACCGCCACCGCCTGGATCCTGTCGGCGGTCGCCTGGCCCAGCGCCGCGCCGCCATACTGCAGCAGCCGCACGCGCGAGAAGAACGCCCGCGCCAGGGCGTCGTCCTTCTCCAGTTCGTCGGCGAACAGCATCCAGGCCGCCGGCACCATGTTTTGGTAGGTCGGCGCCACCTCGCGCAGGTTGCGCACCGTCTCGGCGAACCGTCCGGCCACCGGCTGGCCGGCGTCGATATAGAGCGACCCGCCTCGGTGCGCCGAGTAGTGCAGGATCGCGTTGGCGCCCAGGCTGTGGCTCCAGGGCGCGGAGTGCACCATCACCGGCGGCTCGGGATCGTCGAAGCAGGCGGTGATCTGGGCCGAGTTCAGGCTCATGGCCCGGTGGGTGTTGATCACCGCCTTGGGCAGGCCCGTCGAACCGGAGGTCAGCAGATACTTGGCGTGCTGATCGGGCGTCGCCGTCGGCGCGGCGGTCCCGTGGCCGTAGAGGCTCTCCAGCGGCACGTCGCCCGGTCGGGGATTCTTGCCCGCGATCACCGGCAGGCCGGCCAGCACCTCGGCGCCCAGGCCGTCTGCGAACAGAGCCGCGTCCTCGGTGTAGACCGCCGCGGGCCGCAGCACCTCGCAGGCGTGCGCCAGGCGGACCAGGTGCGCGCCCGGCAGCCCGTACTGCGGCGAGACCGGCGCCACGGGCATCCCCTGGCTCATGGCCGCGTAGGAGATCAGCGCGTGGTCCACGTTGTTGCGGGCCAGGATCAGCAGCGGCCGGTCGCCGACCACGCCCAGGCCGCGCAGGCCGGCGGCCAGGGCGCCGATCCGTTGCCACGCCTCGGCGAAGGTCACGGCGCGCCAGCCCTCGCCCGAACGCTCGGCCAGCCACACGGTGTCCGGCGTCGCCGCCGCCCAGTGGGCCAGGGCCGACGTCGTCGTCAGATGCTGGGTGGAATAGGGGGTGGTGTTGGTGAGGACGAACTCGCCGCCCGGGCGCTCCTGAACCTCGAGCCGCCGCGGCGCGTACCGCGGATCACGGAAGGGGGCGGTGTCGGTGCGCAGCTCGGCGTCCATGCGGCGAGGGTTAAGGGGCCGGGCCGCGAAAGGAAAGCCTGTCGTAGGGGCGGGGCCCTATCTTGCGACAGCGGCGAGCGCGACCCTGGCCTGGCGCCAGACGCAACGCTGGGCTTCGTCGACGATGGACAGGCCGTCGCGCTGCATCTGGTAGAGGCGGGCCAGCAGCGGGAAGTCGATCTCGGCCAGCCGGCCCACGTAGCGTTCGCCGACCTTCTCGAACAGCACGCCGCCGACGCCCGGCACGCGCGAGGCCAGCAGCACGCCGTACCATTCGACGATGTCGGGGCGCTCGTGTTCCAGCTTCGGATGCCTGGCGTAGAGCTCGGCGCCGGCGTTCAGCACGCCCGCCGCGGAGAGGCGCGTCAGGTGCTCGAGACCCGGCGGCAGTCGCACCGCCTCGGGCAGCTTGAACACCACACAATTTAGCAAGAACAGCATCGCCCCAAACTCCGGGGGGCGGGGTACATTCTGCGGCCGCCCTCACAGAGCTTCACAATCGCGCATCGACGGTTAGCGGAGCGCTTACAGCAAGGCTTAACGCTCAACCAAAGCGGGCGTCGATCCGAAGTGGCCAAACCCAGGCCCGACAAGGGATTGCCGCGCTCCGCCACCATCGGGTCCCACGCATGAATACCCTTGTTACCGCACGCGCCGCGTGCGCCCTGGCGCTGGCCGTCGCGACCTTCGCCGGTCCCGCCGCCGCGGTCCCCAGCGCCGCCTCGCAGGCGGCCAAGGGGCGTGTGACGCCGATCTCGACCCAGGTCACCGATCCCAGCCTGCCGACTCCGGCGCGCAAGGCGCTGGACGCCAAGGCCGAGGCGCTGCTGGGGCGCATCCTCGCGACGCCGGCCCTGGCCGATCCGCACGGCTTCAGCATCCGCCGCTCGGTGCGCATCCATGCCCAGCCCACCGGGATGCCGGCCGGCCTGCCGGCGATGATGGACCTCCTGGTCCTGCCGCAGGAGGTGGACCTGGACGCCGGCGCCAAGCCCGACGCGGCCGGGACCTACATGGGCCGCCTCGAAGGCCCGCCGATGCATGCGTACGTCAACAACCTGCTGGCGCTGTACGCCAACTACTCGGGCGGCGGCGATCCCGCGACCGAGATCCAGTACCTGCCGATCCAGCGCGGGGTGGTTCAGGGCTTTCCGGTCTACCGCGTGGGCGTGAAGGACGTGGTGCTCATCACCAAGCCGGGGCGCAAGCCGTGGGTGAACGTCACCAAGGGCGAGTACCTCCAGAAGCAGGTGGCCGAGACGCGCAAGACCATCGCCGACATCGGCGGCCCGCCGCATCCCAGGATGCAGCAGCAGCTCGACGAGCAGACGGCGGCCCTGGCGCGCCTGTCGCCGGCGGACCGCGCCGCGCCAGCCTGCGCCAGCTCGCGGCTGCGCGAACCCTTCGGCGACTGCGCCGCCCGCGACGCCACCTTCTACGTGCGGCCCAACCTAGACTACTTCGACCGCGGCGCGCCCAGGGGCGCGGTCCAGCTGGTGATGATCGCGACGCCTGCCGAGGGCGGTCACGGCCACCCGCGCCTGGAGCCGAAACTGCGCGCGGCCGGCGCCGCCCTGGACTACCGGGCCATCCAGGCCGCGCTGGACTAGGTGTCGTTGCCAAGGAGGTTGTTCACCCTTGCCCAAGGTGTGAGGCCGGCGATGCCGGCGTGGGGTCGGGTGAGGTTATAGGCGTCGGTCCAAGGTCCGATGGCCTGAGTTCGCTCTTCGGAGGAGCGGTAGGGCTTGGCGTAGGCCCATTCCCGCAGGCTGGTCTGGATGAAGCGTTCGGCCTTGCCGTTTGTCCTGGGCGTATAGGGCCGGGTTCGTACGTGGCGAGCGCCGGCCTTCAGCAAGGCTTGGCGGAAAAGCTTGGAGCGATAGGCCGAGCCGTTGTCGGTCATCAC
>JBFMGV010000099.1:0-33559 GCA_040752615.1 Pseudomonadota bacterium | reverse complement strand
TGAAGCGCATCGTACTATCGCGTGCGGGCCGGGCGCGTCACCCGCTAGGCGAGCGGTAAACCGTCTTCAGCCTCTCATCATCAGAAGTTCCGCTTCCCGGCCAAGTCTCAATGTCCGGTGTTGGCGCCGAGCAGTCACTCGCCGCTCACGCCCGCGTGCGCGCCGCCCAGCAGACATTCTGAACCGCCGATGAGGGTGCTTAGCGGACGTCGTCGCACAACATGGAGCGCCGTGGACGTGAGCAGAAGCTAACTCCGCCTAGCTTGTGCTTCCACTTGCCGCCAGGATCGCTCTCGCGGAGGCCTAACGAAGGACAAGCAAGAAGGCCAACAACACCAAGTTTGCACCACCAACCCCGAGAGCTAAGAGTGCAAGCTTTCGCATCTGCTCGACCTTGGCAACAATCGTTTGCTGCCGCGCTGAAGCGTCAGTGAGGATGTCCGCCAGTTGCTGCTGATTTGAGGCAAGCGCCTCAACCTCAGCAGAAAGTCGTGCGATCTTATCGGAAGTGCTTTCCTTACCCGGATTGGTCTTCCTCACCTCCGAGAGTAGCTTTTCGATACTGGCGGCCGCGGCGCTTGCCTGCCGCCACAGGGCAGGAGCTTCTTTGATAAGATCTGCCCATGGCACAGCCATCAAAATGCCAATAGTTGAACCGGCCACGTTTCCTCACAACATCATGCGCGGGCACGGCGAACCGCACGCGTTCACCCCGACTCGCGACGCGAGTTCTACAGGGATCGTTATATTGAGGTGGGGCGGGGTTCCGCGAAAGGGTCGGAAGCTTGGAACCGTATCCCGCTCAAGCCGACCATGATTAAAGCCAAGACAATATGGCTCCCGCGATCACGGCGGTCCGCTGCGAAGCCCACAACGGATCTTTGCCCTTACCTCAATTTGCGGGCCTTGAACGTCAGCTTAGGGTCGCGTCCCGTCATCGCCGCCGATCCAACGAGCAGACTCTCAGCGCACAATCGCGAATGTCCAGTTTCCGGAGCGGACCCAACGACCGCTCGTGGCGCGAGGCAGCTCTCGAGGTCTGAAAAGGCCGACGAAGGCGGGTCAGTCCTTCGCGAAGACGAGCATGAGGTTGTTGGCGGGCATGTCGAGGCGGGCCTCCAGACGTAGGCCGTACGATGCGGCCAGCGCCGCCACGGCTTCGACCTGACGCAGTCCCCATCGAGAATCGCGCGACCGAAGGTTTTCATCGAACGCCAGGTTCGACGGCGCGGTGACCACGCCGTGCTCAAGGAACGGCCCATAGCAGAAGAGCCGCCCCCCCGCGGAGAGGCGCTCCGCCGCTCCAGCGAAGAGCCCTTCCGCGGCCGACCAAGGGGATATGTGGATCATGTTGATGCAGACCACGGCGTCGATCCTGCCGACCTGCGGCCAAGACGCGGGATCGGCGGCGTCGAGGGCGAGGGGGGCGCCCAGGTTCGGCAGGGCCGCCGCGGCGCGCCAGGCGGCGATGCTGTCGCGCGCCCCAGCATCATTGTCAGTCGGCAGCCAATGAACCTGGGGCAGGGCCGCCGCAAGGAAGGCGGCGTGCTCGCCGGCGCCGCTGGCGATTTCCAGCACCCGCGCACCGTCCGGCAGACGTGGGGCCAGGGCCGCCAGGATCGGTTCTCGGTTGCGCGCCGTGGACGGAGAGGTCCGCGCGCCCGGCGGGGGTGACACGTTCATGCCGCGCCTAAGCCAGGACGCGGCTCAGGAAGGCCTCGCCGAGCCGCAGGCCCGCCTCGTCGATACTGTGGCCGAGGCCCGGAGAGACATGGGTCGTCACATCGAACCCTTGCGGCTCCAGCGCGGCCTTGGCCTGCCCGAGCGCCGCCACGGGCACCATCGGATCGGCGTCTCCATGAATGAGGAGGATAGGGGGCTTCGTCACCACCTCGGCAACGGGCGCGTGGGGGTCGGCGAGCATGCCGGAGTAGCCCACGACGCCGGCCAACCGCCTGGCGCGGCGCGGGGCGACATGCAGCGCGGTCATCGTCCCCTGGCTGAAGCCGACAAGGGCCAGCCGATCTTCCGAGAGCTCGAACCGCGCCAGCTGAGCGTCGATGTAGGCGTCGACCACGGGCGCGGCTTCACGGACCCCTGCGGCGCGCGCCTCCGGACTGAAGCTGGTCAGCGCCCACCATTGATAACCGCCGGGCGCGCCGGGGCACGGCTGAGGCGCGTTGGGAGAGAGGAAGACCGTGTCCGGAAGGGCGCGGCGCCAGTAAGGGACAAGGCCGATGAGGTCTTCGCCGTTCGAGCCATAGCCATGAAGCAGGATCACCATCGAGCGCGCCGCGCCGCCGGACGCCGCGGAGATCTCGGGGCCGGAAAGGAGAGAAAGACCGGTCATGCCGTTGTCGTGAGGGACGGGACGGAAGCGGTCAAGGGAACCGCACGCGGGCGACGGGTCCGCGCGGTCGCCGGGATGAGGGCTGGGGACCTCCGTTTCCCGCGCCGACCCTGTCCTCCCCTTCCGGCGCCGGCGCTGAGTTGACCTTCGCTCTTCCGACGTCTTGAGCGACTGGACGTGTCGCCTGGCGTGCCTGTGTCGAGCGCCCTGAGCAGGCGCCCGGCCGACTTCGTGCTGCGATCGGGATCGCCCAGCGGGGACGCGGCAGGGCGATTTCGGGGTCAGGCGGCCGTGGCGGGTCGGGGGCGTCGCCCGGGATGACCGAGACGGCGGGCGCGTTGCTCCGAGGCGGCGCCGTCACCCTGACCGTCTCTCTTAAGCCGAGGCGGGCGTTCGTCGCCGAAGCGTCGTCCCCATCAGGCCGAAGCCGGCGATCAGCATGAGCCAGGTGGCCGGCTCCGGGACGCCCGCGACCCGCCCGTCCAATTCGAAGACCAGACGAGGATCGCCGGGGGTGACCACGAACGACGACGCGGGTCCGAACACGCTCAGCGGGTCATCGAACTGGGTCGCGTGGTAGTAGGACCCAAGGGTGAAACCCGCCGCGAGTTCGACGGTGTCGGCAGGACCGGCGCCGCCGATCCACGAGGCGTTCCCGACCGCCGGTCCGGGCGGGCCGTCCAGGACGAGAAAGTAGGCGCCGGCGGCGAAACTGAGCCCGCTGGCAAGCTCTGTGCGCGGCTGGCCGTTGAAGTCGAGATTCAACCCCAGGCTGGGCGCCGTATAGACCCCGGAGGCCACGACGTCCGCAAGCGTCGCCGTCGGCCCGAGCTTCGTCGTGATCCACCAGTTCCCACTCGCGCCCGTCACGGCGCCGAGGAGCGCCCGGACGGTTACGTCGGTGGTCGCAACGGTCTGGGTCCACCCGACGGCCGCGTTGGCCTGGGTGTCGGACAGCGAGCCAAACGACGCTGCGTCGAAGGTGTTGTCCGTGAAGCCGATGAAGGGGGCGCCTGCCGCCGGAAGTCCCAACGACAGGATCGCAGCGGAAAGTGGCCAAACCGATGGGCGCATGACAGTCGTCTCCTGCGCGGACAGCGCGATCGAGGCCCTGGGCCGCTGAAGGCGCACGGCTGAGTGTGGACGCCCCTCAGGAAGTCTTCAGGACCTTGACCAGATCGACCAGCTATCCGACGTCGCGGCAATAGGACGATCATCCCATGCAGCCCGCGGCCGACTCGCGTCTCAATCCCGGCCGGCAGTCCCAACAGGTCCTGGTATGCGCAACGTGGGTAGGGGGGTGTGACCGTGATCCGCAGACCGGTGTGGTGCGCGGCCGCGGTCGCGGCGGCGATGGCGCTTGGGCCGACGACCGGGTCTTTCGCGCAGGGCGGCATGCGCCCCGACCCCAGGGCTGGCGCGAACGCGATCGTCCCCCTGCGCACGGCGCCGATCGAAAGACTGACGGTCAATCCCGGTTTCCGCGATTGGGGGCCAGCGACGCTGACGGAAACCACACTCCTCGCGGGCAACGCCACCAACAAGGGCGGCCTCTTCGCCGTCGACCTCGCCAGCGGCAGGTTGAAGTGGTCAGCCCGGCCCGTCGGTACGCGGAGTGGCGCCCCATTCGTGGCCACCGCGCCCGCCGTGTCCGGTCATGCCGTCATCGCCCCGATGGGCAACACGCTGGTGGCGGTCTCGGCGGTAACCGGCAAGGAACTGTGGCGGGGCCCCAACACGGAGCTCGGCGCAGCCGCGGCGGCGGGCGGCGGTCTGGCCTTTGTGCTGGGTGAGGACGGCTTCTTCCGTGCGCTCGACGCCGCCACGGGGCGCGAGCGGTGGAAGCTCCAATTCGCCCAGTTCAAGGCCTGCAGGTCGCGGCCCGTCGTGCGCGATGGCGTGGTCTATGTCAGTCGCGGCGTGCGCCTTGCGGAAGCGACCCCAAACGGACCGGCGCGCCACATGCGCTATCTGGTCGCCCTCGACGCCGCCACCGGCCAGGAGCGATGGCGCCATGTTCACGCGCCGACCCGGAGCTCGACCGGCGCCTGCCTCGGTCAGCCCATCGTCACGGCCGACACCCTCTTTGGCTTCGATGACGAGGAATCCACCCTCTATGCGATCAACCTCGCGAACGGCCGCGACCGTTGGGCGCCGCTGGTCGTGCAACGCGCGGTCGAAGGTCGCCAACGCCCCGTTGCCGTGGGCGGACTCGTGGATGCGGGGCCCGTGGTGATCGGCGTATCGAGGACTCTGCTGATCGCCTTCGACAAGGCCACCGGCCGCACGGCGTGGGAAATCCCGGGCCAGTACAGCGACACCGCTCCGTCCACCGCCGTGGCGGGGCGGGTCCTCTATTTCCAGGGTCATCCCGGCGCAGCTCCGGCCGCGGAAGTGCAGGACCGGATCGTCTACGTGGGCGGCAAGCCCGTGACGCCGGCGCCCGTCCTGCCGGGCGGCCGGTTGAACGCGCTGGACCTCGAAACCCGCGCGCTGCTCTGGTCGTTCTCGCGCCCCACCGCCGAGCCCAACTGGAGCTTCGGTCACGTCACTGCCGTCGATGGCGGCCTCTGGGTCGACACCTACCAAGCCCTCATCAAGCTCCAGTGACACTGTCCTCCAGCGAGCGACGGCGATGGCGGTGCGGCAGCCGTGACTTCAGAAGCCGATCGCATTCCGGACGGTCGCTGAAGCTGTCACGGCGCGTCGACCCTCGGGGCGGCCAGCCGACAGGCCCTGGGGCGCCGTTCGACACGGGTCGAAAGGAGCCCCCGGCGGGCAGGGCGGCGGACGTCCGCTTCCCGCCCCGATCCATGTCGCCTTCGGACACCTTCTGACCGGTGCGCGACGGCGCTTCGTGCGGGAGGCGACTGTGCGATCCGCGCCCCAGCTTCGTCAGTGGCGTCCCTTCCGGCGGGGGATGCGGACGTCCGCGGGCGCGAGCCGGAGGTCGGCCCGCCTTGCACCGCGGCGCAGCCTTTCACTATCAATGCTCAGGGATCGGGGGAACGCATGGCGCAGAATCGGACGTCCGCTTGGTCTGCGCTGCTGGCGCTAGCCGTCCTGGTCGGCCCCGGCGCCGTCCAGGCCCAGGGGGCGGCGGGCAAGCCCGTCATTATCGCGGATGGCGACTGTGAAGCCACCTGCGCAGCCGCGCCGGCCGGTGTCTATCAATGCCTGGCGCGGGAGATGACGCATGACATCGCCAAGCACAGCCAGTTCTACGGGGCGGTCAGCCGGCTCAAGGCCCGGCCGACGCCCGACGCCGTGGAGCGCTTCTTCAGCAGCGTGAGGCGGACCTCCTGCAGCGCCGACCAGTACCGGATCTCGGTGGACGGCCTGAACGCCATCCTCTTTCAGAACCCCTTCCTGGGGCGGGAATTCGACCTCAAGGGGACCCTGGTCCGGGATACGAACACGAACAGGCTGCGCGTACAGTCGCCCGAGTACACGCTTCAGTGGGCGGTGGACGAGAGCTCGATCGATCCGGCCTGGATCGGCCAGCAGGTGGCGTTTCGCGCGGTGACGATCGGCGCCGGCGCCGTCAGGGCGACGGTCGCGCGGAAGACGCGAGACGCGGATGAAGTCTACATCCAGTGCCTGGCGACGGGCTTCTCCGACCGAAAGCTGTACCTTTCCGAGACCTTCCTCGGCTCGAAGTCGGCGATCCGAACCACGGAAGCTGAGTACGCCGCCTTCCTTCGCGGTCGCTACAGGGGGAATTTCACCCCCGCGACGGAGGCGCGGTGCGAATACAACGTGTTCGCGGAGCGCGCCGCCGAGCTGCACGCCTTCACCTCCAGGAACAATGCCACGCGGCTCGTTCTGACGGGTTGGAAGGGCGGCTGACACCTTGGGACAGAGCCGTCCCGGGCCACAGGCTCTGGTCGCGCAAGACCTTCCGCCCCGAGGCCCCATCGGAGGCTGACGCCCGAGTGCGCGAGATGTTGGGGGCGCTCTGACCTCTGCTCCCCGGCTGCCGCCGAGGCCGGCGCCAGGCCGGGGTCGCTCGAGCTCTCCGGCGCTCGACGGGTGGCGACGCCGCCTCATCGCGGCCCGGCCTCGCCGTGTCCCAACGTGCGAAGGGCGGGCGCATGTCTCGACGTGCGACGTGCGAGCGTCGGCCCCCGTCGCGGGCGATCCAGACGACCGTCGCGCCCCCCGACCTCTGGATCGAATCCTCGGCCGAGGGGCGCCCTCCACCTCAGCCGGTGAAGATCCAGGCGCTGCCGAGGCTGCTGAGCTGCACGCCCACCAGGGTCATCTGCGCGCCGCCGCTGAGGGTGATGACCACGTCGGCCCCAACCTGGGCCGTGGCGTAGGTGAATCCCGGGTCGATCCGCACCCGATCGCCCTCGGCGAGGTTGAAATCCATCACGCGGTCGATGCCCGCCTCGCCAAACGTGTTGAAGATGTCCGCGCCGAGGCCGCCGGAGATCGTGTCGTCGCCGCGATCGCCCGACAACCAGTCGTTTCCGTCGCCGCCGCTCAGGCTATCGTTCTCCTGTCCGCCACGCACCAGATCGGCGCCTGCCCCGCCATGGCAGGTGTCCGCGCCCAGATTGCCGTAGACGATGTCGGCCCCGTCGTCGCCGAACAGCAGGTCGTTGTCCTTGCCGCCGACGACCCAGTCGTCGCCCAGACCGCCCGCCGCGGTGTCGGCGCCCGCGTTGCCGTTCAGGTCGTCGAACGCCGCCCCGCCGGAGAGGGAATCGGCGCCGTCGTCGCCCCGCAGATAGTCCTGGCCGCCTCCGCCCTCGAGCGTGTCGTTGCCGGCGTAGCCGCGCATTCTGTCGTCGACCCCCGAGCCGAGGATACTGTCGCCCCCGGCCAGGATCGCTGACTTGGCGGCCTCGTTGTTGTTGGTGGTGGCCCAGGTGACGAACTGGGTGACGGGCACGGAGAAGCCCTTCACCTCGAAGACCATCTGTCCGGAGAGGCTCTCCTTCCAGCTGGTGAGCGTTCCCCCTGTGATGGCGTCGTTCGCGTAGGTGAACTGTCCGCCGAACTCCTCCAGCCAGGGGCCGTCGCGCAGGGTGAACTGGGTGGCGGTGGCGACGGTCACGTCGCCCAGGAGCAGGTCGCTGACCACGAGGTCGTCGAAGTCGATGCCGGCGGCGCCGGCGGTCAAGGTAGCCATGAGATCCTCCGTCCGCGCCGCCGAGCCTCCTCGAGCCGGCGGCGCTCAGGGTTGCGGCGGTCAGAAGCGGCGGGTCAGACCGACCTGCACGACGGGGAAGTATTTGAAGTCCTTGGCGTCATCGCGCGCCTCGGCCTCCTCGGCCCGTAGCCGGGCCTGGAAGTTGGCGTCGTTGGACAGCGTTCCGCCCGAGGCCGCCAGGTCCACGTCGGGGCGCTTGCTGAACGACACGCCGACCAGGGCGCGCAAGCCCCATCCGCGATCGCCGATGAAGGTGTTGTCGAAGCCCAGGCCCGCGAAGGGTTGGAGTTTCGAGAGCTTGGCCTCGCCATCGATGCGACCGACCTGGGCCGGCGTGAAAGTCTGGCCGCCGATCTCCACCGGCGCCGTGGGCCGGGCGCGCAGGTTGATCTTGCGCTTGCCCACATAGGCGCCCCCCGAGACGAAGAAGGCGCCGCCGCCGGGATGCAGGTCCGCGAACAGGCCGCCGGTCAGCAGCTTTGCCTTCCCGTCGTAGTCGATGTCCGAATAGTCTTCGTCGCGGCTGAGGCTGACGCCGTCGACGGCGCCGCGAACCACGAGGAGGTCGTTGACCTTGGCCGAGGCCTGCAGGCCCACGCCCGGCGTGCCCACATTGACGCCTACGGCCATGGTCTGCGCAGTCGCGGCGGACGACGCCATCGCGCAGGCGAGCGCGGCGGCGGTGATGTGTGTCTTCATGAACTTCCTATCCCGTTGACTGTGTTGGCTGAGGTGTCCGGCGCCCGCTGGAGATGTCGGTCGACCCTCTGACGTCGATCGACGCCCGCGGATCGCGCGGTCCCGAGGCCGGCGCGAGGTCGGCCCTTCGATGCCTGGATGGGCTCCGGCGCCGTCGAACGCTGACGTCCGACCTCACAGCGGAGGCTAGGGGCGCGACCGCCCGGGGGCCATTAGACCGTATGGTCTACAAGGAGGCGCGGCGGCGGGGTCCGGGCGGGCGCTGGCGCGGGCGAGGCCGCGTCGCAGCGCCGAGCGGGATTCGCTCGACGTCTGACCCCCGGCCGGATCGGCCGTGGCCGGAGCGCGGCGCCTGCAGCCGCTCGACCTGGCTCGGCGGTCTGCGCCGCAGAACCGCTTCCCATTGGACTGGACGACGCGTGGCTTTCTGAACCGGGCGATGACGCTCCCGGATCGCGCTCCATGGCGGCCCGGCGCGGTCACCGTCGCGTCTCGGTTCGCCAAGGGGCGCCGCGCCAGTCGCCGCCCGTCTCCTGGCCAGTGGCGTGGCGCCCGGTTTCCAGTCCGCCGCAAGCGTGTGTCCACCCATGTGTGGCGGCGGAACGGATCGCGCCCAGCGGCCTTCGTCCCTGAACGGAGGACGACGACATGACCCAGCCGCAGAACCAGTTCGCGCAGGACGCCCGGGAGGTCGCGGACGAGGAGCGCGAGATCCAGAAGCAGGTCGAGGCGAAGGAAGCGCGCTCCTTCGAGCCGAAGCGGGGCGACGAGGGATCTCCGCCGCAGACGGGCGCACGGCCCTATCCCGTGCCGCCGCTGCCGCGCCAACACCTGGAGAAGCCCGGCATCGAAGCCGAGCTGACGCTGAAGCCTCTCTACGACGCGCCCTACTACAAGGGGTCCGCCAAGCTGGAGGGTAAGGTGGCCCTGATCACCGGCGGCGACTCGGGGATCGGGCGGGCGGTGGCGGTGCTCTTCGCCCGCGAAGGCTGCGACGTGGCGATCGCCTACCTCGAGGAGGGGCAGGACGCGCAGGACACCAAGGCCGCCGTTGAGAATGAAGGCCGGCGCGCCATCCTGCTCCCGGGCGACGCGAGCGATCCGCAGTACGCCGAAGCGGCCGTCGCCCAGACCATCAAGGCCCTGGGTGGCCTCGACATCCTGGTCAACAACGCCGCGTTCCAGGAACACGCCGATGCGATCGAGGACCTCTCGTTCGAGCACTTCGACCGGACGCTGAAGACCAACCTCTACGGCTACTTCAATTTCGCCAAGGCCGCCGCACCGCACTTGAAGCCGGGCTCGGCGATCATCAACACCGGCTCGGTGACCGGGATCGAGGGGTCGAAGGCGCTGCTGGACTATTCCATGACCAAGGGCGGCATCCACGCCTTCACCCGGTCGCTGGCCGGGTCCTTGATCAAGAGGGGCGTGCGGGTGAACTGCGTCGCCCCGGGGCCGGTGTGGACCCCGCTGAACCCGGCGGACAAGGAAGGCGAGGACCTGGAGCAGTTCGGGGCCAAGACGCCCATGGGCCGCCCCGCCCAGCCGGAGGAGATCGCACCGGCCTACGTGTTTCTCGCGTCGCCCCAGACCTCCAGCTACATCACCGGTGAGGTGCTCCCGATCATCGGCGGATATTGAGACGGAGGCTCGCCGCCATGCTCAAGTCGTACGCCTACGCTTGGCTGACGCTGGGCTTTTTCCTGATCTCGTTCGCCCTTCACTGGTCGTTCGGCTGGCTGGCGTTCGTCGACGAGCAGCATGCCCTTCGCCAGCCGGTGGCGCTCTCCGGCTACCTGGTGGAGATGGGCCGGGACACCTTCGAGAACTGGCAATCGGAATTCCTGCAACTGCTCTGGCAGGTGGTGGGTCTGGCCTATTTCCTCTACGTGGGCTCACCGTCGTCGAAGGAAAACGACGATCGCACGGAGGCCAAGCTCGACGCCTTGCTGACGCTGGTGGGCCGCGAGGAAGGCGAGCGGCTCATCGGTGAGATCGACCGTCGCTATCTTCGGCACGGCGGCCACGCTCGGCCCCACGCGCATGACGCCGCCTATCCTCCGGGGCGAGGCGACGGCTGAGCGACCCCTGCAACCTGTCCGACGCCGGGGCGCCGGTGCGCGCCTCGGGGGGGGCGCGGTGCGAGGCTTCACCCATGTCGCAGCCCGGAACCTCCTGGGCGCCTCGCGGCTTGCCTGCGCGAAGAGGAGACCCGCATGTCCGACCGCGAAGTGATCGATAGCGGTTCGAGCAGACGCTACGTCCGCCGCGACGACAAAGGCCGGTTCATCGAGGAACAAGTCCGCGTCGGCAAGTCGTCGGCCGCCGACCAGCGCCAGCACTCGCAGACTCCGACGAAGACGGGGCAGGGCGACCGCGGCGATCGCCAGGCTTAGGGGCCACGTCCGATCCGGTCATCCCGCCACGGCGTCGGCTTCCTCCGTCAGCCGGGATGCCGCCTTGAAGTCGCGTCGGCGAAAGGCCTCGGCCGACGCGCGGCGGAGCAGGCGTTCCGCCGCCGGGGGGTATCGCTGGGCCAGCCGCGCCGCCCACGCCTCCGCCCGTTCGGGGTCGAGCCGAAGCTCCTCGCTCCGCGCCATGATGACCGCTGCGGCTTCGCGCAGCGCCGGCCACGCCACGAGGAAGGACAATGCGGCGGTCGCGTCGGGATGCGACGCCGCGGTCTGGAAGATCCGCTCCTCCGCCTCGACGTCCTCGAAATCGGGCAGCCGCTTCACATAGGCCCGGGCATGGTCGGACGAGAGCGTGCGCGTGAAGGCTTCCCAACGCGCGGTCTGGGCTTCGACAGGCCGGTCGTCGGCCTCGAGGTAGTCGATCCACACGCCTTCCCAATCGGGATCGGGCGCGACGCCGCCCGCCGTCCGGCGCACGAGGCCCGGGCTCACCGCGGACTGAAGGACGGCCCGCGCCGGATCGAGGCGCCCGGCCCTCAGGTACCGCGCCGCGACCGCCGCGGCGATCGACGGCGTGCGCAGCGCCTCTTCCGTGAAGGTCGCTCTGTACGCGTCGGGGTCGCTCACGACATCGGCCAGCCGGCGCAGCAGGCTGGACCAGGTCGGTCCGGCGCTGTCCGGCGCGGTCTGCAGGAGGATGGCCGCCAGCCCGGCGTGGTCGTCGGTGAAGGCGTCCGCCCATCGGCCCCAGGCCGCGGGCTGGGCGCGGATGGCCTCGGCGAGCCTTGCGAGGGCGTCGTGGCCGGCGTGCGCTATGAGGCCCACCGCGTCGGCCGCGGCGCGCGAGAAGACGGCCTCGACCGCGCCGTCCTTGTCGCGCACGCGCCGGGCGACCTGAGGGGCGAGCGCGAGGAAGCCCAGGATGCGATCCTCCGCGGCGGGCCGGTCGAGGGCCGCCAGTCGCGTGGAGATCAGGTCCCTGACGCCGTCCAGGTCGCGGGCGAGGGCGGGGCGCTGGCGCCAGGACACGGCGCCGCGACTGGTCGACACCAACGCCAGCCGGCGGTCGATCTCCGGCAGCAGATGCTCCGCGCCTTGCTCGGCGGCGAGCTCCATGCGCAGCCGGCGCTTCAGTTCGACCCGCGTCCCCGCGACCTCCACCAGGATCTCGGCGAGGCGCCCGGCGCCCAGCCGGGCCAGGTTCTCCGCCGTCACGCGCTTCAGGCTGGCCGCCGAGGGTCGCTTCATGGGGACAACAGCGTGGAACACCGCCGGAGGTTCATGCCGCCGATCCTCCGCGCGTCCCGGTCGCCGCCAACATCCGGCAGCGCCTGCAACTCCACGCCGCCTCGTCCATTCAGCCGGCGAGCGTCACCATGACGGAGGATGAGATGACGGACGGATGGCCCGCGCTGCAGCCGGCGGACTTCAACGCCCCGAAGGTGCTGCTGGCCGGCGCGGTGGACTACGACATGTATCGGAGCTTTCGCGACCAGCTCGACGCGGCGCCTGCGGGGGGGTTGATCGTCGTGGAGCTGTCGACCCTGGGCGGCGACCCGGAGGTCGCCCGCATGATGGGCGAGGATATCCGCTTTCACAGCGATCTCGATTCCGAGCGGCGCTTCGTGTTCCTGGGCAAGGCGGCGATCTATTCCGCGGGCGCGACGTTCATGAGCTTCTTCGCGATCCCGAACCGCTATCTCACACGAGGGACGCGACTGATGATCCACGAGCGAAAGTTGGAGAAGACCCTCCAGGTGAGCGGTCCGCTGACCACCTGTGTCGCGTCGGTCAAGGCGCTGCTGCATGAGATCGAGCACTCCATCGCCATCCAGAACGAAGGGTTCGAGAACCTCATCCGCGGTCGCGGGTCCATATGGAGCAGGTGCAGCGGGCGGCGCCGTCGAACTGGTACATGGAAGCTCAGGAGGCCCGGGGCCTGGGCCTGATCGCGGGCGTCATCTGAGGCGCCCAACATCGGCTAAGACCTGCAACTCGTCTGGCGAACGCCTCGTTGCTGCCACCCGAATGGAGGCAAGACACATGGCGGATGACCTGAATGCCGCGGCCCTGGCCGACACCCGCGCGCGGCTGCTGGCCCTCGAGATGGTGACCACCGCCGTCCTCAATCAGCTCGTGGACGGCGACCCCAAATTGCAGTCGCTGATCGGGGAGCTCGCGGCGCCGTCGAAGGTCCCCGACGCCGCGCGAGCGGGCGGCGCCGACAACCTCGATCATCTGCAGGCCAATGTGCAACGACTGGCCGGCGCGATCGCCAATCCGCTCTGAGGTGAGAGGCGCCGCGCTAGGCCGCTCCGGCGCCGCGCTTGACGACGGTCAGGGAACAGAGCTCGGCGCCGGTCGCGTCCGCGATCGTGAGGGTCAGCTCGCCGGTACGCCAGACCTCCTCGCTCTCGTCGCGCAGCAGCTCGGCCATGTAACGCACGGCCTCGACGCCGGCGGCCTCGATGTCGGGAAGCTCGAGGCCGTTGGGGTCATCGTAGGAGACGCCGTCGCGGGTGTTGAAGCGGTAGAGGGGCATGGAGCGACAACGACGGAACGGCCAAGCGGTTCTCGCCGGGATCAAAGGCTAAGCGCGCAACGCAATGGGGACGGCGACCGTTCAAGCGGCGACGGGACGGGATCATGATCGAAGACCCTGGCATCGACCGCTGGATCGCGAGCTTCCGCCGCCGCGACCCGACCCTCGACGGGGAGGAGGAGGCCGCCCTGCGCGGCGTGTTCAGCGAGGTGATCGCCGTCGCTGACAACCGCGACATCGTTCTCCAGCACGACCGCATGCTGCAGTCGCATCTGCTGCTGGACGGCTGGGCCTTCCGCTACATCACGCTCGAGGACGGACGCCGGCAGATCGTGGCGATCCACGTCCCTGGGGATTTCGTCGACCTGCACAGTTTCCCATTGCAGATCATGGACCACTCCGTCGGCACATTCAGCCGCTGCCGCATCGCCGTGGCGCCGCACAGCGCCCTCCGCGCGGTGACGGAACGTCATCCCCACCTCGGGCGCCTGTTCTGGCTGAGCACGCTGATCGATGCGGCAATCCACCGGCAATGGCTCGCGGGCGGGCAGCGGTCGGCGCTCGCGCGGGCCGCCCATCTGCTCTGCGAACTCTACGTCCGCCTCGAGACGGTCGGGGAAGCCCGCGACCTCGCCTTCGCGATGCCGATGTCGCAGGTGGAGTTCGCCGACGCGCTGTCGATCTCCGCGGTGCACACCAACCGCATCGTGCAGGAGTTGCGAACCGAAGGCGCCGTCGCCTGGCAGCAGCGCGAGGTCAGGATTCTCGACTGGGACCGGCTGGCCGGCCTCGCCGAGTTCGACCCCACCTACCTCAATCTCTTCGCCTCGCCCCGTTAGTCTTAATCTATGTGGGCAAGCCTTCGCCCCGGCGGCTCTAGGATGGATCGGAGAGCGAGGACGACGTGATCGATATTTCAGCGCACGGCCTGGCGCCTGGCGAGCTTCTGCGTCGCCGCCTGGGCGGCAGTCCCACCGGATCGAACCTGGACCCTGACGACCTGGGCGCGTTCGGGCCGAGCCTCAGGTTCGCGGCCGGAGACGAGATCCTCCCGTGCGGCAGCGACGAGGGGCCGCTCCTGCTGATCGCGGGGACGGCGGGGGAGACCCGGACCCTCGATGCCCGGCGCCGGCAGATCCTGCGCCTGCGCCTGCCCGGGGACCTCATCTACGCCTGTGAACGGGACGCCGTGCGCGCCCTGGGCCGCGTCGCGGTGACGGATGCGAAGCCCTTTCTCAAGCGGCTCGGGGACCCGGAAGCGCCGCATCAGCTGCGTCGGGCCTGGCTGGAGATGGGCAAGCTCGACCAGGACCTGGCCCGTGACCACGTGGTGCGGCTCGGGCGCATGTCCTCCGTGGAGCGTGTGGCCCACTTCCTCCTCGAGACCCATGCGCGTCTGGGCGCGATCGGCCTGGTCGAGGGCGATGTCTTTCAGCTTCCGACCACCCAGGAGGCGCTCAGCGATCTGTTGGGTCTGAGCGGCGTGCATCTGAGCCGCACCCTGCAGGCGCTTCGGCGCGACGATCTCGCCAGCCTGAAGGGCGGCCGCGTGACGCTTCTGGACCGCGACCGGTTGGCGGCCCTCTGCGGCTGGCAGGCTCCGACGGGCGGGGCCAGGGCTCTGCGTTCGCCAGTGCGACCGCGCGCTGCGTCGACGTCGGCTGCGGCCTGACGCTCGGCGCCGTCCTACTTCAGCTGGCTGTCCTTGCTGCCGCGCCGATTGATGCCCCCGGTCGTCACGCGGCGGTCGCGTCCGGACTGGCATCCGACACAGGTGGAGGCGCCCGGCATCGCGCGCCGCCGCGCTTCAGGTATGGTGTCGCCGCACTCGACACAGTGGCTCGTGCCCTCGCCCTGGGGCAGGCGGGCGCGAGCGGCGAGGACGCCGTCCGTCACCGTGTCCTCGATCTGATCGGTCACCGCGCCCTCATGAGCCCAGCCGGTCGCCACAGTCGTTCTCCTTCCGGTTCGCGCCCCTGGGTCTCAAGATGGCGAGACGCGCCGCGGTTGCGACCGCGACGCGTCGCCCCAGGGGCCTCACCCGGCGGCGCCGGGTCCCGCCGTTGGCTCAGGGTTTGGCCGGCGCCTGGCCGCCGGCCTGCAGCGACTTCACATGGTCGAGGTGGGCCTGGACCTTGGGCGCGGCCTTCGCCGCCGCGGCCTTCAGCGCCGCATCGTCGCCGTGGTCCGCGTAGCCCTGCATCAGGCTCAGCGCCTCGTTGTGGGCGGCTTCCTGCTGCGAGAGGTAGACCTTGTCGAAGTCCGCGAGCGCGGCGGCGTTCAGGTTGTCGATGAGGCCGCTGCGGCGCGCGTCCAGGCCGGGGGGCGCGGTTTTTCCAGCCGCGACGACGAGAGGCTTCATCGCGTTGGACAGCGCGGTGTGGTCGACCACCATCATCTTGCCGAAGTCCTTCACGCCCTGGCTCTGGCCCTTCCTCTGCGCGATCTGTCCGGCCTGGATCTCGTAGAGATCGGAGATCGCGGCATTGGTCACGAAGGCGTCGGTCGAGACCGGGCCCACAGTGGCGGAGGACGCCGCGCCGACCGCGGCCGAGGTCGCGTCCTGCGCCGCATTGACGGCCGCATTGGACGTCCCCGGGTCGGCGGCGGGGGCCTCGTCCTTCTTCTGGCACGCCGACAGCCCGATCAGGGCGATGGCGGCGCCGGTCATCAGCGTGGTCTTCATAGCGATCCCTCTCTTGGTGTGTGGCCCGAACGGCCGGTTGCGCATGACTGTTCCGTGATCGCTCAAGGGATGGGGCCGCGGCCCGAGGGACGGGCCGCGGCGCGTCATCAACCGCCGGCGTCGAGGTCGACCGCGAGTTCCCGCTCCCAGACGCGAAGCTCACTGCAGGCGTCGATGAAGGCCTTGGCGTCCCCGGCCTTGCCCAGCGGCATGCAGCCCCGGTCGAGGTCCGGCGCCAGGCCGGCGCGCTCGAAGAGCGGCATGGCCTCCGCCGAGTAGCCGATGAACTTGCAGTGCGCGAAGGCGTCGGTGACGAAATCCTTGGCGGCGGCGTCGCCGGCCAGCAGGGCGGCGCCCGCCTCGGAGGCGATCACGGCGACCGCGTCGAAGAGGACGGAGGGGCCGCCGTCGATCTTCTGCTTCGCCGGCACGAGGGTTCCGTCGGACAAGGTCGCGCCGGCGATCGTGGGTGCGATCACCTCGGCGACCGCATCGGCCTTCCTGATCGCCTCGACGAGGGCGCCGTAAAGGGTCGCGTCCGCGCCGTCGGTGAGCAGGATGCCGAGCTTGCGGCCGGCGAAGGCGGTCGGGCCGCGCGCGACGATGCTGAGGGCGGGGGAGGGGGCGAGATCCTCTCGCGTCGCCGCGGCCGCGGCGGCCGGCGGAGGCAGGTCGGGCAGCCCCAGCCCGTCGGCGACCCGGCCCGCGAGGCCGTCGTCGATGTTGCGCAGATGCGAGACGACGCGTGCGCGGATGTCCGGGCGTTCCACCTTGCTGAGCTCGAACGTCAGGGCGTCGGCGATGTGCTTCTGCTCGATGGGGGCCTGGCTGACCAGGAACTGCCGCGCCTGGCTGTAGTGGTCGGCGAAGCTCTCCGGGCGCAGCCGCGCCTTCGGCCCCTCGGGCGTTTCGGCGAAGGCGCGGAACCCGCGCTCGGGGTGTTCGCGCGGGCCGCCTTCCGCGCCCCAGCTGTTGGGCTCGTAGTTGGCCCGCCCCTTCGGGTTGAAGACGGCCATGTGCCCGTCCTGCTGGAAGTTCGCGAAGGGGCATTTCGGCGCGTTGATCGGCAGGTGGGTGAAGTTGGGGCCGCCCAGCCGCTTCAGCTGGGTGTCGAGGTAGGAGAAGTTGCGGCCCTGCAGCAGCGGGTCGTTGGAGAAGTCGATCCCGGGAGGAACGTTCTGCGTGCAGAACGCCACCTGCTCGGTCTCGGCGAAGAAGTTGTCCACCATCCGGTCGAGGACGAGGCGGCCCACCACGCGGACCGGCAGCACCTCCTCGGGGATGATCTTGGTGGGGTCGAGGACGTCGAAGTCGAAGCCGTCGGCGAACGCCTGGTCGAACAGCTGGAGGCCGAGCTCCCACTCGGGGAAGTCGCCGAGGTTGATCGCGTCCCAAAGATCGCGGCGGTGGAAATCGGGGTCGGCGCCGTTGATCTTCACCGCCTCGTTCCAGGCGACCGACTGGAGGCCGAGCTTGGGCTTCCAATGGAACTTCACGAAGGTCGAGCGGCCCGCGGCGTCCAGCAGGCGGAAGGTATGGACGCCGAACCCTTCCATGAACCGATAGGACCGCGGGATCGTCCGGTCCGACATGATCCACATGATCATGTGCATGCTCTCGGGCGTGAGCGAGATGAAGTCCCAGAAGTTGTCATGGGCGGTCTGGGCCTGCGGGAACGCCCGATCCGGCTCCGGCTTGGCCGCGTGGATCAGGTCGGGGAACTTGATGGCGTCCTGGATGAAGAAGACCGGGATGTTGTTGCCCACGAGGTCCCAGTTGCCTTCGCGCGTGTAGAGCTTGACGGCGAACCCGCGCACATCGCGGGCGAGGTCGGCCGATCCCTGGCTGCCGGCCACTGTCGAGAACCGCACGAACGCCGGCGTCCGCTCCCCGACGCGCTGGAAGATGTCCGCGCGCGTGAGGTCGGCGAGGGACTCGGTCAGCTCGAAGTAGCCGTGCGCGGCGTACCCGCGGGCGTGGACCACACGCTCGGGAATCCGCTCGTGGTCGAAGTGGAAGATCTTCTCCCGGAAATGGAAATCCTCCAGCAGCGCCGGGCCCCGCGCGCCCTGGCGCAGGGTGTTCTGGTCATCGGCCACCGGCGCGCCTTGGGAGGTGGTCAGGACGGGCTGGTCGCCCACCGCGGTCTGGTGGGTCTCCCCGCCCGGTCCCTGCGTCTCGGCGTAGCTCTCCGAGAGCGCAGGACCGACGGGGGGCCTGGCGGGGGGATCGGCGGCCTTGCCCTTGGCGCGGGCATGGGATTTCGGCGGCGTCTTCGGCATGTGAGGCTCCGGGATTGTTGAGCGCCAAACCCGGCAGGGCGCCCGCCGTTCCGGCGCCCAACAAAGGCTGGATCGCGCGTGCGTTGCGGAATCCCGCGCTCCTCCCCGGACGCGCGCCTAGCGCCCTGCCGCGCGACCCCGTCAGGCTAGGCCGGGTCGCGCAGCAGGTTGTGCATCGCGGTGGCCGCGATGGCGGCCTCGCCGGCGCCGACCGCGATCTGGTTCAGGCCGCGGACCACGTCGCCGGCGGCATAGAGGCCGGGGACGCTGGTCATCTGGTGAGCATCGACCAGGAGCTTGCCCAGTTCGTCCTGCCCTGCGCCGGCGGCGATCGCCAGGTCACTGCGCGGCTGGCAGCCCAGCGCGAGGTAGAGGTGGTCGAAGCGCCGCTCCCTGCCGTCGGAGCGCAGCACGGCCTCGGCCTCTTCGAGGACGAGATCGTCGAGGGTCATATGTTGGGCGCCGGGCGCCGACGCCGGCCCTGAACGGTCGAGGCGCAGGACCGTCACATCGGCGGAGTAGGTGCTGAGGAAATCGGCTTCCCGATTCGCGAAGTCGCTGTCGCCGAGGACCGCCAGGCGGCGGCCCGTCGCCTCGAAGCCATCGCAGATCGGGCAGAGCCGGACCAGCCCACGCCGGATCGCCGCAGCGATCCCGGCGATCGGCGGCATGCGATCGCTGACGCCGGTCGCCAGCAGCACGGACCGGGACCGTATGACGCCGAACGCCCCCTCCATCCGGAAGCCGCCGGCCTCGGCGGTCAGCTGCTCGACCCGTCCGTCCCGGAGCTCCGCGCCGAACGACGCGGCCTGCGCGCGCAGCCGCTCGAGCAGCACCGGCCCGCCGATCCCGCTCGGGAACCCCGGCGTGTTATGGCTCTCGGGAATCCAGGCGGCGCGCGACGGGCCGTGATGCAGGACGAGCACCGCGCGTCGGAAGCGCGCCAGGTAGGTGGCCGCCGTGAGCCCGGCCGGACCGGCCCCCACCACCACCGCGTCCCACGCCGGGTCCGCGGCGCTCATGGCTCGCGGTTGGCCGCATGCTGCGGCACGTCGAGGGCCCTGAGCCAGGGCTCACGGCGCGAGACCCAGCTCTCGTATTGCGGCGCGATCGGCCCGACGGCGTCGAAGCTGCCGAGCGAGAGTTCGATCTCGCCGGCGTTGCCGCCGTAGACACGGCTGCCGCAGGTCCCGCAGAACCCGCGCGCATAGTCCGGCGAGCTGCGCCAGATCCGCACCTCGCCTGTGACGTCGACCGCGCCAGGCTCATAGACCACGAACGGGTTGAAGGCGGCGGCGGGGGCCTTGCGGCAGGTCAGGCAGTGGCAGAGGCCGGCGCGCTTCGGCGCGCCGCTGACGGTGAAGCGTACGGCGCCGCAGGCGCAGCCGCCGCTTAGGACGGGAGGCGAGGTCATGCCGACGCTAACGCCGAGACCTTCCGGTGGTGGCGCCGGGCGGCGTGAAAGGGCGGTTGTCGCGCCCGCGCGTCCGGCCGACCCCACATTTGACGCCGATCGGAACAGCCCCCGTGGCGACGGGTTTGCCAGCCGACACGGGAGTCAGCCATGCCATCGGAACATGTCGATCGGGCGCTGGACAGCGATGCGCCCCTCACGGCCGCGGTGCATCAGCGTGACGTGGCGCACGAGGCGGCCGAGGCGCGGGGGTGGGATGAGGCGGCCCTGGTCGGCCGCACCATCACCGTCAACCGGCCCCGGGACGAGGTCTACGCCTTCTTCCGCGACTTCCGGAACCTGGCGCGCTTCATGGAGAACGTGGAAAGCGTCACGCCCGGAGATGGGCGCATTTCGCATTGGGTGCTGAAGGCGCCCGGCGACCGCAGTGTCGAATGGGACAGCGTGCTGACCGAGGAGGTCGATGGGGCGGCCCTGGCCTGGGAGTCGGTCGAAGGCGCCGACATCAAGAACACGGGACGCATCGCCTTCCGCGACGCCCCGCCAGGGCGCGGCACCGAAGTGGCCGCCACCATCGTCTATGACCCGCCGGGCGGCGACCTGGGGAAGCTAGTCGCCAAGCTCTTCCAGAAGGAGCCGAAGGTGCAGGCGCGCCGCGATCTGCGCCGGCTGAAGCAGCTGCTGGAAACCGGCGAGATCTCCACCTCTCAGGCCCCCTTCGCCGCACCGCGCGGCGGCTCCCACGCGAAAGGATAGGCCCGCCCATGCGCGCCCTCACCTGGCACGGCAAGCACGACGTCCGCATGGAGACGGTGGACGATCCCCGGATCGTCAATCCGCGCGACGCGATCGTCCGCATCACCTCGACCGCCATCTGCGGCTCGGACCTTCACCTCTACGACAGCTACATCCCGACCCTGCACAAGGGCGACATCCTGGGCCACGAGTTCATGGGAGAGGTGGTGGAGGTCGGTCCAGGCTCGACCCTGCAGCCGGGGCAGCGGGTGGTCGTTCCGTTCGTCATCGCCTGCGGCAAGTGCTTCTTCTGCGGGAAGCAGCAGTTCGCGGCCTGCGACAACTCCAACCCCGCCGAGAAGGCCGACATGAGCGAGGTCATGTACGGCTACCCCATGACCGGCGCGTTCGGGTACTCGCACCTCACGGGCGGCTATGCCGGCGGCCAGGCCGAGTACGTCCGCGTGCCCTATTCCGACGTCGGGCCCATCGTGGTCCCCGACGGCCTGGAGGATGACGAGGTCCTCTTCCTCTCGGACATCCTGCCCACCGGGTGGATGGCGGCCGAGAACTGCCAGGTGGAGCCCGGCGACACGGTGGCGGTCTGGGGCTGCGGGCCGGTCGGTCTCTTCACGATCCAGAGTCTCTTCGTGCAGGGCGCTCACCGGGTCATCGCCATCGACCATCACCCGCACCGCCTGGAGCTCGCGAAGTCGATGGGGGCCGAGGTGATCAACTACCACGACGTGAAGGTGCGCGAGGCGCTGTTCGAGATGACCGGCGGCATCGGGCCGGACGCGGTGGTCGACGCGGTCGGCATGGAGAGCCACGGCTTCACCATCGACAACGTCCTCGACGCCGTGAAGGCCACGGTGAAGCTGGGCACGGACCGGCCCCACGTCCTGCGCGAGGTGATCCTGGCCTGCCGCAAGGGCGGCCGCGTCTCGATCCCCGGCGTCTACGGCGGGGTGGGCGACAAGATCCCGATCGGCGCCCTGATGGAGAAGGGCCTGCAGATCCGCACGGGCCAGACCCACGTCCAGAGGTACATGCCGCAGCTGCTGGAGATGATCGGCGAGGGCAGGCTCGACACCACCTTCCTGATCAGCCACCGCCTCCCGCTCGAACAGGCCCCCGAAGGCTACAGGATGTTCAAGGAGCGCCAGGACGAGGTGACCAAGATCGTCCTCAAGACCGACTGGAAGGACGCCGCCTGATGACCGATACCCTGCCTGCCGGGGCCCTGCGCCCCCTCTCTGTCGTCACCGGGGCCTCCTCCGGGATCGGCTACGAACTGGCCAAGCTCTGCGCCCAGGACGGCTTCGACCTGGTCGTGGCCGCGGACCGCCCGGAGATCGTCGAGGCGGCCCAGGCCCTGCGCGCCCTCGGCGTATCCGTCGACGAGATCCGCGTCGACCTCTCCACGATCGAAGGCGTCGACGCCCTGCTCGACCTCGTCGGCGACCGTCCCGTGGATCACCTCATGGCCAACGCCGGCCACGGTCTCGGACACGCCTTCCTCGAGCAGCCGGTCGCGGACTGGCGCCATGTCATCGACACCAACGTCACCGGGACGATCTATCTCGCCCAGCAGATCACGCGTCGCATGGTCGAGCGCGGCCAGGGGATGGTGCTGTTCACGGGTTCGATCGCCGGCTTGATGCCAGGGTCGTTCCAGGCCGTCTACAACGGCACCAAGGCGTTCATCGACAGCTTCGCCTGGGCGCTGCGCAACGAGCTCAAGGACACCGGCGTCAGCATCACCACCCTGCTGCCCGGCGCGACGGACACGGACTTCTTCGAACGCGCGGGCATGCTCGACACCCAGGTGGGGCAGGGGAAGAAAGACGACCCGGCGATGGTCGCGAAGACCGGCTACGAGGCCATGAAGAAGGGCGAAGGCGACGTGGTGGCCGGCTGGAAGAACAAGCTTCAGGCCGCGATGGGCGCGATCACGCCGGAGAGTATCAAGGCCGAGCAGCACCGAAGGATGGCCGAGCCGCAGGATGACGGCCAGACCTATCAGAAGCCCTTGGGCTGATCGACAGGGGGCGCGTGCGCAGACCGCCCTCGGTCAGCGGAGTCAGGCCGGAACGCGCCCAGCAGCGCCTGATGCTCCGGGCGGTGGGCGGCTTGGGGAAGGCGCGTGTCCCGCAGGTTGCGGGCGAAGGCCCGCTGGGCGTCGGAGACGAGCGCGGGGCTTACGACGGCCAAAGGCCCAGTCGGGAACAGGCGGCTCTCGATCTCGGCGCGGGGCATGAGCAGCACCGACCCCTGCCGCCCATCGCGGCGGATCCGTTCGATCAGGGGGCGCCTGAGCCGGATCCCCCTCCAGAAACCGCGGGAAGCCGCCGTCGTGATGGCAGAGTAATCCGGTCACGCCGCGCGGGGCGTTGTTCGCCCGCGCCTGTCGCCTACACGTGCTGAGATTCCAGACGCCCGCGTCCGGCCGCCACAGCCGTCATCATCGCCGCTCGACATCTGGGTGAGGCCCACGGCGGTCGCGCCAAGGCTCCGCCGGCGCGGAGGGACTGCGCCGGCCGCGAGCCGCGGTTCCGGGCGGGCGGTCACTGGGCGGTTCGAGGCGGCGGTCGGCCATGCGGTTCGCCCATCGGAATCGACTGACGCCTTGCGAAATGTCGGGTCCTGGAACCGGCGTTGGCGGGGCTGTGTTCGAGGTCCTGCCAACACAAGGGAGAGACTCATGGCTACCGCCGCAAAGGGCACGACCGGCAAGTCCGCCGCCGCCGGGTCCGCCAGCCGCAAGAGCTCCGGGCGCCGGCGCCGCACAGGCCGACGCGATCCGCTCGCGATTACCCTGCTGAAGAAGGACCACCGGGAGGTGGAGGGCTGGTTCGACGAGTACGAGCAACTTGAGGACGAGGCTGAAAAGCTCGCCCTGTTCAACCAGATCGCCGTGGCGCTGAAGGTGCACACCGCGATCGAGGAGGAGATCTTCTACCCCGAGGAGCGCGGCGACGTCGAAGAGGACATGCTCGATGAAGCCCATGTGGAGCACGACGGCGCCAAGAAGCTGATCGCCGAGATCGAGGCCATGAAACCTGGCGAGGCGTTCTATGACGCCAAGGTCAAGGTGCTCGGCGAGTACATCAAGCACCACGTCAAGGAAGAGGAGCAGCCGGGCGGCATCTTCGCCCAGGCCAAGAAGGGCGACGAGGACCTCGACGCCATGGGCGAGCGGATGAAGGCCCGTAAGGAGGAGCTCATGGCCGAAATGGGCGCTCCGAAGGCGAACTGAGGCGAGGTTGGCCGGATCGCCCTCATACGGCGTCCCGGGCGGCGCACCGGGCGCGGGGGCGCGACCCCAGCCAGGTTCTGGGGTCGCGCTGGTCGTCGTCGATATGATCAACGCGATGCGGTTCCCCGGCGCGGACGCCATGGCGTCCGCCGCCGTCGGGGCCGCCGAGGTGATCGCCGATCTTCGACGGGACGCGGACCGTCTCGGGGTTCCGGTGGTGTACGTCAACGACAACGACGGCCAGTGGCACGCCGAGCGAAGCCGGATCGTCGAGGCGTGCCGCGACGCCGGCGATGTCCAGCGGCGGCTGCTGGACCTCATTGCGCCCCGCCATGACGACTACTTCATCATCAAGCCGCAGCTCTCGGGTTTCTACGCCACGAGCCTTGAGGTGTTGCTGTCCCAGCTCGGCGCCCGGCGCCTGGTGATGACCGGCATGGCGACCGAGATCTGCGTGCAGTTCACCGCCGCCGACGCCCACATGCGGGGGTACGACCTCTGGGCGCCGGGGAACGCCACCGCCAGCGCGCGGCCCGAGCACCAGGACTGGGCGCTGCAGATCATGCGCCGCAGCTTCGGCGCGGAGATCGCGCCGACCACCGCTCTCACCCTGGCGGGGTGGGCCGACGCCGCGAGCAGCCGACCCGCAGGCCCGTGGAACCGCAACCCGTGACCGGAATTCTGCCGGTCCCAACCTGAGGAGCGCCCCATGGGCATTTTCAGCGCCATTCGCGACAAGATCTTCCAGCACAAGGCCGTACCGGCGCCGACGTCGCCCCGCCCCGATGCGCCTTCGGGGCCTGTGGCCCCGTCTGCGGCCACGTCTGCGGCGCCCGCCTCGCAGGCGCCCCCGCAGCCCGTCGAACCCGTCGATGTCGAAGCGGTGCTGTCCAGCATGGCGGAGATCGAAGGGGGCGGGGGCAACTGGCGCACCTCGATCGTCGACCTGCTGAAGCTGCTGCACATGGATTCAAGCCTCGAGGCCCGAAAGGCGCTGGCCAGCGAGCTCGGCGTCTCGGCGGGGGAGGCGGGAAGCGCCGAGCAGAACATCGCGCTTCACCGCGCGGTGATGAAGAAACTCGCGGCGAACGGTGGGCGGGTGCCGGACAGCTTCTACGCCTGATGGCCACGTCGGCTGCGCAGCCATGCGACGCTCTGAAACGGCGCGGCTTCACCGTGGGTGTTGCGTTCGCACGCCAGGGAGCCGGCCCGTGATCGCGGCAGCCGACGGGTGTCGGATAGGCCGGCCCCGTCAAGGCAACGCTTCACGGCGAGGCCCGTGGCGGAGCTTTGGGGACGTCTAGCCGGGCTTGGGTTTGAAGGTGCGTCCGACGACGCCCGCGTCCGGTCCATCGGGCCCGGCGGCGGCGCGGGACCGCGCCACGGTCTTCCTGCGTCCCGACGCGTCGCCGGACGTCGGCAGTTTGCCGAGGGGCTGGGCCGCGTTCGCCTTGCGGCCGGTCTCTGCGTCTTTGGTCATGTGGGACTCCCTTCAGGACGGCAAGCCGCCACGCGGGATCGCGTTCCCCCACCTGCTACAGATCAAACTGACGCGACGGCCGGCAGGCGACGCCTTCATCTCGCGCGCGGCGGGAACGGAGTCCGGCCGAGCTTGTTAGAGACGCGCGCCAGGGTCGCGCGTGAGGGCGGAGACACATGCGGGGGTCGGAGTCTGAAACGCCGGGCGATGCGCCGCCGGAGGAGAGCCGGGTCCTCGAGACCCTGAACCGGACCGGCGCGGCGCTCGCGGCGGAGCTCGATCTGGAGCGCCTCGTCCAGACGGTGACCGATGCCGGCGTCGAGATCACGGGCGCGCAGTTCGGGGCGTTCTTCTACAACGTCATCGACCCGGCGGGGGAGAGCTACATGCTCTACACCATCTCCGGCGTCCCCCGGTCCGAGTTCGAGACCTTCCCGATGCCGCGCAACACCGCGGTGTTCGCGCCGACCTTCGAAGGCGCCGGCACGGTCCGGTCTGACGACATCACCGGAGACCCGCGCTACGGCCGCAATCACCCGCGCAAGGGCATGCCCGACGGCCACCTCCCGGTCCGCAGCTATCTCGCGGTCTCCGTGGTGTCGCGATCGGGCGAGGTGATCGGCGGCCTGTTCTTCGGCCATGCCGAGGTGGGCCGCTTCTCGGAACAGCACGAGCGGCTCCTCAAGGGGATCGCAGGCCAGGCGGCCGTGGCCATCGACAACGCCCGGCTCTATCGCGCCGCCCAGAGCGAACTGGAACAGCGTCGCGCCGCGGAGGCGCAGCTTCGCGACAGCGAGACCCGCCTGCGCCTCGCCACCCAGGCCGCGGCGATCGGGACCTGGGACTTCAACCCGGTGACCGGCGAGTTGCGGTGGGACGATCAGTGCCGCCGCCTCTTCGGGCTCTCGCCGGACGCCGACGTGACCTATGACGGCGCCTTCCTCGCCGGCCTGCATCCGGACGACCGCGACGTGACCGATGCGGCGGTGCAAGCGGCGCTCGATCCGGGCGGGCCCGGCGGCTACGATGTGGAGTACCGCACGATCGGTCTGGAAGACGGCGTCCTGCGCTGGGTCGCGGCCACCGGGCGGTCCGTCGTGGAAGACGGGCGCGCGGTGCGCTTCATCGGAACCATCCTCGACATCAGCGCGCGCAAGGCGGCGGAGGCGACCTTGCGAGAGCTCAACGAGACCCTGGAGGCCCGCGTCGCCGAAGAGGTGGCCCAGCGGGCCGAGGCCGAAGACGCGCTGCGGCAGGCCCAGAAGATGGAAGCGGTCGGCCAGCTCACCGGTGGGATCGCCCACGACTTCAACAACCTGCTGACGGTGGTGACGGGCAACATCGGGATCGCGCAGCGTTCGCTGGCGGCCGCGGAGGCGCCGGACGCGCGCGCCCGCCGCGCGCTCGACAACGCACTGAAGGGCGCCGAGCGCGCCGCGGCCCTGACCCAGCGGCTCCTCGCCTTCTCGCGGCGCCAGCCCCTGGCGCCCAAGTCGCTGGACGTCGACCGTCTCGTGGTCGGCATGTCCGATCTGCTCGGCCGCTCGCTGGGCGAGCTGATCCAGCTGGAGATCGTCACCTCGCCCGGCCTCTGGCGGGCGGAGGCCGATCCCAACCAGCTGGAGAGCGCGATCCTAAACCTGGCCCTCAACGCGCGTGACGCGATGCCGAAGGGCGGCGAACTGACGATCGAGACCGCGAACGCCCGCCTCGACGAGGGATATGCGGCGAGCCAGGCGGAGGTGCCGCCCGGCCAGTATGTGATGATCGCGGTGACCGACACCGGCGAGGGCATGTCGAAGGAGGTGGTGGCGCGCGCCTTCGAGCCGTTCTTCACCACCAAGGAGGTCGGCCGGGGCACGGGCCTTGGACTTTCCATGATCTACGGCTTCGTCAAGCAGTCGGGCGGGCACGTGAAGCTCTATTCCGAGCCCGGTCACGGCACGACCGCGAAGATCTATCTCCCCCGCCTCCTGAGCGAGCCCGACGACGAGGCGCCGGCGGACGCGACGCACCGGCCTGAAGGCAGCCTGCGGCGCGATACGGTCCTGGTGGTGGAAGACGACGACGATGTCCGGGCCTACACCGTGGAGTGCCTGCGGGAGCTCGACTACCGCGTGCTCGAAGCGCACGACGGGCCCTCGGCGCTGCGCCTGCTCGAAAGGCGGGGCGAGCCGATCGATCTGCTCTTCTCGGATGTGGTCATGCCGGGGATGAGCGGCCGCGACCTGGCGGAGGCGGCCCGCGCGATCCAGCCGAACCTGCGCGTCCTCTACACCTCCGGCTACACGCGCAACGCCATCGTACATGCCGGCCGGCTCGACCCGGGGGTGGAGTTGATCGTCAAGCCCTTCACCTTCGAGGCGCTGGGTCGGAAGGTCCGCGACATGCTCGACGCCGGTCGCACGCAGCAAATCCTCGTCGTCGACGGCGATCCGGCGGCTCGTGGGCTGGCCAGCGAGCTTCTGGAGGCGGCCGGGTTCCGGTGCGACCAGGCGGGCAGCGGCGCGGAGGCGCTCGGCATGACGCGGGTCGCCCAGGGCCGCTATGACGCGGTGGTGCTGGCCGATCCGCTTCCCGACCGCAGCGCCGAGGCCGTAGCGCAGTCGCTGCGCGCGCTCTTCCGCGACCTCCCGCTCCTGATCACTTTCGGTGCGCGCGGCGACGACCTCGCCGCACGCTTCGCGGACGATCGCTGCGTTTCAGTCCTCGGGCGGCCATACACCGCCCAGACCCTGCGCGGCGCCCTGCGTCAGTTGGGGCTCGACTGCGCCACAGACCTCGGCGCCTAGCGATTGCGGTCGCGAGCATGCGTCCGATCGCGGCGTGATGGCGGTGGCCGGCCTGCGCGCCAGGCGCGCGGTGGGCGGGCGTCGTCGGCCGTTGGGGCCGGGGCAGGGTCGAAGCACGGGCTAATGCGGCGTCTCAGCGCAGCTGTAGGACGCCAGCGCGGGCTGAACCCAGGACGGCGGGCCTGGGGCCGGGCCTCGACTTGGGGCCGGTTGCGGAGCGCGCCCCGGACGGTGGGGCGCCCGGCGGGCTCGAGCGGCGCTGCACGGGTCAAGGCGCGCAACGCTCGGCCGTCTGGCGTGTTTCTGCCGCCAGCCGGAGGGAAGCATGGCGCCGCGCGACTCGATCGACCCCACGCCGCAAGGCGCCGACCTCGCCGCCGGCGTGGCGCCCGGGACAGGCGCGCCGGCGCTCACGCCGGGCCGTCGAGAGCGAGCTGAGGCCGCGCCTGAAAGGATTCCGGCCGCCGCCGTCGCGGCCGCGGCGGCGACGCGCCTCGGCGTCTCGGCCGTGACCACGGTCTTGCTGGCGGCGGGGGAGCGCCGGGCGGCGGAGATCGCCCGGGCCGCGGCGGCCTTCGCGCCGGCGGCCGAGGTGCTGACCTTGCCCGGCTGGGACTGCCTGCCCTTCGACCGCGCGTCGCCCTCCCGTGACATCATGGGGCGCCGCATGGCGACACTCGCGCGCCTGGCGACGGACGCGGACCGGCCGCGGCTGCTGGTCCTCTCGCCGGCGGCCCTGCTGCAGCGCGTGCCCGCGACCGTCGCCTTGCAGGACGCCTTCCTGACCCTTCGCGTCGGCGACATCCTCGATCGAGAGGCGCTGACCGCCTACGCCGCGCGGGCCGGCTACGTCGCCGACGACCGGATCGACGAACCCGGCGAGGTGGCGCTGCTCGGCGAGGTCGTCGACCTGTTCCCAGCCGCCGCCGCCGAGCCCGTCCGGATCCACCAGGACGCCGACGGCCGCATCGCCGCCTTGCGCACCTACGACCCACTCACGCAGAGGACGCGGTCGGAGGTCGCCTGGGTGACGCTGGCGCCGGCCTCCGAGGCGATCCTCGCGCAGGACGGCGGTGTCGATCGGGAAGCGGGTGTCGAGCATCGGCTCGCCGACCTGCTGCCGCTCACCGACCTCTTCGCCTTGACCCCCGGCGCGCGCCTGCTCGAGGATCCGGGCGCGCGGGCGCGGCTCGCGGCGGCCGAGGCGCAGCGCCAGGACGCGGCGGAGGCGATCCGGGCCTTCTCCGGCGCCTCGCCCGATACGCGCCTCTACCTGTCGCGCGCCGAAGCGGAGGAGGGGCTTGCCGCCTGGAAGCCGGGCCGGCTCGCGCTCAGCCGCACGCGCCCGACCCCGGTTTTCGCGAACGCCCGCAACCCGGGCCGGGCCTTCTGCGACGTCGTGGCCCGCGAAACAGCCGCGGGCCGGACGGTGGTCCTGGCGGGGCTCGAGCACGAGATGCGGTCACTGCGCCGAGCCCTGGCGCGCGGTCTCGATCGGACCCTCGGCCCGGCAGCGACCTGGCAGGACATCCTCGCGGCGCCGCCTGGCGGGGTGTGGGTGCTGGAGGGCGATCTCGATGCGGGATTCGGCGACGGCGCGCGCACGGTGATCGCCGCCGCCGATGTCCTGGGCGGGCGGCTGGCCGCCCGTCGCGGGCCTGGCCTCGAGGCCGCGGTGCTGGAGCCGGAACTGCGCCCGGGCGACGTGGTGCTGCATGAGGACCACGGGGTCGGCGTCCTGCGCGATCTCGAGGTGGTGGAGTTGGACGGCGTGGTGCAGGACACCCTGCGCCTCGAATACCGCGGCGGCGCGAGCGTGCTGGCCCCCGTCGGCGAGATCGACCGCATCTGGCGCTACGGCGCCGCCGAGGACGCGGTTTCGCTCGATCGGCTCGGGGGTGACGCCTGGCCCAGGCGGCGCGCCGAGGCTGACGCCCACGTGGACCAGACCGCCCGCGCCCTGGCCGACCTCGCGGCGGCGCGCGCGGCGCGGACCGCCGACCCAATTACGCCGCCGAAGGCCGCCTACACCCGGTTCGAGGCCCGGTTCGGCTATCCGGACACCCCTGACCAGGCGGCGGCGATCTCGGCGGTGTTGGAAGATCTGGCGTCGGGACGACCGATGGACCGGCTCGTCTGCGGCGACGTGGGGTTCGGCAAGACCGAGGTGGCGCTCCGGGCCGCCGCCGCCGTGGCGCTGAGCGGCCGCCAGGTGGCGGTGGCCGCGCCCACGACGGTGTTGGCGCGGCAGCACTTCCTCACCTTCTCCCGGCGGTTCGCCGGAACCGGGGTCGAGGTCGTGCACCTCTCGCGGCTGGAGGCCGCCGCGGACCGCAAGGCCGCGAAGGCCGCGCTGGCGTCCGGCGCGGCGCGTATCGTCGTGGGCACCCACGCCGTGGCCGCCGACGACATGGCGTTCGCGGACCTAGCCCTGGTGATCGTCGACGAGGAGCAGAAGTTCGGCGCCGCGGACAAGGCGCGCCTGCGCGCGCTCTGTGGACCCGGCCATCTCCTGACCCTGACCGCCACGCCCATCCCGCGCACCCTGCAGGCGGCGATGGTGGGCTTGCAGGACCTCAGCCTGATCGCCAGTCCCCCCGCCCGGCGGCGGCCCATCCGCACCTTCGTGGCGCCCTTCGACCCGGGCCGTGTCCGCGCCGCCCTGCTGCGCGAAGCCCGGCGAGGCGGCCAGAGCTTCGTGGTGGCGCCGCGCATCGAGGACCTCCCCGCGCTGCGGGCGCAACTCGCGGAGTTGGCGCCCGACCTGTGGGTCCGGGTCGCCCACGGCGACATGGCGCCGGAGGCGGTGGACGAGGTCATGGTGGGCTTCGCCGACGGCCAAGGCGACGTCCTGCTGGCGACCAGCCTCATCGAAAGCGGGCTCGACGTCCCGCGGGCGAACACCATGCTGATCTGGCGCCCAGACCGCTTTGGCCTGGCGCAACTCCATCAGTTGCGTGGCCGGGTCGGGCGAGGACGGGCGCAGGGTGTTGCCTATCTGCTCACCGATCCCGCGGAAGCCCTATCGGACGCCGTCCAGGCCCGGCTCTCCACGCTGGAGGCCTTCGATCGGCTGGGCGCTGGCCTGGCCATCAGCGCCCGCGACCTCGACCTGCGCGGGGCGGGCGACCTCCTGGGCGAAGACCAGGCAGGCCACGTGCGGTTGGTGGGGGTCTCCCTCTATCAAGCCCTGCTGACGCGGGCCTTGCGCGCCGCGCGGGGGCAGGCCGCCGCCGATGGGCCGCCACCGGTGCTGCGGATCAGCGATCAGGGGGTCATTCCCGCCGACTACGTCCCGGACGCCGTCGTCCGGATCAACCTCTATGCCCGCCTCGCGCGCCTGGAGACGGAGGCCGAGATCGACGCCTTCGAAGACGAGCTCGGCGACCGCTTCGGAGCCCTGCCTGACGCGGTGCTGCGCCTGCTCGACCAGGCGCGGGTGCAGCGCCTTGGACAGGCCGCGGGCATATGCGCCATCTCGGCCGGCCCAAAGGGCCTGGCGCTGACGGTCGGGCCGGCCCGGCGCGCCGCGGCCCTGCGGCGCGTACATGCCGTCCAACCGGACGCGGCCCTGCGCGACGCGCGGGTTGTCGTGCCCGGCCCGGGTGAGGACCCGGCTTGGCGGTTGAAGGTGCTGCGGGCCCTCGCGCCGCCATCCCGCGGGCCGCGCCGTCGCTCAGCCGCGAAGCCGCCCGGCCGGGGGCCGCGGGGCGCCGGCGGAAGCTGACGCGACCTGAGGGCGTGGCAACCCGCTGCGAGCGCGGAGCCTCGAGACCGTGCGGCGCGCCGCCCGCGATGGCCGGCGTGGGGTGGGCGCCACAAGGGAAGGGGCCGGGAACGCAGGGCCGTCGGCGACCGCTCTAGGCGTTCAGACCCGTCCGACAGGCGCGCGAGTCCGATGCCGATACCTCTCCCGCTAAGGTCGCCGGGCGCGTGACGCCCCGCGTGACGCCGCGCAAGCCCGAGCGCAAGACCCGTACGCCGGCGCGGTCGCGCGCCGACCCGTACCACCCCTTGAGCCCGCCAGGGGGCCGCGGCCACGGATCAGGCGGGGAGGGGGCGGGCCGCCTCCCGCACGATCCGCAGGGCGGGGACGACGAAGCTTCGCCCGAGACTGCCGTCGAGGAGGAAGATCTCCACCCGCGAGCCTTCGCCGGCGTCGGCTACGCCCTGGGCGAGGCGGATCGCGGCGCTCTCCGCCGACGCGCCGCTGCGGAAGAACTGCTCATTGGCGCAGATGTCGCTCTTGAGCATCCAGCCCCCATCGGCCGGAACGATCGAAATGGCTTTCATGGGCCCTCCCAATTGCGCAACCGGCGCGTCATCCAGGCGCGGCGAACCGGTCTCCAGGTCTGCTCAGGGCGATGTCGTCATCGTTGGCCGACGGCGCAACGACCTCCCATCCCCTCACGCGAAACCGGCCGCGCAGCGTTGCGTTCCGGCGCTCGACAAATGAGCGGTCGAGGTCGCATCCGTATCTCGCCCGTGCCGGCAACCTCGACCCCACCCCACATTCGCGGGGGCGCGGGCCGAACCTTTCCCGACGCTTCCCCGAGGGGTTCGCCGGGAAGGACATGCGTATCGCTTCAGCCATCGCCGAGGTGATGATCGAGGCCATGGCCTCCGGCGCCCCGGGGATCGCCTGGAGCGGGGGACCGGCGCCTGGGGTGATCGAGGACGGCGTCACGGGCTTCTGGGGGCCGCGCCCTCGCGGAAGCCATCGCGGCGGTCCAACGGCTGCCGGAGCTGGATCGCCGCATCGTGCGCTGCCGCTTCGAGGAGCTGTTCTCGTCGGACGCCGTGGCCGCCCGCTACCACCAGGTCTACGGCGACCTGGCGGGTGGCCGCTGGGCGCAGCCCCGCCCTGGCCGAGGTCGCCTAGTCGCCCTGCCGCTGATAGGTGACGTGCGCCACGCGAACGGCAGGCCGAGGCGACCCGCCGTTCCCCGTACGACCATCACGTGGTCGTCGATGCGCCAGAACCAGTCGTCGAAATTGAGCTTGAGGGTCTTGCCGTCCGGCTGCGGTGTCTCGCGGGTATAGCGCCAGCGGAAGCCGAAGCCGTCGATCTCGCCCTCGGCGACGCCCTCCAGCTGCGGCTCCTGGCCCTCGTACCGGCCTTCCGCCGTGCGGGAAATCCGCCACCGGAGATGGTCCACGTGCCCGTCGTCGAAGCGCCAAATCTCCTGGAAGACCACGGTCTCGCCGTCGAGGACGCCGTGGGCTTCGACCACATAGCGCTTCTGCAGCTTGCCGAGCGGCGTCTCCATGACGCCCCAGCCGGCGAAGCGACCGACGAAGGCGCGCTCCTGCGCGAAGACGGCGTCCGGATCGGGAAGGGGGTCAGGCATGGAACCTCGTTCGACAGGGGCGCTCAGGCGCTGGCGTGACGCCCATGGGCGGCATTGCGCTTGCGGGTGGCGGCGGCCTTCTTGGCCGAGGCGGAGCGTTCCGCGGCCGTGCGGTTCGCCGAAGCCTCGCCACCCTTCTTCCCGCCCTTGTGGGCGGCCGGATGGCCGGTCGGCTTGCCGCGGCCGGAGCCGCCGGGCTGTTTGCCGCCGCCGTCATCCTTGTTGACGGTGGCCCAGGCCCGCCGTTCGGCTTCCGCTTCGGACACGCCCTTCTTCTGGTAGCCCTCGGTAATGTGATCCGCCTTGCGCTCCTGCTTGTCGGTGTACTTCGACTTGTCGCCGCGCGGCATGACGCGAGCTCCTGAGGGGAATGAGGGGTGGTGCGCCGCCG
>JBFMGV010000098.1:0-32939 GCA_040752615.1 Pseudomonadota bacterium | reverse complement strand
GGGCCCCGCGGCCCGGCGCCCCCCCCCCGCGACGGCGGGCTGAGACCCAGCTCAGACTTGCCGGAACGGCATAAGTAACGGTATCGTTACTTCAAGGCGAGAGTCGCTCGCGCTGGAGGAAACGATGAAGCTCTACGGCGAAGACAATCCCGCGCCGAATCCGCGACGGGTCCGCATCTTCCTGGCCGAGAAGGGCGTGGAGGTGGAGCACGAGCGGGTGCCGATGCGCGAGCGGGCGCACAAGGCGCCGGCGTTCCTGGCGCGAAATCCGCTGGGCCAGCTGCCGGTCCTGGAGCTGGACGACGGCAGTCACCTCAGCGAGAGCGTCAGCATCTGCCGCTACCTCGACGAGGTCTCGCCGGGGCCGTCGCTGTTCGGCGAGACGGCGCGCGAGCGGGCCGAGATCGACATGTGGATCCGGCGCATCGAGCTGCAGCTCATGAACCCCATCGGCCAGGTCTGGCGACACACCCATCCGCTGACGGCGGCGTTGCTGACCCAGTATCGGGACTTCGGCGAATCGAACCGCCCGCGGATCGCCCAGATCTACGCCTGGCTGGACGAGGAACTGGCCGGCCGCCCGTTCATCGCAGGCGACCGCTACACCATGGCAGACATCATCGCGCAGACCACCGTCGACTTCGGCCTGTTCATCGGCGTGGAGATGCCGTCTGACGCCGCCGCCCTGCGCGAATGGCACGCGCGCGTCTCAGCCCGGCCCAGCGCCAACGCCTGACCGCAGACCGCGCGCGCCCTTGTCAGGCGCATTAAGTGACGGTAACGTGACTTAGACTTAAATCGAGGCGGCGATCGGACGCGCGGAAACGCGCGGACCGGCAGCGCCGCCCGCAATGCCGCCGCCAATCAGAGAGCCGCCACCCGCGGCTAGGGGAAGGAAACTGAGATGACCACACGTATCGGCTCGCGCCGGGACGACCGTTTGCGCCTGGGGGTCGCCGTCGCTGCGCTCGGCCTCGCGCTGGGCGGGACCGCCGCCGCGCAGGAGGCCTCGTCCACCATCGACGAACTGGTCGTGACGGCCCAGAAGCGCGCCGAGAACGTGCAGGACGTGCCGCTGTCGATCACGGCGGTGAAAGGCGAGACCCTGGAGGCGCTGCATGTCACCCAGCCGCAGCAGCTCACGCTGATCGACCCCAGCGTCCGCTTCAAGCAGAGCCTCAGCAACAGCGCCTCGGGCTTCCTGATCCGGGGCATCGGCACCAGCAGCTTCTCGGCGGGTATCGAGCAGAGCATCTCGACGGTGGTGGACGGCGTGGTGCTGGCCGATCCGGGCAGCCTCTCGACCCTGGCCGACGTGGAGCGGGTCGAGATCCTGCGCGGGCCGCAGGGGATGCTGTTCGGCAAGAACGCCTCGGCCGGCCTCGTGCACTTCATCACCAAACGACCTGAACTGGGCGACGACGCCGGCCAGGTGCGGGTGGAGATCGGCGAGCGCGGCGAGCGCAACTTCGAAGCCATCGGCAACGTAGCGGTGGGCGACACCGCGGCCCTTCGGCTGGTGGTGGTGCACAACGAGCGCGACGGCCTGATCAAGAACGCCGCCCGCTCCGGCGCCGACACCGATCCGCGTGAAGCCACCGGCGCGGCGCTGAAGTTCCTCTGGAAGCCCACCGAGGCGCTGACCGTCTTCGCGATCGCCGACGTCTCCCGGAGCGACACCTTCTGCTGCTCGTCGACCTGGCGGAAGGTCACGCCCGGCTACGCGCCGGCGGTGGTCAACGCGCAGTACGGCATCCAGGCGGGGCCGAAGAACCTCACGGTCGCGGCCAACGGCGACTTCTATGGCAGCAGCCGCACCGAGGGTCTGGCGCTGCACCTGGACTACGAGCTGGGCGACTACACGATCAGCTCGATCTCGGCCTATCGGAAGGCGCGCCGCACGGGGTTCTATGACGGCGACCTCACGACCGTGAGCTACATCGACACCAACGGCGGGGCGGGCGAGACCGAGTGGTTCACCCAGGAGCTGCGTCTGACCTCGCCGATCGGCGAGCGGTTCGACTACGTGTTGGGGCTCTACTACTTCGACTCCACGGCCGACTCCGAGATTACCCAGCGCGGCCAGCTCACCTGGATCCTGCCAGCCTCGAACGGCCAGGTGGTGCGGGTGGTCCCGACCCAGCCGGCGGGCACGATCTTCCAGACCTCGACCTTCAACACGATCAGCTCGAAGAGCTACGCCGCGTTCGGCCAGGCCACCCTGCACGTGACCGACAAGCTGGACATCATCGGCGGCCTGCGTGGCACCCACGACGACGTGGGGCTCGACTACCGTCGCGATCCGGTCCCCGGCACGGTGTTCATCCCCGGCTCGGTGGCTCTGCGCTTCGACCAGTCGATCAAGAACGACAACCTCTCGTGGCGCATCGGCCCGCGCTACAATTTCACCTCTGAGATCATGGGCTACGCGACGGTGTCGCGCGGCTACAAGGGGCCGGGCTTCAGCGGCCTGGGCGCCACGGTCTTCGGCGCGAACCAGCGGGTGCTGCCCGAGATCCCGACCAGCTACGAGGTGGGCCTGAAGTCGACCTTCTTCGACCGGCGCCTGCTGGTGAACGTCTCGGCCTACAACACCAAGGTGAAGGACTTCCAGGCCCAGGTCTCGGACCTGTCCAGCCCCACCTACTCCAGCCGGATCACCAACGCCGGCTCGATCCGGACGAAGGGCGTGGAGTTCAATCTGGTCGCCCGGCCGGTGACGGATCTCAGCGTCACCTTCGGCGGCGCCTACACCCACGCCCGCTACCTCGATTTCAACGGCGTGCAGTGCTACTTCGGCCAGCCCAAGGTGGCGCAGGGCGGACCCTGCACCGCGCCGCCGGCGAACCCCACCTCCATCGACGGCTTCTTCAACGCCAAGGGCCTGCGGTTGGCCGCCGTGCCGACCTGGGTGCTGGGCTCCACGGTCTCGTACGAGCGCCAGGTGACCGATCAGGTCCGGGCGTTCGGCCAGATGAACTGGAACTGGCAGAGCGACACCAACTACTCGGCCAACGGCGACCCGGGCACGATCCAGAAGGCCTACAGCCTGGTGGGCGGCCGGGTGGGCGTCAGCGGTCCGGACGACCGCTGGACCTTCGCCATCTTCGCCAGCAACCTGTTCGATAAGCGCTGGGCGGCGCAGATCACGCCCTCGCCGGTGACCACCCTGAACCCGGGCGGCTATCTTCAGTACTTCAGCCCGGACTCGGTGCGCCGCGTGGGGGCCAGCTTCCAGACGCGATTCTGACCGAACGCCGGAGGGTCGTCGCGAGGCGGCCCTCCGCGCGGCTAGTCCCAGGACCGGTCGCGCTCGCGCTTCGGGGCGAAGAGGCCGGGGTAGGGCGCCTTGCCGATCCGATACTCGCACCAGACATCGCCCTTGGGGCATTCGAACGTCTTGTCGAAGACCTTCTTCAGCCTGGGGCTGATCACCGCGTAGGTCGGCGCGGTCTTCGCGTCCCGGGCCAGCTCGTCCTCGCAGGCGGCGCGCTCCGTCGGCGTCAGCGCCAGCAGATCAGCCGACCGGCACCCGAGCCGCTTGCGCAAGGTGGCGCGGGCCGTTTCGGCCTCGGCCGGCGTGTCGGGACGCACCCGCCAGTCGTGGGTCGGCGCCGTGGACGCTCGGGCCGTCTCGGTGGCGGCGTGGGGTGAGGCCCGCGGCCCGGCGGGCGCGCGGACGGGGCGGGGCCCGTCCACTGGCGGCGGCGGGCGCTTCGGCGGTAGCCGTAGCAGCACGACCTCCACGGCGGGCGTTTCGATCACCGGCGGCGCCGACCGCGAGGCCGCCCAGATCGCCAGCAACAGGTGCAGCGCGGAAATGACGATCAGCGCCGCGATCCGGCGCGAACGGGCGGTGTTGCGCAACGCGGCGTTCCCTCGCGGCCCCGTCCGGACCGCCCCGCCGAGCTAAGTCGCCACTGCGGCGATCATGTTGCCGCCGTGTATCGGCCCGGCGGTGTTCAGCCCGCGGCCGCCGCGATCCGGTCGCGAAGCTCCTCCGCCGTCGTGATGCCGATGGGCAAGCCATCGGCGGCCAGGGCTTCGGCCCGGGCGAACGGCGTGCTGTTGCGCACCGCGTAGGAGAACGGGCGCGGTGCGGCCACCACCAGCAGAGTCGTCGAGCGGCCGACGTTCGACATCAGCCGTCCGCCGGCGGCGGCGATCTCGCCGGCCAGTCCCGGATCGCCAGCCGCGCCGACGATGGCGATCCGCTCGCCGCGCAAGGGGCCGTTGGCGGCGGCCTTCGGGCGCTTGCCGTGCCGGGACGAGCCCCGCCACGGAGCGGCCATCAGGTCCGACAGGCCGAGCCCCGTGTGCTCCATCGCCCGCACCACGACCCAGCCGGCTACGCGCGCATCGCTGAGCGCGTCGTGATGGCGATGCTCCAGGCCCAGATGCTCGGCCAGGGCGTTCAGTCGATGGGTCGGCAGCTCGGGCCAGGCGTGGCGCGCCACCTGCACGCTGTCGAGCCAGCGGGTCTGGATGCCCGGCAGGCTGGCGATCCGGCAGGCCGCGGCGAGAGCGCCCTGGTCGAAGTTCGAATGGGCCACGGTGATCCGGCCGCCCAGATGTTCCAGCAGCGCGCCGTAGAGGCGGGGGAAGGTGGGCTTGCCCGCCACATGCTGTGGCCCGATCCCGTGGAGGCGGGTGTTGAAGCCGCTGAAGCTGTCCTGCGGATCGACGAGGGTCTCGTAGGTCAGCACCTCGCGGCCGCCGGCGAAGCCGACGATGCCGATCTGGCAGATGCTGGAGACCCGCGGGCAGGCGGTCTCCACGTCGATGACGACGAAGTCGAGTTCCGCGCGCGGCGCCGGCGGCGGCGCTGCGGCCTGGCGCGTCTCGGGCGGTTCGATCAGGGGAGCGAGCTCCGAAGCGGGCTTCAGCCCGAACTGCCTGGCCAGGTCCTGGGGAATCGTCACGTGCGCGCCTCGGCGCGGATTGTGCCGTCGCCGGGCGATGGAGCCAAGCCGTCCGTCCTCGGTGTGGCGACGGGCCGCAAGCCGGATCGCCAAGATCGGCCACCGAGCTTCTTGGCTCGCGGCGCGGTGTGCGGCATTGACGGCGGCATACGGGGGACGCTGGTGAAAAGAGTACTCATGGGGCGGCGGCTGGCAGCCGGCGCGGCGATCGGTGCGTTGGGCGTGGTCACGCCTGCCGTCGCGCAGACCGAGCCGGGTGAAACGGTGCTGGAGGACGTGGTCGTCCTCGCCCAGAAGCGCCCCGAGCCGCTCCAGCGCGTGCCTCTCTCGGTGTCGGTGGTGCAGGGTGACCGCATCGAGGCGCTGGGCCTGCAGAGCTTCGAGCAGCTGTCGCGCTACACGCCGGGCCTGGTGGTGTCGGAAGCGGCCACCGGCAACCGCATCACCGTGCGCGGGGTCTCATCAGGCACGAACCGGGGGTTCGAGCAGTCGGTCGGCCTGTTCGTCGACGGCGTCTATGCCGGCCGGGCGCGCCAGTTCTCGACACCGTTCTTCGACGTCCAGCGCGTCGAGGTGCTGAAGGGGCCGCAGGGTGTCGTGTTCGGCAAGAACACCGTGGCCGGGGCGGTCAGCCTGATCACCACCCAGCCCACGCCAAGTCCGCACGTGGACCTCGGCGGCGCCTACGAAACCCGCTTCGGCGGCAGCGAGGCGACGGCGATCTTCAACGGCCCGCTCACCGACACGCTGTCGGCTCGCCTGGTCCTGCGCTGGGCCGATACCGAGGGCGTCCTCGACAACAGCCTCTCGGGTCGTCAGGAGCGGTCCAGCAAGGACGGCATCGCGCGTCTCACATTGCTGTGGAAGCCGAGCGAGGCGGCCAGCGTCACGGGCAAGTACGAATACGCCGAGCTGAAGGCGCGCGGCTCGCTGTTCCAGCTCTCGGCGGCGGGCCCGTTCATGTCGACCTTCAAGCGCTTCGATTCCGCGGCGGAGGCCGAGCTGGACCTTCGTCAGAGCCTGGGCAGCCTGACAGCCTCGACCAGCGACCTGATCGCCCGCAACGCGCTGGTCCGGGCCGACGTGGCGCTGGGCGCGAACAAGCTGGTCGCCCTGACCGGCTGGTCGGCCTTCAGCTCGAAGGTCCGCAACGGCGATTCCGACTTCACGCCCGCCCCGCTGATCACCTTCAACGACGACGAGACGTTCGAGCAGATCAGCCAGGAGCTGCGGCTGGAGTCTCCGGAGGACGACGCGCTCGCCTACGTGATCGGCGCCTATGCGCAGCACAACACGTACCGGACCAAGCCCGAGAACATCGTGGACGGCGCCCCCCTGGGCGCGCCGAGGACCCGCAACCTGCGCGACTTCGACCAGTCCTCCGACACCTGGAGCGTTTTCGGGGAGGCGACCTGGAGCGTCACCGAGCGTCTGAAACTGGTGGGCGGCGCGCGATACAGCGTCGAGGATAAGGATGTTCACCGGCGGCTGACCGTCCTGCGCTTCGATGGGACGGGGCGCGAGACCAACCCCGGCGTCCTGGCGTTCAACAAGGCGGCGCTGGCCCTCGGCGACTACGACGTGCGCCAATCGCGGACCGAGCGGCAGGTCTCGCCCTCGGCGACGCTGCGCTACGCCCTGGATGCCCACACCATGGCCTATGTGCGCGCCACCCGGGCCTACAAGGGCGGCGGCTTCGACGCCTCGGACTCCAGCGGCGGCGCGGCGGTCTACGAGGACGAGCGGGCGACCGCCGCGGAGGCGGGGCTGAAGACGCGCCTGGGGCCGGCGGAGCTGAACCTGGCGGTCTATACCTCCACGTTCCGGGACCTGCAGGTACAGGCCTTCGACGGGGTCTCGTTCCTGACGACCAACGCCGGCAAGGCGCGCTCGCGCGGCGTCGAGGTCGACGGACGCTGGCGGCCCGCGCCGGACTGGCTGCTGTCCGGCTCGCTGGCGTACCTGTCGGCCAAGTACCTCGACTATCGCGGCGCGGCCTGCACGACGGCGCAGTTGGCCGCTCATCAGGCGGCGGGGAGACCCGGCGGCTGCACGCAGGATCTCAGCGGCCGCCCGCTGACCGACGCGCCGAAGTGGTCGGCCAGCTTCAACGTCAACCGCCACGTCGACCTGTCCAGCGGCTGGAGCCTGGATGCGGACGTCGGCGCGAATCTGCGCAGCGCCGCCTACGTGGCGCCCGACCTGGACCCCCTGGGGCGGCAGGGCGGCTACGCGACCTGGGACGCCAGCCTCCGCGCGTCGGCGCCCGGCCGACGCTGGTCGGCCGCGCTGGTCGCCCGCAACCTGGGGGACAAGCGGGCGATGACCTATCTGGTCAATGCGCCGTTGTTCAGCGGCGCGAAGTCGGCCGCGATCATCGAGCCGCGCACGATCGAACTGAGGCTGCGCGCCGGGTTCTGACCCGGTTCCGGATCCCCGTCCACGGAGCGCGTGCGCACCGATTGAGCGCGTGAGGCGCCGTCCTGCATCGAAAGCGAGCGTGGCCGACACCATGACGCCGTCGTGCGCAATCGAATGAAACAAACGTTGCATGACTCAAAAATATGACGAAACAATCGATCCATCAGATGAGGTGACGGCGCGCTGGTGACCGCGCATCTGACGTGTGGGCGAGGGGCGTCCACGCGGGTCCTTCCGTGCTGCCCGACGGGCGAGGAGAGGCGATGAAGATGACGCGTGGCCACCGGGGCGGCCTCCTGGCCTCCACCATCCTCTGCGGTGTGATCTGCGCCCAGGCCGCGGCGGCGCAGACCGCCGCCGGCGAGGGTGAGGTCGAGGCGGTGGTGATCACCGGGTCGCGGATCCCGTCGACCAACCTCAGCAGCGTCAGCCCCGTGGCCGTCGTGTCAGCGGACGAGGTGAGGTCGCAGGGGATCACGCGGGTCGAGGACCTGATCAACAGCCTGCCGCAGGCGTTCGGCGACTTCGGCGGCAACATCTCCAGCGGAGCCAGCGGCACCGCCACGCTCAACCTGCGCAATCTCGGCAACAAGCGCACGCTGGTGCTGATCAACGGCCGGCGGCTGATGCCGGGCGATCCGGACCGGGTCACCGCCCAGGCGCCGGACATCAACAACATCCCGGCGGCGCTGATCGATCGCGTGGAAGTGGTCACCGGCGGCGCCTCGGCGGTCTATGGCTCGGACGCCATCGCCGGGGTCGTGAACTTCATCATGAAGCGCAACTTCGAGGGCATCCAGCTCGACGCCCAGGTCAGCGGCTACCAGCACCGCAACGACAGCTTCGTCCGCGACCTGCTGGCGGCCAAGTCGTTTCCGGCGCCCGATCGCAACGTCTTCGACGGCCGGACGGTGGATCTCAACCTCACCCTCGGGATCAACAGTCCCGACGGCAAGGGCAACGCCACGCTCTACGCCGGCTACCGCAATATCCAGTCGGTCTCGGCGGCCGATCGCGACTACAGCGCCTGCGCGCTGGGCTCGGGCGCGACCTTCACCTGCGCGGGCTCGACCACCACCAATCCCGCGCAGTTCCGGCTGACCAATCCGACCACGGGCGCGACGCGGGCGACGCTGACCCTTGACCCGGCGACCGGCAACACCTTCCGCACCTACGTGGCCGACCGCGACGGCTACAACTATGGGCCAGACAACTACTTCCAGCGGCCCGACGAGCGCTACGTGCTGGGCGGCTTCGGGCGCTATGAGCTGAGCTCGAAGGTCGAGCTCTATACCGAGATCAACTTCATGCACGACCGCTCGGTCCTGCAGGTGGCGCCCAGCGGCCTGTTCTCGCGCTCGTATCGGATAAACTGCAGCAACCCGTTCCTGTCGGCGGCGCAGCTGGCCCAGATGTGCACCAGCGTCGGCCTGGGTCTCAACGACACCGCCGTCGTCGCGATCGGCCGCCGCAACGTGGAGGGCGGGAACCGTCAGAGCGACATGACCCACACCGCCTACCGCCTCGTCGGCGGCGCCAAAGGTCAACTGAACGAGACGTGGCGCTACGACGTCTACGCCCAGTACGGCACGACAAAGTACGATCAGCTGTATCTCAACGAGTTCTCGATCAGCCGGACCCAGCGGGCGCTGAACGCGGTGCGCAATCCCGCCAACGGGACCATCGTCTGCCAGTCGGTGCTGACGGGCGAGGATCCGGCCTGCGTGCCGTACAACGTCTTCGCGATCGGCGGGGTGACGCCCGAAGCGCTGAAGTACCTGCAGATCCCCGGCCTGGCGAAGGGCTCGACCGAGGAACAGGTGGTCAGCGCCAGCCTGGCCGGCGACCTCTCAGGCTACGGCCTGAAGTCGCCGTTCGCCAGCTCCGGTCTGGGCGTCGCGGTGGGGGCGGAGTACCGGCGCGAGGCGCTGGACCTGCAGCCCGACATCGCCTTCCGATCTGGCGACCTGGCCGGACAGAGCGGTGGCAAGCAGGCGGTCAGCGGCTCGTTCGACGTGGCCGAGGTCTATGGCGAGCTGCGCGCGCCACTGGTCTCTGACCTGCCGTTCGTGTCGGAGTTCGCCCTCGACCTGGGCTACCGCTATTCCGACTACAGCACCGCAGGCGACGTCGACGCCTTCAAGGTCGGCCTGGACTGGCGGGTGAGCGAGGACGTGCGGTTCCGTGGCTCGTACCAGCAGGCCGTCCGCGCCCCGAACATCGTCGAGCTGTACGCGGCCAGATCCAACAGCCTGTTCTCGGGCGCCGATCCCTGCGCCGGCGCCCGGCCGACCGCCACCCTGGAACAATGCGCGCGCACCGGGGTCACGGCAGCGCAGTACGGCACGATCCCGGTCAGCGGCGCGGCTCAGTACAACCAGTTGATCGGCGGCAATCCGGACCTGGATCCCGAAACCTCGAAGACCAGGTCGTTCGGCGTGGTCCTGACGCCGCGTATGCTGCCGGGCCTGTCGGTGACGATCGACTACTTCAAGATCACGGTCGACGACCTGATCGGGGTGATCGCCGCGCCGCTGACGCTGAACCAGTGTGTGACCAACGGCTCGCCGTTCTTCTGTGACCTCATCACGCGGTCGGCGGGCTCGGGCGCGCTGTTCGGAGATCCGGCCGCGCGGGTGATCAGCACGAACCTCAACACCGGCTCGCTCAAGACCAGCGGGGTCGATGTGGAGGCGACCTACCGCTACAGCTTCGAGACCCTGGGCAATGTCACGGCCGCCTTCACGGGCACCTGGACCGAGAAGCTGCTGGTGCAGCCGCTGCCGGGGCTCGGCGCCTATGACTGTGTCGGCTACTTCGGCAACACCTGCGGAGGGCCGACGCCCGAGTGGCGGCACAAGCTGCGTCTGACCTGGGCGACGCCCTGGGACGTGCAGGTCACCAGCGCCTGGCGCTACATCGACGGCTCGTCGCTCGACACCTCCAGCAGCGACCCGCTGCTGCGCGGCACGGTCAACGCCTCGGACGCCAAGATCCCGGACCGCAGCTACTTTGACCTGTCGGCCAGCTGGTCGCCGCGCGAGAAGCTGACCCTGCGGGCGGGGATCAACAACCTGTTCGACAAGGACCCGCCGCTGATCGGGGTCACCGGTCTTGGCGGGACTTTCGGCAACGGGAACACCTATCCCCAGACCTATGACGCGCTGGGACGCTATCTGTTCTTCGCGGTCAGCGCCGGCTTCTGACGAGGATTGAGATGTCGGCGAGGAGCGGGTCTCCTCTCCCGACGAGGACGCTTCGTCCGAGCTTCAGCGAGATGCAGACCGTGTCGACCCCGAACCCCTCCCATGCCGGGATCCATCGATGAGTTCGCCGATGGTGCGCCGCCTGGCCGAGGAAGCTCATCGCCTGCCGCCGCAGCTGGCGACGGCCGCCCGCTACGTGGCCGAGAACCCGTTCGACGCGGCCAGCTTGCCGATGCGCGCGCTGGCGCGGACGACGGGCCAGCCGCCCGTCACCTTCACCCGCCTCGCGCGATCGCTCGGGCTGGCCGGGTGGGAGGAGTTGCGCCAGACCCTGATCGCCGAGGCGCGCGAGGATCTGGAGGCCGCCCGCGAGGCGCCGTTCTCCAGCCGCAGCCTTCCGACCGACTGGAACGGCACGGTGGCCGGCAGCCTGTTCAACGCCGACGTCGAGGCGATCAGCAAGGTGCGGGCCGACAATCTCGATGCGGCGGCGGCGGTGCTGGAGGACGCGCGCCGGGTGTTCGTGGCCGGGTATCGCAGCTGCTACGCGCCCGCGATGCTGTTCCAGTACCTGTACCGGCTGTTTCGGCCGGACGTTGCGCTGATGGGCGGCGGCGGCGGGCTGCTGGACCTCGAGCTGGGCGGGCTGCAGAAGGGCGACGCCGTGCTGCTGTTCGGCTTCGCGCCCTATTCCCGCGACGGCCTGCTGACGGCCCAGGCGGCGCTCAGCGCCGGTTGCTCGCTGGTGGTGGTGGTCGACGATCCGGCCGCGCCGATCACGCAGGGGGCCGCCCAGGCGTTGGTCTACAGCGCCGAGTCGCCCAGCTACTTCCCCTCACTGACGGCCTGCATCGCCCTGGTCCAGGCCCTGGCGGCCACCCTGTACCTTCGCGCCGGCGCCGGCGGGCGCGAACAGCTTCGGAGGTCGGAGAGCCGGCTGGCCGCGCATACGGCCTACATCCCCAATCTGGGACGCGACGCGTGACCAAGGCTTACCCGGGCGATCTGGCCAACTCCCGCGCGATCCACGAGCGCGCCCGGGCCAGCCTGCCGGGCGGCAACACCCGGGCCACCGTCTTCATGCGGCCGTTCCCGATCTATGCCGAGCGCGGCGAGGGGTGTCGGGTCTGGGACGTGGACGGCGTCGAGCGCATCGACTGCGACAACAACTTCACCGCCCTGATCCACGGCCACGCGCACCCGGCCATCGTGGCGGCGGTGGCCGGGCAAGCGGCGCGGGGGCTGTCGTTCGGCATGCCGACACTGTCGGAGGTGGAGCTGGCGGAACTGCTCTGCGAACGCCTGCCGGCGGTGGAACAGGTGCGGTTCACGAACTCGGGCACCGAAGCGGTGATGATGGCCCTGAAGGCGGCCCGGGCGGCGACGGGCCGTAGCCTGATCGCCAAGGTCGAGGGGGCCTACCACGGCGCCTACGACCACGCCGAGGTGAGCCTGGATCCCAACCCCAACGCCTGGGGGCGCCTCGAGGCGCCTGAGAGCACGGCCTATGCGGCGGGCACGCCGCCATCAGTGCTGAACGACACCCTGGTCCTGCCCTTCAACAATCCCGCGGCCGCCGCGGCGCTGATCGCCCGGCACGGGCGCGACCTGGCGGCGATCCTGGTGGACGCCATGCCGAACCGGGCGGGCCTGTCGCCCGCGACGCCCGAGTTCCTGGCCGCCCTGCGCAAGGGCGCCGACGACGCTGGGGCCCTTGTGGTGCTGGACGAAGTCATCACCTTCCGCCTGGGCCTGGGCGGCGCCCAGGGGCTGCATGGCCTGCGGCCGGACCTGACCACCCTCGGCAAGATCATCGGCGGCGGCCTGCCGATCGGCGCCGTCGGCGGGTCGGTCGAGGCGATGTCGGTGTTCGATCCCAGCCTGGGCAAGCCGGCGCTGCCACACGGCGGCACCTTCGCGGCCAATCCGATGGCCATGACCGCCGGCCTCGCCGCCATGCGCCTGCTGGACGGCGCGGCGTTCGAGCACCTGAGCGCGCTGGGCGACCAGCTGCGCGCGGGGCTGACGGCGGTCTTCGCCTCGGCTGGCCTGCCGGCCCGGGTGAACGGCGCGGGCTCGCTGTTGCGGGTGCATTTCAAGGCGGGCGCCGTGGTCGATTATCGCTCGGCCTACGCGACGCCGCGCGACGCCGCGATCGCCCAGGCCTTCCATCGTGGACTGATCAACCGTGGGGTCCTCGCCGGCGCCAACGGCCTGATGTCGCTCTCCACCGCCATGCGGCCATCCGACGTCGAGGCGGTGGTCGCGGCGGCCGGCGAGACCGCCCGCGAGATCGTCCGGCTCGGCGAGCAGGTGGAGGCGGATACGCTATGACCGTGGCGCTGGAGACGACGATCGACGACGCCCCAGGCGACCGGGCGCTGTACCGCAGGGCGCTCCTGCGGATCATGCCCATCATCGTCTTCACCTACTTCGTCTGTTACATCGACCGCATCAGCATCTCGTTCCTGAAGCTCCGGATGCTGGACGACCTGGGCTTCAGCGAAATCACCTACAGCTTCGGCGTCGGCCTCTTCTTCTGGGGCTATCTGCTGTTCCAGGCGCCGATCAGCATGATCGTGGCGCGGGTGGGCGCGCGGCGCAGCATCGCGGTCCTGTCGCTGATCTGGGGCGTGCTGTCGGCGGCGATGATGACCATCCAGTCGGCCTCGGGCTTCTACGTGCTGCGCTTCCTGTTGGGGGTCGGCGAGGCGGCGTTCTTCCCGGCGGTGCTGCTCTACTTCACCCAGTGGTTCCCCGCCCGGCGGCAGGGCCGGGTGATGTCGTTCCTGTTCCTCGCCACGCCCCTGGGCGTCGTGCTGGGCGGACCCGCGGTGGGCTGGGTGATGGAGGCCGCCGACGGCGTCCAGGGCCTGGTCGGCTGGCGCTGGGCCTTCCTGCTGAGCGCCCTTCCGTCGCTGGCGGCCGCCGGACTGGTGGCCTTCGTGCTCAAGGACCGGCCGGCCGAGGCCGCGTGGCTGGCCCCCGACGAGGCGGCGCGCCTCACATCCGCGCTGGAGCAGGATGTCCAGGGCCGGACCAGCGCCGCCGGCCAGGCCTTGCGCTCGCCGCTGGTCTGGCTGCTGGCCCTCATCTGCTTTCTCTACAACATCGGCCACTACGGCCTGCTGTTCTGGTCGCCGACGATCATCCAGGCCTTCGGGCTGGAGTCGCCCGCCCGGATCGGCCTGCTGAGCGCCGTGCCATATGCGACCGCGTGCGTCGCCATGCTGGTCACCGCAGCGAGTTCCGAGCGCCGGCGCGAGCGGCGGCTGCACTGCGCCTTGCCGATCACATTCGCCGGCTTCGCCCTGGCCGCCTCCGCGATGACGGCGACGAACCTGCCCGTCTCGATGCTGTTCCTGTCGCTGGCGGTGGCGGGCGTGACCACGACGCTGGCGCTGTTCTGGAGCATCCCGGGCGGGCTGCTGTCGGGAGCGGCGGCGGCTGCGGGCGTCGCCTTCATCAACTCGGCGGCGGTGGTCGCCGGCATGATCGGCCCGGGGATCGTCGGCGTGGTCAAGCAGGCCAGCGGCAGCGCGTCGGCCGGCATGCTTGTGCTCAGCGTCGTCCTGCTGGCCGCCGGCGGCCTGATCCTATGCATCCCTCGCCACGTCTGGCGACAACTCGACAGGTAACCGATGACCCTCGCGTCCACGCCCGCCAAGGGCATGATCCAGACCGTGCTCGGCCCCATCGCGCCGGAGGACCTCGGCCCGACCCTGATGCACGAGCATCTGCTCAGCGACGTCACCACGCCCACCCAGCGGGCGATGGCGATCGAGGACGACGAGATCACGCTCTGCACGTGCTGGAAGATCAACTACGGCCAGGTGCTGTCGCGCCACAAGTTCCGGCTCGACGAGCATGAGGTGGCCATCGCCGAGGTCGCCGAGATGCGTGCCGCGGGCGGCAAGGCGATCGTCGAGCTCACCTGCGGCGGGCTGAAGCCGGATCCGAAGGGCCTCGCACGTATCGCCGAGGCCACCGACAGCCAGATCATCATGGGCTGCGGCTACTACGTGCAGGAGTTCCAACCCGAGGCGAACCACACCCGCGCCATCGACGACTTCGCGGCCGAGATGATCCAGCAGCTCACCGTGGGCGCCTGGGGCACCGACATCCGCGCGGGCATCATCGGTGAGATCGGCTGCGAGCACCCGTGGAAGGACCTGGAGAAGCGGGTGATGCGCGCCGCGCTGGTGGCGCAGCAGGAGACCGGCGCGGCGCTCAACATCCATCCGGGCCGCGATCCCGACCAGCCGCAGGAGGTGATGGCCTTCATCGCCGAGCACGGCGGCGACCCGGGGCGCACGATCATGAGCCATCTGGACCGGACCATCTTCGACGAGGAGCGTCTCTTCCGGCTGGCCGATACCGGCTGCGTGCTGGAGTTCGACCTCTTCGGCGTCGAGCAGTCATACTATCGGCTGGCGGATATCGACATGCCGAACGACGCCCAGCGCCTGAAGCTGATCCGCGGCCTGGTGGCGCGGGGGCACCTGGAGCAGATCGTCATCAGCCATGACATCTGCCACCGCACGCGGCTGACCCGGTACGGCGGCCACGGCTACCAGCACATCTTCGCGAACGTGATCCCGCTGATGAAGCGGCGCGGGTTCAGCGATAGCGACGTCGAGGCGATCATGGTGGGCAACCCGCGCCGCCTGCTGACGATCGCCTGACCGATGGGGGGCGAGATCATCTTCACCGGTCACCCGGCGGCCGCCACCCCCCTCGTTCGACCGAACGACGGCGGCCGCAAGGGCGGCGGCGCATCCCCTGGGCGCGGAGTCCTCGCCGCGCTCGTGGGCCTGGCCGCCGCCGCGTGGCTGGGCGTGGGCGCTTCCCCGGTCCACGCCCAGCCGCGTCCCTTCACGCCGGAACTGCTGGTGGATCTCGACCGGGTTTCCAGCCCCCGGCTGTCGCCGGACGGCCGGACGCTGGCCTATGTAGTGCGCAAGGCGAGCCCGGCGGGGGCGACGACCTCGATCCTGCTCGCCGATCCGGCCCGACCCGACGCGCCGCACCGGCGCCTGGCCGAAGGCGCCTCAGATCCGGCGTGGTCGAACGACGGCGCGACGCTCTACTTCCTCTCCCGTCGCGGCGGCTCGCAGCAGGTCTGGCGGGTCGCCCTGGCGGGGGGAGAGCCGGGGCCCGTGACGAAGCTGCCGGTGGATGTCGGCGGCTTCCGCCTCAGCCGGGACGGCCGGACGCTGGTGCTGTTCGCGGACGCCTTCCCGGACTGCCCAGACCTCGCCTGCACCCGCGCGCGCCTTGACGCGCAGAAGGGCCGGTCGGCCAACATGCTGTACCGCGATGTCGGCGTGCGGTTCTACGACACCTGGGAGGACGGCCTGCGGAACGGGCTGTTCGCGGTGCGGCTCGGCGATCAGCCCGCGACCGACGCGGTTCCGCTCACAAGGAGCTGGATGGCGGATGCGCCGGCCAGGCCGGGGGGCGGCGTCGGCACGTTCGACATCGCCCCGGACGGCGGCAGCGTGGTGTTCACCAGCCGCCAGTCGGGCGCCTCCGCCAGTTCCACGGCGGCGCAGATGCTGTACCGGACGCCGATCGACGGCGCGGGCCCGCCGGCGCGGCTCGACCCGGCCGCGACCGGAGCCGACACCACCCCGGCTTTCTCGCCCGACGGTCGCTCGCTGGCCTTCCTCCACCAGGACAAGGCGCTGTCGGACGGCGGCCGCGCCTGGATCGTGGTGCGCGATGCGGCAGGCGCGGAACGGCGGCTGGGCCAGGATCTGGACCGCTCGCCGCAGGACATCGCCTGGGCGCCGGATGGCCGGGCGGTCCTGGCCATCGTGGAGGATGGCGGCCAGCAGCGGCTCTATCGCTTCGACGTGGCGACGGCGCGCGCGGAGCCGCTGACCGGCGAGGGCACGGTCACCGACTTCGACGCCGCGCCGGGCGGCGCCATCGCCTATCTGCACGACACCTTCGAGCGGCCGTCCGAGGTCTTCTTCGCCCGGGGCAAGGCCGCGCCCCGGCAGATCACCCGGGCGGGTGAGGATCAACTGGCGGGCGTCGCCATGGCGAAGTCCGAGAGCTTCAGCTTCGCCGGCTGGAACGGCGAGACGGTGCAGGGCTTCGTCGTGCCGCCGGCCGACCTGCGGGCCGGACAGCAATATCCGGTGGTGTTCGTGATCCACGGCGGCCCGCACGGGGCCTACGACAACGCCTGGAGCTACCTGCGCAACCCACAGGTCTGGGCCAGCCGCGGCTACGCCACGGTGTTCATCAACTTCCACGGCTCGACCGGCTTCGGGGAAGCATTCGCCGCCTCGGTTCAGGGACACTGGGGCGACCGGCCGCTGGAGGACCTGCAGAAGGGCTGGGCCGCGGCCCTGGCGCGCTATCCGTACCTCGACGGGAAACGGGCCTGTGCGCTGGGCAGTTCGTACGGCGGCTACATGGTCGACTGGATCGCCGGGGTGTGGAACGAGCCCTGGCGCTGCCTGATCTCGCACGCCGGGGTCTTCGACGTCCGGGCCGGGGGGCTTTCGGGCGACCTCGTCTGGTACAAGGACGTGCAGGCCGGCGGCTCGCCGATCACCGCGCCCGAGGCCTATGAGCGGTTCAATCCCCGCAACCACGTGGCTCGCTGGACCAAGCCGATCCTGCTGACCCACGGCGGCAAGGATCTGCGGGTGACGGTGAACGAGAGCGTCTCGGCCTTCATCGCGGCCCAGCGGCTGGGGGTGCCCAGCGAGTTCCTCTATCTGCCCGACGCGAACCATCTGGTGACCCGCCGCCAGGACACCCTCGACTGGTATGGCGCGGTCAACGGCTGGCTGGACCGGTGGACCCGATGAGCGTCGCTGCGGAAGCCCGGGGCGGGCCGTTGCGCTGGTGGTTCGGCGTCGCCCTGTGGAAGCGGATCCTGGCGGCCCTGGTCCTGGGGGCGATCGTCGGCGCGATCTGGGGCGAGGGGGCCGCGCAGATCCGCTGGATCGGCGACCTCTTCATCCGGCTCGCCCGCATGATGGTCACGCCGCTGGTCTTGGTGACCCTGGCGGCTGGCGTGGGCGCGCTGGGCGACCTAAGGCGCCTGGGCACGATGGGCGGACGCACTATCGGCCTGCTGGTGCTGATGACCGCCCTGTCGGTGGCGGTAGGCCTGCTGCTGGGCACGCTGATCGAGCCGGGACTGGGGGTCACCCTGGCGGGCGGCGACGCCACGATCCTGGCGCCGGCCAAGCCGCTCGGCGAACAGCTGATGGCGATCGTGCCGGTCAATCCGATCCAGGCGCTGGCCAACGGCGACATGCTGGCCATCGTCTTCTTCTCGGCGATGCTGGGCGTCGGCCTGCTGATGGTTCCGGGCCAGGCGGGCCTGTTGCAACAGGCTCTGGAGTCGGCGCGCGGCGTCATGCTGGCGGTGGTGGGCGTGGTGATGGAGGCCGCGCCGCTGGGGGTCTTCGCCCTGATCGCCGCCGCCATCGGCCAGCATGGGCTGGCCGTGCTCGAGCACGTTTCCAGGCTGGCGTTCGCCTTGCTGCTCGGCGTGGGGTTCCAGCTCTTCGTGGTCCAGGCGGGGCTCGTGGCCGTGGTCGGGCGGCTGTCTCCGTTCCGGTTCTTCCGGGCGATCGTGGACGCGGTGCTGATGGCCTTCTCGACGACCTCGTCGGCGGCGGTGCTGCCAGTCTCGATGTCGGTGGCCGAGAAGCGGCTCGGGATCAGCCGCGAGCTGGTGTCGGCGGGCCTGCCGCTGGGGCTCAGCCTCGCGCGCGACGGCACGGCGGTCTACGTGGGCCTGCTGTGCATGTTCGCCGCCCAGGCATTCGGCGTGGCGGTGACTCCCATCGGGTACGCCAGCCTGGTGCTCGGCGCGACTCTGCTGGCGCTGGGCGCGGCCGGCGTGCCGTCCGCCGCGCTCTTCATGTTGACCGGGGTCCTGTCGCTGATCGGCGTCAGCGACGCGCAGGCCGCGATGGTGGTGGGCTTCATCCTGCCGTTCGACAGGCTGCTGGACATGATCCGGACCGTCCCGAACGTCACGGCCAACCTGGCGGTCGCGACCGCCGTGGCTCGTCTCGAGGACGGGCTCGATCCGCCCGACGGGGTGCGCTGAACCTGCCGCCCGAAGAAGGTGCGCGGCAGGATAGTGGGGGACGCGCCGCATCGCGGATGTCATCTAAGGCGCGTTCCGTTGTCCGGGCCGCTGCGCCGGCGCGGGGAGGGCGCCGTGCGACGGCGCGCCAGAGTGGAGTGTGTGCATGACGGCCGCCCAGACCGACGCGCTGCTGGAGAGGTGCGGGCCGTTGCCGCCGGTCCGCACGGCGGTCGTCCATCCCGTGAAGCCCAGCGCCGTCGTGGCGGCGGAAGAGGCCCGGCGCCTCGGCCTGATCCTCCCGGTGCTGATCGGGCCGGCCGGGCGAGTCCAGGCCGCGGCCGACGAGGCGGGCGTGGACATCGCGACGTGGGAGCGGATCGACGTCGAACACAGCCACGCGGCCGCCAGCCAGGCCGCCGCCCTGGCCGCGTCGGGGCATGTGGACGTGCTGATGAAGGGCTCTCTCCACTCCGACGAGTTGTTGGAGGCGGTGGTTCGGCCCGAGGCCGGGCTGCGGACCGAGCGGCGGATCTCGCACGCCTATTTCATGACGATCGCGACCTATCCGACCAGCTTCATCATCACCGATGCGGCGGTGAACATCCTGCCCGACCTGCAGGCCAAGGCCGACATCGTCCAGAATGCCGTCGACCTGTGGCGCGCCCTTTACGACGCCCCACCCAAGGTGGCGATCCTGGCGGCGGTCGAGGTCGTGAATCCCAAGATGCCCGCCACCCTGGACGCCGCGGCGCTCTGCAAGATGGCCGACCGGGGCCAGATCACCGGCTGTGTCGTCGACGGTCCCCTGGCGTTCGACAACGCGGTCAGCCGCGAGGCGGCGGCCGAGAAGGGGATTGTCTCGCCCGTGGCGGGCGCCGCCGACATCCTGGTGGTCCCCGACATCGAGGCCGGCAACATGCTGGCCAAGCAACTCACCTTCCTGAGCGGAGCCGAGGCGGCGGGGATCGTGCTGGGCGCCCGGGTTCCGATCGTCCTGACCAGCCGCGCGGACAATGAGCGATCGCGCCTGTTGTCGTGCGCCCTCGCCGTGCTGCTGGCCGCGGCGCGCAAGGCCGGGAAGATCAAGTGATCAAGGCGCTGCTGGTCCTGAACTGCGGGTCGTCGAGCCTGAAGTTCCAGGCGTTGCGCTATGACGACCTGGAACTGCTGATCTCGGGCGCCGTCGGCGGGATCGGGACGGAGGCGACCCTTTCGGCGACGCTTCCGGGCGCCGCCCGGCCGGTGTGCACGCCGCTGGCTTCGAACGACCACGACGCGGCGCTGGCCGCCGTGCTGGACCTGATCGACGCGCACGACGACGACTGGGCGCTCGCGGCCGTCGTCCACCGCGTGGTGCACGGCGGGACCGAGTTCCTCGCCCCGGTGGTGGTCACGTCGTCGATCCTGGCGCGCCTGCGGGCCCTGTCACCGCTCGCGCCCCTGCACCAGCCGCACAACCTGGCGGGCCTCGCCGCGTCTGAGCGGCTGGCCCCGTCGGCGACGGACATCGCCTGTTTCGACACCGCCTTCCACGCCGGTCACGACGAACTGACCACCGCCTTCGCCCTGCCGCGTGAGATCCGCGACCAGGGGGTGCGCCGCTACGGCTTCCACGGGCTGTCGTACGAGTGGATCGCCCGGCGGCTGTGGGAGAGCCGGCCCGACCTCGCCCGCGGCCGCGTGGTGGCCGCGCATCTCGGAAACGGCGCCAGCCTCTGCGCGCTGAAGGGCGGGGTCAGCGTCGACACCACCATGGGCATGACCGCCCTGGACGGCCTGCCGATGGGGACGCGCAGCGGAACGCTCGATCCCGGCGTCGTCACCTTCCTGATCCGCGAGCTGGGCTACGACGCGGCGGGTGTGGAACAGCTGCTCTACGAGCGCTCGGGGCTGAAGGGACTATCCGGCCTGACCAACGACGTGCGGACGCTGGAAGCCTCGGGCGCACCCGAGGCGCGGTTCGCCCTGGATTACTTCGCGCGGAAGGTCGCGCAGCACATCGCCATGATGGCGGTGTCGATGGGTGGCCTGGACGCGATCGTCTTCACCGCGGGCATCGGTGAACACGCCGCCGCGATCCGGACGGCGGTGACGGACCAACTCGCCTTCCTGGGGGCCATCGAGGTGCTGGTCGAGCCGGCCAACGAGGAGCGGATGATGGCGATCCACGCCCGCGACCTGCTGGAGGCCGCGGTGGCGTGACGCTCGGGGTGGTCATCCTGGTGGGCGGCGCTTCCTCGCGCATGGGGCGTGACAAGGCGCGTCTCGACTGGAACGGCCGTGGCGCGGTCGAGCGCCTTGCCGATGTCGCGCGCGCGCTCGGCGCCGACCTGGTGTTGACGGCCGGGGGCGGGGACTTCGGCCTGCCGCGCGTGGACGACGGCGAGGCGGGTGGGGGTCCCGTGGCGGGCATGGTCGCCGCGCTGGCCATTCTGCGCGAGGCGGGCCTTCGGCGCGCGCTGGTCCTCGCCGTGGATGCGCCCACGCTGTGGGCGGAGGACATCGCGCCGCTCCTGGAATCGCCGCCGCCCGGTGCGGCCTACGAGGGACTGAACCTTCCGCTCGTGATCGATCTGGCGGCGGCGTCGTCGGAGGCGGGCGCCGGGTGGTCGATCCGTCGGTTCATCGAGGCGGCGGGTCTGGCGCGGCCCGTATGCCCGCCAGAGGCGGCCGAACGGCTGCGCGGCGCGAACACGCCGGAAGAACGCGAGCGGCTGCTCATGGCGCTGGTGGAGGCGGAGTCTGCTCAAAACGCGGGCAGATCCTGATTGATAGTTCGGCGCTTAGCGCCTGATCGGCGGCCTGCGACCAGAGGCGCCCCTGTCGGCTGAGCCATTGTCCCGTACCGGGCGGACATGCGCGTCCTCGTGGTGGATCCAGATCCGGCCCGCGCCGCACTCGTGGCGGAAGGCCTTGCCGGCGTGGAGCCGTTGGAGGTCCGTCATGCCCTCGTCTTCCGTGAGACCGAGGCGGCGGCCTTCGCGCCGGACGTGATCGTCGTGGCGTCCGACAGCCCGGACCGCGACACCATCGAGAGCCTGCGCGACGCCTCAGTGGCGAATCCACGGCCGGTGGTGATGTTCGTCGACCGCTCCGAGCCGGGCCTGGCCGAGGCCGCGGTGCTGGCGGGGGTCTCGGCCTATGTGGTCGATGGCCTGTCTGCCGCGCGCGTCCGCTCGGTGCTGGAAGTCGCCATGAGCCGCTTCCAACTCATGCACGGGCTGCGGCAGGACCTGGAGAAGGCCAAGGCGGACCTGGCCTCCCGCAAGACCGTCGAGCGCGCCAAGGCCCTGCTGATGAAGGAGCGCGGCCTCGACGAGGACGCCGCCTACAAGCTGCTGCGCAAGCTCTCCATGGATACCGGGCGCCCGCTGGGCGCGGTGGCCGCCGACCTGCTGGCCTTCGCCGGCGTGCTGAAGGGAGGCGGCTCATGACGCGCCTGCGCCTGGGCTTCATCGCCCTCAACGACGCGGCGACCCTGATCGTCGCCGACGCCAAGGGGTTCTTCGCCGCCGAGGGGCTGGAGGTCGAACTGGTGCGCGAGGTCTCGTGGGCGACCATGCGCGACAAGGTGAGCGTCGGCGCGCTGGACGGGGCGCATATGCTGTCGCCGGCCGCGCTGGCGATCACGCTGGGGGCGTCGGGGGGAGAGCCGACGCCGCTGGTCGCGCCGTTCGCGCTGAACCTGAACGGCCCGGCGATCACGCTGTCCTCCCGGCTGGCCAAGGCGCTGGAGACCGGGACCAGCGCCGAGGGGCTGGCGCGGCTGGTGGCCTGGCGGCGTAGCGAGGGCGCGAGCCCGCTCACCCTGGCCGTCGTCTTTGCCTTCTCGACGCACAACTACCTGCTGCGCGACTGGCTGGCCCGCGCGGGCGTCGATCCCGACCGGGACGTGCGGATGACCGTGGCCCCGCCATCGCGCATGACCGAACTGCTGGTGAGCGGGGTGGTCGAGGGCTTCTGCGTGACCGAGCCCTGGGACACGGCGGCCGAGGCGGCCGGCGCCGGGCTGATCGCGGCGCGGGGCGGACAGCTCTGGCCCAGGACGCCGGACAAGGTGCTGGCCGTGACCGAGGCGTGGGCGGACGCGAACCCACAGACGTTGCAGTCGTTGCTGCGCGCGCTGCTGAGGGCGGCGGCCTGGACCGACGCGGCGGAGAACCGTGACGAACTCGTCGAACTCCTGGCCCGGCCCGAGCATGTGGGCGCCGACGCCGACGTGATCCGTCGGTCGCTGGCGGACATGATCTTCCACGAGGGCGGTGCGAACCGGCCCCAGCCCGTCCACGCGGGATGGTTGGCGTCCCAGATGATGCGCTGGGGGCATATCCCGGCCGACGTCGACATCCCCGCCCTGGCCCGGCGGCTCTATCGCCCTGACCTGTTCGATGCGGCCGCCGCATCGCTGGGTCTCCCCGTCTCGCCGGCCCTGGAGACCCTGAAAGGCTACAGCACCGCCGGGGAATTCCGCCTGGGCGATGCTCGCCGGCACGCGGCGCAGGGGCAGCTCAGCCGCATCGTCGGGACCTGATCGCCCAGAACTTGGGCGCAGCGGCGCCTGCGCGCCGGGCAGCCATCTCGAAAACCGAGGTTTTGCGACCCAGCGCGTGGGCGGGCGATTGCCGGACCGGCCGGCGCGTGCCGATCTCACCCTCTCAGCGCGACACGACGATGTGCCGCGCCGGCCGCTGACAGGCCGATCTGACCGGACACCGACGTCCGCACGGGGCTCCCACCCCGGGCGGGCGTTTTTTTTTGGCTCAAGGGGATAGCCATGACGACACGGAGACTTTTGTGCGCCGGCGCGGGGTGCGCGGCGCTGGCCTGGGCGGGAGGCGCGGCGGCGGCCGAGCCGGCCTCGCCCCTGGAAGCCATCGCGGCGGGCAAGCCGATCCTGGAGCTGCGCACGCGCTATGCGACCGTGGAGCAGACCCACACCCGGGTGCTGACAGATGACGCCGAAGCGCTGAACGTGCGCGCTCGTGTCGGCTGGGAGACGGCGACCTGGCGGGGTTTCCGCGGGCTGGTCGATGTCGAGGCGGTGGGTGCGCCGATCGAGCGCTACGCCGTGAACGTGCCCGGCGCCGCGACGCCGCCGCTGAACGGCGCGGGCAAGGCGCGGTATCCGGTGGAGAATGACCCCGAGGTGGTCGAACTGAACCGGCTGCAGCTGTCGTGGTCGTCCGGCAAGGCGTTCCAGGCCACGGTCGGTCGCCAGCGGATCGCCTTCGACGACCAGCGCTTCGTGGGCAATGTCGGCTGGCGCCAGGACGAGCAGACGTTCGATGCGCTGCGCCTCGACGGCGCGTTGGGACCTGTGAAGGCCACCTACGCCTATGTGACCCAGGCAAACCGCATCCTGGGCGAGAAGCGCGACTGGGACTCGGATAGCCATCTGGCAAAGCTCGACTGGCAGGTCGCGCCGCAGCTGAAACTGGCCGCGTTCGCCTATGTGCTGGACTTCGCCAACAGCCCGGCCAACGCCTCGGTGACCAAAGGGCTCAAGGCGTCTGGCCAGGCCAAGGTCGGAGTGGTCTCAGTGGCCTACAACGCCACCTACGCCCACCAGGGCGACTACCGCCGCAACACGGCGGACTACGGCCTCGACTACTGGGGAGGGGACGTCGCGGCCACCTGGGGCGTCTACACGCTGAAGGCCGCCTTTGAGTCCCTGGAGGGCAACGGGGCGCGCAGCTTCACGACGCCGCTGGCCACCAACCACGCCTTCCAGGGGTGGGCCGACGCCTTCGTCCAGCCCGCCGGCGGCAACCAGGGTTTCGCCGACGGGATCGAGGACGCGAACCTGACGCTGGTCATCCGGCCCAAGTGGCAGTGGAAGACCCTCGGCAAGGCTGAGTTCCTCGTGCGCTATCACGACTTCGACGGCCAGCGGACGGGCGCCGACCTCGGCCGTGAGTGGGACGCACAGATCCAGGCGCAGGTGCGGCCGGGCCTGACGGCGGCGGTGAAGTACGCCGACTTCGAGCGGGCGCGTCGCGTCCCCGCGGGCGCGGCGACCCCGCCCGCGTCGCGAACGAAGCTCTGGATCTCCCTCGAGTATCGTCTCTGAAGTTCAGTTTTCAGGCGCCGCTGTTCTGCGGGGCGCCCAATTATTGCGCTGCAACACGCGGCGCCCCGCCCAGGCCCGGCTCATGCGTGACAGGGACCGAACAGCGGGATCTTCTACCGGCAAGGCCCAGGACAACGGCGTTCGCGGCTCACCGGACCGGCTCGATGCAGAGCCCCTTCCGAACCCTGGCGACGCCGCCCGTCCAACCTCAAATCGGGGCCTCATCCCAATGGTCAGCCGTTCGTTCCTGAAGTCGGGTCACACGCCGACTCTGCTCTCGTCCTTCCTCTATTTCGACCTGTCGTTCATGACCTGGGTGATGCTGGGCCCGTTGGGCGTGGCTATCGCCAAGGACTTCGGGCTCTCGCCCGCCCAGAAGGGGTTCATGGTCGCTGTCCCTGTGCTGTCGGGCGCCATCCTGCGCCTGTTCGCGGGTCTGATGGTCGACCACATCGGCCCCAAGAAGACGGGCGTCATCGGCCAGCTGATCGTGCTGGCGGGCCTGCTCGTCGCCTGGATGCTGGGCGTCAGCGACTACAACCACGTCCTGATCCTGGGGCTCGTGCTCGGCGTCGCCGGCGCCTCGTTCGCCGTGGCCCTGCCGCTGGCCTCGCGCTGGTATCCGCCGGAACACCAGGGCCTGGCCCTGGGCATCGCCGGCGCCGGCAACTCGGGTACCGCCCTGGCCGCGCTGTTCGCGCCGGGCCTGGCCCAGCTCTACGGCTGGCAGAACGTCATCGGTCTCGCCGCCCTGCCGCTGGCGATCGCCTTCGTGGTCTACCTGATCTTCGCCAAGGATGCGCCGAACCGTCCGCCGCCCAAGACCCTGGCCGAGTACATGAGTGTGCTGAAGACCAAGGACGCCTGGTGGCTGATGGGCCTCTACGGCGTGACCTTCGGCGGCTTCGTGGGCCTGTCGTCGTCGCTCACCATCTACTTCAACGCCGAGTACGGGCTGCCGGCCGTCATCGCGGGCTTCTTCACCGCGGGCTGCGTCTTCGCGGGCTCGTTCATCCGCCCGGTGGGTGGGGCGCTGGCCGATCGGTTCGGCGGGGTGAAGACCCTGTCGGTGGTCTACGTCCTGGCGGCCCTGGGCCTGGCGCTGGTCAGCTTCCACTACGCCAGCCCCTGGGTGGCGCTGGGTCTCATGGCCTTCTCGATGATGGCTCTGGGTGCGGGCAACGGGGCGGTGTTCCAGCTGGCGCCGCAGCGGTTCGGCAAGGAGATCGGCGTCGTCACCGGCCTGGTCGGCATGACCGGCGGCATCGGCGGCTTCTACCTGGCCTCCAGCCTCGGCTGGGCCAAGCAGGTCACCGGCAGCTACCAGGGCGGCCTGCTCGCCTTCGCCGTCCTCTCCTTGATCGCGCTGGCCGGCCTGACCGGCGTGAAGGCCCGCTGGCGGAAGACCTGGCCCGAACTGGCCGGCGCCGCCGCCTCCGCCCTCCGGCTCTGAGGTCCGCCACATGACCAGGGAAAAGCTTGTCGTCATCGGCAACGGCATGGCCGGCTGCCGGGCGGTGCAGGAGATCCTCAAGCGGGATCCGGACCGGTACGAGATCGCCATCTTCGGCGCCGAGCCGCGGGTGAACTACGACCGGATCATGCTGTCGCCGGTACTGGCGGGTGAGAAGGCGTACGAGGACATCATCATCAACGATGAGGCCTGGTACCGCGACAACGGCATCACCCTGCACAGCGGCCGGCGGGTCACCGCCATCGACCGCGCGGGCAAGGTGGTCTGGTGCGAGGACGCCTACGCCGAGCCGTACGACAAGCTGATCCTGGCCACGGGCTCGGACCCCATCCGCCTGCCGCTGCCCGGCGCCGACCTGCCGGGTGTCGTGACCTTCCGCGATCTGGACGACGTGGAGGCGATGGTCGCCGCGTCGTCGAGGCCGGGGGCCAAGGCGGTGGTGATCGGCGGCGGCCTGCTGGGGATCGAGGCGGCCTATGGCCTCTCGAAGCGCGGCATGGCCTCCACGGTCGTCCACCTGATGGACGTGCTCATGGAGCGCCAACTGGACGCTTCCGCCGGCTTCCTCCTCACCGAGGCGCTGTCGGCCAAGGGCGTCGACACGGTCCTGGAGGCCCAGTCCGAGGAGATCGTTGGTAAGGACGGTCGGGTCGGCGGACTGCGCCTGAAGGACGGGCGGGTGCTGGACTGCGATCTCCTGGTGATGGCGGTCGGCATCCGCCCGAACAGCGCCCTGGCGAAAGCCTCGGGCCTTGACGTGAACCGTGGCGTGGTCGTCGACGACGCGCTGCGGACGTCCGACCCCGACATCTTCGCCATCGGCGAATGCCTGGAGCATCGGGGCCAGTGTTATGGCCTCGTCGCGCCGATCTGGGAGATGTGCCGCACCCTCGCCGAGACCCTGACGGGCGGGGAGGGGGCCTACGCGGGCTCCAGCCTGTCGACCCGGCTGAAGGTCTCGGGCGTCGACGTCTTCTCGGCCGGCAAGCACACCGGCGGACCCGGGTGCGAGGACATCGTGTTCCGCGACGCCGGGCGCGGCGTCTACAAACGCATCGTGCTGGAGGACGGCAAGGTCGCCGGCGCGGTGCTGTTCGGTGATGCGGCGGACGGCGGCTGGTACTTCGACCTGATGCGGTCGGGCGAAAGCGTCGCCGACTTCCGCGAGACCCTGGTGTTCGGCCAGGCAGCGACGGAGGGCCTTCGGGGCCTGGACCCTAGCGCCGCCGTTGCCGCCATGGCCGACACGGCCGAGGTCTGCGGCTGCAACGGCGTGTGCAAGGGGCAGATCACCTCGGCGATCGCCGACCAGGGGCTGACCACGCTGGAGAGCGTGCGCGCCGTCACCAAGGCCTCGGCCTCGTGCGGCACCTGCACGCCCCTTGTGGAGAAGCTGCTCAAGCTCAGTCTGGGCGACGCCTTCCAGGCCCAGACGGGTCCCAAGCCGGTCTGCGGGTGCACGGCCAAGGGTCACGACGAGGTCCGCCGCCGCATCGTGGCCGAGGACCTGAAGTCGATCCCGGCGGTCATGCAGGCGTTGGAATGGGCGACGCCGGACGGCTGCGCGTCCTGCCGCCCGGCCCTGAACTACTACCTGATCTGCGCCTGGCCGGCGGAGTACCGCGACGACAAGCAGTCGCGGTTCATCAACGAGCGGGTTCACGCCAACATCCAGAAGGACGGCACCTATTCGGTCGTGCCGCGGATGTGGGGCGGGGTCACCTCGGCCGCCGAACTGCGGGCGATCGCCGACGTGGTCGACAAGTTCGCCATCCCGACGGTCAAGGTCACCGGCGGCCAGCGGGTCGACCTGCTGGGCGTGAAGAAGGACGACCTGCCGGCGGTCTGGGCCGACCTCAACGCCGCGGGGCTGGTCTCCGGCCACGCCTACGCCAAGGGCCTCAGGACCGTGAAGACCTGCGTCGGCTCGGAATGGTGCCGCTTCGGGACCCAGGATTCCACCGGGCTCGGCGTGCGGCTGGAGAAGTTCATGTGGGGCTCGTGGTCGCCGGCCAAGGTGAAGCTGGCGGTCTCGGGCTGTCCGCGGAACTGCGCGGAGTCCACATGCAAGGACATCGGCGTGATCTGCGTCGACAGCGGCTACGAGATCCACGCCGGCGGCGCGGCGGGGCTGCACATCAAGGGGACCGAGATCGTCACCAAGGTGGCGACCCAGGACGAGGCCGTCTGGACCATCTGCGCCATCATGCAGATGTACCGGGAGCAGGGCTGGTACCTGGAGCGGATCTACAAGTGGATGGATCGAGTCGGCCTCGACGCGATCAAGGCCGCCGTCGAGGACCCGGACGAGCGCCGCGCGCTCTACGACCGCTTCGCCTTCTCGCAGCGCTTCTATCGCATCGACCCCTGGGCGGAGCGCGTGGCGGGCCGTGACCACCACGAATTCAACCCGCTGAGCCGCCGAATGGAGTTCGAACCCGCATGAACGCGCTCGTCCGAGATCCCATCGCCTGGACCCCCCATTCTTGGACCGACGTCGGCGCGGTCACCGACGTGCCGATCCGCGGCGCGCGGCGCGTGCCGACGCCCGACGGCGACGTGGCCATCTTCCGCACCGGCGATGGTCGCCTCTTCGCGCTGAAGGACAAGTGCCCCCACAAGGGGGGGCCGCTCAGCCAGGGCATCGTGCACGGCCATGCCGTGACCTGCCCGCTGCACGGCTGGAACATCGAACTGGCGTCGGGCGAACCGATGGGGGCGGACCGGGGCAAGGGCTGTACGCCCGTCGTCCCGCTGGAGGTTCGTGACGGCCGCCTCCTGCTGGGGCGGGTCTGACGCCGTGACGCGGACCGCCTGCCCCTACTGCGGTGTGGGCTGCGGGGTCTCCGCGGCGCCGGAGGGCCGCGCGCTCGCGGTGCGGGGCGACGAGGCGCATCCCGCCAACTTCGGACGGCTGTGCTCCAAGGGCTCGGCCCTGGGCTCCACGGTCGGTCTGGAGGGGCGGCTGCTGGCGCCGATGATCGGGGAGCGTCGGGTCACCTGGCCCGAGGCGACGAACCTGGTCGCCAAGCGCTTCAAGGAGACCATCGCCCGGCACGGCCCGGACTCGGTAGCCTTCTACGTATCTGGCCAGTTGCTCACCGAGGACTACTACGCGGCCAACAAGCTGATGAAGGGCTTCATCGGCTCGGGCAACATCGACACCAACTCGCGGCTCTGCATGGCCTCGGCGGTGGTGGCGCACAAGCTGGCGTTCGGGGCGGACCTGGTTCCGGGTTGCTACGAGGACCTGGAACTCGCCGACCTGGTCGTCTTCTCCGGGCACAATGCCGCCTGGACCCATCCGGTGCTGTACCGGCGCATGGAGGCCGCGCGCGCCAGGGGCCAGCGACATGTGGTGATCGACCCGCGCCGGACCGACACCGCCGATGCGGCCGACTTGCACCTGGCCCTCGCGCCGCAGAGTGACGTGCGCCTGTGGAACGGCCTTCTGGCCGACCTCATCCGCCGGGGCGCGATCGATCACGCCTACATCGCCGAACATGTGTCGGGCTTCGCCGATGTCGAAGCCGAGCTGGCGCAGGCCGACCAGTCGCCTTCGGCCGTCGCGGCCGACTGCGGCGTGGCCCAGGCCGACCTCGAACGCTTCTACGGCCTGTTCGCCGAGACGCCGAGGACGGTCAGCCTGTTCTCCATGGGCGCCAACCAGTCGAGCCAGGGGGTGGCGAAGGGTTCGGCTATCCTGAATGTCCACCTCGCCACGGGCCGGATCGGAAAGCCCGGCGCATGTCCGTTCTCGATCACGGGACAGCCCAACGCCATGGGCGGCCGCGAGACCGGCGGCATGGCCACCACCCTGGCCGCCCACATGGACTTCGACGAGCCGTCGCGCGCCCGCGTCGGCCGTTTCTGGGGCGCGCCGCGCATGGTCGAGCGCCCGGGTCTGAAGGCGATCGACATGTTCGACGCCGTGTTGGACGGGCGCATCAAGGCCATCTGGATCATGGCGACCAATCCGGTGGTCAGTCTGCCGGACGCCGGCCGCATCCGGGCGGCCCTGGCCGAGTGCCCCTTCGTCGTCGTCTCGGACGTCATGGCCAAGACGGACACCGCCGCCTTCGCCGACGTGCGGTTGCCGGCCCTGGCCTGGGGCGAGAAGGACGGCACGGTCACCAATTCCGAGCGCCGGATCAGCCGTCAACGCCGCCTGTTCCCGCCGCCCGGCGAGGCGCGGGCCGATTGGCGCATCGTGGCCGACGTGGCGACGGCGATGGGTTTCGGGGACGGCTTCGGCTGGCGCATGCCCGCCCAGGTGTTCCGTGAGTGGGCCCGCCTGACGACCTATGAGAACCAGGCGAGGTTGCTGGACCTGGGGCCGCTCGCGGGGATCACGCCCGAGGCCTACGAGGATCTCGAGCCGGTGCAATGGCCGGTGACGCGCGAGGGCGGAACGCCGCGCCTCTTCACCGACGGCCGCTTCCAGACCCCGGACGGCCGCGCGCGCATGGTCCCGGTCGCCGCGCGCGGGCCGGCGGAGGCCACCAACGGGGTCTTCCCGATGTCGCTGAACACGGGCCGGGTCAGGGACCATTGGCACACCATGACCCGCACGGGCCTGGCCCCCGAACTCTGCCGCCACGCGCCCGAGCCCTATGTCGAGATCCACCCGGCGGACGCCGAGCCCTTGGGCATCGTCGAAGGCGCGTTGACCCGCGTGCAGACCCACCATGGCGAGGCCGTCGTCGCCGCCCGTCTCAGTGATCGCCAGCGGCCGGGCGCGATCTTCATGCCCATGCACTGGACCGAGGCGTTCGCGCCGTCCGGCCGCGTGAATCCGCTGGTGGCGCCCAAGGTCGATCCGCGCTCGGGGCAACCGGAGTTCAAGCACACGCCCGCCCGGGTGCGCGCCTACCGCGAGACCTGGCGGGGCTTCTTCCTGTCGCGTGAGGAGCATGCGCCTCCGACCGGCGCCGATCTCGTCTGGCGCCGCATCCCGCAGGATGCCTGCCAGTTGCACGAGTTCGCCGGCCGGGGCGACGCCCGCGAGCGGGCTCTGGTGCTGAAGGCGCTGGCGCGGCGCGGCGGCGACGTCCTGCGTTTCGAGGATCCGGCCACCGGCGCCGTGCGGGCGGCCTGGCTCGATGGCGATCGTCTGGACCGCGTCATCTTCTTCACCACCGCGGGCCGTCTGCCGCCTCGGGATTGGCTGGCCGAACTCTTCGCCGTCCAGGCGTTGAGCGCCGCCGATCGTGCGGCGCTGCTGATCGGTCGCGCGCCCGGTCGCCAGGTCGACACCGGCCCCACGGTCTGCGCTTGCCGCAACGTCCGGGCCTCGCGCATCGAGACCGCCATCGCCGGGGGCTGCGCCAGCGTGGACGCCGTGGGCGAGGCGACGGGGGCAGGGACCAGCTGCGGCTCGTGCCGTCCCGAGATCGCCAGGATGATTGCCGCCAGGGAGGTGCGCCATGCCGCGTGAGTTCGGTCGTGTCCGATTGGTGGGAGCCGGGCCGGGCGCCGCGGACCTGCTGACGGTGCGCGCATTGAGGGCCATCGAGGGCGCCGAGGCGCTGCTCTACGACGCCCTGATCAGCGACGAGGTGATCGCGCTGGCGCCCGCCGCCTGCCTGAAGATCCAGACCGGCAAGCGCGCGGGCCGCCCCAGCCTGAAGCAGGAGACCATCAACCGCCTGATGCTGCGTCTGGCCCGGCGGGGCCTGAACGTCGTGCGGCTCAAGGGCGGCGATCCGTCCATCTTCGGACGGGTCGGCGAGGAGGCGGCGTTCCTCCAACGCCACGGGATCGCGACCGAGGTCGTACCGGGCGTCACGGCCGCCAGCGCCGCGGCGGCCCAGTTCGGCTTCCCGCTCACCCATCGCGGTGAGGCCCGGCGGCTGCTGGTCGCCACGGCGACCACCAAGGAGGGCGCGCTGGTCGACGCCGGCTGGGCGCAGGCCGCCGACGCTCAGACCACCGTGGCGCTGTACATGGGCCGCGACCGACTGGAAGCCGCGCTGGGCCAGTTGATGGCGCACGGCCGCCCGGCCGCCACGCCCGCCCTGGCGGTGGAGAACGCCGGACGGCCCGACGCCCGCGTCCTGTCCGGAACCGTCGGCGATCTCGGCGTCGCCGTCGCCACGGCCGGGTTCGACGGGCCTGTGGTGCTCATCGTCGGCGAGGTCACGGCGCAGGCCGATGTGATGGCCGAGCCCGTCCCCCTTCGCGGAGTCCGGGCATGAACGACAATCACCTCTTCGCCTTCGAGGACGACTTCGTGGCCAGCCTGCGCTGCATCCCGATGGCGGTGCGCCTGAAGCTGGACCGCAGCGGCATCAAGCTGACCCTGCGCCAGTGGAGCCGCTTCACGACCGAGGATCGGCGCGAACTGCTGAACCTGCCTTGCGCCACGGATGGCGAGGTGCGGGCCTACCGCGATCGGCTGGTCGCGTTGGTCACCTTGCGGGCGGGCGAGGACGCGCGCCCTCTGCCCGAGGTTCCGGACGCGCTCTGGGAGAGCGGGGGCGACACTCCGCCGGTTGTCACGGACTATGCCCGCACGGTCGGTGTCGCGCCGCCCACCGAGGGCCAGTGGCGCCGACTGTCGGAGTTGCAACGCTTCGTCCTGATCAAGCTGACGCGCGACAACCACGACAACGTCAACTTCGTGCCGGCCATGCGCGAATTCGGACTGGCCTAGGTAGAATCGACATTCAGCGCATCCAGATCATGGCGGCGGCGATGTGGACGAAGGCGGCGTAGTGGCTGACGAGCCTGTCGTATCGGGTGGCGAAGCGTCTGAAGTGCTTGAGCTTGTTGA